>JBIITJ010000060.1:0-14770 GCA_044340535.1 Rhodoglobus sp.
TTTCGCCCCTCGCGGGTTCAACGGGGGGCACGACCGGCGGTACCGGTGGAGGTGAATCCACCGGCGGCCCCACGATCCGCTGCGCTGTTCCCGCCGAGGTCACGGTCTTCGCGGGGCTCTCCGCCGAGCTGGTGATCGCGGGCGGCATCGCTGAGGACGTGCTCGTGGTCCCGATCACCGCGGTCGAGGGAGCGTCGGGCACCGGCAACGTGTACTTCGTGTTGCCGGATGGCACGACCGAAACCCGGGAGGTGACGCTGGGCCTCAACGACGGGGTCAACGTCGAGGTGACGGGCGGCCTGGAGGCCGGCGACCTGATCCTGGAGTTCGTGCCGGGTGCTCCCGCCCTCGAGGATGGCCTGCCCCAGGGCTGCATCTCGACCGGCGACGGCGGAATGATGTGCAACGGATGACCTTGCTCAGGCTCGAGGGCGTGACACGTTCGGTCGAGCTTCCGGATGGCGAGAGGCTGGAGATCCTGAAGGGAGTCGACCTCGAAGTCTCGGTGGGGGACCACGTCAGCATTGTCGGTCGCTCGGGTTCGGGTAAGTCGACCCTGTTGAACCTGCTGGGCCTGCTCGACACCCCGACGAGCGGCCAGATCCTCTTCGACGACGAGCCGCTCGAGAGCCTCTCCGGTGGCAGGCGCGATCGCAAGCGCGGTCGCGACATCGGGTTCATCTTCCAGCAGTTCAACCTGCTTGGCGGCCGCACGGCGCTCGAGAATGTCATGACCCCGCTGATGTACGCCACGGGCAGGCAATTCTGGCGTCGGCGCACTCTTGCCGAAGAGATGCTCGACCGGGTGGGGCTGTCGCACCGAATGCAGTCCACCCCCGAGAAGCTGTCCGGCGGTGAGCAGCAGCGCGTCGCGATCGCGCGGGCGCTCGTGCGGGGGCCGCGGCTGATCCTGGCCGACGAGCCGACCGGTGCCCTCGACATCGAGACGGGGGCTGCCGTGATGGCGCTCCTCGATGATGTCGCGGAGAAGTCTGGCGCCGCCCTCATCACGATCACCCACGATGCGAATGTCGCGGCGCTCGCCCGCCGACATTACCGGCTCGACCGTGGCGTGCTTGCCCCGATCGACGTCAACCGCGTGCTTGCCGCCTCGCTGCCGGAGGCAACGCTGTGACCGAGGTGGAGCGTGTGGAGCCCGCGGAGCCGACACCGGGGAAGAGGCAGCGGAAGCCCCTTAGGGAGCGCGAGCGCCGAGGCATCCTGAGTGGTTTCGCCGGTGCTGTCGTCGAAGCCTGGGACGAACTGCGGGTGCATCGCACCCGGGTGCTCCTAAGCCTCATCGGGGTAGGTGTCGCCGTGGCCGCGCTCACGAGCGTCGTCGGCATTGGCGCTATTGCCCAGCAGGCACAGATCGAGCAGCTCGAACGGGGTTCCGGCAGGCCTGCGACGCTCATCCTGGGCAGCCCCTATGAGATCGCGGCCGCCGACCCGTATTCGGCCCCGCCGACACCAGATCCTGACCAGCTCCGGGAAGTCGCGGCGACGGTCATCGACCGCTACTCCATCGAGTACGCGGGCTCGGCCTCCTGGGTTCAGGCCTCCGTCCAATTCGCCGACGGGGTTTCCATGGCGGACGGCCAGGCGGTTGACGTCGATTACGGCGTCATGCATCGCATCCAGGTTGAGCAGGGGCGGTGGTTCACCGATCGTGACGAACTGCGACTCGCTCCCGCCATCGTCGTCGGCCAGGGCTTCTACCAGCGTCTCGGCTCTCCCGACCTCGCCACCCATCCGACGGTGACCCTGCTCGGTGAGAACAACGTCACCGCGGTCGTGATCGGCGTGCTGCCTTATCCGGGCTACGACGACGGACTGCGGATGTACCTGCTCAACTCTGCCTATAGTGCGCTGGCGACTCCCGCGATGCTCACACAGTTCTACCCGCAGTACGAGTTCTGGGTGCCCGCCGATATGGCCGACGAGTTGACGCAACTCATCAAGCGCGACGTCGCGGGCGCTTACGGCGAGGGCTGGCAGGTCGATGTCAGCCGCAACGACTATCTCGCCTGGGAGGGTGGGGGCGACCCGCTCGGCCCGATCCGGCTGGTGCTCGCGGGTATCTCGGTGCTCATCCTGCTCCTGGGTGCGCTCGGTCTCGTCAACATCTCCCTCGTGACGGTGCGCCAACGCATTCGCGAGATCGGTATTCGGCGCAGCTTCGGCGCGACGGCGGGCCGGGTCTTCTTCGCAGTGATGATGGAGTCGATCGTGGCAACCGTCGTGGCGGGCGCGGTCGGGGTGATGGCTGCGGTGCTCATCGTGCAAAACCCCATGGTGCGAAACCTGGTCGCGGCGGGCCTCACCGATGTGCCCCCGTTTCCCGCTGAAGCCGCCCTCATCGGCCTCGGTGCCGCCACGCTCGTCGGGGCGCTCGCCGGGCTCCTGCCGGCCCTCGTCGCGGTGCGGGTCAAGGTCATCGACGCGATCCGGTACTGAGCTTGGGGCTGGCGTAGCACGACACCCGCCCCCGCTTACCCGGTTGCGACGGTGCCCGCCGGTACCGTGGACGGCATGGCTACGAGCACCAAGTCGACGTCGCGCGCCCGCACGTCGACAGCGCGCGGCCGCGCCAACCAGCCCACCAAGCGGCTGCCGCGCAGCAAGCAGGTTGTCATCGAGGACGACGGCCCGCTGACCAAGCTCTGGATGCTCCTGGCCCACGCCACCGGTGGCGCCTTCCGCGTGCTCGGCAAGGAGACGCTCTCCAAGGATGAACGCCGCGACGGCGTACCGTTCCTCGTGTTTGTGCTCGCGGTGGTCGGCGCCGTCGTCGAGTGGTTCAACCCCACCGATCCCGTGGCGATCGCCCTCGACGCTTACACCTTCGGGGGCCTGTTTGGCCGGGTCGCGTTTGCGCTGCCCGTCATCATGCTGCTGTTTGCGGTCTGGCTGTTCCGCCACCCGTCAAGCGTCCACGACAACGGTCGCATCGGAATCGGCGTCACGCTCCTCGTGATCACCATCAGCGCCCTGTGCCACATTTTCGGCGGAACCCCGCAGCCGACGGGCGGCATGGAGGCCCTCGCGCGGTCCGGCGGGCTGCTCGGCTGGGTGCTCGCCCAGCCGCTCATCTCCGTCGGCACGACGGCGCTCGCGACCCCGCTCGTGATTGCCCTGCTTGTCCTGTCGCTCTTCATCATCACCAAGACCCCGCCGAATCGCGTCGGTGACCGGTTCCGTGAGCTGTACGCCTATCTCTTCGGCGCCGAACTCGCTGAGCCGGAAGACCGTGCAGCGGCGAAGGCGGCCAAGAACGACTCGCTTCAGTTCGGTTCGCTCAGCGACTTGGGGCTTGACGAAGACCCGGCCTCGATCCCGTGGTGGCGGCGCAACAAGTCCAACCGCACCGAAGAGCCCGCGGCGTTCGACAGCCCCGTGATTTCGCGAGACCAGGCGACCGATGTCATCGACGACGTGCGCACCGACGAGGAGTTCGGGATCGAACTACTCGAAGACCTGTTGAAGGCCGAGGAGGCCGTCAAGCGCTTCACCGGTGAGGTTGAGCACGGCGCCACCAGCCTGCGCGAAGATGGCCCCGGCATCCTGCCCGGCTTCGCGACGACGGCCAGCGAGAAGGGCCAGGCGGGCGAGTTCGAGGTGCCCGAGCTCGCGCCCAGCCCGGCGCCGCGGCAGCCGACCGCCGCGTATCGCCTGCCCGCGGCATCCCTTCTCACGCCCGGCACGCCCCCCAAGGCGCGCTCGGCCGCGAACGACGAGGTGGTCGCGGCCATCACCGAGGTGCTCAGCCAGTTCCAGGTCGACGCCAAGGTCACGGGCTTCAGCCGCGGGCCTTCGGTCACCCGGTACGAGCTGGAGCTGGGGCCCGGCGTCAAGGTGGAGCGGGTCACGGCCCTTGCTCGCAACATCAGCTACGCCGTCGCCAGTAACGAGGTCAACATCCTCTCGCCGATCCCCGGCAAGAGTGCGATCGGCGTCGAGATCCCGAACAAGGATCGCGAGATCGTGTCGCTGGGTGACGTGCTGCGCTCCTCCGCGAGCACCAAGTCCGTGCATCCCATGACCATCGGTTTGGGCAAAGACGTCGAGGGCGGCTTCGTGGTCGCCAACCTCGCCAAGATGCCCCATTTGCTCGTTGCGGGCTCGACCGGCTCCGGTAAGTCGAGCTTCGTCAACTCGATGATCACCTCGATCCTGATGCGGGCCAAGCCCGCAGAGGTTCGCATGGTGCTCATCGACCCTAAGCGCGTGGAACTCTCCATCTACGCGGGCGTGCCGCACCTCATCACGCCCATCATCACGAACCCCAAGAAGGCGGCAGAGGCGCTGGCGTGGGTCGTGAAGGAGATGGACATGAGGTACGACGATTTGGCGAGCTTCGGCTTCCGCCACATCGACGACTTCAACCGGGCGGTGGTGGCGGGGGAAATCGTGCTGCCGGCCGGGAGTGAGCGCAAACTCTCGCCCTACCCCTACCTGCTGGTGGTGGTGGACGAACTCGCCGACCTCATGATGGTCGCCCCGCGCGACGTGGAGGACTCGATCGTCCGCATCACCCAGTTGGCGCGGGCTTCGGGCATCCACCTGGTGCTGGCCACCCAGCGCCCCTCGGTCGACGTCGTGACGGGCCTCATCAAGGCCAACGTGCCGTCGCGGTTGGCCTTCGCTGTCTCGAGCATGACCGACAGCCGGGTCATCCTTGACCAGCCGGGCGCCGACAAGCTCATCGGGCAGGGCGACGCGCTCTTCCTGCCGATGGGGGCGTCGAAGGCGATCCGCGTGCAGGGGGCCTGGGTCACCGAGAGCGAGGTCGCCGCTGTCGTGCAGCACGTCATCGCGCAGGCCAGGCCTGAATACCGGGATGACGTCGCGCAGGTCGCCGAGAAGAAGAACATCGACGCCGACATCGGGGATGACCTCGAACTGCTGCTCGCGGCGACCGAGCTCATCGTCAGCACCCAGTTCGGGTCGACGTCGATGCTGCAGCGCAAGCTCCGCGTCGGGTTCGCCAAGGCAGGTCGGCTCATGGACCTTCTCGAATCGCGCGAGATTGTCGGCCCGTCCGAGGGCTCCAAGGCGAGGGATGTGCTCGTGACCGTCGACCAGCTGCCTGCGGTTCTCGCGCGGTTGCGTGGGGGAGATGAGCCCATGCCGGCCTCGGGCACTCCCAGCCGGGACGCAGTTGCCGAATCCCTCGCCGGGTACGATGAGGTCGATGGCGGCTCAGACGAGGATGCCTGGGGCCTGACCGATCGGGAGTGACATCGTGGGTACTGAGTCAGCAGCCCAGGAACCTCCTCTCCAGCCCGCCCGTGTGAAGCGACCCAATCCGCTCGCAGGCCGGGTGGCTAGCAAGGGCGACACTCCGGCGAGCAAAGGCAACGTCGCCAACATCATCACCGTTGCGCGCATCCTGCTTGCACCGCTGTTCATCTGGATGCTCCTGGCCGACGACGGCGAACAGGGCGTGCTGCGCTACCTCGCTGCCGCCCTCTTCATCGTTGCGATTGCGACCGACAGCCTCGACGGGCAGCTTGCGCGTCGGCGCAATCTCGTGACCAACATCGGCATCATCCTCGACCCGATCGCCGACAAGGTGCTTATCGGTGGCGCACTCGTGGCCTTGTCTGTGCTCGGTGACCTGTGGTGGTGGGTGACGATCGTCATCCTGGTGCGCGAGTTCGGTATCACGATCTTCCGGTTCGCGGTGCTGTCGAAGGCGGTCATCCCCGCCTCTCGTGGTGGCAAGCTGAAGACGATCGTCCAGGCTGTCGCGATCTCCCTGTTCCTCGTGGCCCCCTGGACCTTCCTGGGGGAGTGGGCATTCTGGCTGAGCGCGGCCGTGATGGCTGCGGCAGCGCTCCTGACGGTGGTCACGGGCGTCGAGTACCTCTACCAGGCGTGGAAGCAGAACCGTTCTCGTGCGTGATTCTGCGGCCCCCGGCGCCGAGATCGTCGCGGCGCTCACGGCGCGACACCTGCGCATCGCGGTTGCGGAGTCGCTTACCGGCGGCTTGCTCATTGCCGAGCTGATCCGCACGCCCGGTGCATCCCTCGTGGTTTCCGGTGGCGTGGTGGCCTATAACACCGAGCTCAAGCACAGTCTCCTCGGCGTGGACGCCGGGGTGCTCGCTGCGCACGGCGCCGTGCATCCGGATGTGGCAGCCCAGATGGCGGCTGGGGCCAGGGAACTCCTCGCCGTCGCCGGGGAGCCGGCCCACATCGGAATCTCGACAACGGGCGTGGCGGGCCCAGACCCGCAGGACGGCCAAGCCGTCGGCACCGTGTTCCTGGGGTTCGCGATCGGCAGCGAGGTGCGCACGAAGCAGCTCGCGCTCGCGGGAAGCCGCGACGAGATCCGCGCGGCGACCGTGTTCGAGTGCCTCAGCGAACTTCGCTCGCTCCTGGGGTGACCGTCGGGAATACCCGCCGTTTCGATCACGTTACATCTGCCGAGTTCACAAGCACCGCACAGATTTGAGTGGCTAGTCTTCCCGTAAGCTAACCGCACGATCGATGAAGAGAAGGAGGGTCCTATGGTTCTGGTACGTCAAGAAATTGGTGACGTTCTCCGTGACTTCCGTCTGCAGAAGGGCCGGACCCTTCGCCAGGTCGCGAGCAAGGCAAGCGTCGCGCTGGGTTACCTGAGCGAAGTGGAGCGTGGCCAGAAGGAGGCCAGCTCCGAGATTCTCGCCTCGGTGGCTGATGCCCTCGAGACCCCGATCTCGGTCATCATGCGCGAGGTGGGCGACCGCCTCGCCGTCCTTGAGGGCACTGGCTCGATTCCCGACACACTGCCTGACGACCTCGTCGCCGAATTCGACGCCGACCTCGTTTCGCGCTGATTCGTTCCAGCGAACGCCCCGGCCTGGTGGCCGGGGCGTTTTCTGTTGTCCGGAAGCGTGAGAAAGTGAATTGTGCGACTGAGTGAGTTCTGGCTGGCTGTCTCTGACGAGTTCGGCGAGCGTTATGGCCGCGTGCTCACCCACGACCTCGTGCTGGGAGATCTCGGCGGATTGACCGCCGACCAGGCCATCAAGGCCGGGATGCCCGCGCGCGAGATCTGGCTTGCCCTGTGCCGGGCCAGCGACGTTCCCGAATCGCGCTGGTATGGCGTGGGCCAGCGGCAGCCGAAGAAGTAGCAACACTCTTCCGCGCGTCGCTATCGAACATCTGTTCGGATGCGGATAGTCTGCTCCATAACGTCTTTCGAAGACGGGTGTTATCCACGCACCGCACGTCGGTCCACAGCAATGTCGGTCCGTGAGCGTAGCGTGACAATCAACACCAGCCTTTGTCGGGAGGCTGTGGCCCTTGCACCACCGGGCCGCGGTGCTTATTACAAGCAAGATCGACAGCCTATGGGCAGCAACCCACGACGCAGCAGCGCCGTTCATCACAAGGAGCCAGCAATGCCATCAGCAGCAGACCGCGAAAAATCACTCGAAACCGCGCTCGCCCAGATCGATCGCCAGTTTGGCAAGGGCTCGGTCATGCGACTGGGCAGCGATGAGCGGGCTCCCGTCGAGGTCATCCCCACCGGGTCGATCGCCCTCGATGTCGCGCTCGGTATCGGGGGTTTGCCCCGTGGCCGCATCGTGGAAATCTACGGGCCGGAGTCCTCGGGTAAGACCACCCTCACGCTCCACGCCATTGCCAACGCCCAGCGCGCCGGAGGCATCGCCGCTTTCATCGACGCGGAGCACGCACTCGACCCTGAATACGCGGCCAAGCTCGGTGTCGACATCGACTCCCTGCTCGTCTCCCAGCCCGACACCGGTGAACAGGCCCTCGAGATTGCCGACATGCTCGTTCGTTCGGGCTCGATCGACCTCATCGTCATCGACTCGGTCGCAGCGCTCGTTCCCCGCGCCGAGATCGAGGGCGAGATGGGTGACTCGCACGTCGGCCTCCAGGCTCGCCTCATGTCACAGGCACTGCGCAAGCTCACGGGTGGGCTTAGCCAGACCAACACGACGATGATCTTCATCAACCAGCTGCGCGAGAAGATCGGCGTCTTCTTCGGCAGCCCCGAGACCACCGCGGGTGGTAAGGCATTGAAGTTCTACGCTTCGGTGCGTCTCGACATCCGGCGCATCGAAACCCTGAAAGACGGCACGGATGCGGTCGGTAACCGCACTCGCGTGAAGGTCGTCAAGAACAAGATGGCACCGCCGTTCAAGCAGGCCGAGTTCGACATCCTGTATGGCATCGGCATTTCCCGCGAGGGCAGCCTCATCGACTTCGGGGTGGAGCACGAGATCGTCCGCAAGTCGGGTGCCTGGTACACCTACGACGGCGACCAGCTGGGCCAGGGCAAGGAGAACTCGCGCAAGTTCCTGCTCGAGAACCCCGCGATGGCCCTCGAGATCGAACAGAAGATCATGCTCAAGCTCGGTGTTGGCGCCGAGGCGAAAGCGCAGATCGCCAGGGATGCCAAGACGGCCGCTGATGCTGCTCTTGCCGCCATGGCGAAGGATGCCAAGGACGCGAAAGCGGCCAAGGCGCCCGTGATGGCCGTTGAGCCGCAGCTCCAGGCCGTAGGCGAATAGCGATGACCGAGCCTGACGGCGAGCGCATCGCGCCCGTCACCTATCTCTTCGGCGCCGCGTCACTCCCCGACGCGGTGCCGGGCGACGGTGGCGGACTCGACACCTCGCCGTCGGGGTCGGCCCTGCGCACGGTTCCCAGGTTTAGCGACAAGCCGGTGGCCCCACTGGGCGTCGAGAGCGAGCCGAGCACCCGACGCGAACGCGGAAGCTTCGACCGGGTGAGCAACGTCAGTATGTATGCCCTCGCCCGCCGCGGCATGTCGTCGAAGGAGATGCGCGACTACCTGGTGAGCCGGGAGTTTGACGAAAGTGTCGTCGACGAGGAGATCGCCCGGCTCGAGAGGGTGGGGCTGCTGGATGACACCCTGCTGGCGGAGACGCTCGTTCGCACCCTCCGCGACCGCAAGGGCCTCGGGCGTTCGGCGGTCACCGCCGAACTGCGTCGTCGCCACCTCGATGGCGCCGCCATTGAAGAGTCGCTTGGTTCCCTCGATGACGACGAGCTTCAGCGGGCGATCGAGATTGCCACCAAACGCGCCCCGCAGCTACGGTCCCTCGACGACACCACTGCGAAGCGCCGGCTCAGCGCATTCCTCATGCGCAAGGGCTACTCGGGTTCCGTTGTCTCCACGGCGGTGCAGCGCGCGCTACAGCCCTCCGGGCCGGTGTTTCGCTAGGCGTTCCGGCGAGGCGGGTCCCGCAAGATCCGAGCCTTCCGGCGGTTTAAGCTGGAGGCATGACCGAAGCGACACTGGCCCCGCGAACCTACGAGGTGCGCACGTACGGCTGCCAGATGAACGTTCACGACTCCGAGCGCCTGAGCGGATCTCTTGAGGCCGCCGGCTACATCCGCGACACCGCGGGCACCCCCGACATCGTGGTCATCAACACCTGTGCGGTGCGGGAAAACGCCGACAACAAGCTCTATGGCAACCTCGGCATCCTCGCGAGCACGAAGCGCGAGCGGGAAGGCATGCAGATTGCCGTCGGCGGCTGCCTCGCCCAGAAGGACAAGGCCGTCATTCTCGAGAAAGCCCCCTGGGTCGATGTCGTTTTCGGCACCCACAATATGGGAGCACTTCCGGCCCTGCTCGAGCGGGCGCGCCACAACGACGAGGCGCAACTCGAGATCCTCGAATCGCTCGACGTGTTTCCTTCGACCCTGCCAACCCGCCGCGAGTCCACCCACAGCGCCTGGGTGTCCATCTCCGTGGGCTGCAACAACACCTGTACCTTCTGCATCGTGCCCGCCCTGCGCGGCAAGGAGAAGGACCGCAGGCCCGGCGACATCCTCTCCGAGATCCAGGCGATCGTCGATGACGGTGCCATCGAAGTGACCCTGCTCGGGCAGAACGTCAACTCCTACGGCGTCGAGTTCGGCGACCGGGGCGCGTTCGGCAAACTGCTCCGCGCGGCCGGCCAGATACCCGGCCTGGAGCGCATCCGGTTCACGAGCCCGCACCCCGCCGCCTTCACCGACGACGTCATCGACGCGATGGCCGAGACCCTGACCGTGATGCCCCAGCTGCACATGCCCCTGCAGTCCGGCTCCGACCGGATCCTCAAGGCGATGCGCCGCAGCTACCGCTCCGAGAAGTTCCTCGGCATTCTCGACCGGGTGCGTGCGAAGATTCCGCACGCTGCGATCAGCACCGACATCATCGTGGGTTTCCCCGGGGAGACCGAGGAAGACTTCCAGGAGACCCTCCGGGTCGTCGAGCTTGCCCGGTTCGCCTCCGCCTTCACCTTCCAGTACTCGATCCGTGAGGGCACGCCCGCCGCAACTATGGACGAGCAGGTGCCGAAGGCGATCGTCCAGGAACGTTATGAGCGCCTGGTGGCGCTGCAGGACCGCATCTCCCGCGAGGAGAACGAGAAACAGGTCGGGCGGCGAGTAGAGGTACTCGTGACCGCGGCCGAGGGCCGCAAGCAGTCCGAGACGCACCGGTTGTCCGGCCGCGCGGAAGACTCCCGTCTCGTGCACTTCGAGGTGCCACCGCACAGCGGCATCCCGCGCCCCGGCGACATCGTGAGTGTCGAGATCACGCAGGCCGCCTCGTTCCACCTGGTCGCAGACTCGATCGACGGGGCGCCGCTGGCGATCCGCCGCACACGCGCGGGCGACGCCTGGGATCGTGCCGAGGCCGCCTCCTGCGCCGCGCCGGCCTCACCGGGCGGCACGGGCGTTTCGCTCGGGCTGCCGACCCTGCGGGTGGCAACCACCCCCATCTACGACCTCGCCGACGGGCAGCGCTGACGGTGCCCCGCCTCGTCGTGGTGGTCGGCGCGACAGGTACGGGAAAGTCCGAGCTCTCCCTGTCGCTCGCCGAGTCACTGGCGACCGCGGGCGTGGCGGCGGAGATCGTCAATGCCGACGCGATGCAGTTGTACCGCGGCATGGATGTCGGGACCGCGAAGGTTCCGGTGGGCCAGCGCCGGGGCATCCCGCACCACATGCTTGATGTGCTCGACCCCCGCGAGGAGGCGAGCGTCGCCGACTACCAGGTGGCCGCGCGCGCCGCGATCGAGCAGGTGGAGGTGCGGGGCGCCGTGCCGATCCTGGTGGGCGGCTCTGGCCTGTACGTGTCGAGTGTCATCCAGGACTTCCGCTTCCCCGGCACCGACAGCGCGATCCGCGCGGCGCTCGAAGCTGAGCTGGATGCCGATGGACCGGGCGCCCTGCACCGGCGGCTGAAGCAGAGTGACCCCGGTGCCGCCGAGGCGATAGGGCCGCACAACGGCAGGAGACTGGTGCGGGCCCTCGAAGTCATCGAGCTGACGGGGGAACCGTTCGGCGCGGGCCTGCCCGAGAACTCGGAGCCCTGGCGGGCCGCCACGATCATCGCCCTGAGGTTGCCGCGCGACCTGCTCGTGCCGCGCTTGGACGCTCGGGTCACGGCGATGTGGGCCGGCGGAATCCTGGACGAGGTGGCGGAATTGGAGGAGGGCGGGCTGGGCATCACCGCGAGCCGCGCCATCGGCTACGCGCAGGCCATCGCGCAACGCGCGGGGGAGCTCAGCGAAGACGAGGCGATCGAGCAAACCCGGGCCCTTACTCGCCGCTATGCCCGCCGCCAGGTGAGCTGGTTCCGGCGCTATGCCACCGCGCACTGGCTCGACGCGGATGACCCCCAGCGTGACCGGGCAGCGCTCGGGCTCGTGATGCGCGAGGATTGAGCAATGGCGACGATCGCATTCACCAAGGGCCACGGCACGGGCAACGACTTCGTGCTGTTCAGCGACCCTGAGGGCGAGGTCGAGTTGAGCGCCGCCCAGATCGCCGCGATCTGTGACCGCCACTTCGGTGTCGGTGCCGATGGGCTGCTTCGCGCGGTGCGTTCTGAGAACCTCGCGGAGGGTGCCAACGCCCTCGCCGAAGACCCCCATGCCGAGTGGTTCATGGACTACCACAACGCCGACGGCTCGGTGGCGGAAATGTGCGGCAACGGCATCCGGGTGTTCACCCGCTACCTCATCGACAATGGGCTCGCCGAACTCGAGCCCGGCGGCACGCTCCCGGTGGGCACGCGCAGCGGGGTGCGTGACGTGCAGCGCAACGCGAGCGGGTTCCAGGCCGACCTCGGCCGGTGGTCGCTTGAGGGCGGCGAGCCGCTCGTGCGTGCCCGTGACCTGGCCGTGGCCCGCCCGGGGCTCGGCATCAACGTCGGCAACCCGCACGTGGTGGTCGCGCTCGCAAGCGACGATGAGCTCGACGGCATCGACCTGTCTTACATCCCGGTGCTCGACCCCGAGCCCGCCGACGGTGCCAACGTGGAGTTCGTGGTCGCGGCCGACCCGCTCGTGAAGGACGGCGTCGGCCACATCCGCATGCGCGTGCACGAGCGAGGCAGCGGTGAGACCCTGTCCTGCGGCACGGGCGCGGTCGCAGCTGCCCTCGCGACGCGGCACTGGGCCGGGCAGGGTGCGCCGCACCAGTGGCGGGTGGATGTCCCCGGCGGCACGGTTGGCGTGCGGATGTTCCCCACGGAAGACGGTGAGCACGTCTCCCTCAGCGGCCCCGCCGAACTGGTGTTCAACGGCGCGCTGGAGCTATAGGGATCGCGCCAGCGCGCTGGAGCTATGGCAATCGCGGAGCGATTGTGCGACGCCAGCGCCGACGGAGCCTGCGACGTCGGATCCCCGGCTCAGTTCACCGCACAATCCCGATCGGCCCGGTCATCCCGCTGCGGCGTCGCCCGCGCAGCACCCGGTAGCCCTTGTTGGTTGACGCCCGAACGAATGCGAACTCGTCGGGGAACGTGGCCTGCAGCCAGCGGTGGAGCGAGTCCGAGCCGAGATTGCGCTGCACCACCAGCCAGGCGTCGCAGCCGGGCTCAAGCCGCGGGATCCATTTTTCGAGCAGGTTGTGCAGTTCGTTCTTGCCGACCCGGATGGGCGGGTTCGACCAGATGGTCATGAATGTCACGTCCTCGGGAACATTTTCGGGGGTTGCTGCTTTAATGTTCGGTATGGACATTTTTTCGGCGTTGGCCCGCACGAGGTCGAGTGCGCGCTCGTTGACGTCCACAGCCCACACCGTCGCATGAGGTGACTCGAGCGCGAGCGTGAGGGCGATCGGGCCCCAGCCGCAGCCGAGGTCGAGCAGGTTACCGCCGGGGGGCGGCGCGGGAACACTCGCGAGCAGCACCTGGGTTCCGGTGTCGATTCGTTCGGGGCTGAACACACCGTTGGCGGTGGTCAGTTCCACCTCGTGACCCGCGAGACGGGTGCGGATCGTGCGCGTCTTGAGCTCACTCCCGGGAGACGCGGAGAAGTAATGCTCGCTAGCCATGCAGAGAACTTACCGAAGACTACGAAACTAAGGTTAACCACAATGACTGAATCCACTACAGAATCCACCGCGGCGGCAGGGACGGGCAGCGAAGCCCACAGCTCGGCAGTCGACCGGGTATTGGCCACCGAACAGGCCCGCTCGGGCTACACGCTGTTCGGCTCGGGCAGTGCCCAGGCCCTCCAGGTCAACGACCATTACGAGGAGAGCCGCGACGGCGACCAGTTCGACCGCGAAGATCGCCAGGCACTGCGCCGGGTGGCCGGACTCTCGACCGAACTCGAGGATGTCACGGAGGTCGAGTATCGCCAGCTGCGGCTCGAGAACGTCGTGCTCATCGGGGTGTACAGCCAGGGCACGGTGAACGAGGCGGAGAACTCGATCCGTGAGCTCGCCGCGCTCGCCGAGACGGCCGGAGCGGTCGTGCTCGACGGGCTGTTGCAGCGCCGGCCGCATCCGGACCCCAGCACCTATTTCGGCAAGGGCAAGGCGCTGGAGTTGAAGGATGTGGTCATGGCTACCGGTGCCGATACCGTGATCGCCGACACCGAGCTCGCCCCCAGCCAGCGGCGCGCTCTCGAGGATGTCGTCGGGGTCAAGGTCATCGACCGCACCGCGGTCATCCTCGACATCTTCAGCCAGCATGCGACCAGCCGTGAAGGCAAGGCACAGGTCGAGCTCGCGCAGCTCGAATACCTGCTGCCGCGACTGCGCGGCTGGGGTGAGTCGATGTCCCGCCAGGCCGGTGGCCAGGTGGGAGCAGGTAACGGTATGGGCAGCCGCGGTCCCGGTGAGACGAAGATCGAGCTCGACCGTCGCCGCATCCACACCCGCATGTCGAAGCTGCGCAAGCAGATCAAGGGCTTCGCGCCCGCCCGCGAGGCCAAGCGGGCCAACCGCAACCGCTTCGAGGTACCGAGCGTCGCCATCGCCGGGTACACGAACGCGGGCAAGTCGAGCCTGCTCAACCGCATCACGCGGGCGGGCGTGCTCGTCGAGAACGCCCTGTTCGCGACACTGGATGCCACGGTCCGCCGTTCCACGACCGCCGATGGACGGCTGTTCACCCTCAGTGACACGGTCGGTTTTGTGCGCAACCTGCCGCACCAACTGGTCGAGGCCTTCCGGTCCACGCTCGAGGAGGTCGGCCAGTCCGATGTCATCGTGCACGTCGTCGATGCCTCGCACCCCGACCCGGGAGCGCAGCTGTCGACCGTGCGGGACGTCATCGGGGAGCTCGGTGCTCGAGATATCCCGGAGATTGTGGTCTTCAACAAGAGCGACCTTGCCGACGACGACCAACGGCTGCTGATCCGCGGGCTCGAGCCCACGGGCATCTTCGTGTCGGCGCGCACCGGCGAGGGCATCGATGAGCTCCTGGAGCGGATCGCCGAGCTGTTGCCCGCGCCCGAGGTCGAGCTGCAGCTGCTCGTGCCCTACGACAGGG
>JBIITJ010000052.1:0-17082 GCA_044340535.1 Rhodoglobus sp.
GGGCGAAGTGATCTCCCGCCTGCACGTGCAGGGCCGCGTGCTGTCGACCGACTACCGGGAGGACGGCACGGTGGTGCGGGCGATGGTGCATCCCGCCCGCGTCGCCGACCTGCAGGAGTTCGTGCTCGCGTAGCCGCCGCTGTAACGGTGCGTCATGTGGCGCCCGGCCTTGCCTAGACTGGTCAGGTCGGGCGCCACGCCCGCAGGAGCGACAGCCGAGCCCGGCACCCGCCCATTCGGATTGTTCTACCGATGGGGAGTGTCATGGCCACCTTCTCCTTCGAGCTGTACCCGCCGCGCAGCCCCGCGGCCGAGGCAGCACTGTACGAGGCGCTTCCGGCACTCAGCGCCGCGGGCCCCGAGTTCATCTCGGTCACCTACGGGGCCAACGGCTCCTCGCGAGACTCCTCGCTTGCGGTGCTCACCCGGATCCTCGAGGAGGCCGTGGTCGAACCGATGGCGCACCTGACCTGCGTCGGCTCCTCGTACGCGGAGGCCAGTGAGCTCATCCGGCGCTTCCTGGATGCCGGGGTCACGAGTTTCCTCGCGCTCCGCGGAGACCCGCCCGCCGACGCGGTCGAGGGCGAGGATTACCTGGGTGACCTGGGTAGCGCCGCGGAGCTCGTGCAGCTCATCCACCGGGTGCAGGCCGAGCGGGTGCCGTTCACCTTCGACGAGGTGCCGGGCTTCCCGGGTGCCAAGCGGCTGCGCAGTGGCGAGAAGGTGCGGATCGCCGTTGCGGCGTTCCCTAACGGGCATCCGCGGTCCCGTTCCCTCGAACAGGACCTCGACACGCTGCTGGCCAAGGAAGCGGCTGGCGCGAACCTTGCGATCACGCAACTGTTCTTCCACGCCGACGACTACCTGGGTTTCGTCGAGCGGGCACGTGCGGCGGGCGTCACCATGCGCATCCTGCCCGGCATCATGCCCGTGCTGAGCGTGTCGCGACTGCACCGCATGCTCGAACTGTCGGGGGAGTCGATGCCGGCGGGCCTGCTCGCCGAACTGGAGGCGGCGCCGGATGCCGCCGCCGCCTCCCGGGTAGGCATTGCGGCGTGCATCCGGCTGGCCCGGGAGCTGCTCTCAGGCGGCGCAGACGGCATCCACCTCTACACCTTCAACCGCTCAGAAGCCCCGCTCGCCGTGCTTGAGGGCGCGGGGCTCCTCGCCCACCAACCCCCGTTAGGACAGCAATGACCCACTCCATCCGCACCGTCGCCACCGCAGGGTTCCTGCTCCTGGGGCTCGCGCTCGCCGGCTGTGCCAGCGCGGCACCCGAGCCCGCCGCCTCCGACAGCCCGGCAGCAGAGGCCTGCGACGTCACGATCGTCGTCGACTTCGGCGTGCTGGACGAGCCATCCATAGAGGCCTGCGGTACAGCGGGAGGTGCCGCCGACGTGCTCGCCGAGGGCGGCGTGACGACCGAGGGCACCGTGGACTACGGCGACCAGGTGGTGTGCCGTGTCAACGGGTTACCCTCGGCCGAGGCGCCCGTCACGATCGAGGGCCAGGAGCCCTTCACGGAGTCGTGCCAGACCTTCAACTCGGTCGCGTACTGGGCGCTGTGGGTGAAGACGGCGCCGGACGCCGAGTGGGAGTACGCGCAGGAGGGCGTCAGCACCCTCCAATTGACCGACGGGCAGTCGCTCGGGCTGGTCTACACCGCCGGCGCCGAGTCGATTCCGCCGCAGGGCTGATGATCCTGACCCGGGCCACGATGCTACGGGCGGCGCTGGCGCTGGCCGTGGGTTTCGTGGTGCTCCGGGTGTTGTACCGCGTCGTGTTCGGCGGGGCGGGCGGTGGAGGCATCCTGCTGCTCGACCTGGGGCGCGTCCGCCTCGCGGGCCCGTTCGAGCACATCACCCTGTTTGGCCCGGTCACCAGCGAGGGTATCGCCGCGGCCGCACTCAGCGCGCTGCCCTTTGCCGCACTCGTGCTCGCGTTCGGGCTGCTCGGTGCCCTCGTCGATCTCCGCGCCGTGCTGGCCCGGGCTGCCGTGCGGGGCCCGGTGCAGGCCGTAGCGCGCGCCCTGGTTGTTGCCTGGTCGACCTTCCCCGCGCTGCTCACGTCGGTGCGCCGGGTGCGAGTGGCGCGCGAACTGCGCGGCGAGCGAGGTGCGGCCTCGCTCGTGGTGCCGGTGCTCGAGCAGGCGGTGGAGCGCGCCGTGGCCCTCGGCGCCGCCCTGGAGGTACGGGGCTTTGCGGCATCCCGGCGCTTCGCCCCGCAGCAGTGCGAGCACCCGGCGGTGCTTCGGGATGTCTCGCTCGGCTACGACGGACGATGGCGCCTCGAGAACCTCACACTCGAGCTCTCGCCGGGCACCCTCACCCTCGTCACCGGGGCCACGGGCTCGGGCAAGTCCACGCTGCTGCACGCGCTCAGCGGACTGTTCCAGCACGTTGCCGACGGCGACCAGCGGGGCCTGATCGAGGTCGCGGGAGTGGACCGTGTCTCCATCCCACCCCGGGAGACGGCGGGATTCGTGGGCGTCGTCGCGCAGTCGGTGCGCCTCTCGTTCGTCGCCGCGACGGTCGCCGAGGAGCTGGGCTTCGCCCTGAGCGCCCGTGGTGTGGACCCCGTCATCGTGGGGTCGCGGGTCGCCGACGTCGCGCGTCGCCTGGGGTTGACCCACCTGCTCGACCGCGGGGTCGATGAACTCTCGGCAGGGGAGGCCTGCCTGGTCGCGATCGGCGCTGCGATCGTCGAGCAGCCCGTGCTGTTGCTCGTCGACGAGCCGCTCGCCGACCTCGATGAGGCCGCGCGAGGGCGCGTCGTAGACCTGATCGGAAGTCTCGCCCACGAGGCCGGCGTGTGTGTCGTGGTCGCCGAGCATGCCGTGCGGGAGTGGGGCGCGCTGCCGGATGCCCGGCTCGAGCTGCGCGACGGCCAGCTGCATCGGCTCCCGGGGGTGCCCACGGTGGAGGTGCTTCCGGTGGCGAGCCACGGCCCGGCGGGGGCGACGGTCGCCGACATCCGGCATCTCTCCGTGCGCCACGGCGAGCGGCTCGCCGTCGACGACGTCAGTTTCAGCCTCGCCGCGGGGGAGCTGGTGGCGCTCCGTGGCCCGAACGGCGCGGGCAAGAGCAGCCTGCTGCACGAGCTTGCCCGCCCCCACGCCCCCGGTGTCGTCACGGTCGATGGCCGTGACGTGCACGGGCTTGGCCGTCGCGCCCGTCGCGGTGCCGTCGCGCTTGTGCCCGAGGCCTCCGACGACCTGCTGTTTGCCCTCACCGTCGCGGAGGAGTGCCGGCGCGCCGACCCCCGGGCGACGGCGACCATGTTCCTGCACCTGCTGGGTGATCCGGACAGCGCCGCGATCCTTGCGCAGCACCCCCGCGACCTCTCGGTGGGCCAGCGGTTGTGCCTCGCGATTGCGATCCAGCTGTCGGCCGGACCGAGCGTCCTGCTCGTCGACGAGCCGAGCAGGGGACTGGATGCCGCCGCCCGTGCCCTCGTCGGTGCCGCCCTCGTCGAGGCAGCCCGGTTGGGCGCCGCCGTCGTGGTGGCCACGCACGACCGCGAGTTTGCCGCGCGCTACTGCACCCGCACGATCACGATGGCGGCGGGCCGGCTCGACGTGGCCGCCGGGGTGACGTCGTGACGCGCGAACAGTGGTCGCGGTGGGCACTGGTGGCGGCGAGCGTGCTGGCCCTCGCGGGCTTCGGCTGGCCGCTCGTTGCGGCCGCGCTGCCCCAGGACGCGCAGGCAGCGGCACCCGTCGTCGCCCTCGCCCTGGTCCCGGCGGTTGCAGTGGCGATCGCGCTCGGCCTGGATCGCCAGGTGCAGAGCGCGACGACGCTCGCCCTGCTGGGTGTGCTCGCCGCAGTCGGGGCCGCGATCCGCATCGCCGGTACCGGGGTCGGCGGGCTCGAGGCGATCTTCGTCGTGCTCATCCTCGCCGGCCGCGCCTACGGGGCACGCTTCGGCTTCCTTCTCGGCATGCTCGTCATCGCGCTGTCCTCGGTTCTGTGGGGCGGTTTTGGGCCGTGGACCCCGTTCCAGGCCTTCGCCTGCGGCTGGGTGGCGGCGGGGGCCGGCCTGTTGCCGCGCCTCCGGATGGCCTCGCCCCGGGCATCCCGAAGCATCGAACTCGCGATCCTCGTCGGCTACGGGATCGCCTCCTCGTACGCGTTCGGGCTGCTCATGAACTTCTGGTTCTGGCCGTTCGCGGTGGGTGCGGGCACGGGGATCTCCTACAACGCGGGGGCGCCACTGGGTGAGAACCTCGCCTCCTTCGGCCTGTACTCGCTTCTGACCTCCACGCTGACCTGGGACACGGTCCGCGCGGCCACGACGACCGTGGGCCTGCTGCTGTTCGGCCCGGCCGCGCTCGCCGCCCTGCGTCGTGCGAAGGTCGGCCGGGCGCGGCGGGCGCTCAGACCGAGAAGTAGCGCGCCTCGGGGTGGTGGAACACGAAGGCATCCGTCGACTGCTCTGGATGCAGCTGCAGTTCTTCCGACAGCTCAACGCCCATCCGGCCGGGGTTGAGCAGTTCGACGACCTTGCGTCGGTCTTCCATGTTCGGGCAGGCGGGGTAACCCAGCGAGAAGCGGGCGCCGCGGTAGTTGAGCTTGAACATCCCCGCGATGTCGGTCGGGTCCTCCGCCGCGAAACCCAGTTCGGCCCGGATGCGGGAGTGCCAGTACTCGGCGAGGGCCTCGGTCAGCTGCATGGTGAGGCCGTTGAGCTCCAGGTAGTCGCGGTACTTGTTCTCGGCGAACAGCTTCGCGGTCACGGCGTCGACGGCGGAGCCCGCCGTCACGAGCTGCATCGCCACGACATCGACCTGGCCAGACTCGCGCGAGCGCACGTAGTCGGAGAGGCAGAGGTGGCCGTCGCGGCGCTGGCGGGGAAACGAGAAGCGCAGTCGCTCGGTGCCGAGGGGGCCGCCGGAGCCGCCGTCGGGTGACAGCAGCCCGGGCATCCCGACCGCGCCCGCCGGGTCGTCGCCGTGGTGCAGGATGACCAGGTCGTCGCCCTCCGCGTACGCCGGGAAGTACCCGTAGGCGACGGAGGCGTCGAGCATGCCCTCGGCGAGGATCCGGTCGAGCCAGTAGCGCAGGCGGGGCCGGCCCTCGGCCTGCACGAGTTCCTCGTAGCTCGCGCCATCGTCGGCGCGACTGGGCTTGAGCCCCCACTGGCCCATGAAGGTGGCACGCTCGTCGAGGAAGGCGGCGTAGTCGGCGAGAGCGACCCCCTTGACGATTCGGGTGCCCCAGAACGGCGGCGTGGGCACGGGGTTGTCGCGGGCCACCTCCGAGCGCACCGGCATGAGCTCGGGCTCGGTGACATCGATCGTGGAGCGAGCGTGGATGCGCTTCTTCAGCGGTGGCAGGCCGACGGTGCTGGCATCGGCACCGCGCGAGATCGCCACGAGCGGCTCCATGAGGGCAAGCCCCTCGAAGGCATCGCGGGCGTAGCGCACCTCACCGTCGAACAGCGAGGCGAGGTCATCCTCGACGTAGGTGCGGGTGAGCGCGGCGCCGCCCAGCAGGATCGGCCACTTCGTCCCGAGGCCCCGAGCGTTGAGCTCGAGCAGGTTCTCCTTCATCACGACCGTCGATTTCACGAGCAGGCCGCTCATGCCGATGACGTCGGCGTTGTGCTCCTCGGCCGCGCGGATGAACTCGCTGAGCGGCTGCTTGATGCCGATATTGATGACGTCGTAACCGTTGTTGGTCAGGATGATGTCGACAAGGTTCTTGCCGATGTCGTGCACGTCCCCCCGGACGGTGCCGATGACCATCGTGCCTTTGCCCGCGGCGTCGGACTTCTCCATGTGCGGCTCGAGCAGCGCGACGGCGGCCTTCATGACCTCCGCTGACTGGAGCACGAAGGGCAGCTGCATCTCGCCGCTGCCGAACCGCGCGCCCACCACCTGCATGCCGGCCAGCAGGTGGTCGTTGATGATCGCGAGTGCTGACATCCCGCCGGCCCTGGCCAGGTCGAGGTCGGCTTCGAGCCCCTTCGCCTCGCCGTCGATGATGCGGCGCTCCAGGCGCTCGCCCACCGGGAGGGCCGCAAGTTCCGCGGCCCGCTGGTCCTTGAGCGCTGCCGAGTCCACCCCGTCGAACAGGTCGAGCATGGCCGCGAGCGGGTCGTAGCTGAGGTTGCCTTCGGCGTCGTACTCGCGCCGGTCCCACACGAGGTCGAGGGCGACCTTGCGGCGGTCATCCGGAACCGAGGCCAGCGGCACGATCTTGGCGGCGTTGACGATCGCCGAGTCGAGCCCGGCCGCGACGGCCTCGTGCAGGAACACCGAGTTGAGCACCGAGCGGGCGGCCGGGTTCAGCCCGAACGACACGTTCGAGACCCCGAGGGTGGTGTGGATGCCGGGGTACTTGGCGGTGATCAGGCGGATTGCCTCGATGGTCTCGATCGCGTCGCGGCGAGTCTCCTCCTGGCCGGTGGCGATGGGGAACGTGAGGGCGTCGACGATGATGTCCTCCACCCGCATGCCCCAGTCGCCGACGAGCGTGTCGACGAGCCGGGATGCGATGCGCACCTTGTCCTCGGCGGTGCGGGCCTGGCCCTCCTCGTCGATGGTGAGCGCGATCACCGCCGCGCCGTGCTCGGCGACGAGCGGCATGATGCGCCCGAAGCGGGAGTCGGGCCCGTCGCCGTCCTCGAAGTTGACCGAGTTGACGACCGGCCTGCCGCCGATGAGTTCCATGCCGGCCTGCAGCACGGCGGGCTCGGTGGAGTCGACAACGAGGGGGAGGGTCGAGGCACTCGCCAGCCGCGACACGATCTCGCGGATGTCGCTGGCCCCGTCACGCCCGACGTAGTCGACGCAGACATCCAGCAGGTGGGCACCCTCGCGCACCTGGTTGCGGGCGATGTCGACGCAGTCGTCCCAGCGTTCCTCGAGCATGGCGTTACGGAATGCCAGCGAGCCGTTCGCGTTGGTGCGCTCGCCGATCGCGAGGTACGAGGCATCCTGGCTGAACGGCACGTGCTGGTAAAGGCTCGCGACCCCCGCGTCTTCCTCGACCAGTCGTGCGCGCGGCTGTACCCCGCCGATGCGGTCGACGACGGCCTTGAGGTGCGCGGGCGTGGTGCCGCAGCAGCCGCCGACCAGCCCGAGCCCGAATTCCTTCACGAACTGCTCGTGGGCGGTCGCGAGCTCGTCGGGGGTCAGCGGGTAGCTCGCGCCGTTGGGGCCGAGCACCGGCAGGCCCGCGTTCGGCATGCACATGACCGGGATGTGCGCGAAGCGCGAGAGGTGCCGCAAGTGCTCGCTCATCTCCGCCGGCCCCGTCGCGCAGTTCAGCCCGATCATGTCGATTCCGAGCGGTTCGAGGGTGGTGAGCGCCGCCGCGATCTCGCTGCCCATGAGCATGGTGCCCGTCGTCTCGACCGTCACTTCGACAAAGATCGGCAGGCGGATGCCCGTCTGCTCGATCGCCGCTTTGCAACCGTTGACCGCGGCCTTCGTCTGCAGCAGGTCCTGTGAGGTCTCGATCAGGAGGGCGTCGGAACCGCCGAGGATGAGGCCGCGCGCCTGGTCGGCGAACGTCGACTTCAGGTGGGCGTAGGTGGTGTGGCCGAGGCTCGGGAGCTTCGTGCCCGGGCCGAGGGAGCCGAGCACCCAGCGCATCCGTCCATCCCGCGCCTCGTAGGCCTCGACCGATCGACGGGCGATCTCGGCCCCCGCCCTGGACAGTTCCTCGATGCGGTCGTCGATGCCGTAATCGGAGAGGTTTGACCAGTTCGCGCCGAAGGTGTTGGTCTCGATCGCGTCGATGCCGGTGTCGAGGTACTCGTCATGGATGGCGGTGAGGATGTCGGGGCGGGTGACGTTGAGAATCTCGTTGCAGCCTTCGAGCTGCTCGAAGTCGTCGAGGCTCAGGTCCGCAGCCTGCAGCATCGTGCCCATGGCGCCGTCGGCGATCACGACGCGGGATGCCAGCGCCGCAAGCAGCGCGTCAGAGCGAGCTGGCCGCGACGCGGAATTCACTCTCGAAGACACCGGTTCAGCCTAGCCCGGTGCCTGTCCGACCACGGGCGTAACACTGGGGCAGACCACCGGCGGGCTGTCTACAGTTGGTACAGCAAGATGAGCGACAGCCGAGCCCGGCACCCGCCCGAGACCGCTGGCTGATCGGCCGCTGATCGAAGGACCCCAGGTGCAGGACGCAGAACCCACGACGCTCGCTTTCCCGGCGGGAACGATTCTCGGCTACCCGAGGATCGGGAGGCGCCGCGAGCTCAAGAAGGCTGTCGAGGCCTTCTGGGCTGGCCGGATTGATGCTGACGAGCTGGAGCAGGTCGCCGCAACCCTGCGGGCGGCCACCCGCGAACGCCTCGCGGACCTCGGGTTGGGCCGCACCGATTCCTCGATCCCCGAGGCCTTCTCGTTCTACGACCACATGCTGGACGCGGCGGTCACTGTCGGCGCGATCCCCAGCCGTTTCGAGCGGCTCGTGGGCGACGACGGCAGCCTCGACCTCGCGGGCTATTTCACGATCGCTCGTGGTGAGGGTGCAGACACCCCCGCCGAGATGACCAAGTGGTTCGACTCGAATTACCACTACCTGGTGCCGGAGATCGGCCCGGATACCCGGTTCCAGTTGGCATCCGTCCGGCTGCTGCGCGAGGTCGCAGAGGCGACAACCAGCGGATTCCGCACCCGCCCCGTCATCGTGGGACCGGTCACGTTCCTGCTGCTCAGCAAACCTGACGTTGGCGCGCCTGAGGGCTACCAGCCTCTCGACCGCCTCGACGACCTGCTGCCCGTCTACGCCGAGCTGCTCGCCGGCCTCACCGCTGTCGGCGCGGAGTGGGTACAGCTTGACGAACCGGCGCTGGTCAGCGAGAGCATCGACGTGCCTCGGGATGCTGTGCTCGCGGCGACCAGGCGCGCCTACGAGTTGCTCGGGGCGGTGCCGGTGCGGCCCGGGATCTTTGTCGCCGCCCCGTACGGTTCCCTTGATGACGCGCTGCCCGTGCTCCTCGAGACGCCCGTCGAAGCGATCGGCCTCGATCTCGTCAGGGGTGAAATCCCCGGCGGGATTTCCACCGACAAGACCCTGGTCGGGGGAGTGATCGACGGGCACAACATTTGGCGGGGTGACCTAGCGGGTGCTTTCGCGACGCTCGAGTCGCTCACCGCCCTTTCCCCCAACGTGGCCGTCGCTACCTCTACCTCGCTGTTCCACGTGCCCCACGACGTTGACGATGAACCCCAGCTAGGCGAACAGCTGGCGGGCTGGCTGGCGTTCGCCGACCAGAAAGTCCTCCAGGTCGCAGTGCTGGCCCTCGGCCTCACCGAGGGCCGACCGCTGATCCAGGGGGCACTGGACGCCGCGACCGCCGCCCTCGCCGAGCGGCACGCCGCCCCGGGAGTTCGGGACGCCCGGGTGCGGGCCCGCGCGGCCGCCCTGGTCGAGGCAGACTTCTCCCGTGCCGCCTACGCCGACCGGGTGGCCGCGCAGGATGCCGCGCTCGGGTTGCCCGAACTGCCGACCACCACGATTGGCTCATTCCCGCAGACGGCGGACATCAGGCGGCAGCGGGCATCCCTGCTGTCGGGTGCGACCACTGCCGAGCAGTACGCGCGGGCGATGCGCGAGGAGATCAGGCGGGTCATCGAGTTGCAGGAGGAGATCGGCCTCGACGTTCTCGTGCACGGCGAGCCCGAGCGCAACGACATGGTGCAGTACTTCGCCGAGAACCTCGACGGCTTCGCGGTCACCCAGAACGGCTGGGTGCAGTCCTACGGCTCTCGCTGTACCCGCCCGTCGATCCTGTGGGGTGACGTGTCCCGGCCCGCACCCATCACCGTCGAATGGTCGACCTACGCGCAATCCCTGACGTCGAAGCCGGTCAAGGGGATGCTCACGGGCCCGGTCACCATCCTCGCCTGGTCATTCGTTCGCGACGACCAGCCGCTGCGTGACACCGCCAACCAGGTCGCCCTGGCGCTGCGTGACGAGATCGCCGACCTCGAGGCGGCGGGAATCGGGATCATCCAGGTCGACGAGCCCGCGCTGCGTGAGCTGCTGCCGCTCAAGGTCGCAGACCAACCCGACTACCTCGACTGGTCGGTGGGCTCCTTCCGCCTGGCAACCGCGGGGGTGGCCGAGCGGACCCAGGTCCACACGCACCTGTGTTACTCGGAGTTCGGGGTCGTCATAGACGCCATCGACCGCCTCGACGCCGACGTGACCTCGATCGAAGCGGCGCGCTCGAAAATGGAGGTCGTCCGCGACATCGAGTCGAGCGGCTTCGCCCGCGGCATTGGGCCGGGGGTGTACGACATCCACTCGCCGCGCGTGCCCGCGGTGGAGGAGATCGCAGAACTCATCGACCTCGCGCTGGGCTCGATCCCCGCACGCCAACTCTGGATCAACCCCGACTGCGGCCTGAAAACCCGCGGTTACGACGAGACGGTCGCATCCCTCAGCAACACCATCACGGCCACCCGGGCGGCGCGCGCCTCGCTCAGCGGCTAGAGCGAGCGCAGCACCGTCGGCTAGAGCGAGCGCAGCACCGTCACGACCTTGCCGAGAATCTCGGCGTGGTCGCCCAGGATGGGCTCGAAGTTGGAGTTGCGCGGCAACAGCCAGGTGTGGCCGTCGCGCTGGCGGAACACCTTGACGGTGGCCTCACTGTCGAGCATCGCGGCAACGATGTCGCCGTTCTCAGCGGTCTTCTGTTGGCGCACGACGACCCAGTCGCCGTCGCAGATCGCGGCGTCGATCATCGACTCGCCGACAACCTTCAGCATGAACAGTTCGCCCTTGCCCGTGAGCTGGCGGGGGAGCGGGAACACTTCGTCGATCTGCTGGTCTGCGGTGATCGGGATGCCCGCGGCAATGCGCCCCACGAGCGGCACCATGACGGCATCCCCGACGGCGGGGGAGTTCTCGGTGAGCGAGTCATCGTCGGTTGAGGGCAGGTCGATGAGCACTTCCATGGCGCGGGGGCGGTTGGGGTCGCGCCGCAGGTAGCCGCTGAGTTCAAGTTGGCCGAGCTGGTGCGTGACGCTCGAGAGGGACGCGAGCCCGACGGCGTCGCCGATCTCGCGCATGCTCGGCGGGTAACCCCGCGCCGAGACGGATCGCTGGATCACGTCGAGGATCGCGAGCTGTTTGTCGCTCAGGCTCGTGCGGCGGCGGGTGCCGCGGTTCTCGTCATCCATGTGCATCCCCTGTTGTTCCTCGACGTTATCCCTCGACGACCACGCAATGTCGGTGGCTCATTCGAAACTGTATCCGTCGAGAGGTCCAAAACCAAACATTGATTCGAGTGAGTCGTGGCAATGTCGGTGGCTTGTTCGAAGATTTACTTGCGAGAAGGCCATTTCGAAGATATGTTCGGAACATAACTTCTAGTGAGCAGATCACTACTACCAAGCTTCGTATCCGGTTCTCCCGGCCGAGCGCCGGATACGAAAACCCCGTAACAACACCGCACAGCCCACATAGCAACGCATAGCCCGGAGGAACTCATGAGCACAGCAAGCATCGGCTTCGATGGCACCTTCGCTTCGCCGCGCCGTTTGCCGGCTGCCCGCTCTCCGCGCCTGCGTCTCACCCGGCGAGGTCGTGCGGTGTTCACCGGACTGGCGGCGGTCCCCTTGGTGATCGCGGCCCTGGTGTTGGCCTTCACCGCCGGGCCCGCCGCGGCAACGCTTGACGCCGCCGATGCCAACTTCGAGTACGTCACGGTCGAGGCGGGGCAGTCGATGTGGCAGCTCGCGGGCGAGCTCGCGCCGCAGGCAGACCCGCGCGAGGTGATTGACCGCATCGTCCAGCTCAACCAGTTGGAGTCGTCGGACGTGTACGCGGGGCAGCAGCTTGCACTGCCGCTCGAATATAGCGGCCAGAACTCGCGCTAGCGTTGGGGAGTGACTGAACTCTCCGACCTCCCGATCCGCGACGACCTCCGGGGCCTGGAGCCCTACGGCGCACCGCAGGAGCACGTGCGTGTGCGACTCAACGTCAATGAGAACACCCACGCGATCCCCGAGGCCGTCGCCACCGATATCGTGACGGCACTCGCGCAAGCGGTAATCGGGGTCAACCGGTACCCCGACCGCGAGTTCACCGAACTGCGCGAAGCACTTGCGGCCTACCTCGGCCACGACCTCACGCCCGAGAACATCTGGGCGGCCAACGGTTCCAACGAGGTGCTCCAGCAGACCATGCAGGCCTTCGGCGGGCCGGGCCGCAGCGTCCTGGGCTTCCCTCCCACGTACTCGATGCACTCCATCATCGCGAACGGTACCGGCACCCGCTGGATCACGGCACCGCGTGACGCCGACTACGAGCTCGCGCCGGCCACCGTCGTCGCGGCGATCGAGCGTGAGCACCCCGACATCGTGTTCCTGTGCTCCCCGAACAACCCGACCGGCACCGGCATGAGTCTCGACACCATCGCGGCGGCGTATGACGCGCACCCGGGCATCCTGCTCGTCGACGAGGCTTACGCCGAGTTCGCGAGCGGCGACACCGCACTGACCCTGCTGCCGGGTCGCCCCCGCCTGATCGTGAGCCGCACCATGAGCAAGGCATTCGCGTTTGCGGGCGCCCGGCTCGGCTACCTCGCGGCCGACCCTGCGGTGGCTGACGCCCTGCGCCTGGTGCGCCTGCCGTACCACTTGTCCGCGTTCACGCAGGCGGCAGCGGTGGCGGCATTGGCCCACGCCCCCGAAATGCTTGCGATGGTCGCCGACATCCGGGCCCAGCGCGACCGGATCATTGCCGAACTGCCCGGGCTCGGGTTCACCCCGCTGCCGAGCGAGGCGAACTTCGTGCTGTTCGGCGGAGTCGCCGACCCGCACGCCGTGTTCGAGGCACTGCTTGCGGAGGACGTGATCATCCGCGACGTGGGCATCCCGAACCACCTCAGGGTGACCGCGGGGACGGAAGCGGAGACCACGATCTTCCTCGACGCCCTCGGTAGGATTACAGGATGACCGAACGGCGCACGGCCACTCTCAGCCGCTCCACGAGCGAGTCGAGCATCGAGCTGAGCCTCGACCTCGACGGCACCGGGGCCTCGACGATCAACACGAGCGTTCCTTTCTTCGATCACCTGCTGACGGCGTTCGCGAAGCACTCCCTCGTCGACCTCACCGTCACGGCTACCGGCGACACCCACATTGACGTGCACCACACCGTCGAAGACATCGGCATCACGCTGGGCACGGCCATCCGGCAGGCGCTCGGCGACAAGTCGGGCATTTCCCGCTTCGGCGACGCGCTCGTGCCGCTCGATGAGGCGCTCGTCCAGGCGGTCGTCGACATCTCCGGTCGCCCCTACCTCGTGCACACGGGGGAGCCGGTCGGCTTCGAGCACCACCTGATCGGTGGGCACTTCACCGGGTCGATGCTCCGGCACGTCTTCGAGGCGATCGCGTTCAACGCGGCACTGACCGTCCACATCACCGTGCTCGGCGGCCGCGACCCGCACCACATCGCCGAGGCCGAGTTCAAGGCGTTCGCGCGCGCGTTCCGCTTTGCCGTAGCCCCGGATGCCCGCGTCACGGGCATCCCGTCGACGAAGGGTGCGCTCTGACCGTGGCCGCCCCCACCGTGGTGCTGCTCGATTACGGTTCGGGCAACGTCCATTCGGCGGCGAAAGCCCTCGAGCTCGCCGGCGCGCGCGTCACCCTGACGGCAGATCGTTCGGCGGCGGAAGCTGCTGACGGCCTCGTGGTGCCGGGGGTGGGAGCTTTCCAGGCCGTGGCCACCCAGCTCGCCGCGGTGCGCGGCGGCGCGATCGTCGAGAAGCGGCTGACCGGCGGCCGGCCGGTGCTCGGGATTTGTGTCGGGATGCAGGTGCTGTTCGAACACGGGGTGGAGCGCGGCAACGACACCCCGGGGCTGGGGGAGTGGCCGGGCGTCGTGAGTGAACTCGATGCCCCCGTGCTGCCCCACATGGGCTGGAATACGGTGGAAGCGCCCGACGATTCACGGCTGTTTGCGGGCATCCGTGACGAGCGTTTCTACTTCGTGCACTCGTACGCGGCCCAGGACTGGACCCTCGAGGTGCACGACCCGTTCCCGAAACCCCAACTGACCTGGGCGCGCCACGGCGGGCGGTTCCTCGCGGCCGTGGAGAACGGACCCTTGTCTGCGACCCAGTTCCACCCGGAGAAATCGGGTGACGCAGGCATCACCCTGCTGCGCAACTGGCTCGACACCCTGTAATCGCCCTCGGGGTCGTTCAGCTACTATCGAGTGTTTGTGCGCGGCCGACCGTTGCGCTGTACGGCCCGAATCGAGGAAAGACGGCAATGAGCGAGTTCACGAAGACGCCCGGCCTGGTGCTGTTGCCCGCGGTCGACGTCGCGGGGGGCAAGGCCGTGCGGTTGACCCAGGGTGAGGCCGGCAGCGAGACCAGCTACGGCGACCCGGTCGCGGCCGCCCAGGAGTGGGTCAACCAGGGCGCTGAGTGGATCCACCTCGTCGACCTGGATGCAGCCTTCGGCCGGGGGCACAACCACGGTGTGATCAAGCGGGTCATCAAGAACACCCCGCGCCGCGTGAACATCGAGCTCTCCGGGGGCATCCGCGACGATGCGAGCCTCGAGGCGGCCCTCGACACCGGTGCCAAGCGCATCAACCTCGGCACCGCAGCCCTCGAGAACCCGGAGTGGGCGGCCCATGTCATTGCCGAGTACGGTGACGCGATCGCGGTGGGCCTTGACGTTCGCGGCACCACCCTCGCCGCGCGCGGCTGGACCCAGGAGGGCGGCGACCTGTGGACGGTGCTCGCCCGCCTTGAGGAGGCCGGTTGCACCCGCTACGTGCTGACGGATGTCACGAAAGATGGCACCCTGAAGGGCCCGAACCTTGACCTGCTGCGACAGGTGACCGAACGCACGAACCGGCCGGTCATTGCCTCGGGCGGAGTGGCCACCCTCGACGACATCGCGGCGCTGCGGGGCCTCGTGCCGCACGGTGTCGAAGGCGCGATCGTCGGTAAGGCCCTCTACGCGGGAGCGTTCACACTCGCCGAGGCGCTCGACGTCGCGAGCGACTGACCCGGTCATGTCCGACAGCGCCGGAGTTCCCTGGGCGGGGCGCCACTTCGAACCCAACCCGAGCGCCGACGATGACGGTTCCGCCCCCGAGAAGCTGATCGAGGCCGTAGCCCGGTTCCGTGCGCGCGAGCTGGGCGAGGTCGAGGTGGTTGAGGCGCTGCGGGATGCCCGGCTCCTGATCCCGCTCGTGGCTGTCCTGGGTGCCGATGGCCTCAGCGAGCACGGCCACGACAAGACCCAGGAACTCTCCATCGTGACGGTCGCCGGCCCTGACGGGCGCTCGGTGCTACCGGTGTTCAGCTCGGTTGCCGCGATGTCGGCCTGGAATCCGGCAGCCCGACCGGTGCCGGCGTCCGCGCAGCGCGTTGCCCTGGCCGCGGCGAGCGAGCAGACCGACCTCGTGGTGCTCGACGCCACGAGCGTTTCGGAGTTCGTTGTTCGTCGCCCCGCGCTAGAGGCCGTGGCGCGCTCACTGCCGTGGGTTCCGAGCTATCTCGACCCTGAGGTGCTCGCGGCGTTCATGACGGCGGCCGAACCCGAGCCCACCGTGCTTGCCGTCCAGCTGGCGCCGGGGGACCCGGACGCCCGGCTCGCCGGCCCCGAACTCGTCGTGCACCTGACCCTCGCTGCGGGGCTCGACAAGCCCACCCTCGACGGCATCCTGGAACGCCTGCAGCGGCGCTGGGGTGCCTCGGGGCCGATCGCGAACCGCGTGGACTCGCTGCGGGTTGCCCTGCGTTCGGCCTAGTTGACGGGCCCGGTGTACTTCTCGCCGGGGCCCTTGCCGATGGGGTCGGGGAAGCGGGATGCTTCGCGGAATGCCAACTGCAGGCTGCGCAGCCCGTCGCGCAGCGGCCGAGCGTGGTGGTCCCCGATCTCGGGGGCGGCGGCGGTGACCATTCCGGCGAGCACCGTGATCAGTTTGCGCGCTTCATCCAGGTCGATGTCGGCAGCGGCATCCGGGCCTTCAGACAGCCCGAGCTTGACGGCGGCAGCACTCATCAGGTGCACCGCAACGGTGTTGATGACTTCGACCGCCGGTACCTCCGAGATGTCGCGGATTTCGTCGTCGGCGTCGAACGGGGCGTCAGTCATCGTCGTTCCTTAGTCAATTGGCGCGGCGTCTGCTATTCTTCTACAGGCTCCGGGGCACGCCCCCGGTACGAAAGTGGAGATTCTCCCACCTGTCAACCGCTTCTTAAGGTTACCGGGTAGTTACACCCCGCTCGTTCGACGGAATGTCGTGCGAGTAGCAGCAAGGGTGTTGTGATGAGCGAATCCTCTCTTTCCTGCCGTGCGGCAACCGCCGCGTTCAGCACAGACAGAGGAGTGACGCATCAGCGATCCGCGTACCAATGACCGAATCCGCGTTCCGGAGGTCCGTCTTGTTGGCCCCAACGGCGAGCAGGTCGGTGTCGTCCGTATCGAAGACGCACTGCGCCTGGCGCAGGAGGCAGACCTGGATCTGGTTGAGGTTGCTCCCAATTCAAAGCCTCCCGTCGCCAAGATCATGGATTTCGGCAAGTTCAAGTACGAAGAGGCCCAGAAGGCCAAGGAAGCTCGGCGCAACCAGACCAACACGATCCTCAAAGAGGTTCGGTTCCGTTTGAAGATTGACACCCACGACTACGAGACGAAGCGCAAGCGCGCCGAAGGCTTCCTGCAGGCCGGCGACAAGGTCAAAGCCATGATCCTGTTCCGCGGTCGCGAACAGTCCCGGCCCGAGCAGGGAGTTCGCCTGCTCCAGCGATTTGCGGAGGATGTCTCGGAGTTCGGTTCCGTCGAGTCGACCCCGACCATCGACGGGCGCAACATGGTGATGGTCATCGGCCCCCACAAGAACAAGGCAACAGCGAAGGCTGAGGCCGACGCCCGCAAGGCGGCCACGAAGCCCGCCCGCGGAGCCGCAGGCGCGGCGCCCACGAATGTGGCGGAGGCGGCTCCCGCCCCCGCAGCAGCAGTATCAACGAAGAAGGAAGAGAAGGATGCCTAAGCAGAAGACGCACTCCGGTGCCAAGAAGCGCTTCAAGCTCACCGGTAGCGGCAAGGTCATGAAGCAGAGCGCCGGTATGCGCCACAACCTG
>JBIITJ010000089.1:0-6850 GCA_044340535.1 Rhodoglobus sp.
TTGCGCGCTGCAGGGTGGTGATTGACCCGCGGGCGATGGTGGAGGCGCCCCCGGTGCGGTGGGGGGCTCCTGGGGGGCGCACGCATCCGGTGTCGGGGTTGCTGAGCGGGCTCTTGTCGAGGGAGGGCAGGAGGCTTCCGGCGAGGTCGGCCAATTCGCGGACCAGTCGGGGGTCGGTGGCCTCGTCGAGGGTGATCCACACGTGTCGGCCGCCAGAGGGCCCTGACACGGTGATCAGGTGTTCGATGTTGAGTTCGTCGAGCCAGAGGCTGAGTTTGCCGGCGTCGTGGGCGGCGTTGCCCCTGCTGGCGTCGAGGTCGAAGCAGAGGTACACGTAGCCGTGCTGGTCTGCCAGATACATCGCCCAAGGGCCGGCGGGCCGAGTGCCCGTGATCGCGGCCGTGCTGGCGTAGGCATTGCTGTAGGGACCGCCGTGGCTTTCGAGCACGGCGGTTCGCACGCGATCGCGGGGACTGATCGCGCGGGTGAGCTCCCAGGACTCTTCAGGGGTCAGCGACACGCCTGCAGGAAAATCACCCTGCATTCGCTGTCGTTCGACGTGTGCGTGGGTTACTATCGCTTCATCACCCCTTCGGGGCATGGAAAAACCCTCCGGTCTTTCCGGCTTCGTTTGGAGGAGCTCAAACCTGCAGGTCGCCAAACTCACAAGGTTCGAGCTAAGACTTCGGGAAGGCCGCCGTCAGGCGGCCTTCTTCTTTTTAAGCGGCTGGGATGTGCAGCTCCTCTTGCTGGGGGCGGGGTCCCTCGACGACGGGAAGTCGGCCGTGGTTGGCCAGCTGCTCCCGGAAGAAGGATTCGAGGTAGTACGCCAGCGAAACTCCGCTGGTGGCGGCAGCTTGCTCGATGCCCTCTCGGACCTCGAGTGACACCCGTGCTTGAAGAGACACGGTAGGCACCGGATTCCTGCGGCTCCGGGGGGCACGACCACGAACTGCACTCATGGCTGGAATACTGCCGCGCTTAATGCATGCATTAAGCGCAATCGGCGGCGTGTCGTCGAAAACGTTCACGGCGTCATCCGACCTTCATGATCAGACGGTGGTGCGCTGATTCGAGCTAGCGAGGAGAGTCTCGCGCAGCTCCGACTTGTGGACAGTCCAGCGGCCGGAAACTTGGTAGCCGGGTATCTGCTCGTCGGTGAGCCATTTGCGAATGGTCTGCTTGGTCTTGCCGAAAAGTTCCATCAACTCGGCCATGCCGAGTTGATCTTCATAGGTCGCGAGCGGGTCGCTAATGACTGTTTCCGCTGACGGTGTGTTTCGCCTACTGGCCAGCCAGGCACGGAACTCCCCCTGGAAAACGATCCAGGATCGACCGATGAAGTGGCCGGGGATGGTCCCGTCTTGCAGTCGGCGAAGGACAGTGGTTTCGCTCATGCGGACGATCAGGGCGATCGCCTGAAGGGTGAGCGGGTTGGGCAGCTGCGCCCAGTAGTCATCGTCCATCAGGGGCACGTCAGTCGGCGGCCACGGCGGCGCGGTCGAGCTGTCGGGTGCAGCTCGGTTCGGATCGGGTTCATGTAGGTCATTATCCCGAACGGCCATTCCGGGTCCGTGGAGCTCGCTCATCGCGTTTCCCCCTCGCTGACGGCACTGATCGTCACGGTGCAGGTGACATCGGTGCCAAGGTGCAACAGGTCGCCGTCGAGCAGTTCGTAAGGCTCACCGGTCGTGAGCTCGGACCGTCCTTGAGATGGGCGAGTAACGGCAGTGCCGTTGCCAGCGCCTCGATCGCTGACGGTGAGCGTCTCGCCTTTCCAACCGATGTCCGCGTGCGCGCGAGACACGGTGCGGCTGTGATCGGAGATGACCACAAGCTGGGATCCGCCCGGGTCGGGAACCACCGAGCCGGGGTTCCGCCCGACGATTGCGGGGGGACCGATCATCGCGGAGTCGCCGGTTGAGAACTTGAGCAGGGCGACTCGCGTGCCTGCCACGGGCAGATGCGCGCTGGCGTCGCGCGGAAGTGCTGTCGCGGGCTCCGCGAGCTGATCAATCAAGGCGGTTGTCGAGCCTGTCGCCTGTTCTGGCTTGGTGGCCGTGAGGAGCCCGGGGCGTCGCTGAGCGATGCCGGTCTTCGGCGCTGGACGCCCTTTCACGGGTGCGGGTGCCAGGTCGACGACCTCGCCGTCTGGGTAGACGCCGAGCTTCCATTCCCCATCTGGGTCGGTGGTGGTCATCCGCACGCCGCGTCCGAGGCGCGCGGCCACCGCGATCGCGTAGGCCGTGACCTGGGCGCGGGTGTCTTGGAGGTCGCCGGCCGGGTAGTTCCGGTGGTCCCCGGCAACGTTGACGTGGGCGCTGCCGTCCCGATGCACGGTGACGTGCACGACCGGGTAGCTGGGGATTCTTGGGTCGTTCATCAGTAGGTCCTTCTGCAACTGTCCGAGGCGCACAGCGTGAGACCGAATGCCTCGTAGAACTGTTCGGGGTCGACGAATCCGGCGGGGCCGCCGATGGATTCCGATCGCGGCAGCTCGGCGATCGCGGGATTGGTGTTTCCTGCCACGCTGATCGCGAGGTGCAGGTGGCAGCCGGTCGAGGGGCCGTTCGAGCCGGTCGCGCCTACCTGCTGGCCAGCGGTCACCTGGTCGCCGACCTTGACTAGCACTTCGTTGAGGTACATGTGGAGGTAGGAGACGGTGTAGCCGTCGGGGCTTTTGATCGACAGTTGGTAGCCCTCGAGCAGGGTCACCGTTCCGTCGGTGATGGCGAACACGGGGTCGTGGCACGGGTTGGGGTAGTGCTGTAGGTCATCGGCGGCGTGCCAGAGGCTGGCGCCCTCAGTGACGAATCCACGAGGGCCGTAGTTGCTGGTCATCTGGTAACCGGGGCCGAGCGGGAATACGAGGTAGCCGCTCTGGCAGACCGTGACGCCTTTGCCGGCGAGGGTGCCGACGACGGTGGCGGCATCGGCGTAAAACTGCTCGTAGTGGTAAGGGTCGGCGTTGCCCTGCACGCGGTGGGCGGCGATCGTGGGGGGCAGGCTTTCCCAGCCGTCAACCCGTTGAAGCGCCGTGAAGAAGTTGGTGGCACTGATGGTCGGGTCCATACGGTCAGCGACTGACCCCCAAGCCCCGTTGTCGCGCTGTTGGAAGAGTCCCCGACTGTCCGGGCCGGCGGTGTCGCCGTGGTCGACCACGTACAGGCTGGACTCGCCCATGGCCGTCATGACTCCAATGATCTGCGCAGCGCGATCAAGGCCAAGGGCGCTGGCCGCGTTCATGACGTAAGCCGCGTTGGTGAGCTGGGCGCCGCTGTAACCGGCGACCGCATCCTCGGGCAACTGGGTGAGGTCGACAGTTTGCCCGGGTCCGCACGCCCCGGCCTGTTGCGCGGGCCCGAAGACCAGGAGGATGCCCGCTACGAGGGTACCGACCAGGATTAGCGGCACGGCAACGACAGCCGCCACGCCAAGTCCCCCCTGCTTCGCCATTGTTAGCCTTGGGCCGGTCGGATGCGATCAGCCAGCCACGGCGCTGAGGCGTTGGGTCTGGTGAGGGTGATGTTGTAGGGTCCGACGTCGGTCGGCACTTGGACGATCAGGCTGACATCGGTGCTGTCTGCGAGCACGATTCCAGCCCCGGTGACCTGGTGCGCGGGGATTTGCGCGGGGTCGGTGCTCTCGTAGGCCACACCTCCCCGTTGGCTAAGTAAGGGGAGCATCTGGGCCCACCAATCGTCGGCACTGAGCTGTGGCTGGGCGAACGTTTTCATCGCCTCTGTCGCCGCTTCGATTGCGTCTCGCTGGCTGTCTGCCCCTGCTTCAGGTGCCGCGACAACCTCGCCGTCATCGATGGGCGATGTCGGAGCAGTTGAGGGCAAGTAGCTCGAGCTCGACGGTGTCGGGTCGGGCCCGCTCTGCTGGACGCAGCCGGAGAGCGCGCTGACGGCGGCGATAGTGACGAGGACAGCGGCCGCGGTCCTACGCATCGCGACCGCCCTCGATGTGGTTCTGCGGGGCAGGGGCCTCGCGTGCGACCTGGTGCTGCCTGTTCGTCGCACTCATGGTGAGATGGTAACCGTTGTAGGGGTGATTTTGAACCCTTGCGTATTATTTCACTGCCAAAGGGTATGATTCCCTGCAAGTGGAACCACGCTCCGTCTAACCCCCGTTCGAGGGTAGAACATTTCTGACGGAGACTGTGACTAGCGAGCAACACGAGGGGGCGCAGTGGCGGACAATCCGTGGGTACAGAAGTCGCCGGCATCTGAGCCGGCCCCGGTGGTTGCCCAGATACCAGCCGAACTGGGTCTGAACCGGGCTCGAGCGGCATCCCCGCAGGATGGCGTGCCGGTGCCGGACCAAGCGGACCGACTACCCAGAAGGACGACTCCGCACAGCGCCACGATCTGGTGGCTCGGCGTCACCGGGGGAGCGGGAGAGTCCACGCTCGCCGCTCTCGCACGCGGCTCACGCGCAGCGGGCCACGAGTGGCCGATCCCAGAGAATCGAGGCTCGGTCAGCCGGGTCGTTCTCGTGGCCCGGACCAACTTCGCGGGCCTCACCGCAGCGCAGCACGCGGCCATCGAATGGGCCTCGGGACTATTCGGCGACGCAGTGCGCGTCGACGGCCTCGTGCTGATTCCGGACATGCCGGGTCGTATGCCCAAGGAGCTGCGCCACCTCGCGCAGGTTGTGGCCGGTGGCCTTCCCAACACCTGGACGCTGCCGTGGGTGGACGCATGGCGCTTCGGCCCGCTCGACCCCACAGGGGACATGCCAAAAGAGTTCCACCTACTTCTAGCCGCTCTTCACCTCAACACCACCGCTCCGTAAGCCCTGAAAGGTTCACCCGCATGTCGCTAATCGCCCACTCGTTCGACCTGCTCAGCTCGGTCCCATTCGCCATCCCGGATCCGGGACCGGTCGCGCCTCCGGGCTTCGAGGGACCGGTCGGCATCATTCTCGGCTGGGTGAAGTGGATCGGACTGATCGTCGCCGTGCTCGGCGTCATCATCATCGGAGCCAAGCTCGCGATCAACGTGCGCCGCGGGGAGGCTGCCGGTGAACTGGGCGGCCTCCTGTACGTGGGCCTTGGCTGCATCCTCATCGGTGCGGCCGTCTCACTCGTCGGCTTCCTCTCCGGCAGCTGACCCAGCAAAGGAACGATCGTGTCCGACGACAACACACCGCCGAGCAACCCCTTCACCAGCCGTGGCTTCATCGCGGCCGCAGTAGTCGTTGGGGTCATCATCCTTGCAGCGGTCATCGTGCTCGTGACCTCGCTCAGCGCCCCACGCGATCCCATCGCGCAGCCGACGTCGACGCCGAGCGGGCCCGTCGCATCCGGTGACGACAGGAGCATCTGCGGGCTCGAGGGCTTCGAGACAGAGAGCAGCTTGACTGCGGCGCCGGAAACGAAGTGGGAGCTAGTTGGAACCGTGGCAGCGCCGAGCGATCCAACCGTGGGCCCCGGCACGGTTGAGCCGGACGGATTTCGCTCGTGCTTCGCGCACACAGCCCAAGGGGCGCTCTACTTCGCTGTGAACTACCTGGCGCTGGGGACCGATGGAACGCTCCGTGAGCGACTCCCGGAACTCGTCGAGACCGGTGCGGGTAGGGACGCGCTTATCGAGGCGACCAACAACTCTTCAGGCACGGAATCGTCGGGCCAGCGAGCCCAAGTTGCCGGATTCAAGATCGGTGCCTACGACGCGGATAGCGTCACCATCGACCTGGCATTGAATTACAGCGACGGGCGCCTGATCAGTGCACCCCTCAAGCTCACCTGGGAAGACGGCGACTGGAAGATGGTCCTGTCAGACGCGGGGCAGCTGCCTTTAGCCCCTGGCCCGCTCGAAAGCCTCGGTGGCTACATTCCGTGGGCAGGCGCTTGAGATGGCTTGCGCGCCCGGAGACATTCTCTGCACGATCGGCGACGGAATCGGCGACGTCGTATCCACTGCCGCCAACAACACCCTGCAGGAGCTGACGAATCAGGCTCTTGAGGGGTTCGGCCAGGCGGTGGGAAGTCTCGGCACGATGTGGGTTTACTTGCCATCCCCTGTGCTCACCGGCGGCACTGGCCAGGCCGGTGGTGGGACCCCTCCGGGCTCTGACGGCGTGACGACGATTCTCGGCTATGTGATGTGGATTGCGCTGTCAATCTGCGTTCTCTCCATCATCACCATCGGCGCAATGCTCGCGGTTCGAGTCCGCCGCGGCGACGGTGAGCAACTCCTCGGTCGCCTCGGCATCGTCTTCGGCGCGGTGATTCTCACATCCGGTGCGACTGCCCTCGTCGCGGGCCTGTTGCCTAACCAGGCACCGGGTGGATCAGCGTCGGCGGTCGGATTCCTGCAGAACTCGCTGTGGTGGTATGTGGGTGCCATGGCGGTCGTGTCCGTGATCGTCGCCGGCATCCGCATGGCGTGGGAGCAACGCGCGAACCCGGGCAAGGAGCTTCTTCAATCGCTGCTGACTTTGATCGTCGTGTCAGGGGCTGGCCTGACCATCATCGGCCTTGCGGTCACGGCGGCAGACGCCTTCTCCGTCTGGGTGCTTAACGGCGCGACGCAATGCGACGTGTCAGCCGCGGGGGAGTCCAACTGCTTCGGCACGAACGTTGCCGCAATGATCGGACTCAGCTCTACCTCCCCGCTGGCCCTGCTGGCCATCCTGATCCTCGCCCTGTTGGCGATGTTGATGTCATGGGTGCAGGTCGCGCTCATGATCGTGCGCGGAGGCCTCCTGGTGGTTCTCGCCGGCGTGCTGCCGATCACTGCCAGCTTCACCAACACGCAGATGGGTCGGCAGTGGTTCCAGAAGGCGATCGGGTGGACGTTGGCGTTCATCTTGTACAAGCCGGCCGCGGCACTGATCTACG
>JBIITJ010000029.1:0-30427 GCA_044340535.1 Rhodoglobus sp.
CCGGCGATCAACTGGTCGAGCAGCGACAGGGTGTCACGCACCGACCCACCGCCAGCGCGCACCACGAGCGGCAGCACGCCGGCCTCGACCTCGACCCCGTCCGAGGCGCAGAGCTGCCCCACGTAGTCGAGCATCTGGGCGGGCGGCACCAGGCGGAACGGGTAGTGGTGGGTGCGCGAGCGGATGGTGCCGATGACCTTCTCGGGCTCAGTCGTCGCGAAGATGAACTTCACGTGCTCCGGCGGCTCTTCCACGATCTTCAGCAGAGCGTTGAAGCCCTGCGGGGTGACCATGTGCGCTTCATCCAGGATGAAAATCTTGAACCGGTCGCGGGCGGGAGCGAACACCGCCCGCTCACGCAGGTCACGCGCGTCGTCGACACCGTTGTGGGATGCCGCGTCGATCTCCACGACGTCGAGGGAACCACTGCCATCGCGGGCGAGCTCCACACACGACGGGCACACGCCGCACGGGGTGTCGGTCGGTCCCTCCGCACAGTTGAGGCAGCGGGCCAGGATGCGCGCCGACGTGGTCTTGCCACAACCGCGCGGACCGCTGAACAGGTAGGCGTGGTTAACCCGGTCGGTGCGCAGCGCGGTGCGCAGCGGATCGGTCACCTGCGACTGCCCGATGAGCTCGGCAAACGTCTCCGGACGATACCGGCGATACAGGGCAGCAACCACCTACCCAGAGTAGTCGCCGCCACCGACCCGGGTGGGGCTGGGGGTGAATGGTGGGGACCGGCGGGATGGTACGGGGACGTCAGCGAGCGAGGGTCAGCGCCCCAACTCAGCGACCGATGGCGGCCATCGACTGGCGCGCGATCTCCAGCTCTTCGTTGGTGGGGATGATGAGCACGGCGACCGGCGCACCGTCGGGCGAGATCGCCCGCGGCTGCCGGGAGCGAACGTCGTTGCGTTCGGGATCGACCTGGAGGCCAAGAAACTCCAGCCCGTCGATCGCGAGACCACGCATGAGCGGGCTGTTCTCGCCGACACCGGCCGTGAACACGACCGCGTCGACACCACCGAGCAGGGCGATGTAGGCGCCGAGATAGTGCTGGATGCGATGGCGCCAGACCGCGAGCGCGGCCAGCGCCGCCTCGTCCCCGGCCTCGGCGGCGGCTTCAACGTCGCGCATGTCGCTGGCACCAGCCAGGCCGAGGAAGCCGCTGCGGCGGTTCAGCAGAACGTCGATCTCGTCGACGGTCATCCCGGCCGCACGGTGCAGGTGGACGACGACGGCAGGATCCAGGTCACCGGAACGGGTGCCCATCATGAGGCCCTCGAGCGGGGTAAGACCCATCGAGGTGTCGACCGAACGTCCGCCGTCGATCGCGGTGGCCGAAGCGCCGTTGCCGAGGTGCAGCACGATCATTTTCAGCGACTCGAGAGGCTTGCCGAGGAAGACGGCCGCCTGCTCCGACACGTATTTGTGGGACGTGCCATGGAAGCCATACCTGCGCACCTGGTACTTCTCCGCGAGCTCGCGGTCGATGGCGTAGGTGTAGGCCTCCGCTGGCAGGGTCTGGTGGAACGCGGTGTCGAAGACAACAACCTGGGGCACGCCCGCGAAGATCTCCTCGGCAGCCCGGATCCCGGCGAGCGCAGCCGGGTTGTGCAGGGGGGCAAGGGCCGACAACTCGTCGATGTCCGCCTCCACCTTTGGCGTCACAACGGTCGCGGCACCGAAGTGCGCTCCGCCGTGCACGACCCGGTGCCCCACCACGACCGGTGGATTCGCCTCGATATCTGGGCCAAAGCTCGCGAAGGAATCGCGCACAATGCGCAGCGCCTCGGTGTGGTCGGGGATGGTGGCCGACCGGTCATGGGTTTCGCCGTTGCTGCTGTGCCGCATGGTGCTGCCTGCCTCACCGATGCGCTCGATCAGGCCACTGGCAACCGTGCTCTGGTCGTCGAGTTCGATGAGCTGGTACTTCAGCGACGACGAGCCGCTGTTGATGACGAGTGCGAGAGCCACTACGAGTTGCCTTCCGAGTTCGGGTTCTGGGCCTGGATGGCCGTGATAGCGACGGTGTTGACGATGTCGCGGACGAGCGCGCCGCGCGAGAGGTCGTTGACCGGTTTGCGCAGGCCCTGCAGCACCGGGCCGATGGCGACAGCACCGGAGCTGCGCTGCACCGCCTTATAGGTGTTGTTGCCGGTGTTCAGGTCGGGGAAGATGAACACGGTCGCCCGGCCCGCCACCTGGGAGTCGGGCATCTTCGCTTTCGCAACCGCGGCGTCTGCTGCAGCGTCGTACTGGATGGGGCCCTCGACGAGCAGGTCGGGGCGACGCTCCTTCACGAGCTTCGTCGCCGCCCGCACCTTCTCCACGTCGGCGCCGGAACCCGACTCCCCCGTCGAGTACGACAGCATCGCGACGCGCGGCTCGATGCCGAACTGGCGTGCGGTTTCGGCGGACGAGATCGCGATGTCGGCGAGCTGGTCGGCGGTCGGGTCCGGCACGATTGCGCAGTCACCATAGACGAGCACCCGGTCTTCCAGGGCCATGAAGAACACGCTCGAGACGACGTCGACACCCTCTACCGTTTTCACGAACTGCAGGGCGGGCGTGATCGTGTGGGCCGTGGTGTGCGCGGCGCCGGAGACCATGCCGTCGGCGAGCCCCAGCTGCACCATCATGGTGCCGAAGTAGGAGACATCCGACACGATGTCGCGCGCCTGCGCGACGGTCACGCCCTTGTGCGCACGCAGCCGTGCGTACTCTTCGGAGAAGCGGTCAAGCAGCTCGGGGTCGGTCGGGCTGGTGACGGTCGCCGCACTGATGTCGGCACCGAGGCCGGCGGCGCGGGAACGGATGTCACTCTCATCGCCCAGGATCGTGAGGTCGACCATCCCACGGCTGAGGATCGTGCCCGCGGCCTGCAGGATGCGGTCGTCGTTGCCTTCCGGCAGCACGATGCGCTTGCGGTGGGAGCGGGCGCGCTCGAGCAGTGCGTACTCGAACATGAGCGGGGTCACGACGGTGGGGTTGCCCGCACCGAGCGCCTCGAGCAGCACATCGGAGTCGACGTGGGTCTCGAACAACGCGAGGGCGGTGTCGATCTTGCGCTGGGCGCCGGAGCTCATCCGCCCGCGGGTCTGGGTGATGCGCTGGGCGGTGACGTAGGTGCCGAGCTCGGTGGTGATGATCGGCAGCGACTCGTCAAGGCCGGAGATGAGCTTGTCGATCACCGGGGAGAGTTCGAAGCCGCCGTTGAGCACGATGCCCGCCAGGGTCGGGAAGGTGTCGGAGGCGTGCGCGGTCAAAGCCGCAAGCACCAGCTCGCTGCGATCGCCCGGGATGACCACGATCGCGCCCTCCGTGAGGCGCGGCAGGGCGTTCTCCAGGGACATCGCCGCGATGACGACCCCGAGAATCTCGCGCCCGAGCAGCGCACGGTCGCCCTTGAGCAGGGTGCCGTCGACAGCGGACATGATCGCCTCGACGGTGGGGGCGATCAGGTGCGGGTCTTCCGGCAGCACCCAGGCGGGCACCGGGGAGGCAGCCCGGATCACGGAGGCGATCTCCTCGAGGTTGTCGGGGTCGGCGCGGTTGACGGCGATGGCCAGCAGGCTCGCGTGCGAGTTCGTCAGCTCGGGCAGGCTCAGGTCGGTGATCTGGCGCAGCTCGTCGGCGGTGCGGGCCCGTGACTCATCGGGCTCCCGCCCGCTGAGAACAAGCAGAACGGGGGCACCGAGGTTCGCGGCGATGCGCAGGTTGTAGCCGAGCTCGGTGGGGGTTGCGACATCGGTGTAGTCAGAGCCGACGATGACGACGGCGTCGCACTTGCGCTCGATGGCCTTGAACCTGTCGACGATGCGCGAGAGGGCGGCATCCGGGTCGTCATGCACTTCTTCGTAGCGCACACCGACACACTCCTCGTAGTCGAGGTGCACGCCGTCGCGGGCGAGCAGCAGTTCGAGCACGTAGTCACGTTCGTCTGACGAACGGGCAACGGGCCGGAACACGCCGACCCGTTCGATGCCGCGAAGCAGGGTGTCGAGCACCCCGAGCGCAATCGAGGACTTGCCTGAATGACCCTCGGCGGAGGTGATGTAGACGGATTTTGCCACGTGTTCCAGCCTACGGGCGTTCCCTGTGGGCCGAAGGGGGACGTAGGTCCCGAAGAACGGCTTGAAAGGCGATCCGTCGCAGAGTCTCTTACACGGTGCCACGCAGTGGCACGTCCGCCGTGGCGAAGCCACTTGGCGGAAAATGTAACGACCCCTCGCGCACCCGCCAGAGCCCGGTTACCCTTGCTACGTTTCCGTCCTGGGGGAGTTGGCCTGGGTGGCGCCACGCGAGGAGCCACCCCAATTATAGTGCCCCCGACCCGAATGACGCCCTGACGGGTGGGGGCGGGCGGCTCGCGGGAGCGGCTATGATTCCATGAGGCATTCCGCGCAATCGGGATTGTCGGCCAGGAGAATTCGCCTAGTGGCCTATGGCGCACGCTTGGAAAGCGTGTTGGGTGAAAGCCCTCGGGGGTTCGAATCCCCCATTCTCCGCTCATGCACCAAAGACGCTGGACCCGGGGGGGATCGTGGCTGAAGCGCGGACGGAATTGCGGCCGCACCGGCACCTGTTCATGCAGGGGGTGCTGGCGAGCATCGCGTTCATGACGCCGGTGTTCATCGCCAGCTACGTCATCAGCGTTCCACGCCAAACATGGCCCGCGGTGCTGGTCTTGCAAGTGCTCGCGAGCGCGGCTGTCTTTGTTGCGGCCGCCGCATACTTCCGGGTGTCCATCCAGCTCGACGACACCAGCATCACGGAGGTCGGCTTCTTCGGCGGCAAGCGCCGCATTGAGCTCTCGAACATCGGCTCGCTGCTGCTGGTTGACGTGTATGACAGCGTCGGTGCCGTGCTGCCGCAACTGTTCGTGCGCGACCGGGCCGGGAACCAGCTGCTGAGGATGCGCGGGCAGTTCTGGTCGCGGGACAGCATGGAAACGGTCATCCGCACATTGAACGTGACGTGCGAACGCGTGGAGGATCCGCTGTCACCCGGCGAACTGAGGGCGGACTATCCGACCCTGCTGTACTGGTTCGAGCGGCACCCGGCCTGGGCGGTGACCGCATTCGCGGCGAGCATCGGTGTGGCGGGTGCGCTCGTGTACGGGCTGTTCGCGATGATCGGGCTCTAGGCCACCGCTGTCAGCACCGCTCAAGCCAGCCGGTCTTCCAGCCCCCACGCCTGCCCGTAGCCACCCTCGGCGACGGGCAAGGCCATGAGGTCAAGGAACGGCTTCGCGTCGAACGCCTCCGGGCCCAGCACCCCGATGCCCGACCACACCCCGGTGGCCAAAAGCTCGAGTGCGATCACGGGGTTCAACGCGGTCTGCCAGACCACGCACTGGCTCTCGTATTCGGCCATCGTCCACTCGTTGTCGCTGACGTGGTACAGGTACACGTCACGAGGCTCGCCATCGAGACCCTCCCCCGTCACCCACACCCCGGCGCAGGTCTTGCCCGTCATCCGCGGGCCGAGGGTCGCCGGGTCCGGGAGGGCCGCGGCGACGACATCCCGGGGCGCGACCATGACGGGTCCGTCAGCCGACCGCACCTTCAGCGGCACCGTGCTGTCGAGCCCCAGCTGGTGGAGGGTCTTCAGGATGCCGATGAACTCGTCACCGAGACCGTATTTAAAGGTCACACGTTCGGCGGCGACCCACCGGGGCATGAGCAGCACCTCTTCGTGCTCGACGTTCACGCACTCAACCGGGCCGATACCCTCGGGAAAGTCGAAAATCTCGGGCTCGCTGAACGGGGCCGTCGTGAACCAACCGCGGTCTTTCTCCCAGACCACCGGGGGGTTCAGGCATTCCTCGATGGTTGTCCAGATACTGAACGAGGGGGCAAAAATCTCGTTGCCCGCTTCGTCGCGCACCACCAGGTTGGCGCCGTCGCGGGTGCCGAGCTCCTGGATGCTGCTGAACAGGTGGTCGGCGGCGTACCGCGCGAACACATCGCTGAGCCCCGGTTCCACCCCCATCCCGACGAGCGCGAGGCGACCCTCCGTCTCCCAGTCGGGCGCCTGGGCGAACTGGTCGTCGCCGAGTTTGACCCCGGTCTCGGTGTACGGCTCGGTGGGGTGCGGCTCGGACAGGCTCATCGCCATGTCGAGGTAATCGGCCCCCGCCGCCAACGCGCCAGCAAAGATTGTCGGCACGAACTTCGGCTCGACCGCGTTCATGACGTGCGTGGCACCGTGCTCCAGCGCGACAGCGGTCACCGAGTCGGGGTCGGAGGCATCGATGCGGGCCGGGATGAACCGACCGCGCCCCTCACCGCGCGCCTCGATCCAGTCGATGGTGCGCTCCGCACGGGACAGGTCGTAGTCACTGACGACGATGGTCTCGAAGAAGTCACGTCGAGCGGCGATCTTCGCGATGGCATCGCCGACACCGCCGGCACCGACCAAGAGGATTCTCATGGGGCAACGCTACCGACAGGCGACGATGCCCGCCGCCATTCCTGCTCCAGTTTCTCCGCGAACGGCGCCCAGACAATGAGCGCGACCGCGGCGCCCAGCAGCACCCCGCCGATCGTGTCGCTCAGCCAGTGGGCCCCCAGGTAGGTGCGGCTGAGCAGCATGAGCACCACCCAGGCGACGCCCGCCAGCCACACCCAGAGCCGGGTGAGCAGCAGCCCGAGGACCACGGCAACCGTCGCCGCATTTGCGACATGGCCCGAAGGGAATGAGGCGGAGTCCAGCGGCAACAGGATGTCTTCGGGCCGGGCTCGCCCGAAGAGCCGCTTGAGCAGTTGCACGGTGCCGGCGCTGACCGCCGAGGCGAGCACGAAGTACAGTGCGCTCCACCGCTTCCTCCCTACCAGGAGGGCAATCGCCGCGCCGATGGGCACCACAAAAATGCCGAACCAACCGCCCCCGAGGAAGTCCATCACGCGCGACGGAACCTCCCAGGCGGGATGACGGTGCTCGATGATCTCTTCCATCCACTCCGCGTCGAACTCGACGCTGCCCTGGCGGAAGGTGATGATCGCACCGATGAGCAGCACCGCGAGAATCGCGGTGCCACCACTGATCCACGGCCACCGCCGGGCGACTCGGCGGGCAGTCGCGGGCGACAGGAGTTCAGGCATCCCACCACGCTAGCGGGACACGCTGCGTCCTGCGGTCAGCGGCTGAGCGCGGGAACCGTCCACGGGCGAACGACGGTCCAGAACACGGCGAGTGACACGAGGGCGGTGCATCCCATGATCGCTCCCATCGGGATCGCGTTGGCGATACCGAACAAGCCCACAATCGGCGAGATCAGGCCCGCGAGGCCGAAGTTGAGGGCACCCAGCAGCGACGCCGCTGTTCCCGCCTCACTGCCGTGATGGGCGAGCGCGAGAACCTGGGTCGCGGGGAAGGTGAAGCCGCACGACAGGATGAAGAACCATAGCGGGATGAGAATGCCCACGAGGCCCGCCCCGGATGCGTCGAGCACCACGATGGTGGCCGCCGACACCAGCAGCATGGTGAGGGCGCCCGCGATGATCCACTGGGGGCCGATGAACCGGGCCAGGAATGAGCTCGCCTGCACTCCGGCGACCACGCCGATCGAGTTCACCGCGAACAGCCAGCCGAACTGTTGGGCGTCCAGCCCGTACACCTGCTGGAAGAGGAATGACGACGACGACAGGTAGGCGAAGAGGCCGGCGAAGGTCATGCCGGCGATCACGGCCACCCCGACGAATATCCGGTCGGAGAACAGCGCCTTGTACCGCTCGCGTGTGGTGCTGTGGCCCAGGTCGACCCGTCGCGCCGAGGGGAGCGTCTCGACGATGAACAGCATCGCGGCCAGCAGGACGATGATCCCGTAGGCGGCGAGGAAGACGAAGATGCCGCGCCAGGGCATGACCAGCAACAGCTGTGATCCGATGAGCGGCGCGAGGATGGGGGCGAGTCCGTTGACGAGGGCGAGGCGGGACAGCATCCGCACGAGCGGCAGGCCGCCGAACAGGTCGCGGACGATGGCCGAGGCGACGACACCGCCCGCGGCGGCCCCCGCGCCCTGCATCACGCGGAACACGAAGAGCCACTCGATGCCGGGGGCGAGCACGACGCCCAGGCTCGCGACCACGTGGACGGTCGTGGCGATGATGAGCGGCAGGCGACGACCCACCCGGTCGCTCCACGGGCCGACGAGCAGTTGGCCGAGGGCGAAGCCGAGCGTGGTGGCCGTGAGGGTCAGCTGGATGACGGCGGCCTGGACATCCAGGTCAGCTTCGATAACGGGGAACGCCGGAAGGTACAGGTCAATCGTGAACGGACCGAGTGCGGTGAGCGCGCCGAGAACAAGCACATAAACGAGCCGCTGCCGAACGGACAGCGAGTCGCCGGGGTGGACCACTGTGGTCACGACGCCTCCGAGACGAGTGGTACCTATTTGTTTACAGGTCCAACATTACTCGCCCCGGAGGGGTCTCCCGACCTGGCTGCTGAGCGAAGTGGGACGCAATTCGGGCGACCGGCCAGCCGACCGCCAGGGCGAGACGGATGAAGGTGCGTGCCTTGTCAGCCCCGAGTGAACCGGTCGGGATGACCCCGCGACGGTACAGGTCCGTCTCGGAGCCAGGGTAGGCATAGCTGTTGCTGAGCACCCGACCGGGACGAATCCGCGTTGCCAGGGCTACGGGCATTCGCCGGGCCAGTGCGGCTATGGACTCGACCAAGGAGGCAGGCACGTGGCCGCCCCCCAGCGCTTCCAGCACCACTCCGGCAGTGTCGCGGGGCAACCGACGAAGCCCCTCCCCGTCGTCGTCGAAAACAACCCGGACTACCTCTACAGGCGGCAACGCCGCCCGAGGCACCCCGAGTTCCAGTACCTCTCCCGCGGCGAGCAATCGCTCTCCGCCCACGTGCGCGAGTGGACCATCCGGCGCTCCGAATGCGGGACTACCTGCCGTGCGCACTTTGAGCACCTCGGATGCCCGCAGCACTCGCCCCGCGAGGCAGACGAGCACGCCGTCCTGCGAGTAGGAATCGTTTCGCACCACCCTGAGGCTGTCGGAAAGGTTGTCGGGACCGTCGAACGCGGGATGCCCGGAAGGGTGCATGGCCCCCGTCACCACCACACGCGCCCGGCGGCCCAGCATGAGGCTGAGCGCATAGGCGACGTCCTCGATCGTGTCGGTACCCTGCACAACTACGACGCGGATGCCCGCGTCAGCGAGTTCAAGGGCCCGGTGTGCCACCCGAACCACGTGCGAGTACCCCAGCGATGCGCTCGGGAGGTTGTCGAGGACTTCGAGCTGGACACCCTCACCGAGCCCCGTTGCCAGCGCGGCCTGGGCCCGGGTGTCGGGCAACGCGCCATCCCCGCAATCCGTCATCGCGATCGTGCCACCCAACGCCAGCAGCCGCACGGGCGTCGTCATCCGCACAAGCTCGCGATGGTACCGCGCAACACGTCGGCGGCGCGCCGGCAGTCGGCGAACGACACGGCCTCTGTCGCCGTGACGTCGGAACCAAAGCTACGGCGGCCCGGTCCGAACATCACCGTCGGGATTCCCCTCGAGCACGCGTACCCCGCGTCGAACGTGTTGCGACTCCAGATACTGCCGAGCGCTCCGGCCGCCGTCAGCGCCGTGACGACGGGTGCCCCGGCGTCAACTGCTGCGGGCAACATCACCACGCCCTCGCGCACCACGACCTCGGTCGCTCGAGCCCCGAGGTGTTCTCGAAGTTGGCGAACCGCAGCGGCCGCATCCTCCCCCGGGAGCAACCGACGGTCGATGACCATACGCACACGGGCGGGCAAGGTGTGGGGAGCGATGGGTTCGCAAGAGAACTGGTACACGGTGGTCGTTGCTGCCCCGAGGATCGGATGAGGGTCGGGTGAGTCAAGCGCGGCAAGCGCCGCAACGAGCGCGGCCGCCTCAGGAATCGGGTTGCGACCCAGGTCGGGCTGGCTCGAATGAGAGGACACACCGTGCACGACTACTTCGACATCAACCCGTCCGCGGTTCCCCAATGAGATCCTGAGGTCGGTTCCGAAAGCCAGTATTCCGTGCGCCGCAGTAACCTCCAGGTCGTCAAGAATGCGGCGGGAACCGTCGTGGCTGCTCCGACCTTCCGTATTGACCGTGAGCCACACCGGGCGCGTGAGCGTCCCGCGGCCGCGCAGCGCATCCATGGCGGCAGCCATTGGGCCCTTATTCTGGTTGGCGCCTTGGCCTACCGCCGTGGGGCCCTCGAGCCCCATCGCTGAGCCGTCGACCACGCGCGCGGCGTGAGGCTGGGCCATGAGGTTGCCGTGCTGCGAGACTATGTAGGTTTGCAGCAGGAGACCGTCGTCGCGGTCCGGACCGAAGCGCACCGCGATGTCGCCAGCCGGATGACGACGGATCTCGTCGGGCTCGAGCCCCTCAATAATGGGCAGCACGACCCCATCCACCGCCGCGGCAATGCGGGCGTCGCCAGCGAGGATTTCAGTTTCGCCACGCGGCACCGCCGTGTCGGCGGTGAGCAGGTCCAGCAGGTTGCGCTCGAGCTCAGTCATCCCACGGTCGCCTGCACCCTGCGCTTAAGGAGCTCGGGCAGCAACCCGTCGCGCGCCAACTCCATCTGACGGGATTGGTCGAACGACGCGAACCGGATGATCGGAACATCGAGGCCGCGATCGAGGTACTCCTCCAGCCGCGCTAGGACCTGCTCGGTCGATCCATAAGCACCCCAGCGATCAAGGACCTCGTCTGTCGCATCCATGGAGTAGTAGACGTCAAGGAAGCGTTTGGCTTCCTCCCGCGCCGCGATGGTGTCATCGTTGAGGTTGATCATCAGGTGCACTGAAGACCGCATGTTTGCGGCATCCCTACCGGCCGAATCTGCGGACGTGCGAATCTCGTCCCAGCGACGACCGAACTCATCGGGAGTGATCACCGTGGTCTGCCAACCATCGGCAAGGCGGCCCACCCTGTCGATTGCGGCCCGGTAACGATGTTCGGGCATCCGGTCAGGATTCGGATTGCTCGCGATCCAGATGGGGCACGGATCCTGCACGGGTTTGGGCTCGAGAGAAATCTCGGGGAACGACCAGAAGCGACCGTCCCAGCTCGTCGGACCAGTCCAGAGAGCCCTAAGCAGCTCGACACCTTCCTCGAGCCGTGGCACCCGTTCCTTGCCCTCGATCCCCATTGCCGTTAGCTCGGCAACGACATTGCCCCCGCTGCGCTCGGTGGTCGCGCCGAGGCACACGGCCAGCTGCGTACGGCCGCCGGAGAGGACGTCCAGGCTCGCCCACTGGGCCGCGAACATCACAGGGTGACGCATGGTGAACGTGGCGAGGCAACAGACCCCCAAGCGCACCCGAGAGGTGCGCGCGCTGATCGCGGACAAGCTCGCAATGGACTCGAGGCGAGCCTTCGCAACCAGTCCATCGCCGACCCACACCGAATCGAACAATCCGCTCGTGTCGGCGTACTCGGCGAGATCCAGCATCTCGGGGACCGTGATGGCTCCGAAGAGAATGCCCCGGTTGGGCAAACTGAGTCCAATACCCTGCATGTGTTACAACTCCTTGTTTCAGTCGACGGTGCCGACGTGTCCGTCCTTGCGGCGGTCCGAGCCGCCTTCCAACCCGTCAACGGTGCGCATGATGACCTGCGCACCGCCGTAGTCGAAGCGCGGCAATGCGGTCAACCGATGTCCGCGCGCACTCAGATCGCCCGCGATCTCGGGGTCGTACTCAGGTTCGAGGCCGAGCACGCCGTCGCCCAACACGCGGAAGCGCGCAGCATCGACCGCCTCCTGCGGGCTCATCCCGCGATCGATGAGATTCCGGAGGATCTGCAACTGGCCTTGCGGTTGCATGAAGCCCCCAACGATGCCGAGGCACCCCAGGAACCGTCCCCCGTCACCCAGCATCGCGGGGATGATCGTGTGGTACGGCCGCTTTCCGCCTTCCGGCCGATTGGGATGCCCGTCGCGAAGGGTAAAACCGTTACCGCGATTGTGGAGCATGAGCCCAGTTCCCTCGACGAGAATTCCCGAGCCGAAGCCCTCGTAGAGACTCTGGATGAGCGAACAGGCGGAACCCGAGCCGTCCACCACGGCCACGTAAACGGTGTCACTGGCCTGCCCCGGTGCCCGACTGCCTGCGGCCTGCCCGGTCACTCGGGCCGCGACAGCGTCCCGGTGCGCGTCCGACAACAGCACATCCACAGGCACCGTCTCGAAGTCGGGGTCTGCCACGACGTCGGACGCGTCATCGAACGCGACCTTCAAGCTTTCGACCAGGAGGTGGTCCGCTTCTGACCAGCTAGTGGCATCGAGTGACTCGTAGATGCGCATGGCCTCAAGAACAACGATGCCCTGACCCGGTGGTGGCATCTCGAAGACGTCGACACCCCGAAAGGATGATCGGATCGGTCGCACCCAGGTCGGGCCCGACCACGCTGCAAGGTCCTCAGCGGCGAGCGGCCCGCCTAGCTTTTTCACAGCTGCGGCCATGGCGCTGGCCAGTGGGCCGCGGTAGAAGGGCTCGTGCCCCTCGGCTACGAAAAGCTCGAGCGTCTGGGCGAGGTCCGCATTTCTCAGGCGATCCCCACGATTCGGCACTCCTCCTCCGGGAAGAAATGCGTCGTCGACGACACCATAGCGTCGGAGTTTCTCTTCGCCTCGCCGCCATTCCTCGGCAACCACTGGCGTGACGACGTAGCCATCCCTGGCCGCTTTGATCGCCGGCGCGAGGACGCGCTCGGGTCCGAGACGCCCAAACCGTTCGAGTAGCCGCGACCATCCCCAGGGCGCGCCAGGGACAGTGACGGTCCAGGGGCCATCGGCTGGCATCTCCGCGTGTCCGCTCGACCGCAGCGTCTCAGCCGTCATCCCGTCCGGTGCGGGTCCCGCCGCCGCAAGCCCTACGGGCTCCTGTTCGCCCGGCTCCCAGCACAGGGCGAAAAGGTCTCCCGCGAGGCTTGTCGACCGCGGGTCGACCACGGCGAGGACCGCCGATGCAGCCACAGCCGCATCGACGGCGGAGCCGCCGTCCCGAAGGACGGCGAGCCCCGCTTCGATGGCCAGCGGATGGCTGGCGACAACCATTCCGCCGTGCGTGGTGCTCATATTAGCCAGCGACCTCGGCGATCATGTCGAAATCGACCATGGCGAGGTCAGCGGGCTGGTTGTATTCACCCAGGTTGCGGAAGAAGGCATCCATCCCCTCCCACTGTTCCTCGGTCAGGGCTGGCGTGCCGGAACGCGGATAGAACTGTGCCTCGTAGTAGTAGTCGTAGATCTGCGGCAGGAAGTCTTCCCGAACATCCGGGAGCTCGTCCGTGGTGGCCGCGATCCAGGCATCCTTGTCTTCGTAGAACGAGTCGTAGGTGGCCTGGACGGAAGTGAGGAACTCCGCGACACGCTCCCGGTTGTTCTCCAGGAACGACCCTGAGACGACCCACACCGTGTTGAAAGCGCTGGCGCTGTCGCCGTCGAGGTCGCTCCAGTCGCCGAGGATCGTGAAATCTCCCTCGTCCTGCAGGGTTAGCACATCACCAAACTCAAGTGCGGTGGCGTCGATCTGGCCCGCGAGCATCGCCGAGGCACGGTTGGGTGATTCGGGGAGCACGCTCCAATTGATCTGGCCCTCCAACTCAGGGTCGGTCTGTCGAACGAGTTCGCGCGGGAGCGTCTCGGTCGGGGATCCGGGGCCGTGGTAGGCCACCCGCGCCCCTGCAAGATCCTCGATGCTTGAGTATGCGTCTTGTGCCACGAACACAAACTCCGGGAAGACCTGGCTGACGTACACGATCTTCACGTCGACGCCACTCTGGGCAGCCTTGATGGCGGATGCCCCGTCCATGTTGCCGATGTCGAAGTTGCCGTTCTGCAGTCCCGCCACGACTGCGCTGTCCTCATTGAGGGCTGTGACGTCAGAACCCGCCTCAAGCACACCGAGGTAGTCGGCGATGTCTGCGGGATCGAGATCTGAGGCAAAGGCGACTCGGAGTGGTGCGTCTGTTTCAGCTCTGGGCTCATCGCTGGCGCAGGCGGCAAGGCCCATGGTCAGGACGGCGGCGGCCGTCACTGCAAGTGGTGCACGGTATTTCATGGCAAATCCCTTCCTTATATACGTCGGCCGCGAAATGTCGGCTGCGGCCGAGACGGTGGTGCTCTGTCCTGCCCGGCGGGAGGTCAGTTCGATACGGTCTGACGCCAGGGCATCAACCGACGTTCAAGCAACTGGACGGCGCCAGCCAGAATTACTCCGAGGATGGAGAGGACGATCACTCCGACGAAGACTTTGTCGGTGCGGTAGTAGCTCGCGGCGTTGCTGATGAGGCCACCGAGCCCCGTGACCGCGAAGAGCAGTTCGGCGACCACCATCCCTTTCACCGCCCGGGATACGCCCATCCGCAGACCGGCGAAGATGTAGGGGAGCGAGGCGAACGACACCACGCGGCTGAACAACTGCCAGCGACTGGCTCCGAACGCTCGCGCGGCATCGACCAGCTTCATGTCGACGTTTCGAACCCCGGTGTAGGTACTGACGAGAATCTCGAAGACACAGAAAAGGAAGACGGTCACAGCTCGGGCAGTGAAGCCGAGCCCGAACCAGATGATGAACATTGGCACCAGTGCTGCCGTCGGCACGACGTAGAGCGCGGAGATGAAGGGGTTCAGGGTGCGTCCCGCCGGTCCGTACCAGCCCATGAAGAAGCCGACCGAGATCCCGACCACGATGGCAATCGCGAAGCCCGCCGTCAACGACCCGAGGCTGTCCAGCAGGGCGCTCCACAGCTCGCCCGTCCCAGACATCTCGAGGAACGCCGCGCCCAGGGAAGAAGGCGGGGCGAGAAAGAACTGGCCCATGATTCGGCCGGCGATCTCCCATGCCGTGATCAGCAAGACCAGGAGCCCAAGCTGCACCAGGCGCTCCCAGTTCAGGATGCGTCTACGGATGAACTCGCGGGTACTGAGTCGTTCGTGTTCGATGACGGCAGCCATGTGTTGTGTGTCCTCTCAGAGCAGCGCTTCGAGCTGCGTGCGCAGTTCGCGGGCGATGGGGTCGTTGATGAGTTCCTGGTGGGATCGCGGTCGCTCAAGAGGCACGGGGACGTCGGCGATGATCTCTCCATCTGACATCACGACGACCCGGTCAGAGAGAAGCAAGGCTTCCTCGATTGAATGGGTCACGAAGAGCACCGACTTGCGCTCCTGGGTCCAGATGCGCACAAGCTCTGTTTGCATCTGCTGGCGTGTAATGGCGTCCAGCGCCCCAAAGGGTTCGTCCATCAGGAGCACACTCGGCTCGAGGGCGAGCGCGCGGGCGATGCCGACACGTTGCTGCATCCCGCCGGACAGCTCGCCGGGGTAGTGACCGAGGAAGTCCGAGAGACCCACCATCTCGAGGTAGCGATCCGCGCGCTCGAAACGCTGCGGTTTGGGCACCCGGGCGAAGGCGAGGGCCTGGACCACGTTATCGCGCACGTTTTTCCAGGGCAGCAAGGAGGGTTGCTGGAACACGACACCGCGATCCGTGCCGGTCCCGTCAACCGGCCGGCCGTTGACTTCGATCGTGCCCGAGGTGGGCTGCAGGAGCCCGGCGATAATTTTCAGGATGGTGGTCTTGCCACAGCCTGAGGGGCCAATGAGCGAGACGAACTCATAGGGGCTGACGTCGAGATTGACGCCATTGAGGGCGAAGGTCCTGGTGATGTCCCGGCCGGTGGTGCGCTCGTACGTTTTCTGCATGCTGTGGATACTGATCGCGCCGTGGGCCGGCGCCGCAGCGGCGTGGGTCGGGCTGGACATGGGATTCGCTCCTCAGATCTTGTATTCTGTATACAAGATCTAAACAAGCCAGTGTTTCCGATGTGTTGCGGGAAAGTGACGGTCTCAGGCGAACTCAGGCGCCGGCGGGCGGATCCACTGCCCCCGAACGCTCGCGGTACTTTTCTGCCGTCGCGATGGTGTGCTCGTGCATCATCCGCGCTGCCGTCGCCGTGTCGCCACTTCGAAACGCAGCGATGATCTGGCGGTGCTCGTCCCACGAGCGCGGCTCCGGCACCGAGGCAAAGTACCATTGCACACGCTTGCGCATCATCATGAGCAGGTCACGCAGCATCGTGTTGCCGCACCGGTCGACAATGCGGTCGTGGAAGGCCGCATTGGCTGCCGCCATTCCCTGGACGTCCCCGGAGCGTGCGGCGTTGACTCCGTCTTCGCAGCTTTGGTCGAGAGCAAGCAGGTCGGCCTCGTCCAGAGACCGGGCCGCGCGCTCTGTCGCGAAGGATTCCAAGAGCGCCCGCATCTCGAAGAAGTCGTCAATCTCCTTCGCGCTCGGCTCGTGCACGTACGCGCCGGTGCGTGGATGAATATCGATCCAGCCATCACGGTGCAGCATCGTCATCGCCTCCCGCAGTGGATTACGGCTGACGCCAAGCTGTGCCGCCAGGTCGCTCTCGAGCAGCCGCTCACCTGGCTTGAGCACGCGACGCACAATAAGGTCTTCGAGGGTCTCGTGCACCCGGTCACGCAGCACGGGGCTCTGCTCGATCAGGGGAACTCCCGTGAGGCCAGCGCCGAACATGTCCTTCCGGGCCGTCATCGTGCGTCCACTCCGACGGGCGCCTGCTGCCACAACGACAACAGTTCTTCGCTTGAGGTTACGGACCCGAAGTGCTGCCGGACCACGGCTACCGAAGCGGAATGGGCTTCGGCTGAATATGAGGCAGAGCAGTCTTCGACGAGCGAGACGTAGAAGTCGTTGAAGAGGCCGTCCCGCAGGCTCGACTCGACGCACACCTCCGTCGCAACCCCGGCGAAGAGCAGGGAATCAGCCCCGATCGAACGCAAAACGATGGACAGGTTGGTGCCGACGAAGGCGGAGAACCGGTGTTTCTCGATGATCACGTCCCCCGGCTCGGGCCTTACCGCAAAGAACTCGCTACCCCAGGTGCCAGTGCGGCACGTCACTGCTGCCCTTTCGCTGCCTGCCCCGCTGCCGAGACGAGCCAACCAGGCCGCGCTGTCGGTTGAGGGATCGTGCGTGGTCTGGACGAACACCACCGGGATGCCTGCCTGCCGAGCGCCGATGATGGTTGTCTGGAGGCGGGGTATCGCCGCATCGACATGGCTCAGGTCGAAATCGTACTGCGATGGAAGGGATCCGTGAGGGTGACAGAAGTCGTTCTGGACATCCACGACAATCAGGGCGGCCCTCGGCGCGCGATATCGGACCTCATCTGCCCTCGTGAATGATGCCATTTTCTCCCTCTCGGTCGACAGTATACGAGGCGCATACGACCGTGAGGTTGAATCACCATCGACTGCAGGCGACCCGAACTGGTCGCTGCCAGTCGGCTACTTAGAGCTGAACGCTGCGTCGAATGCCGCCGACGGCGGGTCGAACGCGAGACGCCGCACGAACTCGAGAGCCTCGGGCGCACCGACCAGGCGATCCATCCCCGCGTCCTCCCACTCCACCGAGATCGGGCCTTCGTAGCCGATCTGGTTGAGCATCCTGAAACTGTCCTCCCACGGCACATCGCCGTGCCCGGTGGAAATGAAGTCCCAGCCGCGACGACCGTCCGCCCACGGCAGCAGCGACCCGAGACGCCCGTTCTTGCCGTTGTTCATGCGCTTCTTGGTGTCTTTGCAGTCCACGTGATAGATCCGGTCCTTGAAGTCCCAGAGGAAGCCGACCGGGTCGAGGTCCTGCCAGACGAAGTGGCTCGGGTCCCAGTTCAGCCCGAAGGCCTCGCGGTGCCCGATGGCCTCGAGCGTGCGGACCGTCGACCAGTAGTCGAAGGCGATCTCGCTGGGGTGCACCTCGTGCGCGAATTTCACGCCGACCTCGTCGAATACGTCGAGGATGGGGTTCCAGCGGTCCGCGAAGTCCTGGTACCCGGCGTCAATGGCATCCTGCGACACGGGCGGGAACATCGCGATGTACTTCCAGATGCTCGATCCGGTGAATCCGATCACGGTCTTGACACCCAGCTTCGCTGCCAGGCGCGCCGTGTTCTTCATCTCTTCCGCGGCGCGCTGGCGCACGCCTTCCGGGTCGCCGTCGCCCCAGATGCTGTCGGGCAGGATGTCGCGGTGCCGCTGGTCAATCGGATCGTCGCAGACTGCCTGGCCCTTGAGGTGGTTGGAGATCGCCCAGACCTTCAGGTTGTACTTGGCCAGCAGGTCGAGCTTGCCCTGGACGTAGTCCGCATCATCCCAGCGACTCGGGTCGAGGTGGTCACCCCAGCAGGCGATCTCGAGGCCGTCGTAGCCCCACCCGGAGGCAAGCTTGGCCACCTCTTCGAAGGGCAGGTCGGCCCACTGGCCGGTGAACAGGGTGACGGGTCGTGACATGGGTGCGCTCCTTGGATGTGGTGGGAGTAGATGAGTGTTATCAGGCGGTGGTCGAGGTCCAGGCGCTGCCGTTGCCTGCGCTGGCCTCGACGGCGGCGAGTACGCGCTGCACTTGCAGGCCGTCCGCGAACGACGGGCTCGGCTGGGTGCCTCCCGTGATCGCGTCGACAAAGTCCTTGGCCTGGTGCGAGAAGGCGTGCTCGTAGCCGATCATGTGCCCGGCCGGCCACCACTGCGACATGTAGGGATGCCCGGGCTCGGTCACGAGAATCTTGGTGAACCCCTGCTCGGTATCGGGCTTCGTCGCGTCGTAGAAACCGAGAGAGTTCAGGTCTTCGAGGTCGAAGGAGATGGCACCGAGAGAGCCGGACACTTCGACGCGAAGCGCGTTCTTGCGGCCCGTCGCGAACCGGGTCGCCTCGAAGGTGCCGAGCACACCGTTGCCGAATCGGCCCGTGAACACGGCAACGTCATCGACTGTCACGTCGCCCAACTCGGTTCCGCCGGTCCCGCCCAGCCCCGAAGTGGTTTCGAGGATCGGACGACGCTTGATGATGGTGTCCATCGTGCCGGAGACGGCTTCCAGCCGGAGCCCCGTGATGAACTGGGTGAGGTCGATGATGTGGGCGCCAATGTCGCCGAGGGATCCGGACCCCGCGAGCTCCTTCTGCAGGCGCCAGGCCAACGGGACCTGGGGGTCGATGAGCCAGTCTTGTAGGTACACGGCGCGCACCTGGTAGATCTCACCGAGCCTGCCAGCGGCGACAAGGTCGCGCGCGAAGGTCGCCGCGGGAACGCGGCGGTAGGTGTGGCCGAGCATCGCGGAGACGCCGCGAGCGGCGGCCTTTTCGGCGGCGGCAGTCATCGCTTCGGCCTCAGCCACGGTGTTGGCGAGCGGCTTCTCGCACAGCACATGCTTGCCCGCCTCCAGGGCGGCAATCGCGATCTCGGCGTGCGAGTCGCCCGGAGTGACGATGTCGACGATGTCGATGTCGTCGCGGGCGATGACCTCGCGCCAGTCCGTGGCCGACTCGGCCCAGCCCCATTTTTCGGCGGCTTCGGCAACCGCTCCGGCATTGCGCCCGACGACCACCTGCATCTGTGGGCTCGCGTCGAGGTCGAAGAACCGGGGGGCAACCCGCCAGCCCTGCGAGTGGGCGGCGCCCATGAATCCGTAGCCGATCATCGCCACATTCAGGCGGGGCTTCTCTGCCATCGTCATGTCACTCTCTGAAGAACCTGGGGTCGGTATCGACTTTAGGGTGTCCGCGCGGAACGCTCCACGCGGACACCCTGCCGTCTATCGGTTTAGGACTCGAACGCCGAACCGATGTACTTGGCGACGTTGTCCTTGGTGACGACGGGCGCGTTCAGCACAATTCGGCTGGGCACCTCGACCTCCACGAGGTCGCTCATCGCCTTCTCCTGCACGACGAGGCGAGCCAGGCGGATGCCGTCGGCGGCCTGCGTCGACGGGTAGATGACCGTCGCCTTCAGAACGCCGGTGTCGCTCTCGATGTCACGCATCGCGTTGGCCGAGCCCGCACCACCGACCATGAAGAACTCGTCGCGACCGGCCGCGGCGATCGCGGCGAGAACGCCGAGACCCTGGTCATCGTCGTGGTTCCAGATGGCGTCGATCTTCGGCGCAGCGGAGAGCAGCTGCGAAGTCACAGCCTCGCCACTTTGCACGGTGAACTCGGCTGCCACTCGGTTGGTTACGGAAAGCCCGCAGTCATCGAGCGCGTCGGCGAAGCCTCGGCTGCGGTCCTGGGTGAGCGGAAGGGAGTCGATACCGGCGATCTCGGCGATGACGGCATCAGGGTTGTCGCCGAGCTGCTCGCAAATGTACGTGCCGGCGCTGACGCCCATGCCGTAGTTGTCACCGAGGATGGTGACGCGCGCGGCGAAAGTGCTTGAGAACTCGCGGTCGACGTTGATGACCGGGATGCCAGCCTCCATGGCCTGGATGGCAACCTGGGTCAATGCCGCGCCATCGGTGGGCAGCAGCACGATCGCGTCGACGCCGTCGTTGATGAAGGTCTCGACCTGGCTGATCTGCAGGTTGGCGTCGTTCGTGCCCTCCGCGACAACCAGGTTGATGTCCTCGTACTTTGCCGCCTCGGCAAGCGCGGCCGAGTTGATGGCACCAAGCCAGCCGTGGTCGGCCGCCGGTCCCGAGAATCCAATGGTGATTTCGTCGCCGACGGCTTCGTTGCCTTCGACGGTGCTTCCTTCGTTCGTCGTGCCGGAATCGTCCGTGCCCGTCGTACAGCCTGCGAGCAGGCCAGCGACGGCGAGGGACGCGCCAGCGGTGATGAGCATCTTGCGACTCATGCGACGTGACAGCATGTGGTTCCTCCTAGGTTTGTGATGCAGGTCGCCAATGAGGAGGTGCTGGCGACAACCCGGCGGCTACTGTGCCGTTGAGCATCACGCGTCCACATTGACGTTTGATGCAACATAACAGATCCTCATGACCTGTCAAGCGCCCGTTTGGTGACCCCGCGGGCCACCCCCTAAAAGGGGGGCGGCCACACGATCCCCGTGTTTCCGGGCTTTTTTACGGGAATTATCGAGGTTTCCTCTCGACAGGCCCTAAGCCTCTGTTATGTTGCCCTCATGATCAAAGACGACCATGAGGTACCCCTCCTTGCCGTGAAGGGGGTCGCCAAGCAGTTCGGGAACGTGCGTGCCCTCAAGGGTGTCGATCTCTCGATCGCTCCGGGGGAAGTGCACGTGATTCTCGGCCAAAACGGCGCGGGGAAGTCCACACTCATCAAGGTTCTCGCCGGCGTGTACACGCCCGATGACGGCGAGATCCTCTGGAACGGGCAGCCGGTCACGATCGCCGACCCGGTGGCAGCTCTCCAGCTGGGGATCGCCACGATGTACCAGGAACTCGACGTCGTCGACGGCCTGACGATTGCCGAGAACATTTTCCTCGGGCACGAGATCGCCTCGGGAGGTGTGCTCAATCGCCGAAAAGCGAACAAGCTCACGCGCGAACTGCTGCGCAGGCTCGGCCACGGCGACCTATCGCCCAACCGTGAGGTCGGATCGCTGTCGCCAGCGAACAAGCAGATCGTCAGCATGGCCCGCGCGCTGTCTCGTGACATCCGGCTGATCATCATGGACGAGCCGTCAGCTGTTCTCGACTCCGAGGAGGTCAAGAATCTGTTCCGGGTCGTCAGGGAGCTGACCTCGTCAGGCATCGCCGTGATCTACATCTCGCACCGGCTGGAAGAGATCAGGCAGATCGGCGAGCGCATCTCCGTCATCAAGGACGGCCGAAGCACTGCTGGCGGCCTCGCCGTCTCTGAGACACCGACGAGCGAGCTGATAAAGCTGATGACCGGCCGTGAGATCGAGAACGTGTTTCCCACAGCGACACCTGTCGCCCCCGACGCACCCGAGGTGCTGCGGGTGGAGAACCTCTCGGTGCGCGGCATCTTCGAAGGAGTCGAATTCTCGGTGCGCGCCGGGGAGATCGTCGGGCTTGCGGGGCTCGTTGGGTCAGGAAGGTCTGAGATCCTTGAAACCGTCTATGGAGCGCTGAAAGCCTCGACGGGATCCGTCTCGGTGCTCGGGGATCGGCTCAGGAACGGGTCAGTACACGACGCCGTCGACCACGGCATCGGCCTCTCGCCCGAGGAGCGCAAGAGCCAGGGCCTGCTGCTCGATGAGCCCATATTCAAGAACGTGACTCTCTCGTCCTTCGCTCGGTTCGCGCGAGTGGGCTTGCTCAACGAGCGTGCCGAGCGTGCCGCCGCCCGTGAGCAAATCCAGGTGCTTGAACTGCGCCCCGATGATCCCGATCGCGCCGCCGGCGCCCTCTCGGGCGGCAACCAGCAGAAGATCCTGCTGGCACGGTGGCTGGTGCACGGCACGAAAGTGCTGTTGCTGGATGAACCGACCCGCGGTGTCGACGTCGGCGCGCGGTCGGAGATCTACGCGCTCATCCGTCGACTCGCCGCCGCCGGGACGGCAGTGGTGATCGTCTCGAGCGAGATCGAAGAAGTCCTCGGCCTGGCCGACCGCGTTCTCGTCATCGGTGAAGGGCGGGTCCTTGCCTCCGTCCCAGCAACAGAGCTCGACGAGCACGGTGTGCTCGACCTCATCATGGAAGGAAGTGCCGCGTGAGCGAGCAGACAGTCCCCTCGGCAGAGCCGATCAGCCCAGCCACCGCGAGCACCTCGGTAGACCAGCCCGAGCGCGGATCGTGGCTCAGCCGATTCCTTGGCGGGGGCGCCGGGCGCAACCTCGGGCTGGTCATCGCACTGCTCGTGCTCTTTGTCATCGGCGCGTTGACGGCAGGCGACCGGTTCACCAACGTCGACAACATCCTCTCGATCCTCCGCCTCGCCTCAATCGTCGGAGTGATGAGCATCGGTATGACCTTCGTGATCATCGGCGGCGGCATCGACCTCTCAGTCGGGTCGGTGGCGGGCCTCGGATCGATCGTGGCCACACTCGCCGCCGTTCAAACCCTCGCCGATGGCACGTCGTGGCTCGTGATGGTGGTCATCGCCATCGCCGTGGGCGTCATAATCGGCTTCATCAACGGAGTGGTGATCTCGTACGGCAATGTTGTCGCGTTCATGGCTACCCTCGCCATGCTTGTTGCCGCACGTGGGTTTGCCGAGATTGTGGGCAACCGCGGAACACTGATCGTGCGCTCGCAGGAGTTCATCGAGTTCTTCCGCGCCAACCTGCTCGGTATCCCGGTGCTGATCTGGATCTTCATCATCGTCGCCGCCCTCGGATGGTTCGTGCTCAATCGCACGACCTTTGGCCGTCGAACAGTTGCTATCGGTGGCAACCGCGAGGCGGCCCGGTTAGCAGGCATCCCCGTCAAGCGGCACACCGTCTACCTGTACGCTCTCTCGGGCCTGACCGCAGGCATCGCGGCGGTGATGTTCCTCGGGCGCACGAACGTAGGCACCTCGACCCACGGCGGGCTCTACGAACTCGACGCGATCGCGGCGGTCGTCGTCGGCGGCACCCTGTTGGCCGGCGGACGCGGCACGATCGTCGGCACCGTGCTGGGCGTGCTCATCTTCACGACGCTCACCAACCTGTTCACCCAGAACAACCTCAACACCTCGGTGCAGGCGGTGGTGAAAGGCGCGATCATCGTGCTCGCGGTGATGCTGCAGCAGCGGTTCGCGGCACGAAACAGGAGACGTTAGCGCGGAAGGGTAACCGTCACGTCGCGGATGCCGTCGAGGGAGACACTCGCGGCGGCACCGTGGCGGGCCACCGAGTAGTCGCCCGGGAACCCGCTGACGGTGACCTGGCCGCGGGCATCCGTCTGCATCGCCGTCGGGGCAAGCCACCACTGGCGCTTCACCAGGTCGCGCAGCCGGTCGTAGGCCGGCTTGGGGGTGCCGTCCGCGCGCACCAGGCCCGCGGGCGCCCCCAGCCAGGCGCCATCATCGGTGATGCCCCAGTAGGTGATTGACGCGACCGCAGGGTGGGCGACGAGGCTACGGTAGTGGCGCTCGATCTCATCGGCCTGCCGGGCTTCGCCCTCCGGGGTGGACGGCCACTCGGCCACGACATAGTCGTTGAGGTCGACGATTTCGGGCGGCATCAGGTCGCCCGACAGCAGGGTGGTCTCCGTCATGTGCAACGGGATGCCGAAGCGCGCGAACCTCTCCACGATCGCCAGCACCTCGTCTTCGCCCCGATAGCCCTGGTGCATGTGGGTCTGCAGGCCGATGCCGTCGATCCGGATGCCCGCCGCCAGCGCCTCCTCGATGGTGTGCTCGTAGGCCGGCGAGAGGTCGAAGTCGTTGATGTGTAACGTCGCGCCGGGATCTTCGGCGCGAGCCTCATCGAAGGCGAGCCGGATCATCCCGAGGCGGCCGAGTTTCTGGGCCAGCCGGGTGATGCCGTTGTCGCCGTTCTCGAAGACGGGCATGATCACCGTCTCGTTGATCGCGTCCCAGGAGTCCACGAGGCCGCGGAAGTCGGCCACCTCGCGACGGACTCGAGCGCGCACGACCGCCTCCATCTCGTCGAGGGGCAGGTCGAGCAGCCACGGCGCGGTGATCGTGTGCCAGACCAGCGGGTGGCCTTTGACCGCGACATCCCGGTCGCGGAACCAGCGTGCCGCGTTCTGCAGGCGCGTGGTGTCGGGTCGGCCGCGCACGGGCTCGAACGGGCCCCAGTAGAAGGGAAGCGTCGCGGTGTTGAAGACGTCGAGCCAGAGGGCGGCGAGATGCTCGAGGTCACCCGATGCGGCGCCGACCTCACCGGTCGGGCCCGGGGCCTCGTCGTTGGCAAGCGCAATGAGGTCGAAGCCAATGTTGCCGAAACCGAACTGGTGGCGTTGCTGCTCGACCGTGACTTCGATGCCGGGCAACGGCCGGCCCGCCTCGTCAACGACCGTGAGCGTCGTCGTGCGATCGCGCATCAGCTCAAGTCCCGCTGCGACCACGCAGTGAACAGCACGCTGGCACCCTCGGGGCCCATGACATACGGCCCGAAGGTGGTGCCCACGAAACCTCCGGCGGTTTCGGTGCTGAGTGCACCGAGCGGGGTGGTGCCGAGTTCGGTGTCCTCGCCGCCGGGCGTGGCCACGCTCCAGGAGATACCCGTCGACGCGACACTCGCGGAGAGCGTAACGGGGCCGGCGGGCAGGTTGACGCTGGCGAGGGTTGAGTCCTCCCGCGCCCGCACGATGAGGTCGGCGCGGAGGCCCGCATCGCTGGTGCCCAGTTCGACGCGTACGTGGAAGTCGTCGCTCTGCCGAAGCACGAGACCCGTGATCGCCCCCGGTGCGAGATCATCGAGGGTGACGCTCACCGTGCACTGGGTGCTGGTGAGTCGCCTCAGCAGGGCGGCTGTCGGTGCGACGGAGCCAAACGCACTGCCGGTCGAGCGCACCAGCAGGCCCCCGTCAACCGTTGCGGTGAAGTCGGCGAAGCCCCGCAGGGTGAGGAAGTCGGCTGCCGACGGCACACCCTGGGAGCCCCAGGTGCCCTCCTGCTCCACCGGCGGGTCGAGTAATCCGAAACCGGCGTTGACCACGGGCCAGTCGTCCTCCCACGTCACGCGGGCAAGGTGAGTTTCGCGCCCCAGAATGTGGTGGCCGTCGATCAGGCGTGACGCGAGCATGGTCATCCACCACTGCCCGTCGCTGCCCTCGACCAGGTCGGCGTGGCCCACGTTCTGCACGGGCGCCCCGTGCCCCAGGTGACGGTGGGTGAGCACGGGGTTGCGCGGGCAGGGCAGGTACGGGCCCGCGAGGTCGCGCGACCGGGCCACCATCACCGAGTGCTCAAACGAGGTGCCGCCTTCTGCGGTGACGAGGTAATACCAACCGTCACGGTGGTACAGGTGCGGGGCTTCGGCCCACACCGCACGAGCCATGGTCCTGGTCCAGATGACCGTTTCCTCGCCGATAAGCTCGCCGCGCTCCAGGTCGAGTTCGCGCATCCAGACCTCGGTCTCGCCGTCGAACTCCTGCTCGAGCACTTCGCGGCATCCGATCCACCAGGCGCGACCCTCGTGGAAGAACAGCGAAGGGTCGATACCGCGGGCATCCGGCAGCCACACGGGCGCAGACCACGGGCCTTCCGGGCTCGACGCGGTCACATAGAAGTTGCCGGAACCCTCCCCACCATCGACACAGGTGCAGGCGATGTAGAAGAGCCCGTCGTGGTGACGAATGGTGGGCGCGAAGACCCCGCGTGAGTCACCGACAGCACTGAAATCCCACGTCGCGGGGTCGTGGATGGCGTGCCCGACGAGCGTCCAGTCCAGCAGGTCGGTGCTGCTGTAGATCGGGATGCCCGGAAGGTACTCGAACGTCGAGGTGGCGAGATAGTAGGTATCTCCCACGCGACACACGCTCGGGTCCGGGTACATCCCGCGGAGAATCGGGTTGGGCAGGGCAGTCACTACACGCTCGCCGCGGTGCGTTCGACGGTCGACAGTCCGATCCTGAGGTCTGCCGCGGTGATGAGGTGGTCGGGGCCGACCACCTCAAGCATCGTCACCGTTTCTTTCACGGCGCAGGATGGGCCGACCCAGAGTTCAACCTCGCCGGCGTCGACGAGGCGCTCGCCCGCGGTGCCCGTATAGGCGAGCGCTGCGGCCGGGACAGTGAACGTCACGGTCACCTCCTCGCCGGGGGCCAGCGTGACCCGCTGGTAAGCGTAGAGCTGCGCCACCGGGCGAGTGACGGCCGCGACCAGGTCGTGCCCGTAGAGCTGCACCACGTCGGTGCCCTCGCGGTCGCCCGCGTTACGCACCCTGACGCTTGCAGTAAGCGACTCCCCCGCGACGACGGGGCTCGCGACGACAAGGTCTTCGTGTTCGAACCGGGTGTACCCGAGGCCGTGGCCGAAGGGGAACACGGGTGTCGTGTCGACGCTCGTCACATCGGACGGGCCGCCGAGCCGTGGGTGCAGGTAAGAGTACGGTTGGGCGCCCGCCGAACGGGGCATCGAGACAGGGAGCCGGCCCGACGGCGCGACGCGGCCCGACAGGATCGCGGCGAGCGCCGGCGCGCCCTCCTCACCCGGGAAGAAGGTCTGGACCACAGCGCCGGGAACGGCGGCACCGGCCGCGGGAACCGCCCAGTCGAGAACGTAGGGGCGACCGGTGGCGACGACCACGACAACTGGTGTGCCGGTGGCCACCACCGCATCGATGAGCTCGCGCTGCACGCCGGGCAACTCGAGGGACTCGACATCGTTTCCCTCACCGACCGTGCCGCGACCGAAGAGCCCTGCCCGGTCACCGACCACGACGATGGCGACATCGGCAGTGCGCGCGGCCTCGACCGCAGCCGGGATGCGGGATGTATCGGAGCCCTCGACCTCGCAACCGAGCTCGTACCGGACCTGCGCCGAGGCGAACTCACGGCGCACCGCCTCGAGGATGCTGGGAATCTCGAACCCGAGCGGCACCTCAGGGTGGAACGCGAGCACGTGGTTGGCGAAGGAATAGCACCCCATGAGGCCTTCGGCGGAGTCAGCGTTGGGGCCGATGACCGCGATCGTGCCCAGGGCCGCCGGATCCAGCGGCAGCACGCCGTCGTTCGTCAGCAGCACCATCGACTCCGACGCCAGGCGGTACGCCGCCTCGCGATGGGCCGGGCTGTCGAGGTCGATCTCGGTGGGCGGGTTCTCGAAACTCTCGTCAAGAAGCCCGAGTTCTTCCTTTTGGCTGAGCACGCGCAGCACGGCCCGATCGACGAGCGCGATATCGGTCGCCCCCGACGCGATCCGCTCCGCGAGGCCGAGGAAGCCGTCGGCGTTGGGGAGCTCGACATCGATTCCCGCACGCAGCGCCAGCTCGGCGGCAGCACCAGCATCGGCGGCAACGGCGTGCATGCTGTGCAGGAACTCGACGGCGAAGTAGTCGGAGACCACGACCCCATCGAAGCCCCAGCGGTCGCGAAGGATCCCCGTCAGGTACTTGGGCGTGCCGCCGACCGGTTCCCCATCGATCTCGGAATACGAGTTCATCACCGAGCGAGCGCCGCCATCACGGATGGCCATCTCGAACGGCAACAGCAACACGTCGTTGACCTCGCGCGGCCCGGCATGCACTGGCGCGTGGTTGCGGCCGGACTGCGAAGCCGAATAACCGACGAAGTGCTTGAGCGTGGCATGGATGCCCGCTTCCTGTAGCCCCCGGACGTACGCGGTACCGATCGTCCCCACGACATAGGGATCCTCTGCGATGCACTCGTCAACCCGACCCCAGCGGGCATCCCGAATCACATCCAGAACGGGCGCGAGCCCCTGGTGAATTCCGAGATCGCGCATTGAACCACCGATCAGGCGGGCCATCTCCTGCACCGCTTCCGGGTCAAAGGCTGCCCCCCAGGCCAGTGGCGTGGGGAAGGTCGCGGCCTTCCACACCGCCAGGCCCGTTAGGCATTCCTCGTGCACGATCGCCGGGATGCCCAGGCGGGAGGCATCCCGCAGTCGGCGCTGCTCGGCCCACAGCCAGTTCGCGCGCTCGATCGGCTCCACCGGTCGAGTGCCGTACACCCTGGTGAGGTGGCCGAGGCCGTGGGCGCTCGCCGTCTCGTACTTCGCCGAGGCAACGCGCTCCCCCGCCATGGGCGCGACGACTTCGTTACCCTGGTCGATCCAGTACCCGACGAGCTGCGCGATTTTCTCGTCGAGCGTCATCTGGCTGTGCAGGTCTCGGACGCGCTGTGATACGAGCGGGAGGTCCATTGCGATCACGAACTCTTTCTCTGGTTGTGAACTCGTGCCGCGACAGCCGATCGACTCGCGGCCGGCGTGTCAGCCCTTGACGGCCCCGGTGAGGCCACCAACGATGCGACGCTCGAACAGGCTGAAGAACACCAGCGCGGGAATCATCGACAGTGACGTGAACGCGAGAACCCTGGCCGTGTCGACCGAGTACTGCGACGCGAACGCCTGGACACCGAGTGGGAGCGTGAACGCTGCCTCGTTGTTCAGGATGAACAGCGGGAGCATGTAGCTGTTCCAACTGGCGATGAACGCGAGGATGCCGACCGTGATCACGCCCGGCATCGACAGCGGGATGACCATGCGCCAGAAGAAGCCGAGCCGGCTGGCACCGTCGATCGCCGCCGCCTCCTGCAACTCCCGGGGGATAGCCTGCAGGAACGGCACCAGGATGATGATCGTGATTGGCAGCGCGAAGGCGATCTGCGGCAGGATGACGCCGCCGAGCGAGTTCATCAGGCCGATGTTCTTGATCAGGATGTACAGCGGGGTGATGGCCACCGTCATCGGGAACATCAGGCCTGCAGCGAACAGCGCGTACAGCGCCCCGCGACCGCGGAAGTTATACCGCGCGAGCACGAAGCTCGCCATCAGGCCGAAGACAACGACGAAGAACGTCGTGGCGACCGCGGTGATGGCGGAGTTGCTGACCTGGCGCCAGAAGACACCGTTGGTGAGCACCTCGACGTAGTTGCCGAGCTGCCACGACACCGGGAAGCCCGCCGGGTCAACCGTGATCTCGGAGTTGGTCCGGAAACCTCCGAGGATGATGTACGCCACGGGCACGAGAAGCAGCGCGACCAGCACCAGCGCGATGAAGTAGATGAAGAAATTGTTGGCTGGTCGCTTCTTGCGCGTTGTCCTGCGCGTCGTCGGGCTTGTGTTGAGAGTGAGCGTTGCCATCAGATCTTGCCCCCCGAAATAGCTCCTTCGGTGTCGCGGCGCAGGAGGAAGCGCTGGTACAGCAATGCGATGATGAGCGAGATCAGGAACATCACCACGGCGACCGCGCTGCCGTATCCGTAGCTGCCGGCGTTGCGGCCGTTGGAGACCATGTAGGTCGCCATGGTCGATGTTCCCGCCGTGGAGGCGATGTACTGGCCCCAGATGATGTAGACGAGATCGAAGAGCTGGAACGACCCGATTATCGACAGGAACGCCCAGATGCGGATCGTCGGGCCGAGAAGCGGCAACACGATCGTGCGCTGGATCTGCCAGAAGGAAGCGCCGTCGATCGCGGCTGCCTCCGACAGCTCCTCCGGTATGCCCTGCAAGCCGGCCAGGAACAGGATGATCGCGAAGCCGATGTACTTCCACGTGATGATCAGCATGAGCGACCAGATCGCGATGTCAGGGTTGGAGAGCCAGTCCTGGCGAAGACCGCCGAGGCCGATGTTCTCGAGGAAGCCGTTGGCGGCACCGTTGGACTGGAGCATGAGGCTCCAGCCAAGGCCCACGACAACTTCGGAGATGACGTATGGCACGAAGATGAGCACCCGCAAGGCGGACTGTCCCCGCATCTTGCGGTTCAGCAGCAGCGCGAGGCCGATCGCGATCGGGCCCTGGAAGACCAGGGAAAGCACGGCGATGATCACGTTGTGCCTCAGTGCCTCCTGGAAGTCAGGGTCGCTGAGGATCGTGATGTAGTTGCGAAGCCCGACGAAGTCGGTCGCGGGACCGTAGCCCGACCAGCTGAAGAAGCCGTAGTAGGCAGCGATGCCGACCGGCAGGATCACGAAGGCCAGGAAGATGACGAGCGCGGGGCCCGCCAGCAGGGCGATCTCGAGACGCATCCGCCAGCTGCCGCCACGCGGCTTGTGCCGGCGAGCCGGGGGCGGTGCTGTGGCACCGTCCCC
>JBIITJ010000090.1:0-6769 GCA_044340535.1 Rhodoglobus sp.
AACAATACCGTTTCGGCGGCCATAGCGAGAGGGAAACCCCCGGTTACATTCCGAACCCGGAAGCTAAGACTCTCTGCGCCGATGGTACTGCAAGGGGGACCTTGTGGGAGAGTAGGACACCGCCGGACTTCTTTGTAAGATGGCCACCCCCAGCGCTGAAAAGTGCTGGTGGGTGGCCATTTTGCGTTAAGGTCCACCAGCGTTACGCAAGCAGCATCAACAGGAGATCCCGATGAGCGATTCACCAGGCAACGACAATCGACCCCACGGAGAACGTCCGTCGGGCGGTCGCGCCGGTGGACGCCCCACGGGTGGCCGCCCGGGCGCGGGGCGACCCAGCGAAGGTCGTCCATCGCGAGGCAAGCCGACTGACGGTGCGCCGGCCCGGGGCAAGCCCGCCGACGGTAAGCCCGCCTGGAAGAAGGACGGCCCTGCGCGCACCGACCGTTCAGCCCGCCCCGACCGTCCAGCGCGCCCTGACGGTCCTGCGCGCACCGAGCGTCCGGCTCGTGGGGAGCGCCCTTCCGACGGCAAGCCGCCGTGGAAGCGGGCAGGCGACAAGCCCGACGAGAAGCGGTTGTGGACGAAGGGCGGTGCCCCGGCCCGCGGCGATCGGGATGCCCGTGAGCGGGAAACCCCGGAAGACCGCGACCCCTTCGGCATCCGTTCCGTGCGGGCCTACCACGAGGCGCCGGAGATTCCCGAGGACGTCACCCCGAAGCAGCTCGACCGGGTTGCCCTGAACGAGTTGAAGACCCTCAGCAAGGAGAACGCCGAGGGTGTCGCGAAGCACCTGGTGATGGCTGCACGGCTGATCGAGTCAGATCCCGAGCTGGCGCACCAGCACGCGATCTCTGCGGCTCGTCGTGCCGGTCGTATCGGCGTGGTTCGGGAAACCCTCGCGATCACCGCGTACGCGATCGAGGATTATGCTCTCGCCTTGCGCGAACTGCGTACCTACCGCCGGATCACCGGCCGTGACGACCAGTTGCCCATGATGGTCGACAGTGAGCGTGGGCTGGGCCGACCGGAGAAGGCCCTCGAACTCGGGCGTTCCGTGCCGCGGTCGTCACTGCCCGTGCCAGTACAGGTCGAACTCGCGATCGCGATGTCGGGCGCGCGACTCGACCTCGGCAACGCCGACGCCGCGCTCAACGAACTGCAGATCCCGCAGCTGGACGCCGCCACGGCGTTCTCGTACAGCCCCGGGTTGTTTGACGCCTACGCCACAGTGCTCGAGGAGCTGGGTCGCACCGAGGAGGCAGAGCAATGGTACGCGCGCGCCGAAATCGCCGCGGCCGCACTTGACGGCGATGATGACGACACGATCGAGGTCGTGGAGGAGGAGTTCGAACTCCCCGAGAGTGACCCCGCCGAGCCGACCGATGACGCGATCCCCGGTGCAGTGGTTCCCGACGCTCCAGAATTGAAGGACGGTCCTTCAATTCTGGAGGGGCGCGAGTCCGATGACTGAGCCCGTGGCCGGAACCGACCTGCTCGCCGGCGTCGACCTTGTGCTCGCCGATCTTGACGGCGTCGTCTACCGCGGCCCCAACGCCATCCCATATGCCGTGGAGAGCATAAACGCGGTCGCGGCGTCAACGCGCGTGGCCTACATCACCAACAACGCCTCGCGTACCGACGCTTCGGTCGCAGCCCACCTCACCCAACTGGGCCTGCAGGTCGCGCCAGAAGATGTGGTGACATCACCCCAGGCGGCGGTGACCCTGCTCAAGGAGCTTGCGCCGTGGGGCTCGACGATCCTCGTCGTCGGTGGCGACGGGCTTGTCGACGAGGTGACCAAGGCGGGCTACATCGTCACGCGCTCGGCGCTCGATGACCCGGCAGCGGTCATCCAGGGCTTCGCTCCCGAGGTCGGGTGGGTGCACCTGGCGGAGGCCGCGTTCGCGCTGAACGGTGAGGGAACGACGGGCGACCTGCCGTGGATCGCGACCAACACCGACTGGACGATCCCGCAGGCGCGCGGCACCGCGCCCGGCAACGGCACCCTCGTCTCCGCGGTGCACACCGCCGTCGGTCGCCTTCCGATCGTGGCGGGCAAGCCCGAGGTGGCGATCTTCACCGAGGCGATGACGCGATTCGGTGCATCCCGTGCCCTCATGATCGGCGACCGGCTCGACACCGACATTCTCGGCGCCAATCGCGCTGGCATCGAGTCGGTGCTCGTGCTCACCGGAATCGACCAGGCCAAGCAGGTGCTCGCCGCCGCCCCCAAGGAGCGCCCGACATACATCGTCGACGACCTGCGCGGGCTGCTTGAGCCATACCCGGCGACGGTGGTCACGGAGGTCGATGGCGCAACGCTGACGAGCGTGGGGGAGGCGACCGTGCGGCGCACCGGCACCGTGCTGGGTGTCGACTCCGGCGAAGGCATCGACCTGCTGCGCGCCGGTGCCGCCGCGATCTGGAACTCGGGGCTCGCGATCTACGCGCTCGACGTGCCCGCCGAACTATATTCGTGAGGGTGAGTGATGCAGGAGTGAATGACACCGAAGGCGGCCCCGCCGAGACGGATGCCCTGCTCTCGCGCCTCAAGGTGATCGAAGACCAGCCGCTCGAGTCGAGGGCTGCGGCGTTCACCCAGCTGCACGAACAGCTCCAGCACCGGCTCGAGGGCGGGGACTCGCCGGCACCGCATGCCTGAGCGCCTCGACTCCGCCCTGGCCTCACGCGGGCTCGCCCGCTCGCGCACCCACGCGGCCAAACTGATCGCCGATGGGTTGGTCACCGTCGACGGTGCCCCCGTCGTGAAGGCATCGTTCCCGGTGGGGGAGCAGCAGGCGATCGAGGTCGCCCGGCTCGACCACTACGTGAGCCGCGCGGCGCACAAGCTCATCGCCGCACTCGACGGTTTCGGGGTCGACCCGGCGGGCCGGCTCGCGATCGATGTGGGCGCCTCGACCGGCGGCTTCACCCAGGTGCTGCTCGAGCGCGGAGCCGACCGGGTGATCGCGACCGATGTGGGGCACGGGCAGCTGTCGCCGAACATCCGCTCCGATCCGCGGGTGACGGTCATCGAGGGATCGAACGCCCGCTACCTGACGGCCGCGGCCCTCGCGACCGAGAGCGGTATCGCCCAGACTCCCGACCTGGTCGTGGCCGACCTGTCGTTCATCTCCCTGACGACGGTGCTGCCGGCACTGGTGGCCACGGTGGGGCTCGGCGCCGACTACGTGCTGCTGGTCAAGCCGCAGTTCGAGGTCGGGCGCACGGGCATCCGGGAAGGAATTGTCCGGGATGCCGCGCTGCGCGACGAGGCCATCATGACGGTGCTCTGGTCCGCGTGGGACGTGGGGCTGCCGACAGCGGGCATCCTGCCCTCCCCAATCGCCGGAGGTGCTGGCAATCGTGAGTACCTGGTCTGGCTGAGCGTCGCTGCCGGGTCGAATCCGACAGAATGGACACAGCGGGTTTCTGCTATCGCATGACCCGCGACAACGACGCCGATTTGATGGAGGGCCACGACCGTGACATCTGACCGGCACATCCTTGTCGTGGCGCACACCGGTCGGCTGGAATCGCTCGAAGCGGCGATCGAGTTGTGCCGCCAGTTGATCGCCGACGGGCTCACCCCGGTGCTCTCGGGCGACGAGCACGCCGAGATCATGGCGGCAGCACCCGACCTCGTCCCCACCGCGTTACTCGGTGAGACTGTGCAGATAACCGACCTCGAGCTCGTCATCGTGCTCGGCGGCGACGGCACCATCCTGCGGGCCGCAGAACTCGTTCGTGGCTGCAGCGCGCCGTTGCTGGGTGTGAACCTGGGGCACGTCGGCTTCCTCGCCGAGAGCGAGCGCGAAGACCTGGCCGCCACCGTCACGCGCGCCCTGGCCCGCGACTACCTCGTCGAGGAGCGCATGACGCTCAGCGTTCGCGTCAAGCTCGACGCCCAGGTGGTCTACGAGACCTGGGCGCTCAACGAGGCGACCGTCGAGAAAGCCAGCCGGGAGCGGATGCTCGAAGTCGTCATCGAGATCGACGGGCGGCCGCTGTCATCCTTCGGCTGCGACGGGGTCGTGATGTCGACGCCCACCGGTTCGACGGCGTACGCCTTCTCTGCGGGCGGCCCGGTGGTGTGGCCGAGCCTGGATGCCCTGCTGCTGGTACCCCTCAGCCCGCACGCCCTGTTTGCCCGGCCCCTGGTGGTCGGCCCTGACTCAGCCCTCGCCGTCGAGGTGCTCGACCGCACGCAGGGCACCGGGGTGCTGTGGTGCGACGGTCGCCGCACCCGGGACCTTCCGCGCGGGGCACGCGTTGTGGTGCGCCGCTCGCCGACGCCGGTGCGCTTGGCGCGGTTGTCGCACGGGCCGTTCACCGACCGCCTCGTCAACAAGTTCAACCTGCCCGTGCACGGCTGGCGCGGGCCCGTCGGCCCGGAGGATGCCCGGTGATCGAAGAGATTTGGATTCGCTCGCTCGGCGTGATTGGCGACGCCCGTCTTCCGCTCGGGCCCGGGTTCACCGCCATCACGGGCGAGACCGGCGCGGGCAAGACCATGGTGGTGACGGCACTGAGCCTGCTGTTGGGTGAGCGGTCAGATTCATCCGTCATCCGTTCGGGAAGCAGCCAGGCGGTCGTCGAGGGCCGCTGGATTGTCGACCCGGCAGGCGCGGTCGCTGAGCGGGCGCGCGACGCGGGGGGCGATCTCGACGGTCCCGAGCTGATCCTGGCTCGTGCGGTGTCGACCGAGGGACGTAGCCGCGCCATCATCGGCGGGCGCACCACCCCGGTGGGCGTGCTGAACGAACTCGGGCAGCAGCTGGTTGTCGTGCACGGGCAGTCCGAGCAGGTGCGACTGCGCTCGGCCACGGCCCAGCGTGAAGCCCTCGACCGGTTCGCGGGCGCGGAGCTTGCGCGAGTGTTGGGCGACTACCAGGAGGTGTACCGGCGCTGGCAGTCCGTCCAGGGCGAACTCGATGTGCTCGTCGCCGAGCAGGATCGCCGCTCGCGTGAGGCCGAAGAACTGCGCACCGCGATGGCCGAGATCGAGCAGGTGGCACCGCAGCGCGGCGAGGACGTCGAACTGGGGGAGCGGGCCAGCAGGCTCACCAACCTCGAAGACCTGCGCCTGGCGGCAAGCCAGGCCCACGAGCTCATTTCTGCACAAGCCTCCGATGACGGCACCGATGTGCTCGCGTTGCTCGACGGTGCGCGCCGGTCACTCGAGAAGGTCGCCGAGCACGACGCCGCGCTGCCCTCGATCGTGGAAGCACTGCAGGGTGTCACGATCATGGTGACCGATATCTCCGCGCAGCTGTCGAGCTACCTGAGCGACCTCGACACCGATGGCGGCCGGGAGCTCGAGATTGTGCAGGATCGCCGCGCACAGCTCAGTCATCTCATCCGCAAGTACGGCACCGACCTCGACGCCGTGATCGACTACCTCGAGAGCGGCAGTAGCCGCCTTCTCGAGCTCGACACCGACGCCGACCGCATCGAGGCGCTCCGCGCGCAGGTGGATGCCGACCGTGAGCAGGTCATCGCACTGGCAGAGCAACTCAGTTCGGTGCGCCGGGCCGCGGCCGAGCGCTTGGGCGCAGGGGTCACCGGTGAGCTGGCGGCCCTTGCCATGCCGAGCGCGCGCCTCGTCGTCGAGGTACTCGACCGCCCCGAGTACTCGACGAGCGGCAAAGACCAGGTCTCGATCCTGCTGCAGCCGCACGCCGGCTCAGAACCGTTGCCGTTGACCAAGGGCGCATCCGGCGGTGAGCTCTCACGCGTGATGCTCGCGATCGAGGTGGTCATCGCCGCGAACGACCCCGTGCCCACCTTCATCTTCGACGAGGTTGACGCGGGGGTCGGCGGTGCAAGCGCCATCGAAATCGGCCGCCGACTGGCGCAGCTGAGCCGCAGTGCCCAGGTCATCGTGGTCACCCACCTCGCCCAGGTCGCGGCCTTCGCCACCAACCACCTGCGGGTGCTGAAGGATGACAACGGCTACGTCACCGCGAGCAGCGTGGAACAGCTCCACGGTGAGCAGCGCATCGTCGAGATGGCGCGCCTGCTCTCCGGGCTCTCCGACTCTGAGAGCGGGCTCGCGCACGCGCGGGAGCTGCTCGAGATGGCGCACGGCGCCTGACCCGATTCCGCTCACGGCGCACCGCGAGTCTCAGCGGGGGAGGTCGGGAGGGGCATAGGATGAAACCCCGTGGTGGATAAAACTCAGCGGCACGTAACCAAGCACATATTCGTTACCGGTGGAGTTGTCTCCTCGCTCGGCAAAGGCCTCACGGCCGCCAGCCTCGGCAACCTTCTCACCGCCCGCGGCCTTCGTGTGGTCATGCAGAAGCTCGACCCTTACCTGAACGTCGACCCGGGCACGATGAACCCGTTCCAGCACGGCGAAGTCTTCGTCACCGATGACGGGGCCGAAACCGACCTCGACATCGGCCACTACGAGCGTTTCCTCGACATCAACCTCGACCAGGCCGCCAACGTCACCACGGGCCAGATCTACTCCACCGTGATCGCGCGGGAGCGTCGCGGTGAGTATTTGGGTGACACGGTGCAGGTCATCCCGCACATCACCGACGAGATCAAGCGCCGGATGCGCCTGCAGGCGATCCCCCCTGAGAACGGCGACCCGGCCCCCGACGTTATCATCACCGAGATCGGTGGCACGGTGGGCGACATCGAGAGCCAGCCCTTCATCGAGTCGGCCCGCCAGGTGCGCCATGAGCTCGGCCGCAAGAACGTGTTCTTCGTGCACGTCTCGCTCGTGCCCTTCATGAACGCCTCCGGTGAGCAG
>JBIITJ010000030.1:0-30117 GCA_044340535.1 Rhodoglobus sp.
GCTGCCCGTGGGGGCGATGCCCGGTCGCCAACTGTTCCGGTGGTCGCCGCTGACGTGGGTGGGGCTGACTTTCGTGTCGGCCAGCATGGGCGCGCTGGTGGTCGCCAGTTCGCCGAGCTTCCCGCTCGCCTGGGCGATCGGGGCATGCCTGACGTTCGCGGCGATCGCGACCGCCGTCTGGGCCTGGATCACCCTTGTCGAGCCCCAGGCTGTCGCCCCGGGCCGCGAGGTGCGTTAGCTGCGCTGGATGTGTCGCTAGACGACGTGCCGCTAGACGGTTGCGGGCTCGTCGATCGGGACGTCGCGGAGCACCTCGAGCAGAAGCACACTGGCTTCCTCATCGGTGATCGACTGGGCCAGCGCAAGCTCAGACACAAGGATCTGCCGGGCCTTCTCGAGCATGCGCTTCTCACCTGCCGAAACACCCTTGCTCTGGTCGCGGCGCCACAGGTCGCGCACGACCTCGCTGACGCGGTAAACACTGCCACTGGCCATCTTCTCCTGGTTGGCCTTGTAGCGACGTGACCAGTTGCCGGGCTCCTCGGTGAACTCGTTGGTCAGTACCTCGTAGACGGCCTTCACGCCGGCCTCGTCGATGACGTCGCGCACCCCGACCAGCTCGACGTTGTCGACCGGCAGCTGGATGGTCAGCTCGCTCGTGTGCACGCGGAGGGTCATGAACCTCGTGTCGACCCCCTTCACGGAGCGGGTCGTCAGGTCTTCGATGGTCACGGCCCCGTGGTGCGGGTAAACGAGGGTCTCGCCGATTTCGATCTTCATAGCTGTGTCATTTCTCTCATGCTCGGCATTTTCTTCGCGCGCAACGGTTCACGTTCGGGGCGGAGAGGTCAACTGGCTCGGTAGCTCGGCTGGGGAGAGATACACCCTGGTCCCGACTTAGCCATTAGGACATTCTAACATTTCCCCGCCGACATCCCCGCGGGAGTTGTTGCCTCTCCACTGTCGGCAGTGTTCCCTAGCCTGTCGTCATGGATATCGTGCTCATCCCCGGCTTCTGGCTCGACGCGTCCTCGTGGGATTCGGTGGCTCCCGGCCTGCGTGATGCGGGGCACACCGTGCATCCCGTCACCCTTCCGAGGCTCGAGTCGCTCGATGCCGAGCGCAGCGGCATCGGCCTGCGTGACCACGTTGACGCCGTCATCTCGCTCGTCGATTCATTGGGCGCCCGGGTCGTGCTCGTCGGGCACAGCGGCGGCGGCGCGATCGCGCATGCGGTGGCGGATGCCCGTCCGGATGCCATCGTGCGGGTCGTTTACGTCGACAGCGGTCCACTGGGTGACGGCGACTGGATCAACGACGAGCTGCCGGTCGTCGACGGCGAGATTCCGCTGCCGGATTGGTCGGTGTTCGACGATGAAGACCTCGTGGACCTCGATGAGACGTTGCGCGAGCGCTTCCGTGCTCGTGCCATCCCCCAGCCGCTGGGGGTGGCGGTCGACAAACAGGTACTCAGCGACCCGCGTCGCTACGAGGTGCCGGTGACGCTGATCGCCTGCGAGTTCTCGAGCGGCATGCTGCGGGACTGGATGGCGCAGGGGCATCCCTATGTTGCCGAGCTCGGGCGCATCTCCTCGGTGGAGTTGGTCGATCTACCGACCGGGCACTGGCCGCAGTTCACGAAGCCGCGAGAGCTCACGGAGGCGATCCTCGCGGCGGTGGGGTAGAGCGGCCAGGTCGGGACCGGTGTCAGTCCAGCCTGTGCCCCGGCAGGGACTCGAACCCTGACTTGGACGATTTTAAGTCGTCTGCCTCTGCCAATTGGGCTACCGGGGCGCGACCCACAGCCTAGCTTTGCAGGGCACGGCAAGAACGACAAAGCGCAGCCCACCGATGCGGGCCGCGCTCGTCGTGATTGTGGGTCTGCTACTTCTTGACCGGGTCGCCACCGACGGGAACCGGGGCACCGGCGGGTGCCTCGTGGCCCGCGGCCGGCTTCGGGCGCGACGCGAACTCCTCGAACGCGCGACGCGGGGTGGCCATGGCCTCGAGCGAGGCGATGTCGCGACCGACGAAGAAGTTGATGATCCAGTTGCCGAAGACGCGGATCTTGCGCTCCCACATCGGCATCGCGAGCCCGTGGTATCCACGGTGCATGAACCAGGCGATGAGGCCCCGGACGGCGAAGTTTCCAGACTGGAACACGCCGTTGTAGAGGCCGAGGCCGGCAACGGCACCCGCGTTCTTGTGGAAGTAGTCCTTGGTCGCTTCACCGCGGAGGTCAGCGACGATGTTCTTCGCCAGGAGCTTGGCCTGGCGCACGGCGTGCTGGGCGTTCGGCACGCAGAATCCGCCGACACCCTTGCCCGTGAGATCCGGAACCGCAGCTACGTCACCCGCGGTCCACGCGTCGGCGATGGGACCGTCGTCGTTGATGATGCGCAGGTCGGCGCGGGCACGAAGACGGCCGCGCTCCTCGATCGGCAGGTCGGTGTTGCGGATCATCGGGTTGGCCATGACGCCGGCCGTCCAGACGATGGTGTCTGACTCGAACGACTCACCGGTCGACAGTTCGATCACGCCACCGGTCGCCGACGACAGCTGGGTGTCGAGGTGGATCTGCGCACCGCGCTGGGCGAGGCTCTTGATCACCCAGAGGCTGGTCTTGAGCGACACCTCGGGCATGATGCGGCCCATCGCCTCGATGAGGTGGAAGTGGGTGTCGTCGAACGACAGGTTCGGGTACTTCGGCAGCAGCGAGGAGGCGAGGCTGCGCATCTCGGCGAAAGCCTCAATGCCGGCGAAGCCGCCACCGACCACCACGAAGGTGAGGAGGCGGTCGCGCTCGGGCCCGGCCGGCAGGTTCGCGGCCTTGTCGAAGTTGGTCAGGATGCGGTCGCGCACGGCAACCGCCTCCTCGATGGTCTTCATGCCGATCGCTTCGTCAGCGACACCCGGGATCGGGAACGTGCGGCTGACCGCGCCGGCCGTCATCACGACGATGTCGTAGGTCTCCTGCCACGGCTCGCCGAGCACGGGGGTGATGGTCGCCGTCTTGCTGGCGTGGTCGACGTGGGTGACCTTCGCCGTCACGATGCGGGTCTTCTTGAGGTGGCGGCGGTGCATGACGACCGCGTGACGCGGGTCGATGGATCCGGCGGCCACCTCGGGCAGGAACGGCTGGTAGGTCATGTACGGCAGCGGGTCAACCATGGTGACCTCTGCCTCACCCCGGCCCAACCATTTCTCAAGCTTGCGAGCGGTGTAGAAGCCGGCGTAGCCGCCGCCAACGATCAGGATTTTGGGCACGAGTGGTGGTCTCCAGGAAAAGGCGGAAGTAGGCGGAAGTAAGCCACCAATCTACTCTCTTCGGCGCATCCGGTTAAAACGACGGATGACGATCACCGCAAGCCACACGAACAGCGCGGTGAACAGCAGCACCACGGCGACGGGGATCCCCACGTTGCGCAGCTGGTTGACGGTCGGCAGGAGCGTGCCGAGCGGACTCGCGGGCGCGGCGATCTCGGGTGCGGTGCTTGGCGTGCTCGTGGGAATGGGGACGGGCACCGCCGTCGATTCGGCCCGGCGGTAGACGGTGATCCACTCCCGCAGGCTGCCCATCGGGTTGGCCGAGACGGACGGCACGTTCGCGGTGACGGCGGCACGGGCATCCACCAGTCCGAAGCCGTAAATGGGGTCGGTGCCGGTCGTCCCCGCGTCGCGGGCCGTGGCAGTGATCCGGTTGATGACGTTGGCCGCGTCGAGGCTGGGGTAGGCGGCGCGCACCAGCGCGACGATGCCCGCGACGATGGGGGTCGCGCCGCTCGTACCGCTCCAGGTGACGTAGTCGCCACCGGGTGTCACCCCGACGAGGTCTTCGCTGGGGGCGGCGACCCCGATCGTGGTGCCCTGCGACGAGGCGTCGAAACTGGCTTCGCCTGCGGCATCGACACCGGCCACCGTGAGCACGCCGGGCATGGTGGCGGGGGCGCCGACCGTCGTGGTGCCGCTGCCCCGGTTGCCCGCAGCCGCGACGACGACGACATCGTTGTCCATCGCGTAGAGGAAGGCGTCATCCCAGCTGACCGGCCACTCGAGGGTGTTGCGGGTCAGCGACATGTTGATGACGTCAGCACCGTTATCGACGGCGAAACGGACGGCGGCGGCGACCTGGTCGTCTGAATTCGCCGACCCTTCGCCGAAACCAATCGAGATCGCCAGGATGGATGCCGCCGGCGCCGAACCGATCACTCCGGAGTCGTCGCCGGTACCCCGCCCGGCGGCGAGGGACGCGACCATGGTGCCGTGCTCGTCGTTGCCGGAGCCCACGGGAGTCTGCCCGTCGGCCGAGCCGAGGCCCGAGAAGTCCGCGCCGCCGACGACCGCGCCGCGCAGGTCGGGAACGCTGCCGTCGACCCCGGTGTCGATCACGGCGATTGTCACCCCGGCGCCGCGGGTCGTGTTCCAGGCGGCGCGGATACCGTACTCGTCGAGCCAGTACTCCGCGTCGCGGACGGGGTCGGCGTGGGCCACTCCCCCGCCGAACACGACGGAGACGGCGACCGCGAGAACCACGGCGAACGCAGGGCGCTTCATGCCGTCACCTGCTCGCTGTAGTCGGCGCACTCGCACACCTCGGGGCTCCACGCGGCGCGCTCGAGGGCGATATCGCCGATCGGGTTCACCCCGGGGCCGGCCGCGAGCGCGTGCCCGACGAGCGCGTGCAGGCACTTGACGCGCTCGGGCATGCCGCCGGCAGAGATGCCCGAGACTTCCTCCACCACCGCGATGCTCTCCCGGTCGGCGATGTACTGTTCGTGCGCAGCCCGGTAGGCCGTCGCGACCTCGTCGACGAGCAGGGCGGCCAGACCCGGCATTTGGCCCTGCGCCTCGAGCGTCGAGACGGCAGCGGTCGCCGCCGGGTGGGTCAGGTAGTAGAACGTCGGGAACGGGGTGCCGTCGCCCAGCCGCGGCCGCGTCGACACCACGGTGGGCGCGCCACAGCGACAGCGCGCCGCGATCCCCACCACGTCGCGCGCGGGGCGGCCCAGCTGCCGGGAGACGATGCGGATGTCCTCCGCGGTCGGCGGCTCGAACGGTGGTCTCGTCACTGGGTGCCCCCCACCACGGGCGCGACGAGTTCGCTGGCGGGAGCATCCGTCAGCCCGGCGGTGTAGACCGACGACAGCAGGGTGCGCAGCCAGTCCACCTGGGTGGTCTGGATCTGGTCGCTGATCTGGATGCCGTCACTGTCGGTCACCGCGGCATCGTCGCCGATGACCAGGTAACTCACGTCACCCGGGAAGACGTAGTACAGGCGCTCGCGGGCCTGCGACTCGATGTAGGCGGGGTCACTCCAGCGGGCGACATCCTCGTTCAGCTCCTCAACCGACTGCTCGGCGGCATCGACGGTGGCCTGCATGGCGGCGATCTGCTGGCGCTGCTCGATGAGGATGCGCAGGTTCGGGGCCAGCACGATGACCGCGAGAACCACGAGGCCGAGCATCAGGAACGTGAAGCCCGAAAAGCGGATGGTGCGCAGCCAGTGCTCGGGCGCGGACTCCTCGGGGAGCGTGACCGCCACCTGTGTCGTACCGCGCCGAGCCATGAGGTAGAGCTTAAACGATCGGGCCTGCCGAGGCCTCGCGTGAGGACTCGACAGGCTCGATCAGCGGGAGCTGCCCAGGATGCTGCGCGGTACCGCTACGCCGTGAAGCGCGGGAATGCCGAGCGACCGGCGTACACCGCGGCGTCGCCGAGCTCCTCCTCGATGCGCAGCAGCTGGTTGTACTTGGCAACGCGGTCGGAGCGGGCCGGGGCACCGGTCTTGATCTGGCCGGAATCGGTGGCAACGGCCAGGTCGGCGATCGTGGTGTCTTCGGTCTCACCCGAGCGGTGCGAGATGATCGCCTTGTAGCCGGCGCGCTGGGCGAGGGACACGGCATCCAGCGTCTCGGTCAGGGTGCCGATCTGGTTGACCTTCACGAGGATCGCGTTCGCGGCCTTCTCATCAATACCGCGAGCCAGGCGGGTCGGGTTGGTCACGAACAGGTCGTCACCGACGAGCTGCACCTTGTCGCCGAGCACGCTCGTGAGGTGGGTGTAGCCGGCCCAGTCGTCTTCAGACAGCGGGTCTTCGATGGTGGCCAGCGGGTAGTCGTTGACGAGCCCGACGAAGAACTCGCTCAGCTGCTCGCCCGACAGGGTCTGCTTCTCGAACGAGTAGACGTTGTTGTCGAAGAACTCGGTCGCCGCGACATCCAGTCCCAGTGCGAAGTCTTTGCCGGGGGTGAAGCCGGCGGAAGCGATCGCGTCGACGATGAAGTCGAGCGCGGCGCGGGCACCGGGCAGGTCGGGGGCGAAACCACCCTCGTCGCCGAGTGCGGTGTTCTGGCCGGCCTTCTTCAGTTCGGCCTTGAGCGCGTGGTAAACCTCGGTGCCCCAGCGGAGGGCCTCGGCGAAGCTGTCGGCGCCGACCGGGAGGATCATGAACTCCTGGATGTCGAGGCCGGAGTCGGCGTGTGCGCCACCGTTGATAATGTTCATCATCGGCACAGGCAGGGTGTGGGCGTTCGGGCCGCCGAGGTAACGGAACAGCGGCAGGTCGGCGGAGTCGGCAGCGGCCTTCGCGACGGCGAGCGAAATCCCGAGGATCGCGTTGGCACCCAGCTTGCTCTTGTTGTCGGTGCCGTCGAGGGCGATCAGTTCGGCGTCGATGAGGCGCTGGTCGGCAGCGTCGAAACCTTCGATGGCCGGGCCCAGCACGTCGAGCACGGAGTCGACAGCCTTGAGCACACCCTTGCCGCCGTAGCGGGCCTTGTCGCCGTCGCGCAGCTCGTACGCCTCGAATGCGCCGGTCGATGCTCCGGACGGAACCGCGGCGCGGGCGACGACGCCATCCTCGAGCAGGACCTCGACCTCGATCGTCGGGTTACCCCGGGAGTCGAGAATTTCGCGGGCGCCTACTGCTTCGATCAAGGCCATGGGGTACTCCAATGAAAAATTAGGTGGTGGTTTCGCCTAAATTCTAGACCCGGGCCCCTCCGCGACCTCACCGTGAGGGAGTGCTGGCCCGCGTGAGGGCTGGCTCATTGCGGGCCACGCAGACCGGAAGCTTCAGCGCAAGAGGCGGAAGGTGAGGTCGTCAACCGAAGTCACCCCGGCAGTGACGAATGCGACCCGGTCGAAGCCGCCCGCCGCGAGCTGCTCGAGCAGTGGTGCGAGGTTGCGGGGTTTGCGCTCGAGCCGCACGCGTGACCCGCTCGCGATGAGCTCCGCCTGCAGTGTGGCGAGCTGGGCGGTGGGCACATCGGCGTCGTGGACGAGCGCCGTGGCATCCCGTGTGGTGCCGCCGGGGAGGTCGACGAGGTCGACGATCCGTTCGAAACCGAGCGAGAAACCTGCGGCGGGGACATCCGTTCCGAGGAAGCGGCCGATCATGCCGTCGTAGCGACCGCCGCCGCCGAGTGAGTAACTCTGGGTGGGGTGGGCGACCTCGAAGATGGTGCCGGTGTAGTAGCCCATTCCGCGCACCAGCCACGGGTCGAACTGCACGACGGGGGTTCCCGTGATGGCGATGACCGTCTCGCCGAGCGCGGCCAGTTCAGCCACGGCCACCGGGTCGACGCCGTCGGGCAGGGCGGCGAGGATGGATGCTTCGCCGAAGGGCTCGGTGATCTCGACCCGGTTCGCGAAGAACTGCTCGAGCGCGTCGATGGGTTCCGCGGGGTAGCCCCGTTCGCGCAGCTCGGCGATCACGCCGGTGGGGCCGATCTTGTCGAGCTTGTCAATCGTGACCAGCACTGCGTCGTGGATGCCTGCGGGGAAGCCGAACACCGTGAGCGAACTCGTCAGGAGGCGGCGGTCGTTGATGCGGATCGTCGCACCGTCGAGGCCGAGGGCACCCAGGGTCGCGACGGTGGCGACAATGAGCTCCACCTCGGCGAGCGGGCCGGCCTCACCGATGATGTCGATGTCGCACTGCATGAACTGGCGGTAGCGGCCCTTCTGTGGGCGTTCCGCTCGCCAGACCGGTGCGATCTGGATGGCCCGGAACACACTCGGCAACTCCGCGCGGTGGCTCGCATAGAAGCGCGCGAGGGGCACGGTGAGGTCGAAACGGAGGCCGAGGTCGGCGAGGGCGAGCGGTTCGGGGGCATCCCGCAGGTCATCCGTCGTCAGGCCGCGCTTCATCACCGCGAACGCGAGCTTCTCGTTGTCGCCGCCGAGACCGGCGTGCAGCCGCGCGCTGTCTTCCATGACAGGGGTCTCGATCTCGTCGAAGCCGTGAGCCCGGTAGGTCTCACGGATAACCCCGAGCACCCGCTCGCGCTGGGCCTTATCGGCGGGCAGGAAGTCGCGCATGCCGCGCGGAGGGGAAACCGGGGAAGCCATGACACGATTCTGCCCGACTCGGCCGGGGTTGACCGCCGGGGTGTCCCCCACTGCTCGCATTGCCGCCGGCTGCTTGGGGTGGTGCGCGCATTCGCGGGCGGTTACTCGCATTCGCGGTCGGGTGCGTTCGCGGCCGACGCCCTATGTCCGCAGTGCGAGGATTCGGTCGCGGTGTTGCTCCATCGCGCGCCGGAACGCCTCGGTCGCGCGCGGGATGTCGTCGTTGACAACCAGGCCCACCTGAATGCCGTAGAAGGTGTCAACCAGGAGGCGGCTCTCGATCGAGGCATCCTCCTCACTGAGGCCGAGCGCCACGAGGGCCGCCCGTCCACCGTTTTGCAGGTTCTCGTGCACGGTGCGGGTGAGCGCATCCTGTTGGTCTTCGAGGGACTCCAGCATCTGGGCCTCGAACTCGAGGCGCTGCAACGCTCGATTGCGCGGGCCGAGCGTCTGCTCAAAACCGGTCTGCAACTGGGCGAGGTAGCTCTCGACCGTGATGTCATCCAACGACAACAAGTTGGAGAAACCGCGCTGGCGATTGGCGATCGCCGAGATGATGTCGCGGACCAGTTCGGAGCGGGTTCCGAAGTGGTAGACGAGCGTGAACGTGCTGACATCGAGTGCCGCGGCGAGGGTGCGGAAGGACAGTGCGGACAGCGGCTTGTCGACGAGGTGGTCGATGATTCGCTCGAGAAGGGCTGGCTTCTTCTCCGAGTCTGCGCGGCGGGCCATTCGTGCACCATAACGTATGTACGCCATAACAGATGTTTTTTATAACGAATGTTGGGTAAAACGATCGTTATGTGCCATGCTGGGTGCACGAAGAGATGCGGGGGGGGGTAAAACCGCAAATCTCGCATCGCTCACGCGTGGCTCGGGCCACTCGTGGGTCGTGGCCCGGATCGGGGGATCCGGGTCCACTCGAACACCGCTCGGCACCATCTCCCAGGGATAGGGGATGGTGCCAGCGGCGTCGGGCGCCTCTGTGTGTGCCTATGTCTGCGTGCGCCTATATCTGTGTTGGGCCTCTGTCGTGAGTTCCATCCTCGCCCCACTTTTGTGCCCCACTTTCTGGGCAATCGGGGTACAATTACTGCGGCTCCCGCGTCGCCACCTGCGCGAGCCACCACGACTGGGACAGCACTTTCGAGTAGCTTCTCCCCTGACGAACCGGTAGGTCGGGTAATCCTGCCGGTTCATGGGCACGGTTCTTCGTCGCATGTTCATCACGCGACGGCCGTGTCCCGGTGCCCCCTCCATTCGGGTTGGAGGGGGCACCCTCCCGCCCGCCTGTGTTGCAGTGCCTGGCTTGCGCGGCCTCGCCAGGGGTTGTGCTGCGCCGCCGTGTCTCGCGGGGATGCCTAGTCGGCGCTGGTGCCGATGACGCCCGCGTCAGACGCGGTCTCGATTTCGTGATCACGGATCTCCGCCTGCAGCGCGCGCAGTGCGGTGCGAAGAGCGCGCTCGGAATCCAGCCCGTTCGCTTTAGCTGAAGCGACGATCGCGAGCAGCAGGGGGCCTAGTTCGTCTTCATCGGTGACGTTGACGGCGCCGGGGAGGGTGGCATCGATCAGGCCCACCTTGTGCGCGCGACCGAGGAGTTTGTCCGCGAGCGCGAGCGCGGGCATCCCCTGCGGTATTCCGTCGAGCACGCTCGTGCGGTGCGGTTTCTCGACCTGTTTGAGGTCGTCCCAGACCGCCATGACGTCGTCAGCCGTGTCGGCGGTCGTGTCGCCGAAGACGTGGGGATGCCGGCCGACCATTTTGGCGGTCATGTGGGCGGCGACATCCTCGAGCGTGAAGCGCCCGGCCTCGGCCGCGATATCGGAGTGGAAGACCACCTGGTAAAGGACGTCGCCGAGCTCCTCGATGAGTTCAGCGTCGTCGCCGGCTTCGATTGCGTCGACGAGCTCGTAGGTCTCTTCGATGAGGTACTGGACGAGGGACTCGTGAGTCTGCTCGCGATCCCATGCGCAGCCGCCGGGCGCCCGCAGTCGCTCGAGTACGGCGATCAGCTCGTCGAGCTTCGGGTGCGGAGGGGAGGATGTCATGGGCACAAGTCTCGCACCGGTGCCGCGCGGGACCAGTCAGGCGGGAGCGCGCATTAGGGCGTGCCAGGCCGGACTCTTCGAGGGCATCTCTATCGGAGTTCGGCCCGGCTCTATGTCGGGTGGCGGAATCAGCCAGTACCTGCTGGCGGCGTAGTTGATCTCCCAGTGGTTGTTGTGCAGGAGGAGGTGATGGTGGCGACAGAGCAGGATTCCGTCGACGATGTCGGTATTGCCGTTGTCGCGTGACCAGAACTGGACGTGATGGGCTTCCGTCCACGACGCCGGTCGCTCACACCCGGGGAACCGGCACCCACCGTCGCGCGCTGCGAGCGCGCGACGCTGGCGGCGGCTGAAGAAACGCTGCTCGCGGCCCAGGTCGAGCGGCTGGCCCGAGGAGTCGAAGGCGAGGTGCTGCGTGGAACCTGAGCAGGTCATCCGTTCGACCGTTTCGATCGACACCGGGTCGGGCTGGCCGGCGAGATAGCCATGGCCGCGGCGCTCAGCGAGGTCGGCAGCGGGGACAAGCACCGTAACGACGGGCGCGCCGGAGGCGAGGAGCTGGGTGCTGTCGGTGTCGGCGCCGAGGCGCAGGAGCTCCACGAAGACATCAGAGGCCAGCTGCTCGGTCGTGCGGGAGTCGTCGACGATCGACTGGGACTGCTCGGCGGCGGCGTCATCGACGAAACGGGGGCCGCCTCGGCGCGGTGACGTGGCGCGGTCGTAGAGCTCGGTGACGACCGCGGCGGACTCAGAATCGAGCACCCAGACGATGCGGGTCGTGCCGTCGGGCAGTTTCGCGAGCCGGATGGACCGGCGCTCGTATCGTTCGCGCTCACGATCGGCGATGCCCGACTCGTCGAGCAAGTCGCGGGCCTGCCGAGCAAGCCGGAACAGGCGGTCGGGATCGACAAGCAGCGCGCTCTCGCACAGGGTGGCCGCAGCGTCGGCGAGGCTCTGGGCACTGACCGAAGCCGTTGGAGCCCCGAGGCCCGTGCGGATGGCGTCGGCGGCCGCGATGCCGATCGCTCCGGATGCCACGGCGGCGCCGACCGCAGTGAGCCACGGCTCGACCGCGCGCGCAATCTCGCCGGTGTGGGGGTCGGGCAACGGGCTCTGGTCTTCGAGCACCTGACCGACGCGAATGGCGCTCGACGCCTCGCGGGCCGTGGAGCCGGTCGAGACCCGCACCAGTTCTTGTGGAGTGCGATGGCCGGTGCGCTGGGCGAGACCCTGCGAACCGAGCTCCGGGCTGGAGCGGCGGGCGAGCTCCCCCGCGATCAGTGCCGCGTGGGTGTCGGCGAAACGGCGCTCGATAGACGAGAGACGAGCGAGCTCGAGGAGAGCCGCGTCATCCAGAACCCGATAGTCAGCGATCTCTGTGGAGATGGCGGCGGCAGCAGCGATCGCGGCTTCGAAAGCCGTGTCGAGAGCTGCGGTTAGGGTCATGAAGCAATTCTCCCAATCGAAGATATGTTCGAACAAGAGGGTGGCGGCAATCTTGGGATAAGCCGTTGAAGGGGCTCCTGTGGAGGAGAGGTGGGGCGGGCGGAGGTAGGAGGAAGAGGGAGGTAGACCAGGAAAGGGGCAGTGGCACATGGACAACACGAACCGCAAAGCCCCCATTGTGGAGGTGGACGGCAGCCACATCGCGCAGTAGCGTCAGCCGCAGGGGGTGCCGAAGGTGGCGATGTATGAGCGGTTCCGCGCGGTCATGCGAGCCTGGTACGCGCTTCACCTGTTTTCGGGCGGCGAGATTCCGAAGCCGCGGGATGAACCGTCGATCCGCACGGGCGACCCCGATGCCGCGTGCATCCTGCTCATCGGCAACGGCCCGTGCCAGGGCAACGGGGTTCTCACCTACCAACCGGCGCTGCCCGGCCAGCTCAGCCGCGCCATCAAGCGTCGGATGAACCGGGCCGCCGACATCGACTACGTGGGAACCGAGGCCATGAACATGGCCTCCGCCACCGCCTGGCTCGCCGACCAGCCGCTCGACGGTTACGACCTCGCCGTGGTGCTCATCGGCACGAGCGACGCCGCGCGACTGACCAGTGAGCGGGAGTGGGAGCGGGGCCTGCGAACCCTGCTCGGCAAGCTGCGTGACGGGATGCCCGCTGGCACCGAGATCGCCGTCGGCAGCATCCCGGAGGTGACCGCGCTGGCCGCCCATAACCGCACGCTGGGTCGCATCGCGGATCGTCACCGGCGGAGGCTCGACCGGGTGACGGCGGCCGTGACATCCACTCTCGACGACGTCTCGTTCTTCCCGCTCTCGACCCCTCAGGCCGATCCAGCTAGCGGGGCAGAGGTGTACCGGTTGTGGGCGGAATCGGTGGCGGAGGGCATCCAACCGCTGCTGGAGCGCACGGTGCCGCACGCGTCGATCGAGCTGCAAGCCCGCCATTGGGACTGGTCGGGCGGCCCCGCCGTGGTCGAGCTCGCGAGCACCGGCGGCTCGCAGGAGCTGCAGCGGCTCGCGGCGATCGCGCAGGAGACGTTCGGCGTTGAGCTCGCCGTCGTTACGCTGCTCAACGGCGACCGCACCTGGTACGCGATGCACACGGAGGTGCTGCCGTCGCACATCCCCACCGAGCTGTCGTACTGCCGCTACACGGCGCAGAACGGCGGCCCGATGATCGTGCCCGACGCCCGGCTCGACCCGCGTTTCGCCGACAACCCGCTCATCGAGGTGGTGCAGATGCCGTTCTACGCGGGTTACCCGCTGCAATCGTCGAGCGGTGACACGATCGGTAGCTTCTGCCTGCACTCCGCCGAGCCGCAGCAGATCCCGCTCGACGAGTTCCGCGAGCTGGCGATGCAGGCACAGGCTGAACTGCAGCGCTACGAGACAACGCTGGAATAAGACGACAGTGGCAGGGCCCATGCTGGAGGGGTGACCGACACCCGCGATGCCGCCCGGCAGATTCTCCGCAGCCTGACCGGGATGCCCGACGCCGACTTCCACGACGGCCAGTTCGAGGCCATCAGCGTGCTGGTGGATGACCACGCTCGCGCCCTCGTCGTGCAGCGCACGGGGTGGGGCAAGTCGGCGGTGTACTTCGTGGCGACGCTGCTCCTGCGGCGGGCGGGGGCGGGGCCAACGATCCTCGTGTCGCCCCTGCTCGCCCTGATGCGTGACCAGATTGCGGCGGCATCCCGTGCCGGGGTCCGTGCCGTGGCGATCAACTCGACGAACCCGCACGAGTGGGCCGCGATCGAGCAGGCCTTGGCGAACGACGAGGTCGACGTGCTGCTGGTGTCGCCGGAGCGGCTGAACAACCCGGCGTTCCGCGACACCCAGCTGCCCGAACTGGTGCGCAGGGCCGGGATGCTCGTGGTCGATGAAGCCCACTGCATCAGCGACTGGGGCCACGACTTCCGCCCGGATTACCGCCGGCTGCGCGACCTCATTGCGGGGCTGCCCGAGGGGGTTCCGGTGCTCGCCACGACGGCGACCGCGAACAGCCGGGTGGTGGCCGATGTGGAGGAGCAGTTGCACAGCGCCCAGTCCACTTCACAAGCGCTGACGATCCGCGGGCCGCTCGCGCGCAAGTCGCTGCGGCTCGGCGTGCTGCGGCTGCCCGATGCATCCGCTCGCCTGGCTTGGCTGCTCACCAACCTGGCAGCGCTGCCGGGCAGCGGCATCATCTACGCGCTCACGGTGTCGGCGGCCGAAGACACCGCGCGGTTGCTGCGCGAGGCGGGCCACGACGTGCGCGCATACACGGGCCAGACCGACCCGAGCGAGCGCGAGGGGCTGGAGGCGCGCCTGAAGCGCAACGAGGTGAAGGCGCTGGTGGCGACGAGTGCGCTCGGCATGGGCTTCGATAAGCCCGACCTGGGCTTCGTGCTGCACCTGGGGGCGCCGAGCTCGCCGGTCGCGTACTACCAGCAGGTGGGGCGCGCGGGTCGCGCGACCGACAACGCCGACGTGCTGCTGCTGCCGGGCCCCGAGGATGAGGCGATCTGGCAGTACTTCGCGACGGCGAGCATGCCGTCGCAGGCGAGGGCGTCGGCCGTGATCGCTGAGCTCGGGGATGACCCTCTGTCGACGCCCGCGTTGGAGGCGCGCGTCGACATCCGTCGCACTCCCCTCGAGCTGTTGCTGAAGGTGCTGGATGTCGACGGCGCGGTGCGCAAGGTGCGCGGCGGTTGGGTGGCGACGGGCGAGCCGTGGAGCTACGACGCCGAACGCTACGAGCGCATCGCCGCCGCGCGCCAGGCGGAGCAGCAGCACATGCTCGACTACGAGGCGCTGCCGGCCGGCGAGGCGGGCTGCCGCATGGCCTACCTGCAGCGTGCCCTCGACGACGACACCGCGGTGCCGTGCGGTCGCTGCGACAACTGTGCGGGAGCCTGGTACCCGACCGAGGTGGCGCAGGATGCCACGGCTGCCGCCGCATCGTCACTCGACCGGGTGGGCGTGCCGATCGAACCCCGCGCGCAGTGGCCGGTCGGGTCGGCGCTCGTGCGCGGCAACATTGCAGCGGGCGAACGGATGCTCGAAGGCCGAGCCCTCGCCCGCCTCACCGACCTCGGCTGGGGCAACACCCTGCGTACCCTGTTCGCCCCCACTGCTCCGGATGCCCCGGCTTCGCCGGCATTGCTCGCGGCCTGTGTGCGCGTGCTCGCCGACTGGCCGTGGGAGAACCGCCCGGTCGCCGTCGTCTCGGTACCGTCGCGGTCACGGCCGCAGCTGATCGACTCGGTCGCGCGCGGGCTCGCGGGCGCGGGGCGGTTGCCGTACCTCGGCGCCCTTTCCCTTGAGAATCCGCCGACCGGCGGCCCGGGTGGGAACAGTGCGTTCCGGGTGGCGCAGGTGCTTGATGCGTTTGCGGTGCCGTTCGAGTTGCCCGACGGGCCGGTGCTTCTCGTCGACGACCTCGCGGACAGCCGCTGGACTCTCGTCTCAGCGGCGCGGGTGCTGCGTCGTGCGGGGGCTAGCGGGGTGCTGCCGTTTGCGGTGGGGGTGCGGGGGTAGGTACTGCCACACACGGTCGATTCGCAGCAATCAGCTGTTGAGCGACCAGTCCTTCGATTGAGTCGGAGGAGCGGCCGGAGTCTCGTAACCCAGGGATCGTCTTGCGCGGCGGCGGCGGTGCGGGTCGGGGTGATGGAACTCTTCGAGTCCTCGCGCTACGGCTCGCCAGATCACGGTGTAAAGGATCCACAGGCAGAGAGCGGCCATCGCGATCACGAAAATGATGGCGAGAACAAGAAGCAAGAGGCCGACGCCGGCCGCCGAGGCGAACGCCGTACCGAGATCGGGTGACATAAGTCGAGGCTATTGAGCGCGGCTCGACTAAGCGCGCCCCAGTCGTGGGGACAGTGCGCGCCAATAGGCTTGGGAGGGCCGCCCAGGCCCCGCCGTCATAGCCGAACTTAGGAGCTCCGTGAAGAAGCAACTCAGTGTCGTCGGCGCAGTGATCGTTCGCGATGGAACGATCCTCTGTGCTCAACGGGGCCCTAGTGGCGCACTGCCCGGCCTTTGGGAGTTCCCGGGAGGCAAGGTGGAGGCTGACGAGACGGCACGTGAAGCACTTCATCGGGAGATCGTCGAGGAGCTGCGATGCGCCGTGCTTGTTGGTGATGCGGTCACCTCGACGACGCACGAGTATGACTTCGCGGTGGTGACTCTAGACACCTACTACTGCGAGCTAGTCGAAGGTGAGCCAGAGCTCTCCGAGCACGCGGACGTCGTGTGGCTTGCCCCGGATGACCTCGGTTCCCTGGACTGGGCTCCCGCAGATATACCCGCCGTTGAATTGATCCAGCGGAAATTCTCTACCAGTGGGCGTTGACCTTAGCCAGCTCGAACCTTTCGGTCGCGACATCGGATTTGGTTATCTCGACCGCACACTCCATTCGCCGCGAGAAAACCATCCGCATCTGATCCTCAACTCAGACACGGACTCGATGCTCCGGGCACTGCGGCATGAGCTACGTCATGCATCCGCATTCACGTTCTCTGTCGCATTCGTATCAGCGCGAGCCATCGCCCTTCTCAAGCAAGAGCTCATCGATTTTCAAGGTGTCGGAAGAATCATCACCTCCAACTACCTGAACTTCAACACACCTCATGCCTTCGCTGAACTCCTAAACCTGCGGCAGCTCGGTATTGATGTGCGCCTCCACCCCGACCCCGCGTTTCACCCCAAGGGCTACGTGTTCCAACGCACCGATGGTGTTACAGCCATCCTCGGGAGCTCCAACCTGACAGCCGCCGCGATCGCGCGCAACCATGAGTGGAATCTTCGGGTGTCGGCATCCCCTGCGAGCGATCTATTTGCGCAGTTCACTAGCCTCGTCGATCAGCAGCTACTGGAGTCGGTGCCTCTGACTCAATCCTGGATCGACGCCTATGCGGAGGGTTATATACCGCCGGCTCGCAGAACCCGGCCAATCGCTCCCGCGGAGCCCAGCGCGCTACCCGCTCCCGAGGAGCTGATCCTGCCAAACACAATGCAGGATGCCGCCCTCGCCGCGATTGCAGCAGTAAAGGGTTCAGGTAAGGACCGGGCGCTGATCATCTCTGCCACGGGCACCGGCAAGACGATTCTCGCTGCTCTCGAAGTCAGGTCATCCGCACCGAAGAGACTGCTCTTCATCGCGCATCGGGAACAGATCCTGGATCGCGCCATGGCCGAGTTTCGAAGAGTCCTTGATCTACCCGAAGAGCACTTCGGGAAGCTTGCTGGGTCTACCAGGCAGGAGGACAGGCCATACGTCTTCGCGACGATTCAGACACTGTCTCAAACCCCTGTTCTCCACGGATTCGATCCAAAGGACTTCGACTACCTAATAGTCGATGAAGTCCACCGTGCAGGGGCTGCCAGCTTCGACAAGGTACTGGCGCACTTCAGGCCCGCTTTCTTGCTCGGGATGACAGCTACGCCAGAGCGCACAGACGACGTCAACATATTCGAGCTCTTCGACTACAACGTGCCATACGAGATTCGTCTCAAGAGCGCGCTCGAACTCGACATGTTGGCGCCCTTTCACTACTACGGGGTGGCGGACCTCACTTTTGAGGACGGACTAAGCACGTCAGAATTGACGCCTCTGACCCGATTGGTGGACGCGGATCGAGTAGAGCACGTCTTGCACGCTCTCGACCTATATACCCAGTCCGGGATCGCGCCCCGCGGCCTCATCTTCTGCAGTCGTAAGGAGGAAGCGCACGAACTCTCGCGACAACTCAATGCTCGGACTCTCCGCGGGCGGCAGCTCAGGACTGTGGCCCTGACCGGCTCGGACTCTATCGAGCAACGCGAGCGGACTGTTGGACTCCTTGAAGCGGGAGACCTCGACTATGTGCTGACTGTCGACATCTTCAACGAGGGCGTCGACATCCCCTCCGTGAATCAGGTCGTGATGCTCCGCCAGACGCAATCAAGCATCGTGTTTGTGCAACAGCTGGGCCGAGGGCTGCGCAAGTCCCCCGGCAAGGAGTACTTGGTCGTCATCGACTTCATCGGCAACTACGCGAACAACTATCTGATCCCCATCGCGTTGTTTGGCGATGAGTCGCTTAACAAGGAGTCTCTCCGCAAGAACCTCATCGCCGCCGAAGAGGTTGGAGTGCTTGCGGGCCTTTCCAGCATTCGCTTCGATCGCATTGCGCAGGATCGAGTGCTGAGATCGCTCGCCGAAGCCAGGCTAGACAGCTATCACAACCTCAAGTCCGCAATCGAGACCGTTCAGCGTCGCGTTGGGCGCACACCCATGCTGGTGGACTTTCTCCGATTCGAGTCGGTCGACCCAGTCTTACTAGCGACCAGGCGCGACAACTACCCGGAGCTTCTTGCTTTCCTCTTTAAGTCGAACAGTGGGCTGACCCCGGACGAGTCTGGGTATTTGAAACTGGTCTCAGGTGAACTGCTCACCGCGAAGAGAGCCAACGAACTGATCCTCCTCCGCGAACTACTCAGCCTAGGGTCCGTTCGTCTGGATGCAATCCCGGCGATTTTCTACGGCGGACGTACCGCAGCCGACGAAGGCACGGTGCGGAGCGCAATCCGCAGTCTCACCCTGGAGTTCAACACCACGACCGAGCGTTCAAAGTATCCAGGGCCCATTGCAGCCGTGACCGGCGAGACAGTTGAGCTGGTCCCGGAGCTTGCGCACGCCTACGAATCCTCAAGCATCTTCCGCAGACATCTCGATGACGCCGTCGAAGCGGGCATTGCCCTGATCGCCGAGCGGTACACGGCGATGACTCCGTTCACACCAGGGCTCCAGTACTCGCGGAAGGACGCAAGCCGCCTGCTTAACTGGTCCAGCAACATGTACTCGACGATCTACGGGTATCGCGTCGATGCGGCTACCCACACTTGCCCGATTTTTGTCACGCTTCACAAGTCCGGCGAGATCTCAGCAACTACCGCTTATGAAGACGCGCTCGTCGATCCGAACAATTTCCTCTGGTTCACGAAGAGCAAGCGCACCACGGCGAGTCCCGATGTTCGGCCCATCATCGAAAACTCGGTGGAACTGCACGTGTTCGTGAAGAAGGACGATGCCGAAGGCTCCGACTTCTACTACCTTGGCCTGGCAAGGTCCTCTGACGCCGAACAAACCAGCATGACGGGATCAGCCGGGGAGCCTGTCCCAGTCGTCCGGATGAACTTGCGCTTTGACCAGCCCGTCAGCGCCGCGCTGTACGACTATTTTCACGCCGTGACGGAGTAAGGACCCCGTGGACCCCGCCATCAACTACCTCAACGCGGAGCTTGTCGAGCGCAAAGAGCGCGGCTGGGATCTGGCCCGGCGCGTGGCGCTGACAGCGGTCGGGGCGATGTTCACGGGTGACCTGCCTGCGACGCATGACCTGGTTGTGTATCGGCGGGATACGGGGGCGGAGATCATCCGGACGCCTGCTGATTTGGGGTCGCCCGAGTTCCTGCTGCAGCAGGTGCTCGACGACCTTGAGCTGAAGACGGTTGCCGAGTTTATTGAGGAGTGGCGGCTGCCAGACGACGACTAGGCGGGCTCGGGCGCTGCGACCACGTCCGGATGCACCGGGGTGGCGGGCATCGTCAGCACGGCGATCGCCGAACCGACGGCGACGATGAGCACACCGATGAACACCGCGGTGGAGCCGGCCTCGATGGTGGCGGGCGAGAGGGACTCCGCCTCACCCGGGCCGAAGATCGAGTTGGCGATCGCGCCGAAGATTGCCACGCCCACGGCGCTGCCGATGGAGCGGGCGAACATGTTGGTTCCGGTGACGACGCCGCGCTCGTTCCACTCGACGCTCGCCTGCGCCGCGATCAGGGTCGGCACGGCGACGAGGCCCATGCCCGCGCCGATGATGAAGCAGCTGATCGCCACGAGCGCGACGTTGGGGTTTGACGCGAACAGCACCAGGCCGAGCGCCCCCACGATCACCAGGGCGATGCCGATGAGGCCCGTGTTCTTGAAGCCGATGCGCAGGTAGAAGCGCCCGGAGAACGACGCGGTGATCGGCCAGCCGATCGTCAGCGCGGCGAGCGCCAGCCCCGCGACCAGCGGCATTACGCCAAGCGAACCCTCAAGGTAGGTGGGCACGTAGGAGGTGAGGCCGATCAGCACCGTGCCGATGCCGAGACCGACGAGCGTCGTGGTGAGCAGCAGCGGCCGCGAGAACACCCACAGCGGCAGGATCGGCTCCACGGCCCTGCGCTCGGCAAAGATGAACGCGATCAACAGCGCGCCACCGAGGGAGAACGCGCCGATCGACCACGGGGAGTCCCACGCCCAGGCCTGGCCACCCTGCAGCACCGCGAGGATCAGCAGGCTCAGCGAGGCGGTGAGCAACACGGCACCGAGGTAGTCGATGGTGTGGTCACGCTTCTCCACCTTTTCGTGGAAGTGGCGGATGAGCATCCAGCCCGCAATGATGCACAGCGGGATGTTGATGAAGAATACGCCACGCCAGATGTCGAGCTGCGAGAAGAGGCCGCCGAGCGTCGGGCCGACCACCGACGAGATGCCCCAGACGCTCGCGAGGTAACCCTGCGTGCGGGCGCGCTCCGCGACCGTGTAGATGTCGCCGACGATCGTGATCGACATCGGCTGCACGGCCCCGGCACCCAGGCCCTGGATGGCACGGAAGGCGATGAGCGCGGGCATGCTCCACGCCAGGCCGCACAGGATCGAGCCCAGCAGGAACACTGCGATACCGAACAGGATGATCGGCTTGCGCCCGAACAGATCACTGAGCTTCGCGTAGATGGGTGTTGTCACCGCCTGGGCGAGCAGGTAGATGGAGAACAGCCACGGGAAGAGAGCGAAATCGCCGAGCTCCCCCACGATCGTCGGGATGGCCGTTGCCAGCACCGTCGCGTCGATCGCCACCAGGCCCGTCGTCACCATGAGCGAGAGGAGGATGGGGCCGCGCTCGGAGCGTAAGCCGACGTCAGAAGTCACTCTGACATTCAAGTCGAGGTGGGCGCCGAGCATTCCCATGCGAGCATGGAACTTATGCTCGACCCCGCGTGGCCGCCCAGCCCACTGGTGCTGGGGCTTGCCGTAGTGGCGACGCTCGCCTTTCTCGCGATCCGCGCGGTGCGCAAAGACCGCACTGAGTACCGGCGGTTCAAGCGCTACCGGGCCACCAAACGTCGGCAGGCGATGTTCCGCAAATGGCTGGGCGAATCGTTCGTGACCTTCGGCGGGATGTCGCTGGTGCTGGTTCTCCTCGGCGGCGCGCACATCGTCCCGCTCCTGCGGCAACTGCAGGCCTGGCCGGTGCTCAGCGACATCCGTGCCGCGCCGGAGCTCACCATTGCGGTGGTGGCGGTGCTTCTTATTGCGCTCGCCGTGCTGACCCTGGTCGCGGTGCGGGTTGCCCGGGCGGAGGGCGAAGGAGTGACCTCGATCGGCGACATCCAGGCCATGCTCCCCCGCAACCGGCAGGAGCTGCGCCTCGGCGCCCTGCTCTCGGTGAACGCTGGGTTTGTGGAGGAACTGCTGTTCCGGTTGGCCCTGCCCGCCGTCATCTTCGGAGCCACCGGCAGTGCACTCGCCGCGGTTCTCGGCAGCGTGCTGCTGTTCGGGGCGCTGCATGTGTACCAGGGAGTGTGGGGTGTTGTCGGCACCACCCTGGTGGGCGCAGTGCTCATGGCGACCCACATCGTCAGCGGCAGCATCGCTGTGCCGATCGTGCTGCACGCGCTGTTCGACCTGCGCTCGCTCGTGCTGATCCCGGTTGCCGTGATGGGGGTGCATCGGGTGGATGGGAACCGGCCAGCCCGCCTCGTCACTCCTCCCCCTGCGCCAGCGGAGCCCGCCAGTCCCCCGGTCGACTAACCGCTACAGAGTGCTACGCACGGCTACACTAGCGTCATGGCCATGATTCCCGTGCGCGAACTGCGCAACCACACGAACGATGTGATCCAGCGGGTGCGGGATGGCGACGACGTGACGATCACCGCAAACGGCGTGCCGGTCGCCACCCTGGTGCCCATCCGCACGGGCAAGCGCGCGGTCATGCCCCGCGCCGAGTTCCTGCGCACCCTGCGCCAGGCCGACCCCCAGCTGCGCGCCGACCTCGTAACCCTCGCGGGCGAAACCACCGACGAACTCGGCCCCATTCGATGACGGTAGGGCTGCTCGACACGAGCGTGCTCATCGCCCTCGAATCCGGTCGAGGGCTCGAGAGTTCGGCCCTGCCCGACGAGCTGCGCGTCAGCGTGATCACCATCGCGGAACTGCACGCCGGCGTTCACGCCGCCGCGGACACAGACACGCGCGCGCTTCGCATGGCGACCCTCGACTCGATTTCCTCACTCGAGCCGCTGCCCGTCGATGAGCTCGCCGCGCGGGAGTGGGCCCGCCTGCGTTATCGGCTTCACGAGGTGAAGCGACGCATTCCGGTCAACGACCTGTGGATCGCAGCCATTGCGCTGACCCACGGACTACCCGTGGTGACGCGGGATGACGACTATGAGGTGCTCGCCGGGCTCGGCGGGCCGGCCGTCATTCGAGTGTGACGGTCAGCAACTAAAACGGCGGCGGATCCGCCTCGCGCTCGTGGCCGGTGGGGCTGGTCCACACGGCCCGCTGCGCTCCCGGCGGGCGTTCCACCCGCCATTTGGTTTGATGCTTCATGGTGTGGTGCTTGCGGCAGCGATGACTGAGGTTCTCTGCGGTCGTTAGCCCGCCCTCTGCCCAGGCTTCGGTGTGGTCGAGGTCGCAATGGGCAGCCCTTCGGCCGCACCCCGGGAAGTCGCAGGTGACGTCGCGCATAGCGAGGAACCGCTTGAGCGCAGCGGATGAGCGGTACTGGTTCGGATCCATGCCGAGCACCGTGCCGGTGATCGGATGGGTGAGGAGCCGCGTGATCGACGGCGCACCGGCCGCCAGCTCCCGGGCCGTGTCGAACGGGATGGGGCCGACACCTTCGAGCATCGCCGGTTCGATCGAGTGCCCGAGCAACGTCATGACCGGGATCGTGAGGGCGACCGTGACGCCCGCGCCGCCGGCCGTGCGCGCGCCGGTCAGCAGGTCGGCCAGGATGTCGGCGCGCAGCTGAGCCATCGTGCGCGTTTCATCCTGCTCGCGGAACAGGTCGAAAGCCATGCGATCGAGGTTCGCGGTCGCAAGCGCGAGATTCTCGGAAGAGAGTCGGGCGTTCAGCCACCCCATGCCGTCACGGTCATGCTCCGACCACACGCCTCGCTCGGCGTTCGCCACGGTATGACGCTGCTCTAGCGTGTCGGCGTGTAGCTTCTCGCGGAGGGCCCGCGCCTTGGCGCGGAACCGGGCGGGAGCAAGAGTGCGCGCCGCATCTTCCAGCCGGAGATCGAACTCAGCCCAGGATGACTCGGGCAATTCCATGACGATGTCGGATGCCGCGCGCGCATTCTGCGTGGAGACCTCACCCTCGGTGAACCACGCCCACAACCGCGGCAAGCGCTCCCTTAGCAGGGTGGCGGTGGCGCCGTATGCGCGCACCGTCGACTCGGCGAGGTTCAGCCGAACGGCGAGGTCTGCCGCGGCCGCGCGCTGGGCGAACTCGACAGTGTCACCGCGGAGCATCGCGGCATCGATGAACACCTCGGGATGCTCCGCCGCCTCGCGCAAAGTCGCCTCGATCGCCCGGTGCACCTCGGCCGAGGCCCACCACGCGGCGCGCTGGGCGAACTCCGCCTCGGCCATGCGGAACTCAACACGGATGTCCGCATCGACCTGGTCGAGAAGGGTTTCCATACCTGAAGTGAACCAGCAGCCACCGACATTAGTGCGGCGACTTAATGCTGTTCACAAGCGCTTTTTGTCCACAAGATCGGCGACGAAAAGAGGCTGTGGAGGAGTGGATGCGCGGAACGAGGGAAGTGGCTGTGGGAAGGAGGAGCCTGAGGCTGGCGGAGGGCCGCGGGCAAGACAGGCACGGGGATGGATAGAGGAGAAACTCAGCTACCGCGACCGGAAGTAGACCCGCTCCGCCTGGCTGAGGTGCTCGGTGGCATAGGCGAGCATCACCCGGGGCATCTCGGCGGCGTGCTTCCGCAGGAAGGCCACGAGCAGGTCACGGTCGACGCGTTTACCCACTTCGCGAAGCATCCATCCGACCGCCTTGTGGATGAGGTCGTGCTGTTCCCCGAGCATCCGTTCGGCCAGCAGCAGGGTCGTCGAAGCGTCACCCTTCTTGATGAAGGCGAAAGTGGAGAGCACGGCAATGCGGCGCTCCCAGACGATGCCGCTGCGGGCCAGGCGCTCGAGCAGGTCGCGCGGTTTGTCGTAGAGGTACTCGCCGAGGATGTACTCGGCCGAGCTGTCGACCAGGTCCCAGTTGTTGATGCGGCCGCGGCGCATGGCCGCGAGGTAGAAGTATTTCAGGCGCTCCTGCTCGGCGGCGTCGGCCCGCTTGTACTGCGCGACGAGGATGACGAGTGCCGCGAACCGGTGCTCGTGGAACTCGCTGTCGAGCAGGTCGTTGAGGTCGCCGGGCGACAGGTCGACGAAGCCCTTAGCGATGGCCCGGGTCGCGGGCACGCGCACGCCGATGAACTTGTCGCCGGCACCGTACTCGCCCTTGCCCGTCTTGAAGAAACGGGCGAGGTTGCGGGCATCCTCGCGGTCGGATGCCGCGGCGAGCGCCGCGGCGACCGCGCGCGCACCCGGCATCATGCCGGCGCCACGACCTCGGCGCCGAAGATTGCCACGAGCAGGTCGTGGGTCCACGCCACCAGCTCGGTATCGCTGGGCTCGGGCGGCAGCGGCACGAGAACCGCGGCAGCAGCCGCGTGGTACCGCGCGCCCGGGTACATCCGCTGCAGGCGCACCTGGATCGAGTCGGCCAGGTCGGCCGGGGCGATCCGCAGCTTGTCACCCATCACGACAACCTCGCTGAGACCCGACCTCTGGGCCATCCGTCGCAGGCGCGACACCGCGACCAGGTTGCTGACCTGCTCCGGCGGCTCGCCGTAGCGGTCGGTGAGTTCCTCGAGCACACGGTCGATCGAGTCGTCGGTCGCGGTCGGCGCCGACGCGGTGGAGAGTTTCTGATAGGCCTCCAGCCTCAGCCGCTCGCTCTCCACGTACTCCTCCGGAATGTGCGCGTCGACGGGCAGCTCGAGCCGCAGCTCCGTCTGCCCCTCGGCGACATCGCCACGGAAGGTGCTGACCGCTTCGCCGATCATCCGCAGGTACAGGTCAAAGCCGACGCCCGCGATGTGGCCCGACTGTTCCCCGCCGAGGAGGTTGCCCGCGCCACGGATCTCGAGATCCTTGAGCGCGATCTGCATCCCGGCGCCCAGCTCGTTATTGGCGGCGATCGTAGACAGCCGCTCGTGCGCGGTCTCGCTCAGTGGCTTGAGTTCGTCGTACAAGAAGTAGGCGTAAGCCCGCTCGCGACCACGCCCGACCCGACCGCGCAACTGGTGCAGCTGCGACAGCCCGTACTTATCGGCGCGGTCGATGATGAGCGTGTTCGCGTTGGCGATGTCGAGACCGGTCTCGATGATCGTGGTGCTCACGAGCACGTCGAACTTGCGCTCCCAGAAGTCGACCATCACCTGCTCGAGCACGTGCTCGGGCAGCTGCCCGTGCGCCACCGCGATGCGCGCCTCCGGCACCAGCTCGGCCAACTGCGCGGCGACCCGGTTGATGCTGGAGACCCGGTTGTGCACGTAGAAGACCTGGCCCTCGCGCAGCAACTCGCGCCTGATCGCCGCCCCTACCTGCCGGTCGGAGTACGGCCCCACGAACGAGAGGATCGGGTGGCGGTCCTCCGGCGGGGTCGCGAGAGTGGACATTTCCCGGATGCCCGTGACCGCCATCTCGAGGGTCCGTGGGATGGGTGTCGCCGTCATCGCGAGGATGTCGACGTTGGTTTTCAGCTTCTTCAGGGCATCCTTGTGTTCGACACCGAAGCGCTGCTCCTCGTCGATGATGACGAGCCCCAGGTCTTTGAAGGCGATGTTCTGGCTGAGCAGCCGGTGCGTTCCGATGACGACGTCGACGGTGCCATCCAGGAGCCCGGCGACGGTCTCCTTGGCCTCCTTGTCGGTCTGGAACCGCGACAACGCGCGCAGGTGCACGGGAAAGCCGGCGAACCGCTCGGCGAAGGTCTCCATGTGCTGGCGAACGAGCAGGGTGGTGGGCACGATCATCGCGACCTGCTTGCCGTCCTGCACCGCCTTGAACGCCGCGCGCACCGCAACTTCGGTCTTGCCGTAGCCGACGTCACCCGAGAGCAGCCGGTCCATCGGGATCGGCCGCTCCATGTCGGCCTTGACCTCCTCGATGGTCGTGAGCTGGTCCGGGGTTTCCGCAAACGCGAAAGCCTCCTCCAGCTCCCGCTGCCACGGGGTGTCGGGGCCGAACGCGTGGCCTTTGCTGGCCATCCGGGCGCTGTACAGCTTGACGAGTTCGACGGCGATGTCGCGCACCGCCTTGCGCGCCTTGCCCTTCGCCGCCGCCCAGTCGCTGCCGCCCATCTTGCTGAGGCTCGGGGCCTCGCCACCGACGTAACGGCTCAGCAGGTCGAGCTGGTCGGTGGGCACGAACAGCTTGTCGCCGGGATAGCCGCGCTTATTCGGCGCGTACTCGATCACCAAAAACTCGCGCTGCGTCTTGATCGCATTGCGGCCGCCCGTCGAGACCTCGCGGGTCACCAGCTCGACGAACTTTCCGATGCCGTGCGTGTTGTGTACAACGAAATCGCCCGCCTTCAGCTGCAGCGGGTCGACCACGTTCTTGCGGCGACTCGCGAGCTTCTTGACCTGGCGGGTGTCGTAGCCAGCGGTGCGACCGTAGAACTCGCTCTCGCTCAGCAGCGCAAGCTTCGCCTCCGGGAATTCGAAGCCGTGATCGACACTCGCCTTGACGAGATAGGCGACACCCTCGTCGAACGTTGCCGGCAACTCGTCGACAATGCGGCCGGATGACCCGTGCTCGCCAATCACGTCGGCGGCGCGCTCGACCAACCCGGCGCCCTCCGCCACGACCGCGACCGTCCAGCCTTCGCCGAGCAGGTCCGTGACGTGGGTGACCGCGCCGTCGGCCTGGCCCGCGAAACTCGGCACCGGGCGCGCCTCGATGCGCACGTAATCCTGCAGCGCGCTGGCCTCCAGTTCCTCCGGCAGCACCGCGCCGGAGTCGAAGCTCGACATCGTCCACCACGGCCGGTCACCGGCTGACTCGCGGAGCCGGTTCAGGGTGACGAAGTCGCCGGCATCCAGGTCGATCGGTGCCTCTGCGCCCGCCGTCGCCGCGCTCCAGGCCGCACTAAGGAACTCCTGGTTGGTTTCGGCGAGCGAGACCGCGCGCGTGGCAACCTTCTCCGGCGAGAGCACGGCGATCGCGGCATCCGTCGGCAGGTAGTGGGTCAGCGGCACCAGGCGATCGACGAGCGCGGGGGCCAGGGATTCCATGCCGTCGACCGGGATGCCCTCGCCAATCTTCGCCAGCATGGTCGACAGGCTCGGGAACTCGTGCTGCATCTCGCGGGCCCGCTGCCGCACCGCATCGCTCAGCAGCAGCTCACGGCTCGGGGCGAGCTCGGCCTCGGTGATCTCGGTGGGCAGGGAACGCTGGTCGGCGACCGAGAACTCGCGCAACTGCTCGAGCTCGTCACCGAAAAACTCGAGACGAAGCGGATGCTCGTCGGTCGGGGCAAACACGTCGACGATGCCGCCGCGCACCGCGAACTCGCCACGCCGGGTGACCATGTCGACCCGGGAGTAGGCGAGGTCGACCAGTCGGCGGGACAAGTCAGCGAGGTCGTAGCCGCGGCCGCCCTTCGTGAGGGAGACGGGCTCGATGCTCGTGAGGTTGTCGGCCATCGGCTGCAGGGCGGCACGCACGCTCGCGACGAGTACGAAGGGGTGCGCGCGATCCCAGTTGGTCATGGCCCGGAGCGCGGCGATGCGCTTGCCGACGGTCTCGGCGCTCGGGCTCAGCCGCTCGTGGGGCAGGGTCTCCCAGGCGGGGAACTCCAGGATCGTGGCATCCGGCAGGTAGCTCTGCAGGCTGCGGCGGAACGCCTCGGATTCCCGGCTGGTCGCCACCACTGCGAGCAGCGAACGGGGGCCGCCCGGGCGGGTCAGCAGGCCCGCGACGAGCGGGGCGCGGAGGCCGTCCACGAGCGAAAAGTCGGCGCTACGGTTGGCGTGCTTGAGTGCATCCTCGAACGTTTTTGCGCGCGACAGGGCCGCGATTAATCCTTCGAGTATCACCCGACGAGTCTAGGCGGGGCCGGCGACGTGGAGCCGCGTCGTTCGCCGAGGGCGTGGGCTCGCGCTCCTCCGCGGGCGCCTCCGTGCCAAATGAAGGAAGACGCGCGCATTCGACCCCGACTTGCGCGACCCGGTGTGACTCGAGCGCCGCCCCTCCTTCATTTGGCAGAGGAGCCGGGCGCGGAGGCCCGCGTTAAGCTCGAGTCATGGTCAGCATCCGGCGGGCGATCGGTGACGGGACGGGTGGCGGTCGCGTCGCCCTCGTGCTGCCGGGTGCCGGATACACCGCGCAGGCGCCGCTGCTGTACTGGCCCATCCGCGCTCTTGCCCAGGCAGGGTGTGACGTGTGGACCATCGACTGGCACGCCGACATTGATGACGCCGCGCGCCGGGACATGCGGGGTTTCGTGGAAGCTGCACTGGCGCGCGCGGAGAAGGCACTGCCCGCAGCACCCCGCGCAATAATCGCGAAGTCGCTGGGAACGTTTGCGCTTCCCTACTTCGCTGGCCAGGACGTGAACGCCGTCTGGTTGACGCCGATCCTCACCGATCCGGAAGTCGCCGCCGCCCTGGCGCTGGCATCCGGACGGCACCTCGCGATCGGAGGCTCAGCTGACCCCGCCTGGCGACCCGACCTGGTCGGCAGCACCTCCGCCCAGCTTGTGACCGTCGACGACGCGGATCACGGTCTTGAGCGGGACGCCGCGCACTGGCGCGAATCCGCGGAAACACAGCTCAGCATCCTCGACCGGGTGATCACACACCTGGTCGGCTGAGCCTTATGGGCGCGCGGTGTGGAACTTGAGCTGCGCCGCCGTCAGCCCTTCAGCGGCGATGAGCTCAGTGGCGTCTGCAGCATCCTCGAGCAGGGTGGGCAGCACAGCGCGCTCGTCGCTGGCGAAGTCTTTCAGCACGAAGTCGGCCGCGGGCTGGCGACCGGGCGGGCGGCCGATGCCGATGCGAACGCGGGTGAAGTCGCCCGTGCCGGTGGCGGCGATGATGTCGCGGATGCCGTTGTGCCCGCCGTGCCCGCCGCCGAACTTGAGGCGCAGCGAATCGAACGGGATGTCGAGCTCGTCATGCAGCACGATGAGCCGCGCAGGGGGGATCTTGTAGAACCGCAGCAGCCCAGCGACGGGGCCGCCCGAGAGGTTCATGAAACTGTTCGGCTTGGCGAGCACGAGCTTGGGGCCCGCAGCGAAACTGCGCCCCTCAGCGACGGCCGCCTTCGCCTTGTGGTTCTTGAATGAGATGGATGCCCGGTCAGCGAGCTGGGCGAGAGCCATCTGCCCCACGTTGTGGCGATTGCCGGCGTAGCCGGGCCCGGGATTACCGAGCCCGACTACCAGCCATTGATCGTCCACGGCCTTACGGAAGAACGAGATTACTCAGCGTCCTCAGCGGCGGGGGCGTCCTCAGCGGGTGCCTCCTCGGCGCCCTCCGTCTCCTCACCCAGGTCCTGCTCGGCTTCGCCGGTGATGCCGACGATGAGCGTCTCGGGGTCGGTGACGAGCGCGGCGCCCGTGGGGAGGGCGAGGTCCTTCGCGAGGATCTGCGCGCCCTGCTCGAGGCCCTCGATCGAGATGACGATGTTCTCGGGGATGTGGGTCGCCTCAACCTCGAGCGACACGGTGTTCGCGTCCTGGTTGACGCTCGTGCCGGGAGCGGACTCACCCTCGACGTGCACGGGGATGTCAACGGTAACCTTCTCGCCCTTGCGGACGACGATGAGGTCGATGTGCTCGATGATCTGGCGCACCGGGTCTTTCTGCACATCCTTGACCAGCGCGAGCTGGGTCTTGCCCTGGATGTCGAGCTCGAGCACCTGGTTCGACTTGCGCAGGATCAGCGCCGTCTCGTGGCCCGGGAGGGTCACGTGCTGGGGCTCGGTGCCGTGGCCGTAGATGACCGCGGGGATCTTGCCCGTCGCACGGATCTTGCGGGCAACGCCCTTGCCGAAGGTGTCGCGGATCTCGGTGACGAGATGGTTGCTGTCGTTGTTATTGCTGGTGTCAGCCATGATGTTCTCCTGGTGGGTGGTGACGAAT
>JBIITJ010000007.1:0-61149 GCA_044340535.1 Rhodoglobus sp.
ACGTGGCCGCGGAAGTGAGCAGCGCCCTTACCCCGCTCGCCTCCGCTGCACACCCAGCTCCCCGAGCATCCGCCACACGGTGCGGGTGAGGGGCGGGTGCTGGAGCGCGATCTGCCGCAGCACGCGGTACTCCCGCACGGGCCCGGGCCGCACACCGTCGTTGGCGATGATGGCGTCGGCCCGCAGCAGGTAGACGACGAGTTCGTCGACGGTGGGCAGCTCTTCCATGAACGCCCACGGGTCTTCGCCGGCGAGCAGGCGCTCCTGGATGACCGTCTCCAGCTCCTGGGATGCTTCGGCCCGCAGCACCTCGAGGCTGGCCCTCCGCTGCACCCGGTACTCGGTCATCCTTCGACGATAACAAGCGAAGCGAAGCCAGATAAAAACTGGAACGAAACGGGGGATGGCGCGGGCGTGTGCGGTTGGGCACTAGTGGAGGTTGTTGGATCGGCGGTATGGTCACAGCAACACACGGAGCCTGGGGGATACGTGATAGCAGCTCTCGTACATTCGGTGGTGGCTCTGCTCCTGGGTTTGTGGCTCAACCTGTCACCCCACTCGTGGCGCAGGCTGCCGCGGCCCACAGGGGAGCCGGTCGTTCACGCTGCAGGGCCCGACCCGCACCGGATTCTCATGGTGGGGTCTGGCGCGGTTGTCGGCTACGGCGTCCTGACCTATGAGCTGAGCATGAGCGGGGAGTTGGCGCGCATCGTGGCGGGGATGCTGGGGCGCGGGATTGATGTCGACCTGGTGGTGGACCCTGACCTGGGTATTTCGAAGGTACCGGCAGCGCTGGAGGCGACCCGCCTGGAGCGCTACGACCTGGTCCTGCTCTCCATCGGTTCAATCGACGCGATCACATTGCTGCCGGTGTCGCGGTGGCGCCGCGAGATGCGGGGTCTGCTCAACCTGCTCGCGGAACGAGGTGCGGCGACCACCGTGGTGCTGGTCCAGGGCATCCCGCCGCTGACGGCGCTGGTGCCGTTGCCCCGCCCGCTCAAGGGACTGATCGACCGCCGGTGGCGAGCGTTCAATGCGGCGTCGAAGGCGATCGCCGCCCAACGCGCCACGGTGACGTTCCTGCCGTTCGAGCCGCCGCCGGTGAACCTCCTGGAGAATGCGAGCCGGCAAGTGCACATCGACTGGGCGACGCTGCTGGCCCCGGCCGTGGTGGAGGCGCTCGGTGGGCCCGCGACCGCTTAGCGTTGAGGCATGACAGATTTCCGCACCGCCCCGATTGACCCCACGTCCGCGTCATCCCTCGCCAAGGCCGGCCTGCTCTACGACCTGGTCGACACGGGCGACCGTGCGGCGTTCGAGGCCTGGATCCATGCGGATGTGCGCGGCTTCCACGGCGGCGCACTGAGCGCAGAGCAGCTGGCGGCCACCGTCGCGGGCGTCGCCTACCGCCGCACCACGGGGGTGTGGGATGGCAGCGCGCTCGAAGCCTCGATGCCGGTGGCGACGGTCAGCTCGTGGCCTGCGCCGCTGACGGTGCCGGGGGAGCGCAGTGTTGAGGCCTGGGCGATCAGCTCGGTGACAGTTGCACCCACGCACCGGCGCAAGGGAATCGCTCGCGCCCTGCTCGAGGGTGAGCTGCGCACCGCGTCCGCGCTCGGGATCCCGCTGGCGATCCTCACCGTCTCGGAGTCGACGATTTACGGCCGGTTCGGTTTCGCGCCGGGCGTGTTCGGCACCAAGGTCACGATCGACACGAAGCGAGCGAAGTGGACCGGCCCTGAGGTTCAGGGGCGCGTGCAGTTCATGTCCATCGAGCAGTTCAGGGCCGAGATCGAACCGATGCACGAGCGCATCCGGCTGCGCAGCCCCGGCCAGATTCCGGCCTGGCCGTTGCGCTGGGACCAGATCTCGGGCCTTGCTGACGGCGAGCCGGAGCGCTCGAAAGCGATGCGGGCCGTGCGATTCGATAACCCCGACGGCAGCCTCGCGGGCCTCGCGGCTTACCGGGTGACGGGCGGCGAGAACGACTTCACGAGCCACACCCTGACCGTCGAGTTTCTCGCCTCCGAGACGCAGGAGGCATACCTCGGGCTGTGGCGCTACCTGCTCGAGGTCGACCTAGTCAGTACGGTGACGGCCGAGCTGCGGTCGCCGGAGGAGCCGATGCTCTGGCAGCTTTCCGACCGCCGCGCCGCGAAACTGGAGACCTGGGATCACCTGTGGCTGCGCATCCTCGACGTGCCCGCCGCCCTGCAGTCGCGCTCCTGGTCGGTCGACGGCCGCTGGGTGTTCGAGGTGACCGACGCGCTCGGTTTCGCTGCGGGCCGTTTCGAGTTGCTGGTCGCCGACGGTGCCGCGACGGTGTCGGTGACGGATGCCCCCGCGCAGGCAACCCTGACCGTGAACGCCTTGTCGGCTCTCCTGCCGGGCGGGGTTGCTGCCACCACGCTGGCGGCGGCGGGCCACATCACGGAGCACGCCCCGGGCGCCGTGGAGAGTCTCACCACCGCGTTCCACGGACCGCGCCTGCCCTGGCTGAGCGTCTGGTTCTAGCGGGGCACCCCTAGACTGGCGCAAACCCAACTTAAGGACTGTCATGGCTGCCATCTCCCGTTCCCGTAGGTCTGCCGCAGGTATCGCGTTCATCGCGGCGGGGGTGCTCCTGCTCCTGGCCTTCCTGTTGCCACTGGTCGGCATGTCGCTGCCGTTGCTGGTGCTGCTCGCGCATGTCGCGATTGCGGCCGGCACGGTCATCCTGGCTCTCGGTGCTGTCAACAACACGGTCGCGAAGGTGTCGCTGTTCGCGTCGGCGGCGGGCTGGGTGCTGCTCGTCCTGGCGACTTTTGTCGCGCTGCCGGGTGAACTGCTGGTTTTGGCCGCGGTGCTCGCCGGCGTTGGCGCTGTCGTGGCCGCCGTCGTGCTGTACGTCGGCAAGGAGATCACGAACCGCGCCGCCCTCGCCTTCCTGGTGACGACGATCCTGGGCCTGCTGTACGTGCTGGGTGCGGTCTCGGTGTTCATCCTTGGGTCCTTCTCGGTGGTGGTCACGGTGCTGTTCGGCGCGGCATTGCTGCTGACGGGCATCCTGTTCCGCCAGACGGAGCGCGGCCGCCGCTAACGGCAGCGTGATGACGGATGTTCCGTTGATCGGTCGCGCCGCCGCGCCCGAGCTGCACGTGATGTCGTTCAACATCCGTGTGCGGGTGGGGCCGGTGGGCGGTCGCAACCCCGACCGCTGGGCCTACCGGGCACCGGCCATGCGCCGACTGCTGCAGGCGGAGCAGCCTGCAGTGCTCGGTGTGCAGGAGGCGCTGGATGACCAGGCCGAGTTCGTGGCGCAGAACCTCGGCCCCCACTACGACCGGGTAGGCCGCGGGCGTGACGCCGACGGCACCGGGGAGAGCTGCCCGGTGTTCTTCGACACCCGCCGGGTGCAGCTCATGGAGTGGACGCAGCTCGCTCTCTCCGACACCCCGCGCGTTGCGGGCTCGCGCACGTGGGGTAACCATGTGCCGCGGGTGGTCGTGTGGGCGCTGTTCCGTGACCTGTCCAGCGGCACGCAGTTCCGGTTCCTGAACACGCATTTCGACCACCAGTCGCGGCGTTCGCGCGTGCGGTCGGCCGAGCTGATCCTGCGGCTGGTCGACTCGAGCCCGGGGCCGGCGATCGTCACGGGCGACTTCAACAGTTCGGTCGGAACCTCACCGCACCACCAGTTGACGATCGACGGTTCGCTGCGGGATGCCTGGGTCGCCTCCCGCAACCAGCTCACCAAAGCGTGGGGCACCTACCCGAACTACCACCCGCCGAAACTTGACCGCAAACGTATCGACTGGATTCTCGTGAACCGGTGGGTGGATGTCGGTGCCGTCGGCATCAACACCGCCCAGTTCGACGGAATCGCGCCCTCCGACCACCTGCCGGTGCAGGCGGTCGTGACGCTTCGGGGGTAGCCCTCAGCTGGCACACTGCACGCAGCGCTCGGCGGCGGGCCGTGCCTCCAGCCGCGCACTCGGGATGCCCCTGCCGCACGCCACGCACACGCCGTAGCTGCCCGCGCTCACGCGATCGAGGGCACGCTGCACCTCGGCGAGCTGCCCCTCGAGGTCGGCGCGGAGCCCCACGATGCGTGACCAGTCACCGCTGAGCGTCGAGCCCTCGGGGTCGTGTTCGTCGTCCGCTGTGGCGTCGGCGCGGGCATCCCGAACACCGTCGAGTTCGACGGAGGTCGCCGCGAGACCCGCGAGCAGTTCGGCCTGGCGGGCGTGCAGGAGCGCGACAGCCGCGTGTTGCGGCATCAGCGCCTAGGCGAGTGCGCCGACGTCGCGCAGTTTCGCTTCGAGGTCGGCGTTGCTCGGCTCCACCTGGTGGGTGCCGTCAGGAAAGACGATGACCGGGATATTCGTGCGCCCGCTAATCGCGAGTGCTCGGCCAGCCGCATCCTCAACCTGTTCCACATCGACGTACTCGTAGTCGACGGATTTCTCGTCAAGCAGGGCCTTCGCGCGTCGGCAGTCAATGCACCAGTCGGCGCCGTACATGGTGATGGTGGACATGGGTTAACGGTACTCCGGTGTGGGTGGTGGTGCCGGGAGTCGGGCGAAGTCGAGACTCGGGCTCCTCCGCGACCGTGCAGGTCGCCCCTTGCCGGTAGGTTCGAGTCACGACGAGCAGTCGTCGATAGCGGCACGACTGCGCAAGGAGATTTACGCGATGACCCCGACCACCAAAGAATCGCAGCGCGCCGAGCTGCACAAGACGATCTGGCGCATCGCGAACGACCTCCGGGGGAGCGTCGATGGGTGGGATTTCAAAACTTACGTGCTCGGGATGCTGTTCTACCGTTTCATCTCCGAGAACCTCGACTCCTTCCTCACGAGAGCGGAGCGCGATGCCGGCAACGCTGACTTCCACTACGCCACGCTGAGCGACGCCGAGGCGGAGTTCGCTCGCAAAGACACGGTGGAAGAGAAGGGCTTCTTCATCCTCCCGTCGCACCTCTTCGCGAACGTCCGCAAGCGTGCGGCGTCGGATGAGAATCTCAACGAGACACTCGACGCGGTGTTCAAGGCGATCGAGGGGTCTGCCGTTGGCGCTGCCAGCGAGAACGACATCAAGGGTCTCTTCGCCGATCTCGACGTGAACAGCGCCAAGCTTGGCAACACGGTTCCCCAGCGCAACCAGAAGCTGGTCAAGCTGCTCGATGCGATCGGCGAGCTGAACCTGGGCAACTTCGAAGACAACACGATCGACCTCTTCGGAGACGCCTACGAGTACCTCATGCAGATGTACGCGGCGGTCGCGGGTAAGTCTGGCGGCGAGTACTACACGCCGCAGGAGGTCTCTGAACTGCTCGCCCGCATCACCGTGGTCGGCAAGACCGAGGTGAACAAGGTCTACGACCCGGCGGTCGGGTCGGGCTCGCTTCTACTGAAGTTCCAGAAGGCACTCGGGCCGGGCAAGGTGCGGCAGGGCTACTTCGGCCAGGAGATCAACCTGACGACCTACAACCTCGCCCGCATCAACATGTTCCTGCACGACGTGCCTTACGAGATGTTCAACCTGGCCCACGGCGACACGCTGACCGATCCGGCGCACTGGGACGATGAGCCGTTCGAGGCGATCGTGTCCAACCCGCCCTACTCGATCAACTGGGAGGGCGACGCGAATCCGTTGCTCATCAACGACCCACGATTCTCACCGGCTGGGGTACTCGCCCCGAAGTCGAAGGCCGACCTCGCCTTCACGATGCACATCCTGCATTGGCTCGCGGTGAACGGCACTGCCGCGATCGTCGAGTTCCCCGGCGTGATGTACCGCAGCGGTGCTGAGGCGAAGATCCGCAAGTACCTGGTCGACAACAACTACGTGGATGCCGTTATCCAGCTTCCCCCGGACCTCTTCTTTGGCACCACGATTGCGACCTGCATTCTCGTGCTCAAGAAGTCGAAGACCACCAACGACGTGCTCTTCATCGACGCCTCGGCCGAGTTCACCCGCAGCGGCAACAAAAACAAGCTGACGGATGCCCACCAGAAGCGGATCCTCGACGCCCTCGTCGCGCGCGAGGATGTCGACCACTTCACCAAGGCCGTGCCGAACGACGAGATCGGCGAACAGGGCTACCTGCTGTCGGTGTCGTCATACGTTGAGGCCGAAGACACGCGCGTAGCGACCGACATCACCGCGCTGAACGCCGAGATCGCGCGCATCGTCGCCCGACAGTCCGAGCTCCGCGCCGCCATCGACGATATCGTGGCCGATCTTGAAGGCGCTAAAGAGTGAATAGGATCGGCGACCTTATGTCAGAGCTGGCCCCGAGGGGTGTCGAGTTCAAGCCGTTGGCGAGCCTCGGTCGACGAAACTCGGGCACCGCTATGACCGCAGCGAGGATGAAGACCATCCACTCGGCCGCCGGTGCAATTCGCATCTTCGCTGGCGGTCGAACTATCGCGGACGTACCTGAAGACCAGGTCCCAGCCAAGGACATCATCCGCAAGCCGAGCATCATCGTCAAATCGCGTGGGCACGTCGGGTTCACGTTCTACGATCGCCCATTCACGCACAAGGCCGAGATGTGGTCATACACGCTGGCAGACCAGAACATCGAACAGAAGTTCGTGTACTACTACCTTCTGACGAAGGTTGCGGAACTTCAGGAAGTCGCGCGAGCCACCTCCGTGAAGTTGCCGCAGCTCGGAGTTCGCGACACCGACACTCTGCGGGTCCCCATACCCCCTCTCAAGGTGCAGCGCGAGATCGTGCAAATCTTGGACCATTTCACGGAGCTGGAAGCGGAGCTGGAAGCGGAGCTGGAAGCCCGGCGCCGACAGTTTGCCCACTACCGGAATGAACTAACAAGGTCGCGCGGTTCTGGAACTGAATGGCTGCCTATGGGCGAGGTCGGGCATTTCACTCGTGGCCGGCGCTTCACAAAGGCAGATGTGGTCGAGTCCGGAATCCCGAGCATTCATTACGGGGAGATCTACACCCACTATGGCATCTCGACACGCTCGGCCTTCAGAGAGGTTCGTGAAGAACTCAGGCCGTCGCTTCGGTTCGCGAGGCCGGGGGACGTGGTAATTGCCTCAGTTGGCGAAACGGTCGAGGACGTCGGAAAAGCTGTGGCCTGGCTTGGAGACGAGCCGGTAGCTATCCATGACGACACATTCGCCTTCTCTCATACCTGCAACCCGCGCTTCGTCGCTCACTGGATGCAGACAGACTCTTTCCACTCGCAGAAGGAAGGGCACGTCGCCAGTGCGAAGGTGAAGAGAATCTCTTCTGCCGCACTTCAGTCAATCGTGATGCCCGTGCCCCCACTAGCCGTCCAGGACCATGTGGTTGAGATACTGGACAATTTCGACGCCCTCGTGAACGATCTCAGCATCGGCCTCCCCGCAGAGCTCGCCGCCCGCCGCAAGCAATACGAGTACTACCGCGACAAACTGCTCACGTTCGAGGAGGCACCCGCGTGAGCGCATCCATTGACTATCGGTTTATTGGACAATATCCTCCGTTATATGAGAACTGAGGCGCCGTTACTTGCCCCGATCTTCCGATCGGATGGTCAGGCGCGCCTGCTCTCCGTGGCGCTACTCTCCGACGATGAGTTGAGCGTGACCGAACTCGCCTCGCGCTCCGGCGCCGCATACCCGAGTGCTCACCGCGAGGTAGCCCGGTTGCTCGACGCCGGCATCCTCGCTGAACGGCTTGTCGGTCGCACCCGAATGATCCGAGCGAACCCAGAGAGCCCGTTGGTACCGCCACTCCGTGACATCCTGCTCATCGCCACTGGGCCAGTCGTGCTGCTCGCGGAGGAGTTCCAACACATCAACGGCATCGAGGCTGCGTTTCTCTATGGCTCATTCGCAGCGAGGATGCGCGGTCACGAAGGCGCTTCGCCGAACGACATCGACGTCATGATCATCGGTTCGCCCGAGCCCGACCTCGTTTACCAAGCGTGCGACCGGGTTGAAGCTGTCGTCCGGCGACCGATTAACGCGACGATGCTGACTCGTGCCGAGGCGGGGACCCAGTCGGGCTTCATGGAGAGCGTGCGCGGCGGAGCGATCGTCCCGGTGCTGGGGGAGGTGCCGTGGCCGTGACGCCGCTCACTCCCACCCAGTCGGTTGCGATCGCAGCACTTGTCAGCGCTCGACGAATCGAATCAGTGCCAGTCGATGTCGCGCGCGCGACGGCATTTCTCGCCGCTGCTGACGAGCGGATCGGACAGCTGCCCCTGCTTACCAGTCTTGCGGTGAAGTATGACCTCGCGTATGACGCGGCACACGACGTTGGAGAGGCGCTCCTCGCCGCCCATGGGTACCGAACGAGCAACGGACTGGGGCAGCACGAGGCCCTGGGCCGTTTCCTCCGGGCGGTGCTTGACGAGCCGCCGGGAGATGGAGCAGCACGACGATTCGATCGACTCCGCAGAACCCGCAACCAGGGCCGATACGCGGCGCGGCCGGTCGGTGCCGCAGATGCTGCCCTTGCGCAGCAGACTGCGATCGAGCTGCTCGCTGCAGCCCGCTCTCGGAAGGTGGGGTCATGAGCGAATCGCAGCCGGCGCACTACGAGCCGATCGCGGTCTCATCGGAGTCGACCGTCGTCTCGGAGTTCACCCCGGACTCATCAGCGGCAGCGTCCTACCAGTCGGAAGCCGATCTCGAGCGCGAGCTTGTTGCCCTGCTGCAGGGCCAGGCGTACGAGCACCTGACCATTCACTCCGAGGTCGACCTGCTGGCCAATCTCCGGGTGCAGCTAGAGGCGCTGAACGGCCTGACGTTATCTGATGCTGAATGGATGCGCCTCCAGGCGGAGTACCTCATCGGCGCGAACGATGGCGCGGTCGAGAAGACGGTGCGCATCCAGGAGAACCACATCCACGCGTTCAAGCGCGATGACGGCTCGACGAAGAACATCGCGCTGCTCGACAAGAAGAACATCCACAACAACCGGCTGCAGGTGATCAACCAATACGAGGTGGAAGGCGCGCGATCCAACCGCTACGACGTCACGATCCTCGTGAACGGACTACCGCTCGTGCACGTCGAGTTGAAGCGGCGCGGCGTCGACATCCGCGAGGCGTTCAACCAAATCGACCGCTACCAGCGCGACAGTTTCTGGGCGGGCTCTGGACTGTTCGACTACGTGCAGCTGTTCGTGATCAGCAACGGCACATTGACGAAGTACTACTCGAACACCACCCGTCGCCAACACCTCGAGGATGCCGCGGGACGCCGGAAGGTTAAGCGGACGAGCAACTCGTTCGAATTCACGTCGTGGTGGGCGGATGCCACGAACAAGCCAATCCAGGACCTCACCGGGTTCACCAAGACGTTCTTTGCGAGGCACACCCTCCTGGCCATCCTGACCCGGTACTGCGTGCTCACCTCCGACCGCCTCCTGCTGGTCATGCGGCCGTACCAGATCGTCGCGACCGAACGCATCCTGCAGCGCATCGACATCTCGACCAACTACAAGAAGCTCGGCACCGCCTCCGCTGGCGGCTACGTGTGGCACACCACCGGCTCAGGCAAGACGCTCACCTCGTTCAAGACCGCACAGCTCGCATCCCGACTGCCGACGGTCAGCAAGGTGCTGTTCGTCGTCGACCGCAAAGATCTCGATTACCAGACCATGCGCGAGTACGACAAGTTCGAGAAGGGTGCCGCGAACTCGAACACCTCGACGGCGGTGCTCAAGCGACAGCTGGAAGACTCCGAGTCGAAGATCATCATCACGACGATCCAGAAGCTGTCGACCTTCATCTCGGCGAACAAGGGGCACTCGGTCTACGACGGTCACGTCGTGCTGATCTTCGACGAGTGTCACCGGTCGCAGTTCGGCGACATGCACACCTCGATCACGAAAGCGTTCAAGCGCTACAACCTGTTCGGCTTCACCGGCACTCCAATCTTCGCCGAGAACTCCGGGTCGGGCGGCAACCCGCGACTGAAGACCACCGAGCAGGCGTTCGGTGAGAAGCTGCACACCTACACGATCGTCGATGCGATCAACGACAAGAACGTGCTGCCCTTCCGTATCGACTACGTCAACACGATCAAACTCCCGGAAGGCATCACCGATAAGCAGGTGTCGGCGATCGACACCGAGAAGGCGCTGCTCGACCCCGAGCGCATCCGCCAGGTGGTCGCCTACGTGCTCGAGCACTTCGACCAGAAGACCCGCCGAGCCAGCCACTACGCGCACACGCTCATCGCCAACGTCTCGGCAGTCGCGGCTGGCCGCAACCGCGTGGACGAGATCAAGGCGGGCACCAGGGTCGCCGGCTTCAACTCGATCTTCGCCACCGCCTCAATCGACGCCGCTAAGCGCTACTACAACGCCTTCGGCCTAGCCCAACAAGACCTGCCCGAAGCTCGGCAGCTCAAGGTTGGGCTCATCTTCTCCTTCGCTGCAAACGAAGCAGTGGGCGACGACTACCTCGACGAGGAGGCCTTCGACACGGCTGCACTGGATGCGTCATCCCGCGACTTCCTTGAAGACGCGATCCAGGACTACAACGACCTGTTCGGCACAAGCTACGACACGTCAGCCGACAAGTTCCAGAACTACTACAAGGACCTTTCGCTCCGGTTGAAGAACCGGGAGATCGACATTGTCATCGTCGTGAACATGTTCCTCACCGGGTTCGACGCGACAACCCTGAACACCCTGTGGGTGGACAAGAACCTGCGCTCCCACGGGCTGATCCAGGCCTATTCGCGCACCAACCGCATCCTGAACTCGGTGAAGACGTACGGCAACGTCGTCAGCTTCCGCGACCTGGAGCAGCAGACCAACGATGCCATCGCCCTGTTCGGCAATCGGGATGCCCGTGGCGTCGTTCTCCTGAAGCCCTACCGCGACTACTACGGCGAGTATGAGGTGAAGGTCGCGGAGCTGCTCGCGCAATTCCCACTCGGTGAACCGATCGTCGGCGAGCAGGCCCAGAAGGACTTCATCCAGCTGCTCGGCGCGATTCTTCGGCTCCAGAACATCCTGAGTTCGTTCGATGACTTCGAAGGGAACGAGCTGCTCACCGCGCGTCAAGCGCAGGACTATCACTCGATTTACCTCGACCTCTACGCCGAGTTCCGCAAGGACAAGGATGCCGAGAAGGAGTTGATCAACGACGACATCGTCTTCGAGATCGAGTTGATCAAGCAGGTCGAGATCAACGTCGATTACATCCTGATGCTCGTCGACAAGCACCGGAAGGAACGAGGTGACGGCGACGATCGCGAAGTGCGTGCCGAGATCACCCGCGCGATCGACGCGTCGCCGTCCCTGCGAAACAAGAAGGACCTCATCGAAGCGTTCGTCGATCGCGTCTCGGCGGGCGGCGAGATCGACGAGGAGTGGGCAACGTATGTCGCCACCCAACGGGCAGCTGAACTCCAGAAGATCATCGACGAGGAGAGCCTCCGGCCCGACGAGACCCGTGAATTCATCGAGCGGGCCTTCCGGGACGGGAGCATCCGCTCCACCGGGGTCGCGATCACTCGCGTGCTGCCGCCGGTATCTCGCTTCTCTGAAGATGGCGGGCATGGCCAGAAGAAACAACGTGTCTTGGCGAAGCTGGGGGAGTACTTCGAGCGGTTCTTCGGTCTGGGGTCCGGCGGAGATGTTTGAGTGTTCATAGTGCCGCGATGCCCACCGTCGCAGATTTACGGGCAGCCGGCTCGATTTGCGTGATGAAGCGTTCAACTCTGGCAGGCTTTCACTTACGCGCATTGCCAAGATGAGCGCTCAAAAGTGGAGGACCTCGTCGTGCTGACCGGTGAGATGACTCGCGCCCGGGCCGACTGGTACCGGGAGCTGGGGTTCCACGGGTTCACCACTTGGGAGGCGGTCACCAAGAAGGTAAAGCTCGTGGCCGCCGCCGACCCCGACTCGCTCTCCGGTAAGGCGCGGAAGGCGCGCGACTACGGCATCCCGGTCGTGGGGGAGAGCTGGCTGCTGGAGCGCTGGCCGAACTGCCACTGAGTTATACCGGGTTATACTCGCGTCATGAAGACCGCGATTTCGATTCCCGATGACACGTTCGCCCTCGTTGAGCGCACGGCACAAGAGCTCGGTATGAACCGGTCGCAGTTCTTCACCAGGGCAGTCGAGCACTACGTGCGCGAACTCGAGAGCACCGGACTTACCGCCCAGATCGATGAAGCGCTCGAGCGGGGAAGCGCGGATGACTCCGCCGATGTCACAGCCGTCGGCCGCAGCCGGTTGGCCCAAGCTACAGCGGGCGATGACTGGTGATCGCCCGGGGCTGGATCTGCTGGGCTGAGCTGGGGGAGCCGCGAGACAGCGCGCCTGCGAAGCGCCGACCGGTCGTCGTCATCCAGGCCGACGCCTTCAACCGCAGCCGGATCTCCACCGTGATAGCCGCTGTCGTAACCTCAAACACCCAGGCGGGTGAACTGCCGGGCAACGTCTTCCTGCCCGCGGCCGCTTCCGGGCTTGCGCGTGACTCGGTCGTGAACGTCACGCAGTTGGTGACCCTCAACCGGTCCAGCCTCACCGACGCGGTTGGACCGCTGCCCGAGTACCTACTTGCCGAGATTGACGCTGGGCTGCGCAGGGTGCTCCCGCTGTAGCGAGCTTGCCAGTCAATGAGATCCCTGCCTCCACAGCGGCAGAGCTCGGCTGCGGTTCACGACATCGCTTGAAGCTCCACGTGAGCGCTTCGAGGCCCTCTATCTTTCTTGGATGCCTCTCCCACCTATCGCCGATCCGTCTACAACAGGTAGACTGTTTTGGTAAGCGAGCAGCCAACTCGGAAGGTCACGAAGATGCTCAAAGCCGCCGGATGGCGACCGGTCCGCTCGGTCGGAAGTCACACGGTATGGCGATCGAGCGACGGCCTCAGCTCGCTGTCCATTCCGGACGGTCATCGGGTGCTCTCGCCAGGGATCGTGCGCCAAGTTCTCAAGGCACTCGGACGGGAGTCGATGTGAGGAGTTACACAGCCACTGTCAGACGCGAAGGCAAGTGGTGGATGGTGCACGTCCCTGAAATCGACGGCATCACGCAGGCGCGACGGCTTTCGGAGGCGGAACCCATGGCAAGGGAGTTGATCGCGGCGACGCTGGACCTTTCCCTCGATCGAGTAGCGGTGGACGTGACTCTTGAACCAATGCACGGACTGGAAGATCTGCCCGCCCGCATGGCCAACATTGCTTCGAATCGGCGGAAAGCTCTTGAGCTGGAGAGACAGGCCACCCACGAAGCTGCCGAGTTGGCGAAAGCGCTAGTGGACCTGGACATTCCGCTTCGAGACGTGGGAACCGTGATGGGTGTCTCTCACCAGCGTGCACACCAACTCGTCCATGGTTGAACAAGGGTTCGTTGCGAACTACCAGAGCGTCTCGGGCTGCGGGGCGGACTCGAGAGGCTCAGTCACGGCGGGCGCGGCACCGGGGTAACCCGGGCCCGTGTCCGGTGCGGCACCGCGGGCGAAGGCTTCTGCGGCACCGCGGGCGCGGGCATCCGCCGCTTCGTTCAGTTCGTGGCCGACGTGGCCTTTCACCCACTCAAAGCGGTAGCGGCGGCCGACCAGGGCGGCGTCAATGTCTTTGAGTAGTTCGAGATTCATGACGGGCTTGCCGTCGCCCTTGCGCCAGCCCTTCTTCTTCCAGCCCGGCATCCACTTGGTGACCGAGTTGATGACGTATTGGCTGTCGCAGAAGATGTGCAGGTCATCGTCGATGTGAGCGGTCGCCCGGAACAGCTCGAGCACCGCTTTCAGCTCGCCCTGGTTGTTGGTGGCGTGCTTCCAGCCGCCAGCCGCCCAGGTGTTGTCGTCGATGTACCAGGCCCAGCCCGCGGGGCCGGGGTTGCCGAGGGCTGAGCCGTCGGCAGAAGCGGTGATAGTCATTGCCTCTAGGGTAACGAGGGTGCCCTCCTACCGCGTGACCCTCGCCGTCGGCGCGCTCCGACCGGGCGTCGCCCCGGCCGCCGTGCTGCCCGGTGCTGCAGATGCCGCGCGGGAGGTCGCCATTGTCGAAGCCAGTGACGTGCAGGTCGTCTCGGGCCAGGCGCGAATCGTGGTGCGCTTCACCGCCGACGATGGGGAGATCGCCGCGCAGGTCGGTGCCCACGTGGCATCCCGAACGGCGCAGCTTGCCGCCGTCACCGGCTGGCGCCTCACCGAACAGGTCGGCGGGCGCTGGGAGCCGGTGACATAAACAGTGCATCACGCTCAGAGCGATGCCATACATCTGCCATACGTTCATCGCGACGGGGTACGAGCCGATCATGTCGGACGTCCGGAGCACCATTTCTCCTGAAGGGAGGTGCGTCATGAGCAAGCCATCCAAGTCCCAACTTTCTAAAGCCGGGTCGACGCTCGCGTCAAACTCGTCGAGCAAGCCACAAAAGTCGTCAGCGGCCGCGACCCTCGGCAAAGGCTGAGCAGTGGGGGAGGGAGGGATCCGTATTCCTCCCTCCCGCATGGCAACATCTCCGACGCGTCATTGCAGATTGACGCAAATTGGAGGAGATTGAACTAAGGCGAAACGTATTCGCCCCGCGTTGGCAGATCTCGTACGGAGCGAGCCTCCCGAATGTTCCGTCCCGATCACCGACGTGCCCAACTGAACAAGTGAAAGGTGAGACGACAATGGCGTACGACATCGGAGAAAAGCCCGGCAAGGGCACCTACGCTGACCAGTTCGGCCACACGGTAACGCTGGACGACGCAACGGATACCCTTCCGCCGTGTCCACAGTGCGGTGCTGGCCAGAACACGACGTGGAGCAAGCTCTACTAAAAGAACGACGGGGAGAGGCGCACTGCCTCTCCCCGTCCGCCTGAGCGTGTCATCTCAGGCGCGTGGTAACCCGACCGCCCGCCGGGTTACACGTTGTCGTCGCCGGTGTCGATGGGCGCGACTGCCGCGACCTTGACCCCTTCACGCGACCACTGCCAGCCCGCAACCTCCGGGATGTCTTCGCCATGCGACCGGGTGTACGCGCGGGCGCGCATCCGGGCATCCTGCATCTCCTGCCGCACACCGGCGGCCGTCTCGCCGAGCCCGGGGACCCTGTCGATGACGTCCATCACCAGCTTGTAGCGGTCAAGGTCGTTGAGCATCACCATGTCGAACGGGGTGGTGGTGGTGCCCTCTTCCTTGAAGCCGCGCACGTGCAGGTTGGCGTGGCCGGTGCGGCGGTAGGTAAGGCGATGGATGAGCCACGGGTAGCCGTGGTACGCGAAGATCACCGGGCGGTTGCTCGTGAAGATCGCGTCGAACTCGCGGCCGGGCAAGCCGTGCGGGTGCTCCGTCTCATCCTGCAAGCGCATCAGGTCAACGACGTTCACGAAGCGCACCTTCAACTGGGGCAGGTGCTCACGCAGCAACGCCGCGGCCGCCAGCGCCTCGAGCGTCGGCACGTCACCGGCGCACGCGAGCACCACGTCGGGCTCTTCGCCCGCGACCTCGGTGCCGGCCCAGTCCCAGATGCCCAAGCCCCGCGTGCAGTGCGCGATCGCCTCGGGCATGCTCAGCAGGTTCGGGGCAGGCTGCTTGCCGGCGACGACGACGTTGACGTAGTCGACCGAGCGCAGCACGTGGTCGTAGATCGACAACAGCGTGTTCGCGTCAACCGGAAGGTACACCCGCACGATGTCGGCCTTCTTGTTGACCATGTGGTCGATGAAGCCCGGGTCCTGGTGGCTGAAGCCGTTGTGGTCCTGGCGCCAGACGTGGCTGGAGAGCAGGTAATTGAGGCTCGAGATTGAGCGTCGCCACGGAATCTCGTTCGACACCTTCAGCCACTTGGCGTGCTGGTTGACCATCGAGTCGATGATGTGGATGAACGCCTCGTAGCAGGTGAACAGGCCGTGGCGACCGGTGAGCAGGTAGCCCTCCAGCCAGCCCTGGCACTGGTGCTCAGACAGCATCTCCATGGCGCGACCCGCTCGGGCCAGGTGCTCGTCGACCGGCAGCACCTCGGCGTCCCACTGCTTGCCAGTCTCCTTGTAAATGCCCTGCAGGCGGTTGGAGGCGATTTCGTCGGGGCCGAACACGCGGAAATTGTCGGGGTTGGCCCGCACCACCTCGGCCAGCCAGTCGCCGAGCACCTTCGTGGCCTCGGAGTTCGTGGCACCCGGCTCATCGACCTCGACGGCGAACTTGCGGAAGTCGGGCAGCTCGAGTTCGCGCCGCAGCATCCCTCCGTTGGCGTGCGGGGTGGCGCTCATGCGCAACTCGCCCTTCGGGGCGTGGCTGGAGATGAGCTCGATCGGGGCGCCGTCGACGAAGAGTTCCTCGGGGCGGTAGCTGCGCATCCAGTCTTCGAGGATGCGCGTGTGCTCGACCGTGTCGCGGGCGTTCGAGAGCGGCACCTGGTGGGCGCGCCAGGTGTCTTCGACGGGCAGGCCATCGATTACCGCCGGGCAGGTCCAGCCCTTGGGGGTGCGCAGGATGATCATGGGCGGCTTGCCGGTGCCGCCGGCCTTGATCGCGGCGATCTCATCCATCACCTCGTCGAGCACGTCGGCCATGCGGGCGTGCACGATCATCGGGTCTTCGCCGTCGAACCCGCCGGAGACGATGTGCGGGTTGTGGCCGTAGCCGCGCATCAGGTCGAGCAGTTCGCTCTCAGGGATGCGCGCGAGCACGGTCGGGTTGGCGATCTTGTAACCGTTCAGGTGAAGGATCGGCAGCACCGTGCCGTCCTGCTGCGGGTCGATGAACTTGTTCGAGTGCCAGCTGGTGGCCAACGGCCCCGTCTCGGCCTCGCCGTCGCCGACGACGGTCGCGACGAGCAGGTCGCGGTTGTCGAAGGCGGCCCCGTAGGCGTGGGAGAGCGCGTAACCCAGCTCGCCACCCTCGTGGATCGACCCCGGCGTCTCGGGAGCAACATGGCTCGGGATGCCACCGGGGAACGAGAACTGGCGGAACAGCCGCTTCATGCCCTCCTCGGTCTGGGTGATGGGGGAGTAGACCTCGGAGTAGGTGCCGTCGAGCCAGGCACTCGCGACGAGGCCGGGTCCGCCGTGGCCCGGGCCGGTAACGTACAGGGTGGCCTGCTCGCGTTCGCGGATGATGCGGTTCAGGTGCGCGTAGACGAAGTTCAGCCCCGGTGTCGTGCCCCAGTGTCCGAGCAGGCGCGGCTTCACGTGGTCACGCGTGAGCGGCTCCTTCAGCAGCGGGTTGTCGAGCAGGTAGATCTGGCCGATCGAGAGGTAGTTGGCGGCGCGCCACCATGCGTCGATCTGCTCAAGAGCCGCACGACGTTCAGGGGAGATATCCATGGCCTCGACGCTATGCCCCGCGGGGTGCCCGTGTCATGGTCCTTAAGTCCCACCCATAATTGATTAGTGCATCACTCTATTGAATGATAATGTGCTGCCATGAAGAGACTTACGTGGTGGTTCAGGATCGTCGGCATCATCTACATCGGCCTGGGGGTGAGCTGGTTACCCTTCGCCAATGCGCCGAAGCTCGAGCAGGTCATCCCGGGGTTCGATGGGCCGATCGGGGGCACGGCCTATCACGGCTTCCTCGACTGGATGGTCGTGTTCGGCCTGGAGATGATCGTGGTCGGAGGCTTCCTGGTCTACGCCTCGTTTAGCCCAGTCAAATACTTGCCGTTGGTCTGGTTGATCGTTGCCCTGTCCGCCGTGCGCGGCATCGCCGACGACGTGTACATGATCGTGCAGGGCTACCCGGTGGCCAGCAACCTCGTCTTCATCGCGCTGCACTCCGCCATCATCATCACCGGGGTGATCTTCGCGCGCGCTGCTAGGAAGCAGACTGCCAGCGTTCCGGCCTGAGCAGGTCGCGGAGGCCCTGGACCAGCCACTGCCGGTATGCCTCCGTCGACCACCCCGAGCCTTCCACGAAGTAGAGGTAGGTTTCGGGCGCGGTCAGGAAGCCCAGGACATCCGCGAACTCGGCCGCGGCCGAGTCGGGGATGAGGCCGCGCGAGGCGAACAGCGACGCGCCGTGGCCCACATCATTGCGCCTGCGGGCATCGAGGTCGGCGGCGGCATCACGCGCCACAGGGTCGGCGTGGGCGGCCGCATGCATTGCGCGCACGATCCCCGCCGAACGCTCGTTGGCCTCGGCGATGAAGTCCACGTACAGCCCGATCGCCTTCTGCGCGTCGGGCTCGGCAATGATCGCGGCGAGCGCCGGCCGCTCGTACAGCGGGTGCCGACCTTCGTCGCCCGCGAAGGTGCGCTCGAAGGCGGCGATGAGCAGGGCCGACTTGGGGCCGGCAAGATGCACCGACTGCACGGAGACGCCCGCCTCCTGCGCGATCGCACGAAGCGGCGTCGCGGCGTATCCATCACGGACGAACAGCCGGCCCGCGGCATCCACGATCCGGGCGCGAGTCGCCGCGGCGTCAGCTTCCCGCAACGGGGAAGAGTAACTGCGGGTGTTCGACACGAGGTTCCTTTTCGCTAGGGTATGAGTCTAATCAATAGGGGAGAGTCGATGGCCACGTACTTGATTTGTAGCACCCCCGTCCACGGGCACGTCTCTCCCATGCTGGACATTGCCCGCGAACTCGTGAACAGGGGGCACCACGTCACCGTGCTCACGGGCAGCCGGTTCGAGCAGCGGGCGACGGCGGCAGGGGCATCCTTCGTCCCGCTGTCGGGTCGAGCCGACTTCGACGACCGCGACGTGCCGAGCTACCTGCCCGACCAGGAGAAGTACCGGGGGCTTGCCCGCGCGCAATACGACATCCAGACAATCTTCGTACGCACCATCCCGGAGCAGTACCGGGCCGTGGCACGGGTGCTCGCCGACGGGAGGTTCGACGCGATCCTCGTGGATGCCGCATTCGGGGGAGTCAGCCCCCTCCTGCATTCCCCGGATGCGCGCCCGCCGATCCTCGCCGTCGGGGTCACGCCGCTCACGCAACTGAGCCGTGACACCGCACCCAGCGGAATGGGCCTCCCTCCCTCCTCCTCGCCGCTCGGGCGTATGCGCAACGTCGCGCTGAACACCCTGGCGCGCCGCGTGCTGTTCCGCGACACCCAGAACGTCGCCGAGCAGATGGCGAAGGAGGTGGGCGCGCCGCCCCTGGACTATTTCGCCATGGATCTCTCGCGCGAGTTCGACGTCTTCCTCCAACTGGGGCCGATCGGGCTGGAGTACCCGCGCAGCGACATCTCCCCGAACGTGGAATTCGTCGGCGTCGTGCCCGCGGCCCGCTCCGACGTGCCCGCTCCATCGTGGTGGGGCGACCTCGACGGCAGCCGCCCCGTCGTGCATGTCACGCAGGGCACCATTGATAACCGCGATTTCGGGAGGCTCGTGCGGCCCACCCTCGATGCCCTTGCCGAAGAGGATGTTCTCGTGGTGGTCTCGACCGGAGGGCGCCCCGCTCGCGAGCTCGGAGCCGTGCCTGCCAACGCCCGCGTCGCCGAGTACCTCTCGTACCCGGAGCTGCTGCCGCTGACCGACGTCATGATCACGAATGGCGGGTTCGGGGGAGTGCAGCACGCCCTCGCCCACGGGGTTCCACTCGTCGTCGCCGGTGACACGGAAGACAAGCCCGAAGTTGCCGCCCGGGTCGCCTGGGCGCGGGTGGGCGTCAACCTGAAGACGGGGCAACCGGATGCCCGTGCCGTCCGCCTCGCGGTCAAGCGCGTGCTCGATCATCCCGAGTACCGCGTCTACGCGCAGGCGATGGCAAAAGCCACCGCTGGATACGCCACCGTCGATCTCATCGAGGCGGCGCTCACCTAGGCTGGAAGTGACGGCACAACAACCAACGCACCACCGGAGAGCCACGATGACCCTCGACACCCTGCCCGCCCTCGAGCTCCGCGGGCTCGTCAAACGGTTCGACCAGAAGCTGGCTGTCGACTCGATCGACCTGAGCGTTCCCGCCGGCTCGTTCTACGGCCTCGTCGGCCCCAACGGTGCGGGTAAGACAACCACGCTGTCGATGGCGACGGGCCTGCTGCGACCGGATGCCGGCACCGTTGCCATCCACGGGCTCGACGTCTGGTCGAACCTTGTCGACGCGAAGCGCCTGGTCGGCGTGCTGAGCGACGGCGTGCGACTCTTCGACCGCCTCACCGGCCTGCAGCTGGTCACCTACGCGGGATTGCTGCACGGGATGCCTCGCGAAACTGTCGCCGAGCGCGCCGCCGACCTCCTGCAGATGTTCGACCTCGACACCGCCGGTGGCACGCTCGTCGTCGACTACTCGGCCGGCATGACCAAGAAGATCGCGCTGGCCTGCGCCCTCGTGCACGCCCCACGGTTGCTCGTGCTCGATGAGCCGTTCGAGTCGGTTGACCCGGTGAGCGCAGCGAACATCCGCGACATCCTCGAGGGCTTCGTCAGTTCGGGCGGCACCGTCATCGTCTCCAGCCACGCCATGGACCTCGTGCAGCGCATGTGCGACCACGTCGCCGTGATCGCCCAGGGCCGCGTGCTCGCCTCCGGCACCACCGATGAGGTGCGTGACGGCTCAACCCTCGAAGACCGTTTCGTCGAGCTGGTCGGCGGCCGCCGCACCGGGAAGGGGCCGGAATGGTTGCGACTCTCGTAAAGCTGCGGTTCCTGCTGCTCATCAATGGCCTGAAGAAGAGCCCGTGGCAGATCGTCGCCGTCGTCATCGGCGGCCTGTACGGTCTCGGCGCCCTCGCCGTCATCGTGGCGGGGCTGTTCGCGCTGAGTTTCGCCCCGCTTGAGCTTGCACGCACCGTCGTCGTGCTGGTCGGTGCCCTCGTGATCGTCGGCTGGACGATCCTTCCCGCGCTCACCTCGGGGATTGACGAAACCGTCGATCCGGGGCGACTTGCCGTCTTCCCCGTGCCGATCAAGCAGCTGATGCTCGCACTCGCCGTCAGCGGCGTGCTCGGCGTTCCCGGCATCATCACGCTCATCGCGTCGCTGGCCACCGCCCTCACCTGGTGGGATACCCCGCTGGCCGCCATCGCCGCCATCATCACGGGCGCAATCGGCACCATCACGGCGGTCGTCGGGTCGCGGATGCTCGCCGCCCTCGCCTCCCGGATCAGCCGTGGCCGACGTTCCCGCGAGGCACAGGGACTACTCGTGTTCATCCCGCTGGTGCTCGCCGGGCCCATCATCTTCGGGGTCTCCAACGTGCTGCGCACCTACACCGACGTCTTCCCGTCGATCGCCGAGGTAGTTTCCTGGACCCCGGTGGGCGCGATCTGGGCGGTGCCCTCTGAGGTGGCATCCGGCAACTTTGGGGTCGCCGGCCTCAAGCTGCTCATCGGCCTTGTGACCCTCGCTGCCGCCGTGTTGCTCTGGCGCTGGGGTCTCGAGCGCGCGCTGGAGCGCCCCGCACAATCGGCGGCGGTCAAGACGAGCGCCCGCGGTACGGGCTTCTTCGGCAGGTTCCCCGCCACCCCGTGGGGTGCCGTCGCCGCCCGCGCGCTCACCTACTGGATCCGTGACCCGCGCTACGCACAATCGCTCGTGACCGTGCCGCTGATCCCGCTGCTGTTCTTCTTCTACGGCGGGCTCAACGGCAACCTGGAGATCCTGGTCTGGGTCGGACCGGTGATCGCCGTGCTGCTGGCCATGTCGATCTACACCGACGTGTCCTACGACAACACCGCCTTCGCCCTGCACCTGCAAACGGGCGTGAGCGGAAAGGCCGACCGGATCGGCCGGGTTGTTGCCCTCGCCATCTTCGCGGTGCCCGTCTCCTACCTGCTCGTCGTCGCGAGCGTCTGGATCACCGGCCAGTGGCAGCTGCTGCCCGGCCTGCTGGGCGTCACGACGGGCGTGCTGCTCTCCGGTTTTGCGATCTCATCGGTCGTCTCGGGCCGGTTCGCCTTCACCGTGCCCGCACCGGGCGAGAGCCCGTTCAAGTCGAAGCCCGGCGGCGGCATGAGCCTCATGCTCTCGATGCTCGCCACCTGGACACTGCTCGGCATTGCGGTGCTCCCGGAACTCGTGCTCGCGATCGTCAGCTTCGCCACCGGTGACCCGCTGTGGGGCTGGCTGTCGCTGGTCGTCGGTGCCGCACTCGGCAGCGTGCTACTGGTTGTGGGGGTTCGCGTCGGCGGGAGCATCCTCGACCAGCGCGGGCCTGAACTTCTCGTGCAATTGCAGCGGCAAAAGTAGCGCTAGACCTCGCCGTTCTCGCTCTTGCCCTCCGCGACATAGGAGAGACGGCGCAGCGTCTCGACGTTGCGCGCGTGCAGGGCAATGTCCACGAGCGGCGCAGGCACGACCGCGCCCGGGCCTCTGACCGCCTTCTCGGTAATGCGCACGACGCAGCCGTCGCCGCGCGGCTGCACCTCGAGGGTCACGCGCGCCTCGCCGACGGGCCAGCCGCTCGGCTGCATCACCATGCGGCGCGGGGGATCCCACTCGAGCACCGTCGTCTTGTCGTTGATGACGAGCGGCCAGACCCCGAAGCTGTGGTGCAGGTGCGAGCCTTCGGCCGGCCAGGCGGCGTCGACATCGCGCATCCTGGTTGCGCCGACCACCCAGGTGGGGAACAGCCAGGCGTCAGACAGGACCGCGAAGACGTCCTCCGGCGAGCAGGACATCAGGCGGGTGTTGACGGACATGGGGTTCTCCGGTCTCAGGGTTTAGCGGGCATCAGGGGGCGAGCGACGGCATCACGGTGACGCCGAACTCATGGTTGAGGGCGCTGCGGGCGGCGTAGTAGCCGGCGAGCCCGTGCACGCCGGGGCCGGGCGGCGTCGACGAGGAGCACAGGTAGAGGCCGGCGGCCGGCGTCCGCCACGGCTCGGGGGAGAGCACGGGGCGCGCCACCAGCTGGGCGAAACTCGCGCCCCCGCCGGCGATGTCGCCGCCGATGTAGTTGGGGTTGTACTGCTCCATCTGCACGGCCGTCCTGCTCGCCGAGGCCAGCACCACGTCACGGAAACCGGGCGCGAAGCGTTCGATCTGCCGCGTCACCGCTTCCGTCTGGTCGAGGGCGGAACCGCGCGGCACGTGCGTGTAAGCCCACAACACCTGCTGGCCTACGGGCGCGCGGCTCGGGTCGGACGGCGAGGGCTGGGAGAGCAGCACGTAGGGGTTTGCGGAGTGACGACCCGCAGCGACGTCCGCCTCTGCCGTCGCAATCTCCGCGCGTGTGCCGCCGAGGTGCAGCGTGCCCGCCTGCGCGAGCTCAGGGGTGCGCCAGGGTACGGGGCCGGAGAGCGCGAAATCCACCTTGGCCACGCCGTTGCCGTAGCGGAAGCGGTCGAGCCGCCCCGCGTAGCCCGCGGGCAGGCGGTCGCCGGCAAGCTTCAGCATCGCGCGCGGCGTGGTGTCGAGGAGCACGGCCCGCGCCGAGGGCAACTCGTCGAGTGAGGTGACCTCGCTGTCGGTGACGATCTCGCCGCCGTGCGCGAGAAGGTCGTCGGCCAGCGCCGTGATGATCGACTGGCTGCCGCCCACCGGCACCGGCCAGCCTCGAGCGTGCGCGTAGCTGCCGAGCGAGAGCGCCGCAGCCGCCGTCGACAGGCCCGGCATCGGGCGGATCGCGTGCGCCCCGATGCCCGCGAGCATCGCGGGGGCGACGTCGCCGCTGAACCTCGCGTTCCAGGCGAAGGAACCCTGTTCCAGCGCGCGCAGGCCGAAACGAGCGAGCGTGATCGGATGCCGCGGCACGCGCAACACCGGCGAACCGGCGATCTGTGCCACCCGGTCGGCCTCGCGCACGAGCGGCTCCATGAGCTGCCGGAACGCGGGGCCATCGACCCCCAACCCATCAACGGTGCGGTCGAAGTCTCGCCAGGCGAGCCCAGCGCGCCCGCCGTCGAGCGGGTGCCCGTAGGAGAGTTCGGGGACCGCAAGCTCGATGCGCTGCTCGAGCCCGAAGCGGCGGAAGAACCCGCTCGCCAAAGCCAGCGGGTGCACCGCAGAGCACACGTCGTGGTGGAACCCCGGCAGGGTCAGTTCGGCAGTGCGCGACCCGCCGCCGATCGTCGGCGCCTTCTCGTAGACCCGCACCGACAGGCCCGCGCGCGCGAGCGTGACCGCCGCCGCCAGGCCGTTGGGGCCGGCGCCGACGACGATCGCGTCGAGTTCAGTCATTCCATGACGTGGATGCCGAGACCCGGGTGCGCGAGCCCCGGGCCGGGTTTCGACGGCGCCGTGTCGGCTTCGTGCGCCGAAGCATCCTGTTCCACCTTGTTCGACGAGGTCACCGAACGCTCGTGGCCCGGTTCGCCACCGATGAGCCCCGTGCCGACGCGCAGCGGATCGTTGGGGTGCGGCTCATTGCCGTCGTGCGGGTCGCGGGAAGCAGAATCGGTCATGATTCGACGCTACGGATGCCCGTGCACCGGCACAACCCGTTGACAGACTGGGAGATCAGTCGGCCGGCAGCATCCCGGTCAGCACGAACGCGGTGGTCGGCTCGTCGGGGGTGACCTGGAGACCAGCGTTGTACGGCACGCCGTCAAGTTCGACCACGCAGGTCACCGTCGCGGTCTCTGACTCCGAGGGGAACGGCGGGCAGTCGATGTCGCCCACCTCCCAGGTCGTCGAGAGGTCGTCGCGCAGCCACGCCTCGGTGCCGGCGGGGGTGAGCAACTCAGCACGCTCGGCAGCGGTCAGCTCCGGTTCGCCCGCGGTCACGGTGCCGGTGCTGCCCTCCTCGGGCTCAGCCAGGGGCACGCCAGCGAGAGTCAGGCCCGACAACAGCGTGGTCTGCAGCACCAGGTAGGCGACGAGAGCGGCAAGGGCGGCGTGCGCGAGCAGGTACGTGAGCACCATCCCAACGGATGCCCGGCCCACCCGCACCACGCGCATGACGAGGTACACCAGCGGCAGCAGCATCCACCACACCGACGGGCTGGCGAGCCCACGGGCCCGCAGGGTGCGCGCGTCGAGGATCACCAGCAGCACGGTCGCCGTCACCGCGACGATCGCGAGGCCCGCCTGCACGTAGAGGGCGGGCAGCCCGGGCAGCAGCACAAGCGCGGCGATGACCGCGACCCCGAGCCACAGCGGTGACAGCGCCAGCAGCCAGCCCGCGATCGTCTGCGTGGAGCGTTTGGCCTTCTGGAACATCCAGCTGCGGTCTGGCGGAATCTCACGACCGAGCCGCGGGTAACCGCCGGTGTCGAGGTCATCGCTGCCTCCATCGGCTGTGCTCGGCTCGGGCGTGGGAGGTTCAGGCGAGATGCTGAGGGTGGGCGCGGCGAAAGTCGGGCCGGTGCCTGCGGGCGCGGCGCCGGTGACACCGGTCGACGTCGGGCCGGTGGGCGGGCGGGACGGCGCCGCGGGCGACGGGCCGGTGCCGGCATCCAGCTGGTGCCAGTGGTCGGTCCACCCGGTGCCATCCCACCAGCGAAGCGCAGTGGGGTTCGGGCGATCGGGGTACCAGCCGGCGACGGGCAGGCCCGTGGTGTTCTCGGCCACGGCTCAGGCGCGCGTCAGCGGCATGGTCAGGAAGTCACCGTAGGTCGTGCCGTTCGGGTCTCCCGGCGCGAGGCTGGGAGCTGGCGCCGACCGTTCGGGGGTCGACGCCAGCCGTTCCGTGAGGTCGTACACGGGCGCAAGCGTCTCCGGTACGACGTCGTCGTTGAGGGTGGGGTTCTTGACGAAATCGGGCACACTGTCGATCAGGAGCGGACGCACGTCATCGGTCCACGCGGAGCCATCCCACCAGCGCAGGCGATCGCCCGTCTCGTCTGGATACCACCCCGCGGGCACGTTCTCGTGCTCACTGAAAGACATTTCTCGGCCCCCCGCCGTTGATTCCTGAGACGACTCTAGGCTCGTCAAAAGGGGGGTGCGATCCCCAGTGCGGGTGCTCCCCGTGCGGGGGAGACCCGGCCGGGGGACAGGCCTCTACCGGCTCAGCAGCGCCTTACGCTCGGGGTGCGCGTCAAACCACTCGGCGACGTACCAGCACATCGGCACGATGCGGCGCTGCGAGGTGGCCTCGACGTCGTTGACGGCGAACTCGACGACCTCGCCGGCGTAACCGTGGCCGCGCTGGTTCGGCTGGGTATAGGTGTGGTTGAACGAAATCGAGTCACCGTTGATCACGTAGTCGGCGAGGGCGACCAACTGCCCGTCGATGGTCAGGGTGTACCGGTTGGCGTCAGGCTCGTGCTGCAGCTGCTTCACCGCTCCAGCGTATCCCCACTGCAGCCCAAGGAATATCGATGCGTACGTATACGCTGGGCTCACCATGAAGCGCATCGGGTTCCTCTCCTTCGGCCACTACCAGGCGGTACCGGGCTCGGTGGTCCGCACCGCGCGGGATGCCCTGCAGCAGAGCATCGAGCTGGCCATCGCCGCCGAGGAGCTCGGCATCGACGGCGCCTACGTGCGCGTGCATCACTTCGCCACCCAGCTCGCCTCACCGTTCCCGCTGCTGGCGGCGATGGGCGCCCGCACCAGCCGCATTGAGCTGGGCACCGCCGTCATCGACATGCGCTACGAGAACCCCCTGTACATGGCGGAGGATGCCGCGGCTGCCGACCTCATCAGCGACACCGGCAGCGGCGGCCGACTGCAGCTCGGCCTCAGCCGCGGTTCACCCGAGACCGCGCTCAACGGCTACGAGTCGTTTGGGTACGTTCCTGCCGAGGGTCGCGACCCCGCCGATGATGCCAGGGCGAAAACGGAGATCTTCCGTGCGGCGATCAGCGGGGCACCGATCACCCGCACCGCCCGCGGCAACGGCCTTCTGGGCATCGAACCGCAGTCGCCTGGCCTCGACGAGCGCATCTGGTGGGGCTCCGGCACCCGCGCCACGGCCAAGTGGGCGGGAGAGCAGGGCATGAACCTCATGAGCTCGACCCTCCTCACCGAAGACACCGGCGTGCCCTTCGACGAGCTGCAGCTCGAACAGATCGAGATCTACCGTGCAGCCTGGAAAGAGGCGGGGCACGAGCACGAACCGCGGGTGTCGGTGAGCCGCAGCATCCTTCCGATCACCGAAGACATCGACCGCCGCTACTTCGGCGGCGAGCGCAGCAGCGAAGACCAGGTCGGTTACCTCGACGGCGGTCTCGCGCGCTTCGGCAAGAGCTATGTCGGCTCGCCCGACGAAATCGTCGAGTCCCTGGGAAAGGATGTCGCGGTGCAGGCCGCTGACACCGTGCTCGTTACCGTGCCCAACCAGCTCGGCGTGGACTACAACGCGCGCCTGCTCGGCACCATCGAGAAGCACGTCGCGACTCCGCTCGGCTGGCGCTGAGCGCCCCCTGCCCGATGATGGTCTGATGGAAGAGATCACCGTGCGGGCGGTGCACGACCACGAGTGGCGCGAGGTGCGCGCGTTGCGACTGCGCGCCCTGCAGGACGAGGTGGCCGCGATCGCGTTCGTCGACACCTTCGAGGCGGCCTCCCTGCGGCCGGACGAGTTTTGGCAGCAGCGCACGAGCGGGGCATCCGTGGAGGCGGGGGAGGACGCGCACGGCCGGCAATTTGTCGCCACCAGCGCGGACGGCACCTGGATCGGCAGCCTTACCGTGCTGGTCGAGCGGGTGGGGGAGAAGGACTTCGAGGGCGACGAGATACTAGCGCCGGCGGGCGCCATCGTCGGGGTCTACCTCGACCCGGCGTATCGGGGCCGCGGCATCATCGATCGCCTCTTCGCCTCGGCAGTGCACTGGGTTCGTGAACGGGATCTCGGCCGCGCGCGACTCTACGTGCACGCAGACAACCTGAGGGCACAGAAGGCATACGAACGCGCGGGGTTCAGTCCGACCGGGAAAACCCTGCAAGGCTCGCTGGGTGCCGAACTCGAGATGGCGCGCGACGCCTGAGCCGCGTCGCCCAGCACGGGCTAGGCTCGAACCGATGCGACGTCTACTCGGTTCCGGTCTCCTGCTCACCCTCGCCCTAGTGGCGATTCCGCTGCCTGCGGCCGCCGACACGAGCGACTTCACCTTCGACTCGTTCGACGCCGACTACACGTTGAGCCGGCTCAGCGACGACACCTCGCAGCTGGCGGTCGTCGAGACGATCGTGGCGCGTTTCCCCGATTTCGACCAGAACCGCGGGATCATCCGAGCCATCCCCAACACGTATGACGGCGTGGAGCTCAACACCGTCGTGCAGTCGGTGGTCGACGAGAACGGCACCGACGTCTACTACGAGGCCGACGACACGGGCGACTTCATCGAGCTGGCGCTCGGCACCGACGAATTCGTCCAGGGCCCCACCACCTACGTGATCAGCTACACCCAGCAGAACGTGGTGCGCTCGTTCGCCGACACCGCCTCCGACGAGTTCTATTGGGATGTCAACGGCACCGGTTGGGCGCAGCCGTTCGGGCGGGTCACCGCCACGGTCCGCGTGGATCCGTCCCTGGAAACGGCACTCAGCGGCAACACGGCCTGCTACCAGGGTGTGCAAGACAGTGGCACCCCGTGCGCGGACATCCAGAGCCCGGAGCCCCTGCTCTACACAGCCTCGGCGAACAACCTGGGCCCCGGCGAGAATCTCACCGTCGTCATCGGTTTCGCCGCGGGCACCTTCCTGACCCCTGAGCCGGTGCTGCCACCCCAGCCGCTGCCGGTTCCGCTGCCCTACCACCTGCTCTCCGGCCTCATCGGCCTGCTGAGCCTCGCCGGCCTGATCGCCGCGATCGTCGCCCGGGTGCGCGCGGGGCGCGGTCACCCGGGGCGCGGCACGATCATCCCCGAGTACAGCGAACCGCCGATGGTCACCATCATGCAGGCCGCGCACCTGATGAAGCGCCCCACCACGGCCATCCCGGCGGCGATCGTGCGGCTGGCGGTGCGCAAGAACATCCGGATCCTCGCTTATGCGGTGGTTCCGGGCGGGGAGCCCTACACGCTGCAGTACCTCACCTCGGATCGCGCGAACGACGAAGACCTCGCCCTCATCACGGCGCTGTTCGGCACCTCACCAGAGGCGGGCAAGCTGCGCGAGTTCGGCCAGTCCCACCAGGATCTCGCCACCCGGCTCCAGGCCATCTCCTCGAACGCGAACCTCTCGCTGGAAGAAGAAGGGCTGCTTCGCCGCGCCCCCGGGATCGGTGTCGGCATCCTGCTCGTGCTGGCTCAGGTCGTGCTCGCGATCGCGACCTTCGCCCTCGCTGGCTGGATGTTCGCCCAGTTCACCAACGTCAGCCCCTGGCTGATCGCCAGCGGAATCGTCGGCACCGCGGTGTTCGTCGCCACCTGCGCCCTCGCCTACCGGCCGCTGCAACCGACCGCAGCGGGCGCCGAAGCCCGCGACTTCCTGCTCGGTATGCACATGTACCTGACCCTCGCGGAGCAGGATCGCCTGCGCGCCCTGCAGAGCCCCAGCGGTGCCGAACGCGTGAACGTTGACGACAACCGCGAGCTCATCAAGCTCTACGAGAAGCTGCTGCCCTGGGCGGTGCTGTGGGGCGTCGAAGACGAATGGATGAAGGAGCTCGCGATCCGCGTCGAATCCGAGCCCGAGCAGCCCGACTGGTTCGTCGGCAGCAATGGATTCAACGCCGCCATCTTCGCCAGCACCGTGCATGGTTTCTCCGCCGCGGCCACGCCGCCACCCAGCACCTGGAGCAGCAGCAGCGGCGGCTCCACGTTCGGCGGCGGGTCGTTCGGCGGCGGGTTCTCCGGCGGCGGAGGCGGGGGCGGCGGAGGCGGGGGCCGCTAGGCCAGACCCACCGGGCTACACCTCGTCGAGTGCTTCGCCCGTGGGGTCGAGTGCGGTGTCATCCGCAAGCTCGGCGCCGCCGACGGGGGTGCCCTGCCACGACAGCAGGGTCCAACCCTGCTCGGGGGAGCCTTCCAGCTCCACCACGCCCGTGTTGTCGATGTCGTTCTCGCCGGCGAAACTCGGCGGCACGTTGGTTGCCCGGCCCGCCACCCACACCCGGATGGCGGCACCGTGGCTGAACACGGCAGCAGTGCTGTGGGCGGATGCCCGCGCCATCGCAATTTCGGGGTCTGAGTTCAGTTGCGAGCCGTGCAGCCGTGCAGCGATCTCGGCGATATCCGCATCGAACCGGCCGAAGAACTCGTGACCATCGCTTCCGCCCGGCATTGTCGCGTCGAGGTCACCGAGCCCCCAGGCGAAGACCGTTTCCAGGTAGGCCTGCACTGCCTCCCGGTCGCTGCGGCCTTCGAGTGACCCGGCCCCGATCTCGTGGAGGCCGGGCAGCACGGCGGCCTCGAGCGCGCGATCCTCGGCAAGCGGGGCGGCGGTCAGCTGGGTGCGCAGGAGTCGGCTCACGAAGATCCCGTCGACCGGGTCGTTGCGCAGCGCCGTCGGGATTTCGGCGGCCTGGCGCATCCCGAGGCTCGTGAGCCCAGGACCCGGATGCGCGGTGTCGAGTAACCCGGAAACGTTCGCGGGAGTCTGGCCGTGTCTGATCAGGAGGAGGCGCACGGTTCTAGTGTGGCAGTGAGCCCTCGATGAGCGACACGATCTCGGGCGCGTCCGGCTCCGTCGTCGGGCGGAAGCGGTGCACCTCGCCGGCCGGCGTGATCACGAACTTCTCGAAGTTCCATTTGACCTTGCCGGCTTTGCCGGAGGCATCCTCAGTCTTCGTCAGCTCCTGGTACAGCGGGTGCGCGTTCTTGCCGTTGAGCTTCACCTTCTCGAACATCGGGAAGGTCACCCCCCACGTCGTCGAGCAGTACTCCTTGATGGCGTCTTCGCTGCTGAGCTCCTGCAGGAACTGGTTACTCGGGAAGCCGAGCACCGTGAAGCCGCGGTCGGCGTAGGTCTTCTGCAGCTGCTCGAGCTTCTCGTACTGCGGTGCCAGGCCGCAACGGGATGCGACGTTGACGATGAGCACCACCTTGTCCTGGTACTCGGCGAGCGACGTGGTCGAACCGTCGATCGTGGTGAGCGGAATGTCGTTGATAGTGGTCACGTCTACAACCTACGCCCGCAGTCTGCGAGTCGCCCCAAGGCTGCGCCGGTATCCTGAGCGGATGCCCGAAAGCCCGATGTCGGCCAGCCCTTACGAGGTGCTGGGCGTTGCGGCATCCGCGACAGAGGATGACCTGCGCCGGGCCTTCCGCCGGGCACTGCGCGCCACGCATCCCGACACCGGGGGAGACCCCCGGCACTTCACCGCCGTGCAGCTGGCCTGGGAGCGCATCGGCACGCCTGAGAAGCGTGCTGCCTATGACGCGGGGCACTCCGTGCGAACCGAGCACGCCACCTACACGGCCCAGCCGGCGCGACCACGGCAGGACACCCGTCCGCGGTCACGGTCGCACGGGCATCCCGGCGGGTGGCGGCGCGAGAAGTTCCTCGACCAGATGCGGGAGTGGGTGGGCCGCGGCGCCGAGATCGCCGACCCATACGACGCGGCACTCGTGCGCAGTGCGCCGCGCGAAATCAGGCACACCCTCGCGGATGCCCTCGCCGAAGAGTCCACCGCGCGCACCCTCAGCACCCTCGGCATCGGGTACACCGTCTGGCACGACGTCGCCACCGGCGCGCCCGGCCAGAAAGTCGACCACATCGTCCTCGGCCCGACGGGGCTGTTCGCGCTGCTGTCGGAAGACTTCGGCGGCCCGGTCCGGGTTCGCAAAGGTGAGCTGATCGGGGAGGCGCTCGATGGCGAGCGGCCGTTCCACGAGCTGGGGGCGCGCGCTAAAGCGCTCACCCGGGCGATGCGGGTGCGGTTCACTGCCCTCATCGTCGTGCTGCCGGATGACGCGCTCGACGACTCCATCGTGGGGCTCGGGAGCATCCGCGGTGCGGCGGCTCTCGCGGTGCAGCAGTCCGCACTCGCGAGGGTCATGCGGCAGGGCATCCAGGGCACTCCGCCCATTGGCGGCAACGAACTCTTCGACATTCGCACCCGTCTCACCAGCGGCATCCGATTCATGTGACGTCAACGTAACGTCGGGCACCTAGGCTGGGAGACCTCGTCACGAGAGGTGAAGCAACGCAGTGATCAGAGTCATCAGTTACAACCTCCGCAAGAACCGCGCAAGCACGGAGCTGGCAGAGCTGGCGAAGACCCCAGACCTCGACGCGCTGTGCCTGCAGGAGTGCATCGCCGAGACCCTGCCGACCGAGATCGGCAACCTGCACCTTGCCGATGCGACCAAGCGCAACCGGCTCGGGCTTGCGGTGTACTACCGCAAAGACCGGTACGAGCAGCTCTCGAGCAAATCGTTCGAGCTGAAGAAGTCGCTGCACGACATGGTGTTTTCGCCGACCCCGGAGCGGCTCGTCGCCGCGAAGCTTGCCGACCGCGACTCGGGCCATGAACTCGTGCTCGCCTCGTTCCACGCCGCGCCCCTGACAGCGCTCAACTCGTTGCGGCGCAAGCAGATCAAGTCGGCCCACGAGCTGCTGCAAGACCTGGGTGGGGGAGTGCCGATCATCATGGTGGGCGACTACAACTACCCGCTGTTCCAGGAAGGGCTCTCCAACCGCGTGGCCAAGACCGGCTACGACCTGACGCTCAGCGACCGGCGCACCTACACCGCATACAAGTTCTTCCGCGGGCACTTCGACTTCGTCACCTCACAGGGCTTCACGATCGAGAACGTCGAGACGATGCCGCGCGGTTCCTCCGACCACATCCCGATCCTCGTGACGGCGTCGTACGGCGCCATCAGCGACGCGGCGCTCAGCGCCTGACGCAAGCGCACGGGCACATCGCCCGCGCTTCGTCGCGTCCGATCCGCGCTTCGTCGCGTCCGATCCGCGCTTCGTCGCGTCCGATCTCAAGGAGTTTCTGCTCCCACGCCGGCGCGAAAACGTTTCCGTCGCGCTCACGCGACCGGAACTCCTTGAGATCGGATCTACGCGGGCGCGAAGGGGGACTTGACGCCCAAACGGTGCCGCCGGCAGATCGCGGTCACCTCATGCCGAGCATCCCGTGTGCGATCCGCCGGACTGCGCCGTTCGGGGCCCCGGGTAGTTCGCGCGGCACCTTCGTGCACGTATCGATCGAAGGGTGATGGCGGCAGCAGTTGTTCGCTTAACGAAGGAAGGCGTCCCGATGTGGGACGCCTTCGATCGATACGTGCGCGAAGGGGGACTTGAACCCCCACGCCCTATACGGGCACTAGCACCTCAAGCTAGCGCGTCTGCCATTTCCGCCATCCGCGCGCATTGGTACTTCCTTCGCAGGAGTACCGAGGTACGACAATAGCACCCTTCGTCATGGCACTCGACCCAGCACGTAGGGTGGAGCCATGACGCAGCCTGAGGAGCTCGAAGAGACTGCCCGCATCGCCCGTGACCTCATCAGGCTCGACACCACCAACTTCGGTGAAGGCCGGTCCAACGGCGAAACGGAAGCCGCCGAATACCTGGGCGCCATCCTTGAAGGAATGGGGCTGACCACCGAGTACGTGGATTCCGCGCCTCGCCGCACCAGCGTCGTCACCCGGGTCACCGGCTCAGACCCGTCGCTGCCCGCCCTCGTCGTGCACGGCCACACCGACGTGGTGCCCGCCGACCCGGCCAACTGGTCGGTCGACCCGTTCGGTGGGGTGGTCAAGGATGGCCTCCTCTGGGGTCGTGGCGCCGTGGACATGAAGAACATGGACGCGATGATCGTCACCGCGCTGCAGGACATCCTGGGAGCCGGCAAGCAGCCGCGCCGCGACCTCGTGGTCGCGTTCTTCTCCGACGAGGAGAACGGCGGGGTGTTCGGTTCGCACCACCTCGTGAAGAACCGGCCCGACCTGTTCGCCGGCGCAACCGAAGCGATCAGCGAGGTCGGCGGATACTCGGTGCACCTGAACGGCCGCCGCTCCTACCTGCTGCAGACCGGCGAGAAAGCCCTCGTCTGGATCAAACTCGTGGCGCGCGGCACGGCGGCCCACGGCAGCCGGGTCATCCACGACAACGCCATCACGAAACTCGCGCGAGCCGTCGCGATTCTCGGGCAGCAGGACTGGCCCGTCGAACTGACCGCAACCACCGAGCAGCTCGTGGCCGAGATCGCAGCACTCATGGGAATTGACCCGCAGGTGACCGGCCCCGACGAGATCGTGCTGTCAACGGGGACGGCGGCGGGGTTCATCCAGGCGACACTGCGCACCACCACCAACCCGACGGTGCTGACCGCGGGCTACAAGCACAATGTCATCCCGGATCTCGCCGAAGCGCTCATAGACATCCGCACCCTGCCCGGCCGGGAGGAGGCGGTGCTCGCCCAGGTTCGCGAACTTATCGGCGACGACATCGAGATCGTCGTCATGCATTCGGATGTCGGTCTCGAGACCAGTTTCGACGGACCGCTCGTCGAGGCGATGGTCGGTGCGTTGAACGCCGCAGACCCGGGAGCGCCGGTGCTGCCGTACCTGCTGTCCGGGGGCACCGACAACAAGGCGCTGTCGCTGCTCGGCATCACTGGCTACGGCTTCGCGCCCCTGCAACTTCCCGCTGATCTCGACTTCCCGGGGATGTTCCACGGGGTTGACGAGAGGGTGCCGCTCGACGCGCTAGTGTTTGGCAGGCAGGTTCTCGGAGACCTGCTTCTCAACTACTAGGAGCGCCAGTGGGATTCATCGAGGCCATCATCCTGGGGCTCGTCCAGGGTCTCACCGAGTTCCTCCCCATCTCCTCAAGCGCCCACCTGCGCATCGTCGGTGAGTTCCTGCCCGGTGCACAAGACCCCGGCGCCACTTTCACCGCGATCACCCAGATCGGCACAGAGCTTGCGGTCATCCTGTTCTTCCGCCGCGACATCGGCCGTATCATCGGGCGCTGGTTCCGGCACTTCGGCGCGAGCAAAGGCAGCCACGCCGACATCGTCCCGAAGGACGACCCCGACGTGCGGCTCGGTTGGCTCATCATCATCGGCACGCTGCCGATCGTGGCGGTGGGCTTCTTCGCGCAGGACGTGATTCGCTCCACCTTCCGCTCACTGTGGCTCGTGGCGATCGTGCTCATCGTGTTCGGCATCGTGCTCGGCTTGGCCGACCTGCTGGCCAAGCGGGTACGCACGATCGAGGAGATGAGCTACCGCGACGGCATCCTGATCGGGCTCGCCCAGATGCTCGCCCTCATCCCCGGCGTCTCGCGGTCCGGTTCCACGATGACGATGGGGCGAGTGCTCGGATACACCCGCCCGGCCGCCGCCCGCTTCGGCTTCCTGCTCGCCATCCCCGCCGTCTTCGGCAGCGGGCTCTACGAGCTCGTGCACAGCTTCGGCGAGCCGGAAGGCGTCTACGGCTATCCCGAGACGCTCGTGGCCACCGTGGTCGCCTTCGTCGTCGGCTACGCGGTGATCGCGTTCCTCATGCGCTACATCGAGAAGCGCTCGTTCCTGCCGTTCGTGATCTACCGAATCGTTCTCGGCGCCGCACTGCTCGTGCTGCTCTCGATGGGCATCCTTCAGCCGCTGTAGGCGGCGCGGCTCACTCTTTCGGCCGCCAGGGCTCTTCGCCTGCGGTGCCCTCACCGGGCTTGTCGCCGCCGCGGCGCAGGTAGCGCTCGAACTCCTGCGCGATCGCCTCGCCGCTGGCCTCGGGCGAGTCGACGGTGTCACGGGCCTGCTCGAGCTGCTCGATGTACGACGACATGTCATCGTCATCCCCGGCGAGCGCGTCGATCCCGCTCTCCCAGGCCTGGGCCTCGGCAACCAGGTCGCCGCGGGGGATGACGACGTCGACGATCTCCTCGAGCTTGTCGAGGATCGCGAGCGTCGCCTTGGGGCTCGGGGCGTTATGCACGTAGTGCGGGACGGACGCCCAAATCGACATCGTGCTGACGCCGGCACGCTCCGCGGAATCGGCCAGCGCCGACAGGATCCCGACGGGCCCTTCGTATGCGCTTCGTTCGATCCCGAGCTGGCTGCGTACCGCGGCATTCTCGCTGCTGGTGAATACCGAAATGGGGCGGGAGTGGGGCACGTCCGCAAGCATTGCGCCGAGGAACACGATGGAGGTGATCTCGTTGGCCTCGACGACGTCGAGGATCTCGCGCGTGAAGGTCTTCCAACCCCGTGACGGCTCCGTGCCGAGCAGCAGGTAAATGTTGCTGCCGTTGTCGCCGCTCACCCGCATCTCGGCGTCATCCGCCAAGCCGGCTGAACGGCCTGCATTCGGCCGCGTGGGGCCGTAGATGGTGACGCTGGGCCAGGTGAGGCTGCGATTGCCGTCATCGTCGATGCCGATGGTGGGCCGGTTGAACTGGTAGTCGAAATAGTCTTCGGGGTCGACCTCGGCGATGGGGTAGAGGTCGAGGAGGTCCTTGAGCGTGCGCACCGCGCCACTGGCGGCCTCGCCCGCATCGTTCCAGCCTTCGAAGGCGACGACGAGAAGCCTGCCGTTGCCGAACTGGTTTTCTGTCACGAGCTCCCTGATCCCGCCCGGAGATCGTCACCGGGCCCTGTTCAAGGATAGAACTACGATGGTGCGTTGTGACCCCTACCCTTCCCGCCGCGATCCTCTGGGACATGGACGGCACCCTCATCAACAGCGAGCCGTACTGGATCGCTGCCGAAACCGAGCTCATCGAATCGTTCGGCGGCAGTTGGACCCACGAAGAGGCCATGCAGTTGGTGGGCTCAGGCCTGTGGGACTCGGCAGCCATCCTGCAAGCGAAAGGTGTTGAGCTCAACGCCGACGAGATCGTCGACAACCTCACCAACCGCGTGCTCGAACAGCTCGTCGAGTTCGGCATCCCGTGGCGTCCGGGGGCGCGCGAGCTGCTCACCGAGGTGCGGAAGTCGGGCATCCCGACGGCCCTTGTCACCATGTCGATTGGCCGCATGGCGCACCACGTCGCCGACCGCCTCGGTTTCGTGGGTTTCGACGTCGTGGTCTCGGGCGACGATGTTGCGCACGCCAAGCCACACCCGGAGCCGTACCTGCGCGCCGCGGAGCTGCTCGGTGTCGAGCCCGCCGCCTGCGTCGCGATCGAAGACTCCCCGCCGGGGCTGGCCTCGGCCATGGCCGCGGGCACGGTCGCGGTCGGCGTCCCGTTCATGATCGAACTGCCGGATGACTCGGCGCACGTCCTCTGGCCGACCCTCGAGGGCCGCACGGTCGCCGATCTCGCCGGCCTGCACGCCACGGTGAGCGCCCGATGAGCGAGGCACTGCGCCGCCAGTCCGGGCCTTTCCGGGTCGGCGACCGCGTCCAGCTGACGGGACCGAAGGGCCGCCTCAACACGGTCACGCTCGAGGTGGGAGGCTCGTTCCACACCCACCGCGGCGTGCTCAGCCACGACCTCATCATCGGCCAGCCGGATGCCTCGGTCATCGAGTCGAGCAACGGCATCGAGTACCTCGCGCTGCGCCCCCTGCTGAGCGACTTCGTGATGTCGATGCCGCGCGGCGCGGCCATCATCTACCCGAAGGATGCGGCGCAGATCCTGAGCTCCGCGGACATCTTCCCGGGCGCTACCGTTGTCGAGGCCGGTGTTGGATCCGGCGCGCTGTCGCTCTGGCTGCTGCGCGCGATCGGCCCCGAAGGGTCACTGACTTCCTTCGAACGGCGTGAAGAGTTTGCCGACGTCGCACGAGGCAACGTCGCCGCGTTCCTCGGGGCCGTCCCCTCGAACTGGACGGTCACGGTTGGTGACCTGCAGGATGAGCTGCCCGCCCTCCCGAACGGTTCCGTCGACCGCATCGTGCTCGACATGCTCGCCCCGTGGGAGTGCCTCGAGGAGTGCGCGGACGCCCTCACGCCCGGGGGAGTGCTCATCTGCTACATCGCGACCGTGACCCAGCTCTCCCGTGTGGCCGAGGCGATTCGTGCGACCGGCGCGTTCACCGAACCCGACCCGAGTGAGACCCTCGTGCGCACCTGGCACGTCGAGGGCCTGGCGGTGCGGCCCGACCATCGGATGATCGGGCACACCGGTTTCCTGATGACCGCCCGCCGTCTTGCACCGGGAGCCGTGTTGCCCGCGCTCAAGCGCCGCGCCTCCAAGTCCGACTACTCCGAGGAAGACGTCGAGGCATGGACTCCCGGGGCGCTCGGCGAACGCACGTCAAGCGCAAAGCGCCTGCGCAAGACTGCACGCGAAGCCCAGGCGGCCGCCCGCGCTGCCGCGCCCGAAGGCGACGCAACCGACGGGTAGAGTGTTCCCCGTTGTCACAGTCGTCCAGAGGAGTTTTTGTGCGTAGGTTCGTGAGCATCGTGCTGGCCGCAGGTCTCCTCGCGTCGCTGTCCGCCTGCGCCACGGCGCCCACCCTGAACGGCTGCACGCCGGCGTTCCAGGCTGGCGAAAGCTCGAAGCTCGTCGAATCCGACGGCACCTTCGGTGGCGACCCTGAAGCAACGTTCCCGACCCCGCTGGTGGCGAAGAAGCCGCAGTCCTCGGTGGTCTCCGCCGGTGATGGCGACGTTGTGGAGCCTGGCTCGACGGTGACCACGCAGATCACCATCTACGACGCGTCGTCGGGGGATGCCCTGATCTCCAGCAACTACGACGCTGGCGGACTCATGCTGCCCGCCGTCGAATCCACACCCCAGTTCGGCGGCCTGGCCCAGTGCGCGACCGTCGGATCGCGAATCGCCGGGGTCGGCCCCGCCGGTGACATGGTGGGTGCCACCGCCATCGAGGCAAACAGCCTGCCACTGGAAGAAGACGACACCGTCGTTGTGGTCGTTGACGTGACCGGAACCTACCTCGGTCGGGCCAACGGTGGAGACGAACTGGCGCAGGCCGGCTTCCCCGCAATCGTGCTGGGTGTCGACGGGCGCCCCGGCTTCACGATCCCCGGCGGCGATGTTCCTACCGACCTGATGATCGCCCGTCTCAAGGGCGGCACCGGTGAGACGGTGAAGGAGGGCGACCAGGTCGTCATCCACTACACGGGCGTGCTGTGGGAGACCGGGAAGGTCTTCGACTCGACCTGGGAGAACGGCGCACCCACGGTTCTCGTTGCGCAAGGCATGGACGACAGCGGCAGCGGGCTCGTCGAAGGTTTTGCGAAGGCGCTCATCGGGCAGAAGGTTGGTTCGCAGGTCATCGCAGTGATCCCGCCGGAGTTCGGATATCCTGCTGGAAGCGCCCCTGCAGCGATCCCTGAAGGCTCGACGATGATCTTCGTATTCGACGTGCTGGGTATCGTCGAGTAAGGGATTGACACGGGGCGGCGCCCCATCGACACTGGCCGGGTGTCCTGAACCACAAGATGAGGATCCACTCGTGCCAGCAGCCAGTTCACCACCCCGCATTCCCGTTGAGGAGCGGCTGTTCAGCCTTGTTCTCGCGCTGCTCGCCACCGACGCTGGGCTGACGAAGAACGAGATCCTGTCGACCGTGCAGGGGTACCGCCAGAAGTACTCGCACGCGGGCGATAACGCCAACCTCGAGCGCCAGTTCGAGCGTGATAAAGACGATATCCGCGAACTCGGGGTGCCGCTGGAGACACTCGATTCACCGGGCCAGGCGGGCAATAACCAGAACCTGCGCTACCGCATCCCTCGCGGCGCGTACGAGTTGCCCAGCGATGTGCGCTTCTCGCCGGAAGAAACCACCCTGCTGAACCTCGCCGCGATGGTGTGGCGTGAGGGGTCATTCTCGGGTGAGTCGCGCCGGGCCATCCTGAAGTTGCGCTCGCTCGGCGTCACGACCACGGAGCCGGTGTTGGGCTACGCACCGCGGGTCCGCGTTCGGGATGCCGCGTTCGAACCGCTCAACAGCGCCCTCGAGAAGCGCCAGTTCGTGCGGTTCGCCTACCTCAAGCCGGGGGAGGGGGAGTCGCGGGTCCGCGAGGTGGCTCCGCTCGCCCTCATCCAGCACCAGGGCCGCTGGCACCTGTACGCGGAGGAGCCGGTCTCGGGCACCACGCGCACCTTCCTGCTGCGACGTATCGTCAGCCAGGTGACCGCCCTGCCGAAGACCTTCCCGCCACCGCCGGCGGATGTCTCGGAACGTGCCCTCGCCGAGCTCGAAGAGGTCTGGAACCGCAACACGGCGATCGTGGAGGTGGAACCGGGCACCGACGCCGCGACCCGCCTCGGCAAGCGCCGCGGCGCCACTGTGACCGATACCGGCGCCCTCGAACTGCACTACTCCGACCTCAACATCTTCGCCGACGAGCTCGCGGGCTTCGGGCCCGAGGCGCTCGTGCTCTCACCATCCGAGTTGCGGGATGCCGTGCGCACGCGCCTCCAGGCGACGGCGGCCGACCATGGCTGAGCGCCCGCAGCCCCGGCAGGCGCAGGACAAACTCGCGTTCCTGCTCTCACTCGTGCCCTACCTGATGGACCATGACCGGGTGAGTGTCGCTGAGGCGGCACGGCACTTCGGTGTGCCGGAGGAGCAGATTCGCGAGGCGGTGCGCCTCATCGGTGTCTCCGGGATTCCCGGGGAGACGGCGACCTACCAGCACGGCGACCTGTTCGACATCGCCTGGGACGATTTCGACGACAACGACCAGATCGTCCTCACCAACATGGTGGCGATCGATGACTCTCCGAGGTTCTCTGCGCGGGAGGCGGCCGCGCTCATCGCGGGGCTGCAATACCTGTCGGCGCTGCCCGAACACGCCGACCGGGCCGCGATCGCCTCGCTGTCGTCGAAGCTGTCGCGTGGGGCATCTGCCGAACCCAGCCACGTCGCCGTCGAGGCCTCGGAATCTGACGGCACGCTTGCCCTCATCCGGCAGTCGGTCGAGCAGGGCGTGCAGCTCGAGTTCGACTACCTCAACTCACAGGGCCAGGCGGAGCGCCGCCGGGTGGACCCCCTGCGGGTCGAGTCGGTCGACGCCGACTGGTACCTGCGCGGCTGGTGCCACAGCCGCGAGGCTCTGCGCACCTTCCGCCTCGACCGGATGTCTGCCCCCGCGATCACCGACGCCCCCATCACCCACGGCGCCCGGGATGTCACCTTGCCGGAGACGCTCTTCGAAGGCTCGGCCGACGACCTGCTGGTGACCATCGACGTGGCGGCGAGTGCGGCGCCACTGCTGGCCGACTACATCCCCGACGGCACCGCGCGCACCGAGGTCGACGGGAGAGTGCGCACCACGGTTCGGGTCTCCCACTACCACGGGCTCAAGCGCCTCATCGCGAGCATGCCGGGCGTCGCCACCGTCGTGGAGCCTGCAGAAGCCCGTGCGGTGGTCGCCGCCTGGGCTGCCGCCGGTGCCGCCCGGTATGAATCATGACCTGGTGGGCTTGGCTCCTGATTTGGACGGGTCTCGTGCTCGCCCTGCTGGTCATGCTCGGGATGCTCGCCTGGTGGCTATTCCGCAAGGCCATGCGCCTGTTCGACGACCTCGGTGATCTGGCGGAGCGCGCCGAGATACTGCAGGTCGATGACATCGAGCACGTGCGGCCCGCCATCGCCGTGCTGGCGGAGCTGCGCGACATCCAGAACCGCAACGACGCCCGTCGCGCCCACCGGATCAAGCGGCGTCGCGAGCGCCACGAGCGCCGGATGGCCCGTGCCCGGCGCATCACGAGGCTCGATGCCGCCGCCACCCGGTGGCCCGCCGACTGGTACAGGTAGACTCGAACAGACCCTCGTCCCTAAGGAGACCTCGTGCTTGGCAACGCGTTCGGATGGCCCCATCTCCTCGCCATCCTCATCATCGTTCTCCTGTTGTTTGGTGCGCCCAAGCTCCCGGGTCTCGCCCGCAGCCTCGGCCAGTCGATGCGCATCTTCCGCAGCGAAGTGAAGACGATGAAGGACGAGAACGGTAAGGACGTTCCTCCGGCGGACGAAACCCCGAGCACGACCAGCGGCGACACCACCCCGCCGAAGCCGTAGCCGCCATGGCCACCCGGAGCGGCCGGTGGCGCACCAAGGGCGACCAGCGCATGTCGTTGGGTGACCACCTCCGCGAACTTCGTAAGCGGCTGTTCATCTCGGCAATTGCGATCGTGGTGGCGCTTGCCATTGCGTTCATCAACTGGAACTTCATCCCGAGCATCTTCGGCCTGCCGTTCGAGTTGGGCAGTCTCACCGAGTTCGTGCGCGACGGCATGCGGGTGCCGATCATCGCCCTCGCCGAGAACCACAACGCCGAGATCAGCTACACGACGGTGTCGAGCAGTTTCGACCTGCTCGTGCAGATCGGACTGACCGTTGCGATCCTCATCTCGAGCCCCATCTGGCTGTTCCAACTGTTCGCATTCCTCGTGCCGGGGCTCACCAGCAAAGAGAAGCGCTACACCTTCGGGTTCTTCTTCTCCGCCGTGCCGCTGTTCCTCGCGGGCGGGGTCACGGGCTGGTTCCTCTTCCCGCACATGGTCGAACTGCTCGCCTCTTTCACGCCGGAGGAAGACTCGATCCTGCTCGACGCCCGGTACTACTACGACTTCATCATCAAACTCGTCCTCGCCGTGGGGGTGGGCTTCGTGCTGCCCGTCTTCCTCGTGCTCCTGAACTTTGTCGGGGTGCTGTCGGCCGCCACCATCCTGAAGAGCTGGCGCATCGCCATCCTCGTCATCACCCTGTTCTGCGCCGTCGCCACGCCGGCCGTCGACGTCATCTCGATGTTCCTTCTCGCCATCCCCATGGTGGCGCTGTACTTCGCGGCGATCGGGGTGGCCTGGGTGCATGACAGGGCGGTCGCTCGTCGACTCGCGCGCGCCGAGAACACGACAGTGCCGGTGACCGAGCTGTGACCGACCAGCAGCTGTCACCGGCGGAACGTTTCGCCGCGGCCAAGCGGCGCAAGGGGCATCCGATCCTCGAAGCGTTCCGATCACGACAGAAGTTCGACCTCGACCCGTACCAGCTGGCCGCCTGCGAGGTCGTCGAAGACGGCAACAGCGTGCTCGTGGCAGCACCGACCGGCGCGGGCAAGACGATCATCGCCGAGTTCGCCATCTACCGTGCAATGCAGCAGGAGCACGACAAGGTCTTCTACACCGCGCCGATGAAGGCGCTCAGCAACCAGAAGTTCCAGGAACTGCAGGCCGAATACGGCGAGCACGCCGTCGGGCTGCTGACCGGCGACACCAACATCAACTCCCAGGCGCGCATCGTGGTCATGACCACCGAGGTGCTGCGTAACATGCTCTACGCCGACTCGGACCTGCTGCGAAACCTGTCGTGCGTCGTGATGGACGAGGTGCACTTCCTGGCTGACCGGTTCCGCGGCGCGGTGTGGGAGGAGGTCATCATCCACCTCCCGCAGCACGTGAAGATGGTCTCCCTGAGTGCGACCGTCTCCAACGCCGAGGAGTTCGGCGACTGGCTGCAGGCCGTGCGCGGCGACACCGAGGTCATCGTCTCCGAGGAGCGCCCGGTGCCCCTCGACCAGCACATCCTGATGCGCGGCAAACTGATCGACCTGTTCGACTCCTCGGGGCTCGTCGCCACGCACCGGGTGAACCCCGAGCTCGTGCAGATGGCCCGGTACGGCGGCCGCACCATCAGTTCGCGACAGATGCAGGATGTCGGGCGCAGGCACTCCAAGGGTGGGCGCCCCGACGTCCAACGCACCGAGCGCCCCGAAGTGGTCAAGCTCCTGGACAGCAAGAACCTGCTGCCGGCGATCTTCTTCGTGTTCAGCCGGGTGGGCTGTGACCAGGCGGTCACGAAGGTGTTGCGCTCGGGCATCCGGCTGACCACCCCCGCCGAACGCGACGAGATCCGCGCCATCGTCGAGGAGCGCTGCCGCACCCTGCTCGATGAAGACCTCGCGGTTCTCGGCTACTGGGACTGGCTCACCGGTCTCGAGCGCGGAGTGGCGGCCCATCACGCGGGGCTGCTGCCTGCGTTCAAGGAGGTGGTCGAGGAGCTGTTCCAGAAGAAGCTGGTCAAGGTCGTGTTTGCCACCGAAACCCTCGCCCTCGGCATCAACATGCCGGCCCGCACCGTCGTGCTCGAGAAGCTCGAAAAGTTCAACGGCGAGGCGCGCGTGCCGATCACGCCGGGGGAGTACACCCAGCTCACCGGGCGGGCCGGGCGACGCGGCATCGACGTTGAGGGGCACTCGGTCATCCAGTGGGCGGACGGGCTCGACCCGCAGGCCGTCGCCTCGCTCGCCAGCCGCCGCACCTACCCGCTGAACTCCTCGTTCAAGCCCACCTACAACATGGCCGTCAACCTCATCGAACAGTTCGGCCGGGAGCGCACCCGCGAGATCCTGGAGTCGAGTTTCGCGCAGTTCCAGGCCGACCGCGCCGTCGTCGACCTCGCCCGCAAAGTGCGCCAGCAGGAGACCTCGCTCGCGGGCTACGCCAACTCGATGAAGTGCCACCTCGGCGACTTCGCCGAGTACTCCGGCATCCGCCGGGAACTCAGCGACCTCGAGCGCAAGGGCATCTCGAACACCGCCTCGCGCTCAGAACGTGACAAGCGCCAGCGGCAGCTCGTCGACCTGCGGCGACGGATGAAACAGCACCCGTGCCACGCCTGCAACGAACGCGAGTCACACGCCCGCTGGGCCGAGCGGTACTGGAAGCTCAAGCGTGAGACCGACCAGCTGACCGTGCAGATCCGCACCCGCACCGGTGCCGTCGCGAAGATCTTTGACCGGGTGACCGACGTGCTCGTACAGCTGGGGTACCTGGTGCCCGGTTCATCCGGCGAACTGAGCCTCAACGCGAACGGCCGCATGCTCCGCCGCATCTACGGGGAGCGCGACCTGCTCGTCGCCGAGTCACTGCGGCGCGGTTTCTGGGATGATCTCGACCCGGCATCCCTAGCCGCCATCGCGACGACCCTCGTCTATGAGCCCCGCCGCGAGGAGGGCCAGCTCGGTGACCGGTACCTGCCGCGCGGGCGCTTCCGCGAAGCGTTTGATCGCACCGGCACGCTGTGGGCCGAGCTCGATGACCTCGAACGGATGCACAAGCTGCCGGGCAGCCAGCCGCTCTCCAGCGGGCTCGCCCTGGCCATGTACCGCTGGGCGAGCGGCACGGGGCTCGACGCGGTGCTGCAGGAGGCCGACATGGCCGCCGGTGACTTCGTGCGCGTCACCAAGCAGGTCATCGACCTGCTCGACCAGCTCTCGGTGGTGGCCGACGGCGAGGTGGGACGCACCGCCCGCACCGCCCTCGACGCCATCCGCCGCGGCATCGTCGCCTACTCGAGCGTCGCGTGAGCACCACAAAAACGCAGGAGATCTCCGCCACATCGCCACGGTGGGGCGCCAGAAACGCCGTTGCGCGGGAATCTCCTGCGTTTTTGTCGTCATCGGGGGCCCCGCTGCTGCCGCTGTGGGCGGCGCTGCTCGCGGCGCTGCTCTCCGGGCCCGTGCTCGACGGCGCGTTCCCCGATAAGAGCATCTGGCCGCTCGTGTTCCCCGGGGTCGCCCTCGTGCTCGTCGCCCTCATCGGCCGCCGCAACGGCAGCGCACTACTCGTCGGTTTTGTCGCCGGATGCTCGTTCTACTTCACCCACATCGAGTGGGCCTCGCTGTTCCTCGGCCTCGTGCCGATGGCGGCGCTCTCGGTGCTCGAGGCGCTGTTCTTCGCTGTCGGCGGTCTCGCCATCACCCTCGCATACCGGTGGATGCCCCGCGCCTGGCCCACCGTGGCGGGGCGGGTAGCCCTGCTCCCGGTCGTAGTGGCGGGTCTCTGGACGGCACGGGAAGCCTGGGCGAGCGTCTGGCCCTACGGCGGGTTCTCGTGGGGTCGGGTCGGGATGTCACAGTCCGACAGCCCCTTCTCGCCGCTGTTCGCGTGGCTCGGCATCTCGGGGGTGAGCTTCGCACTCGTGCTCGTGGTGGCGGTGGCCATCGAGGTGGCGCGTGCGGGGGGCATCCCGAAGCTCGCTCGCGCGGTCATCCCCGTCGCACTGGCGACGGCGCTGCTGGTGATCCCGGCCTGGCCCACAGCGGCCACGGGCGAACTGCGGGTCGCGGCGGTGCAGGGCAACGGCAAAGCCGGCTACTTCGACGAGCGGCAGTACGGCGACCTGCTGCAGGCGCAGCTGCAGGCCACGGCGCCGCTCGTGGGCGAGGTCGAGGATGTCGACGTGGTGCTCTGGCCGGAGGGCAGCAGCGACGCGAGCCCGTTCACCGACAACTACACGGCCCGGGCCTTCGACAGCGTCTCTGAGCGGCTGGGCGCCCCCCTGGTGACCTGGGCGGTCACCGAGCGCGACGGCAAGACGTACAACACCTCGCTGCTGTGGAAGGCGGGGGAGGGCGCGACGGATTACTACGACAAGAAGCATCCCGTGCCGTTCGGCGAATACATCCCCGACCGCGCGTTCTGGCGGCCGTTCGCGCCCGACCTCATCGACCTGATCGCCCGCGACTACACGCCCGGCACGACCGACATGGTGTTCGACATCGACGGGATAACTGTGGGAATCAACATCTGTTTCGACATCGTGGACGACCAGCTGCTGACCGAGTCGGTGGAGGAGGGCGCGCAGGTCATTTTCGCCTCGTCGAACAACGCCGACTTCGGCCGCACCGACGAGAGCGCCCAGCAGCTCGCGATCGCGCGGATCCGCGCCATCGAACTGGGCCGCAGCGTCGTGAACATCTCGACGGTCGGGTTGAGCGCCGTGATCGCCCCCGACGGCACGATCGTCGAGCAACTGCCCTGGTACACGGCCGCCACGATGGTGCAGGATGTTGCGCTCAGCGACACGGTCACCCCCGCGGTGCTGCTCGGGCGCCAGCTGGAGTGGCTCGTGGCGGGGCTTGCGCTGGCGGCGCTCCTGATTGCGGGCCTTAACCGAAACCAGGGCCACCGCCGGAAGCGGTGACCCTGGAACGTTGGGGGGGTGTGAGGCGCTAGGCCCCGATCTTCTGCTGGCCCCGTCGGGACCGCAGGTAGTCAAGCCGCTCCTGGAGCAACTCCTCAAGCTCGGCGCGGGTGCGCCGCTCGAGAAGCATGTCCCAGTGGCTGCGGGGGACCTTCACATCGGTCTCATCCAGCACAACCGGGACACCGTCGCTGCCGAGCAGGACGCCCTCCTGGCCGGTCTTCGGTGACTCCCACTGCTGGGGAACTTCGGCGTCCGCCGCAAAAATGACCTCGAATTCGGTGCCATCCGCAGCGCGGTACATGCTCTTCTTCCGCGGGGAAAACTCCACGCCCACTTCGCTCTGTAAGCTCTGTGTGCCCAGTCTCATCCCGCGCAAACTCCGGTCTGCCATTGTGTGGCCTCCTTTTCGTCGCGTAGCTACCCTGTATAAACCCACAAGCTGGGCGAAAGCTTTCAAGGCGTAGCTTGCTCACAGCCAGTTCACAGCTAACGGGGGGTTAGCGACGGGATGCCACGACCTCACGAGCGAGGTCTGCGCGATCGGTCACGAGCCCGTCAACACCGACATCGAGCAGCTCGTGCATCCGATCCGGATCGTTGATAGTCCAGACGTGCACCTCAACCCCCGCGTCGTGGAAGCGGCCGATCATCCTCGGGGTGGTCACGCGAAGGCCGAGCGCTTTCTCCGGGACCTGCACCGCGACGAGACCCTTCAGCGCGGCCCGCACGACGGGGGAGAGGCCCAGCTTGCCGGCCAGCAGCGCGACGACGAGCCGTCGAGCCGAAGCGGATGACACGACGCCGGGCAACCCGCGGATGGCCTCCGCCCGACGCTTCTCGCTGAAGGATGACACCAGGACGCGGTTGCTCGCACCGGCCGCCAGGATCGCGGCGACCGCGGGGGCGACAGCCGCCTGCGACTTCACATCGATGTTGAAGCGGGTCTCAGGAAACGCCTCGAGTGCCTCCGCGAGACTGCTGAACGACTGGCCCTCACCCAGGTCGACACGCTGGAGCGCGGCGAAGGCCAGCTGCTCCACCCGCACGGCTCGACCTGCCAGCCTTCTGAGGTCGGGGTCGTGCGCGATCACGGCGACACCGTCTGCGCTCGCATGCACGTCGGTCTCGACGTACTCCACCCCGAGGGCTACCGCTTTCGCGAAAGCGAGGAGGGTGTTCTCCGGCGCATCCACCGCCAGGCCCCGGTGGGCGAAAACCCGGGGCCTGGCGGGGGAGAGGTAGCTCGGCTGCGGCTTACTTGGTGGGGGGCGTCGAACCATGCGTGCCGCCACCGAGGAACCCGGAGCTGATGCCCTTGAGCGCTTCCGTCAGCTCGGAGGGGATGATCCACATCTTGTTGGAGTCACCCTCGGCGAGCTTCGGCAGGGTCTGCAGGTACTGGTACGCGAGCAGGTCGGCGGAGGGGCCGCCGGCGTGGATCGCCCCGAAGACAGCGGAGATGGCTTCGGCTTCACCTTCGGCACGCAGCACCTGGGCCTTCGCGTCACCTTCGGCCTCGAGAATGGCGGCCTGCCGCGCACCCTCGGCCTGCAGGATCGCCGCCTGCTTGGTGCCTTCCGCGGTCAGGATCTGTGCACGCTTGTCACGCTCGGCACGCATCTGCTTCTCCATCGAGTCCTGGATGGAGACGGGCGGGTCGATCGCCTTGAGCTCAACCCGGCCGACCCGGATGCCCCATTTGCCGGTTGACTCATCGAGCACGACGCGCAGCTGGCCGTTGATGTTGTCGCGGCTGGTGAGCGCCTCTTCGAGGTTCAGGCCACCGACGACGTTGCGGAGGGTGGTGGTGGTGAGCTGCTCGACAGCCCCGAGGTAGTTGGCGATCTCGTAGGTGGCGGCCCGGGCATCCGTCACCTGGAAGAAGACGACGGTGTCGATGGAGACGACGAGGTTGTCTTCGGTGATCACGGGCTGGGGCGGGAAGGACACGACCTGCTCGCGCATGTCGATCAGCGGCCGCACCCGGTCGATGAAGGGCACCAGGATGTTCAGCCCCGGGTTGAGGGTCTTGTGGTACTTGCCGAGACGCTCGACGATGCCGGCACTGGCCTGCGGGATGATGCGGATCGAGCGGAACAGGATGACCAGCACGAAGATCACCACGATCGCGAGAAGGATGATCACGAAGATCTGTCCGAGGAACGCTCCTGGGTCAAGCATGGGATGCTGCCTTTCGTTGGGGACTACGCGGGATCCGTTGCCGGGGTTTCGACCTCGACGATCGAGCCGTGCACCGCCCGCACGATCACGCGATCACCGACTGTGAGGGGCAGCGCGAGAGCTGCACGTGCGGTCCAGGTTTCGCCGTTGTCGAGTTTGACGAGGCCCTCACCTTCGACGAAGTCGCGCATCACACGGGCGCCCAGGCCGTAAAGCGCGTCGAGGTTGCTGGGCGTGAGGTCGGCGCCCTTGTGGAGGGTCTTCAACAACAGGGGCCTGATGGTGAACAGCAGCAAAGCCGACAGCACGGCGGCCAGGCCGATCTGGGCCCACCACGCCAGCCCGAGCAGGTTGGAACCGAGACCGCCGATGAGGCTGCCCGCGGCGAGCATGAGGAAGGTGAACTCAAGTGTCACCAACTCGATGACGATGAACAGGACCACGAGCGAGAGCCACAGGATCCACAGGTACTGCGTCAGGTCGACGAACATCTTCGACGGGCTCCTTGCTTTAGCGGCTGCGGTGCAGGCTCACCCGACGGTACCATCCGGCCGTGACGGCGCGACAGTGAGATCGGGGCGAACGCTACAGTCGTAGCGTGAACAATCCACTCGCTCCAGGTTCCCTGTCCGGTTCCCGCGTCCTCGTGACCGGCTCATCGCGAGGCATCGGCGCAGACACGGTCACGTACTTCTCCGAAGCCGGCGCCCGTGTCGTGGTGAACTACCGCAACAAGGAGGCGCGCGCGCTGAAGCTCGTCGCCCAGCTGGAGGCCAACGGGGGAGAGGCAATCGCCGTCGGTGCCGACCTGACCGACGCATCCGACGTCGAGCGCATGGTCGAGGCGATCACGACGAGCTACGGCGGCCTCGACATCCTCGTGTTGAATGCTTCGGGCGGCATGGAAAGCGGGATGTCTGAGGACTATGCCATGCGCCTGAACCGTGACGCACAGGTCGAGTTCCTGAGCGCGATGCTGCCGTTGCTGCACGAGGGCTCGCGCATCGTGTTCGTCACGAGTCACCAGGCGCACTTCATCAAGACCGTTGAGACGATGCCCGAGTACCTGCCGGTGGCCCTCAGCAAGCGGGCAGGCGAGGATGCCCTGCGCGACCTCATCCCCATGCTCGACGACAAGGGCATCGGCTTCGTGGTCGTCTCAGGCGACATGATCGAAGGCACCATCACGGCAACCCTGCTGCAGCGCGCGAACCCTGGCGCTATCGAGGCCCGCAAGGAGGCCGCGGGGCGCCTGTACAACGTCTCGGAGTTCGCCGCCGAGGTGGCCCTCGCTGCGGTGGAACCGGTCCCCGAGAACCACACGCGCTACGTCGGCGACGTCTCCGAGTTCCTGAACGCCTGATCGTGGTCAACCGGGCCACCAGCAGGGTGCTGCTCTTCGATCGGGATGACCGGCTCCTGTTATTCCTGACGATTGCGCCCGACACCAGCGGTGTGGCGCGCTGGCTGACCCCCGGCGGGGGAGTGGACGCGGGGGAGAGCCACCATGAGGCCGCGGTGCGCGAACTGCAGGAGGAGACGGGGCTCGTCATCCCTGACCTGGGGCAGCCCGTGTGGGCACACGATTTCGTCGTGCAGTGGGATGCTGCCGACCACGACACCGGCCACGCCGAGTTCTACACCGCGACGGTTGACGCCTTCGAGCCCTCGGATGCGATGTGGACCGACGAGGAGCGCGTCGACGTGCTCGCGCACAAGTGGTGGACGCTCGACGAGCTCGAGACCACGACCGAGCCATACGAGCCCGCCGAGCTGGTGGAGCTGGTTAGCCGAACACTGAAGGAGAACAACTCGTGAGCCGTGCCCTGCCGAACTACACCACAAGCGACCTGGAGCCCCTGCTGGGGGTGGAGTTCCCGCACCTCGACAATGACGACGCCGTCTCCCTCGGCCTGGTCGCGGTGGAGGTCATCCGGGAGTGGGACCTCGAACTGGCCGTGCGAATCGTGCTGGGCGATGACATCGTCTTCCAGGCGAAGCTCGGCGGGACGGGACCCGGCAACGACCCGTGGTTGGCAGCAAAGGCGGCGACCGCGGTGCTCTTTGGGGAGCCGTCCCTCCTCGTGAAGCTTCGTCATCTCGACGCTGGCGCGCCCTTCGAGCAGCGGGATGACATCGACCACGAGCTCTACAAGGCCCATGGCGGAGCCATCCCGCTGCGCGTGGACGGCCAGGTGGTCGGCACGCTCACGATGTCGGGGCAACCGGACGTCATCGACCACGAGGCGGCGGCGGAAGCGATCAGCCGGTACCTGGCATCCGTCCCGTCCTGACCGATCAGGCGGACGCGACCTCCTCGGCGACGACCTCGGGCAGGGGCTCCGTCGACGCAGCGCCCGCCAGCTGGGCTACGGGGCGCGCGCTGCGGTCGATGGTCAGCTGGAAGACATCCGGTCGAGCGTAATGGCCGACAGGGTCCGCGAACACCTTCGCCAGCGATGCGGCCGCGAGGTCGATGTCGGCATAGACGAGACCCTCCTCCCGTGCCTCCAGGGGAGTGGAGACCACACTGCCGTCGGGCCCGTAGACCACCGCGGAGAAGGGGGTGGCCGGCGCCTGGGCCGAGGGGTCTTGCGGCAGCAGCTGGTTGGGCACGATCACAAAGACGCTGCCCTCGAGCGCGTACGCCCGACTGAGCGACAGGCACGCCTGGCCCGAGAGCTGCTTGAGTACCGACTCTTCGTCGGTGGCGAGGGCGGGCCATCCCGCGACATGGATCTGCTCGTGCTGGGCGTACATCGTGAACTTCACCAGCGGCTGCATGTGCTCCCAGCAGTTGAGCGCGCCGAGCCGCCCCAGGGCTGTCTCGATTACCTGCAGTCCCGAGCCGTCGCTTTCGCCGAACAGTGCGCGCTCCACGTGGGTGGGCTTGAGCTTGCGCCGGTGCAGCAGTATGCCGCCATCGGCACCGATGATCAGCTGGGACATGTACAGCGAGCCGTGGTCGCGTTCGCTGAGGCCGAGCACCACCGTGATCTCGTGCTCGGCTGCCGCCTCACGGATGGCCGCGATTTCCGGTCCGTCGAGTTCGGGGGAGTTCGCCCGGTAGTGGGCAACCAGCGGTAGCTGCTCATACACGTTCTGGGACCAGATGAAGCCGGGATACCCCGGAAGCCAGGTTTCGGGGAACGCGACAAGCTCAGCATCCCCTTCTGCCGCCTGGGCGATGAGGGAGATCGTCTTCTCCGTCGTCGCGGCGAGATCGAACCAGACGGGCTCCGCCTGCACGGCGGCGACACGAGTGGATGTCATGGATCATTCCTTTCGGGTTGGGACTGCCGCGGGTGCGACCCCCGCAGGTTAGGTCGGGCTCGGGCTCGCCGTCAGACGATTCGCGCAGCAGACTGTGCAATCCGTGCATCGTGACCACCCGAAACACAGATTTCACACGCGGGAACCCAGCGCGTCATGCAACGGGCGCATCGTTGCATCATGGTGATCCACTTGGCGTCGTCCGTGAGTGAATGGGAGGCCCTCGCCTCCGCCACCTTCGTCCCGGTTCGCGTCGAGTCACCTGTCGAGCGATTCGTGGGCACGATGGACCATCGCGGCACCCAGGAGACCGGGATCACGCGTATCCGTAGCGGTGCCGGCCGGGTCTCACGCACCGTCGACCTGCTGGAGTCTTCACCGGACGACATCGCGCTGTTCTCCCTGCAGGTCAGGGGCACCAGCCGTGTCGAGCAAGGCGGCCGAACAGCCCAGCTACGCCCGGGGGATGGCGCGCTCTATCTCACCCGCGGCACCTACGACCTGGTCTTTCCCCAGGCGGGGGAGCTGGCCGTTCTTCAGCTCCCGAGCGAAAGCCTGGGCCTGCGCGCGGGTTCGCTCGCCACCCTGGCAGCACTGGCCCTGCATGGTCGCCATGACCCCGCCATGCGCACGTTTACCCGGGTGGTGCGCTCATTGTTCACGGATCGCCCCGTGATCGACCACCCCGACCAGGCACTGCGGGTCGCGGCGGAGATCCTGGGTGCTGTGCTCGGTCTCCATCGGCATGGTGACGCTCCCTCACGTTCGCACACGGCGTTGTTCGCCGCTTTCGACCGGGCGATCCATGAGCACGTCGACGATCCACGGCTCGATGTGACCACGTTGGCGCTCATGGAAAACGTGTCCGTTAGGACCGTTCATCATGTGTTCGCGGAACGAGGGATGACTCCGGCCGCGTACATCCGCGAGCAACGGATGCACCGCGCCCGGCGACTGCTGGCCAGCACGAACCTTCAACTGGTCGACATCGCGGTCCGCTGCGGAAGCACTGACCCCAGCGTGTTCAGCAGGGCTTTCCGCAGGGAGACCGGGATGACGCCCAGTGAGTACCGTCGTGGCCACATTTCGTGACATCCGATAATGCACATTATGTCAAGTATCGCGAGAACCGGAGACGAGCTCGGTAACTACTCCCCGTGCCGGGCTCGGGCAAGGAACCAGAACAGCGCGCCTGCGAGCAGCCGCACCACGACATTGCCGGCGAGAACGGGCTGGGGGCCTGTAAGGACGAGGTAGGTGATCTCCAGGGCCGCCGTCGTGAGATGGAAGACGACGAACACCAGCGCGATCAGCCGTATGGCCGCGGTATCGGTGAGTCGCACCGCACCGATCGAGAGAATACCGACCGCCAGCTCAGCGGCGGCGAGGAAGTATGAGAGCAGGAACACCTCGACACCGATGTCGATCCCGACAGTGGCAGGGATTGCTGCTGGGAAGGCCACGAGCACGACGGCGGCGGCCAGGGTTACGACTCCGTGGACAATCAGGATTATGCGGAATCCCCGCGAAGGCCCCGTCGATGAGGTCCCAGCCACTATCGGGCCGTTCGGAGCAGGCGATATTCATGGCACCGAGTCAGCAGGAGAACGAGGCGGGCGGGGAGGCTGAAGGCACGTCGCCCCGCATCCTCCGGGTACCGTTCGACCGCTGTCACTTCGTGCGTGACGCCGTCGACGACGAGTTCACATCGGCCAGCCGCCACGATGTTGCGGTACCAGTTGACGCTCTCCCCGTACGTCAATTCGGCGATGAAGCCTTCGGAAACCCGTGCGACGATGATCGGGGTCTCGTACACAGCGCCGGACGTGCGGCCGACATGCCGCACGAGCGAAAACGGGCCGCGGCCTGACCTGGCGGCACGCGTTGTCCAGGGGTTGAGCGCGTTCTTGACCAACCACAACCACCCGCGTCGCATCCCGCTCACTCCCCCACCGGCTCCGAACGGATGCCGCGCAGCACCACGTCGAGGAAGCCGTCGATCCACGGGTCCACGGGTTGACGGGTCACTCCGAGCACGAGAATGCCGCTGATGAGCAACCGCAACGGCACCCGCGGATCGTGCTCCCGCAACTCCCCCGCCGTGATGCGCTCCGCGAGATATCGAGACAGATCGCCCAGCACCTGCTGCTGGAGGTCGGCGAGGGTTGCGGGCAGCGGGGAATCCGCAGCGAGCATCTCCCGGAAGAGCACTCGCACGACGTCGCCACGCTGGTCAAGAATCGCCGCGGCGCGCACGCAAAACCTGCGCAGCCCCTCGTCGACCGCCGCTCCCGTCAAATCGGTGGCCAGCTCGGCAAACGCCTCCCGGGGGCTGACGGCGTCGAAGACGGCCTGCAGGAGCCCCTCCTTGTTGCCGAAGTAGTGGTACAGGAGGCCAGAAGCTACTCCGGCGCGCGACGCAACCTCCCCCATCGTCACGTACTCGATGCCGCGTTCCGCGAGCAGTTGGAATGTGACATCGATGAGTTGGGCACGACGCTGGTCGGCCTGTTCTCGGCGTGAGGTTCCATTCACCACGGTCCCTCCTCCCCTCATGAGTTGTCCGCAGTCTTTCACTAATTGATCGTTCAGTCAATGAAATCCTCCTTCAGCCCCAACGTGGGACGATGTCTTGGTGAACGAGTTGAACCACTTCGAACTAGCCGACGGCCGCACCCTCGACGTCCGGCTCAGCGGTCCGGAGAATGGTCTCCCCCTCGTCTTCCACCACGGCACCCCGGGCGCCGCCACACCGTCCCACGCGCTCGCTGCCGCGGCCGCGGAACGCGGGCTACTGCTGGTCACCGCGTCCCGTGCCGGCTACGGCGGCTCGACACGCGATCCTGGCCGCAGCGTCGTCGATGTGGTGGACGACACCAACGCCGTGCTCGACATCCTCGGTGTTGAGAGTTGCGTCGTCGCGGGGTGGTCTGGCGGTGGACCCCACGCGCTCGCCTGTGCCGCGCGACTCGACCGCACCCTCGCGGCCCTCGTCATCGCCGGCGTGGGACCGTACGGGGCCAGCGACCTGGACTTCCTGGCGGGCATGGGCCAAGACAACATCGACGAGTTCGGTGCGGCACTCGACGGCGAAGAACCCCTTCGCGCGTACCTCGAGGCGCAGCGTCCCGAACTCCAGGGGGCCGATGCCGCTGGCATCATCCAGTCGCTGCGCAGCATCCTTCCCGATGTCGACCAGGCCGTGATTACCGACCAGTTTGGTGCCGACCTGGCCGACTCCTTCCACGAGGGCCTGCGGCTCAGCGTCGACGGCTGGCTCGACGACGACCTCGCCTTCGTGAAGCCCTGGGGCTTCGACCTCGACGAGATCCGCGTGCCCGTCTCCCTCTGGCAGGGCAGTCTCGACCTGATGGTGCCCTACTCGCACGGCCAGTGGTTGGATCGGAACATCCCGGGTGTGCACGCCCACCTCCGCGAGGGCGACGGGCACCTCTCCATCCTGCTCGGAGCGATCGACGAGATGCTCGACGGCCTCGTCGACTCCGCCCGCGACTAGGGCACCGGATGCCCGCAACCGCCTGCCCGTGCCTGAGCGGACTCCCCTACCCCGAATGTTGCGGAGCGTTCCACGACGGGACCCCCGCCCCCACGGCCGAACGCGTCATGCGCTCCCGCTACTCCGCATACTCCCTCGGCCTGCCGCAGTACCTGCTCGACACGTGGCACCCCAGCACGCGCCCCGCGCAGTTACTGCTTGATGCAGGCATCCGTTGGTATCGCCTCGACATTCTCGGCAGGAGCAGGGGCGGCATGCTCGATGCCGAAGGCACCGTCGAGTTCGAGGCCTTCTACCGCGCAGGCACCGAGCGCGGCAGCCAGCACGAGAACAGCCGCTTCGTCAAAGAATCCGGCCGCTGGTACTACGTCGATGGAATCGACGCGGCAAGATAGGGGAATGCGCACGGAACGCGGTTTCGCGAGGCTCGTGGGGTTCAGCGACGGGGTCGTCGCGATCGCCATCACGCTGTTGATCCTGCCGCTAGTGACGTCCGTCGCCGACACACGGGGCGACCTCACGGAGTACCTGGCCGAGAACGCCTTCCAGCTCTTCGCGTTCGTGTTGAGCTTCGCCGTGATCGCGCGGTTCTGGCTGGTGCATCACCAGCTCTACGAGAACCTCATCGGCTACAACCCGGCGCTGCTGTGGGCCAACATGCTCTGGCTGCTGTCGATCGTCTTCCTGCCGTTCCCGACCGAACTGATTGCGACGGGGACCGGGGATGACGCGCTGCGCAGCGCCCTCTACGTCGGCACGATGGTGGTCACGACGCTCGCTGCTTTGATGCAGCAGGTCATCGTCATCCGTCACCCCGAGTTGCAGGCGCCCGAAGTGCGCGGCACCCTCCGGCTGCTCCCCTACGTCACCGCGACGATCGCCCTGCTGGTCGCGCTGGGTGTTTCGATTGCCCTGCCCGGCCTCGGGTTGCTGTCGCTCGCGCTGCTAGCGGTGCTCAGCCCCATCGAGAGACTCATCGACCGCATCAGGAAGAGAACACCATGACCCAGAACTACGTTCTCGCCATCGACCAGGGCACCACCAGCACCCGGGCGATCGTGTTCGACCAGGCCGGCTCAGTGGTGAGCGTCGGCCAGCTCGAGCACGAGCAGATCTTCCCGCGCGCGGGCTGGGTAGAGCACGACCCCAAGGAGATCTGGGACAACACCCGCCAGGTCATCGGGCAGGCGCTCTCGAAAGCCGACATCACCCGCCACGACATCGTCGCCGTCGGCATCACCAACCAGCGCGAGACCACCGTCGTGTGGGACCGCGCCACGGGCATCCCGATCTACAACGCCATCGTCTGGCAAGACACCCGCACCCAGGCGATCGTCGACCGCATCGCCGACGGCGACTACGACCGCTACAAGGAGCGGGTCGGGCTTCCGCTGGCCACCTACTTCGCGGGCACCAAGATCGCCTGGCTCCTCGACAACGTCGAGGGAGCGCGTGCGAAAGCCGAGGCGGGCGAGCTCGCCTTCGGCACCACCGACAGCTGGGTGCTCTGGAACCTCACGGGCGGCATCCATGGCGGCGTCCACGCGACGGATGTCACGAACGCGAGCCGCACGCTGCTGATGGACCTCCGCACCCTCGAATGGGACGCCGGGATCCTCGCCGACTTGGGGATTCCCGCCTCAATGCTCCCCGAGATCCGCAGTTCCTCCGAGGTGTACGGCACCGTCTCGTCGTCGAGCCTGCTGCGCGAGGTGCCTGTCGCGGGCATCCTCGGCGACCAGCAGGCGGCCACCTTCGGGCAGGTCGCCTTCGGTAAGGGCGAGTCGAAGAACACCTACGGGACCGGCAATTTCCTCATCGTGAACACGGGCGAGGAAATCGTGCAGTCCACCCACGGCCTCATCACGACCGTCGCCTACCGTCTCGGCGACGCCGCGCCCGTCTACGCACTCGAGGGCTCGATCGCCGTCACCGGTTCGCTCGTCCAGTGGCTGCGCGACAACCTCGGGATCATCTCGAGCGCCCCCGAAGTCGAGACCCTCGCGCGCACCGTCGACGACAACGGCGGCGTCTACTTCGTTCCCGCCTTCTCGGGACTGTTCGCGCCGCACTGGCGGCCGGATGCCCGTGGCGCCATCCTCGGATTGACCCGGTACGCCAACCGCGGCCATATCGCCCGGGCAGCCCTGGAGGCCGTCGCCTTCCAGACCCGCGAGGTACTGGACGCCGTCAATGCCGACGCGGGAGTCGACCTCGAGGAACTGCGGGTGGACGGCGGCATGGTCGCCAACGCCGAGCTCATGCAGTTCCAGGCCGACATTCTCGGCGTTCCGGTCGTGCGGCCGGTGGTCACCGAGACCACGGCACTGGGTGCGGCATATGCCGCGGGCCTCGCCGTCGGCTTCTGGAGCGATCTCGACGAGCTTCGTGATAAGTGGCGGGAGGACCGCCGGTGGGAGCCTGAGATGGATGCGACCGAACGCGAACGCTTGATGCGGAACTGGCGCAAAGCCGTCACCAAGACCCTCGACTGGGTCGACGACGACGTTTAGGGATCTAGACTTCGCTCGATCACCGGTGGTCGAGCGAAGTCGAGACCTTAGCGGTTGGTCGCCGCCACCCACTCCGCGAGCTTGCGCTCGGCGGCCCCGGAATCGACCACCTCGGCGGCCCGCTCCAACTGGGCAGCCAGTCGCGCGAGAATCGGCTCCTGCAACAGTTCGGGATCTTTCGCCAGCTCGAATGCCGCGAGGCCTGCGGCCGCGTTGAGCAGCACGACATCGCGGACCGGGCCGGGCTCCCCCGCCAGCACCCCGCGGGCCACCCCGGCGTTGTGCTCGGGGTCGGCACCCAGCAGGTCCTGGATGTCGGCGCGCGCGATCCCCAGGTCTGCGGGGTCGAGGTCATGCTCGGTGACGAAGCCTCGCGACACCTCCCAGATGTGGCTGTGCCCCGTCGTCGTCAACTTGTCGATGCCGTCGTCACCGCGATAAACGAGGGCAGTCGCGCCCCGGCTGCGGAACACCCCGACCACGAGCGGCACGCGCTCCAAAGAGGCCACCCCAACGGCTGACGCTTCCGGCCTCGCGGGGTTGCACAGGGGCCCCAGGATGTTAAACAGCGTCGGAATCCCGAGCTCTTTGCGCGTGGGGCCCGCGTGCCGGAACCCCGGGTGGAACATGGCCGCGAAGGCGAATGTAATGCCGGTCTCGGCCAGCACTTCAGCCACCCGCGGTGGTGCAATGTCGAGGTTGAGCCCGAGGGCGGACAGCACATCGGACGCCCCGGAAGCCGAACTTGCACCCCGGTTGCCGTGCTTGATCACCGGCACCCCGGCCGCCGCGGCAATCACCGAGGCAATTGAGGAGATGTTGAGTACCGCCCCGTAGGGGTCTCCCCCGGTACCGACGATGTCGAGAGCCATGGGATCGACCGGCAGCGGCTGCGCGTTCGCGAGCACGGCATCCCGGAACCCGACGATCTCGTCGACGGTCTCCCCCTTGATGCGGAGGGCGACCAGCAGGCCGGCGAGCTGGGCCGGGGTGGCCTCCCCCGCCATGACGGATTGCATTGCCCACTCCGCTTCGCTGATCGACAGGTCGTGACCGTCGACGAGAGAGCCAAGGATTCCGGGCCAGGTGTGCTCGCGTGCCATGGTTGCGATCCTAACGATCGGGGGACGACTGGCCCTTGCAATGACAAAAGGAGGGTGCGGTATCGACCATAATGGGAAGGTGACTACCGCCTCGCTTTCACGCTCGACCGGAGCCCCCGCCGTCAATCGCCCTAACGTCGTGGCGGTCGGCACGATCGTCTGGCTCGGAAGCGAAGTGATGTTCTTCGCAGGGCTGTTCGCCATCTACTTCACGCTCAAGGCAATGTCGCCTGGACTGTGGGAAGAGCAGACCGCCAAGCTCAACATCACGTTCGCCGCGGTCAACACCATCGTGCTCGTGCTCTCATCGTTCACGTGCCAGGCTGGCGTGTTCGCCGCCGAGCGCCTGCAGGCCCGCCGCACCGGGACTCTTGCCCAGTTCTGGAAGTGGGGAATGGTCGAGTGGTTCTTCCTGACCTACGCCATGGGCGCCACCTTCGTCGCCGGCCAGGTCTACGAGTACGCAATGCTCGTGTCGGAGCATGTCAGCCTGTCGAGTGACTCCTACGGTTCTGCTTTCTACATCACCACCGGATTCCACGGCCTCCACGTCGCCGGCGGACTCATCGCATTCCTGCTCGTCATCGGCCGCGCTTTCGCGGTCAAGGAGTTCGGCCACAAGGAGGCGACAACCGCGATCGTGGTGTCGTACTACTGGCACTTCGTTGATGTCGTGTGGCTTGGCCTCTTCGCGGTCATCTACCTCCTGAAATAACGCAACGTGAGAAACGGAACAGATCGCAGCATGGCGAAACAGCCCACTCCGGCGCGCAGGAATCGACCTGCCGGCCGCCGCCACCCGCTCGCCACCGTCGCGCTGATTCTCATCGGCCTCCTCGGCACGGGCGGCACGTACGCCCTCTTCACGTCGAGTGCCAGCGCCGAGACCGCTGCGGCGGCTGAAGCCCAGATCGACGAGGGATCGAAGCTGTTCGCCGCCAACTGCGCCACCTGCCACGGGATGGACCTCCAGGGCAGCACCCAGGGGCCGAGCCTCATCGGCGTCGGTGCGGCATCCGTCGACTTCCAGGTCGGTACCGGCCGCATGCCGCTCGCCGCCACCGGGCCCCAGGGCGAGCAGAAGCCCGTGCAGTTCACCGAGGAGCAGACCGCCGCGCTCGCCGCCTATGTCGCCTCCCTCGCACCCGGCCCGGCCATCCCCGACGCCGAGTACCTCACCGGCAAGGGCGACGTCGCCGAGGGCGCCGAGCTCTTCCGGATCAACTGCGCCATGTGCCACAACGTCGCCGGCGCCGGTGGTGCCTTGACCGAAGGCAAGTTCGCTCCCGCGCTGTCTGGCGTTGAGGCCGTCCATGTGTATGAGGCCATGATCACCGGGCCGCAGAACATGCCCGTGTTCAACGACGACAACATCACGCCCGAAGAGAAGGCGAACATCATCTCGTACCTCGCGTACCTCGATGAGACTCCGTCTGTCGGCGGCTTCGGACTCGGCAACCTCGGGCCGGTGTCCGAGGGCCTGTTCATCTGGATTTTCGGACTCGGTGCGATCGTGGGAATCACGATCTGGCTCACCGCGAAGTCCAACTAGGTAGGGGAAGAGAATGGCCAACGACCACGACGAGACCCCCAACAGCAACGCGGGTACGACCGTCGAAAAGTACGGCGAGCACAACATGCCGAGCCCCGGTACTGCCGTGATCGCGAGCGACGAGATTGACAACCCTGGATTCGAGCCGTTCCGGCCCCGCGTGGCCGACCTCGACCCGAAGAAGGAGCGCGCGCAGGAGCGCCGGGTTTCCGGGCTGTTCATCCTGTCGATCATCGGTACCGTGTTCGCGATCGTCGCCTACATCATCTTCCCGATCGTTCCGGGCGACATGGGCTCCGTCCGCAACAACAACCTCTTCCTCGGCACTGGCATCGCTCTGGCATTGTTGTCCCTGGGTATCGGCGCCGTGCACTGGTCGAAGTCACTCATGGAGGGCCACGACCTCGTCGAGCAGCGGCACGGCACTCGCGGCACCGACGCGACGCGCGCCAAGGCCGTTGAAGTGTTCGAGTTGGGCAACAAGGAGTCCGGTTTCGGTCGCCGCACGCTCATCCGCAACACGTTGATCGGCGCACTCGTCGTCTCCCCGTTGCCCGCAGTTG
>JBIITJ010000031.1:0-29887 GCA_044340535.1 Rhodoglobus sp.
CCCCGTCGAACTGCTCAAGCACACGATGTGGGCGAAGGGTGTGCGCCTCACCCGCGACCCCTCCGGCACCCCCATCCGTGCCTCCGACGTCACCCTGGGCTCGGCCTTCCACGTCATCCCTGAAGGGCTCGACGAGTCATCCCACCCGCTCGAGGAGAAGGCGAAGGCCTCAGTGCTTCTCATGCGGCTCAAGCCCGAAGACCTCACAGTCTCCAAAGGCAAGGAAGACTGGAACTACGAGGGCATCGTTGCGTACTCGAAGATCTGCACCCACGTGGGATGCCCCGTGGCCCTGTACGAGCAGCAGACGCACCACCTGCTGTGCCCGTGCCACCAGTCGCAGTTCGACATCAAGCGTGAAGCAGAGGTCATCTTCGGCCCGGCCAAGCGCCCCCTCCCCCAGCTGCCCATCACGGTGGACGACGAGGGTTACCTCATCGCACGCAGCGACTTCACCGAGCCAGTTGGACCAAGCTTCTGGGAGCGCAAGCTATGACCACGACCGACGCACGACCGGCCGAGACCACACTCGCGCCCACCAGGGGCCAGCGGTTCACCGGCTGGGCCGCCAACTACGTTGATGAGCGCACGAGTATCTCGGGTCTCGTCAAGGAGGTTGGGCGCAAGATTTTCCCCGACCACTGGTCGTTCATGCTCGGCGAGGTCGCTCTCTACAGCTTCATCGTCATCCTGCTCTCCGGTACGTTCTTGACATTCTTCTTCCAGGCATCCATGGTCGAAGTCCACTACGAGGGCTCATACGTCCCACTCAAGGGAATCGAGATGTCGGCCGCCATGGCATCGACCCTCGACCTCTCCTTCGACATTCGCGGCGGACTCCTCATGCGCCAGGTCCACCACTGGGCGGCGCTGCTGTTCGTGGCATCAATCGGCCTGCACATGCTGCGGATCTTCTTCACGGGAGCGTTCCGCAAGCCGCGTGAGATCAACTGGGTGATCGGTTTCGTCCTGTTCATCCTGGCGATGGCCGAAGGGTTTACCGGCTACTCACTGCCGGATGACCTGCTCTCGGGTAACGGCCTGCGGATCATCGACGGCATGGTCAAGGGTGTGCCGGTGATCGGCACCTGGATCTCGTACCTGCTCTTCGGCGGCGAGTTCCCGGGTGTCGATATCGTCGGGCGCCTCTACGTGCTGCACATCCTGCTGCTGCCGGCAATCCTGCTCGCGGGCATCGGCGTACATATGCTGCTGCTGATCATCAACAAGCACACCCAGTTCGCCGGCCCCGGCCGCACGAACGACAACGTCGTTGGTGTGCCGATCATGCCGGTGTTCGCGGCCAAGGCCGGCGGCTTCTTCTTCATCATCTTCGGCGTGATCGTGTTGATCGCCTCGCTGTTCCAGATCAACCCCGTCTGGACCTACGGGCCATACGACCCCTCCCCCGTTTCGGCGGGAACGCAGCCGGACTGGTACATCGGCTTCGCCGACGGCGCCCTCCGACTGGTGCCCCCGGGCTGGGAGCTCGAGATCTTCGGCGCGACGCTGTCGCTGAACATCCTGGTTCCGCTGCTGGTGCTGCCCTTGTTCCTTGCTGCAGTCGCCTTCTACCCGTTCATCGAAGCGTGGATCACCGGCGATAAGCGTGAGCACCACATCGCCGACCGCCCGCGGAACGCGCCCACACGCACCGCAATCGGGGCGGCCGGGGTCACGTTCTACGCCGTGCTGTGGTCTGCAGCAAGCTCTGACCTGATCGCCACGCACTTCAAACTGTCGATCGAGTGGGTGACCCACTCGATCCAGATTCTGCTGTTCGTCGGGCCGGTCATCGCCTACTTCCTCACCAAGCGGGTTTGTATCGGACTGATGAAGAAAGACCGTGAGATCGCGCTGCACGGCTACGAGACCGGTCGTATCGTGCGTCTGCCCGGTGGCGAGTACATCGAGGTGCACGAGCAGCTGAGCGACTACGAGCGCTGGAAGCTCGTGAGCTTCGAGGACTACAAGCCCCTCATGCTCCGTCCCGACGCGAAGGGCAAGATCAGCGGTGCGGCACGCCTGCGCGCGGCAGCGTCACGCTGGTTCTTCGAAGACCGCATCGCGCCGGTGACCCGCACCGAGATCGAGCGCTCGCACGACGAGCACTAAGACCGAGCTTCAAGACCAAGACGGAAAGGGCCGCCCAGCCGGGAGGCCCTTTTCTTCGTTAAGCCTTGTCACGAGGGGATGACGCGATACGCGTCGGACAGGAACGCGCCTGTCTGAGCTAGAACTCGCGCTTGAGGAAGTCGGCGGTCGACCGGTACCCGATGCGCTCGTAGAAGCCCGCGGAACGACGGCTGGGGACCGTCAACTGCTTGACGCCGCGTTCACGGCAGATGCGCTCGACCTCCTCGACAAGGTCGGTGCCAATCCCCTCGCCGTGGTGCTCGCTGTCGACAACGAGCTCCTGGAGCTGCGCTGAGCTTCCGTTCGTGTAGAGCAAGGGGGTGATCGTCGTCAGCGCATAACCAAGAACGCTGCCCGATGCATCCTCCGACACCAGGAGAACGGCCGTGTCGTGGTCGTCGACGAGTTGGGCGAAGGCCGCCTCGAAGGCGACACGATCCGGGGTGTAAGTGCTGGCAAGCTGCTCGAGAAGCGCGAAAACCTGGTCAGCGTCGACCTGTCGCGCCGGCCTTATCGTCATCACTCCGGAGTCATCAGGTCAACGCGCGAAATAGCCGCGGTAGTACTCGAAGACCCATCCCACGAGGCTGACTACGAGTATCGCGGCGCCAATGAACGCGATCCACGGCCCGATTGCGACGCCAAGGAATACCAACGCGGCACTGCCCGCCAGGACGATGGGCCACCAGCTCCAGGGGCTGAAGTGACCCTGTTCGGCCTCGCCGTCGTCGATGTTGGCATCCAGCCGGTCTTCGGGCAGTTCCCCGCCCTGCGACTTGTGGACGCGGCCCAGGTAGTACGCGATGAAGCCGGAGAGCACGCCCGTCAGGCCGATCGCGATGGTGCCCACCCACTCGATGGCGGGGTCGGTCTGTGCCGAAGGGTTAGCTGAAGCCAGCAACGACCAGACGATGTAGGCGACATCGGCGAGGAAGAAGAAACCCGCGAGAATCCAGAACAGGCGTGCGTTGGTTCCCATGGCTACTTCACCTTCTCATCGCCGAGGTCATACACGGGCGCCTCGGGAGCATCCTTGAATCCGACACCACCGATGCCAACGGGAACGCCCGCCTCGGGGTGGTTGATGTCGAAAGCCGGGGACTCCGAGCGGATTCGCGGCATCGACACGAAGTTGTGGCGGGGCGGCGGGCAACTGGTTGCCCACTCGAGCGAGCGGCCATAGCCCCAGGGGTCGTTGACGGTGACCTTCGGTGCCCGGCGTGCGGTGATGAACACGTTGTAGAAGAAGGGCAGCATCGAGATCGCGAGGATCGCGGCCCCGATCGTGGAGACCTGGTTCATCCAGGTCACCCCGTCCTCTTCAAGATAGGTGCGGTAGCGGCGCGGAAGCCCGACGACACCGATCCAGTGCTGGATGAGGAAGGTCATGTGGAAGCCGATGAACAGGAGCCAGAAGTGCACCTTGCCGAGACGCTCGTTGAGCATCTTGCCGGTCCACTTGGGCCACCAGAAGTAGAAGCCCGCGAACATCGCGAAGACGACCGTGCCGAACACCACGTAGTGGAAGTGGGCGACCACGAAATAGCTGTCTGAGACGTGGAAGTCGAGCGGTGGCGAGGCCAGGATGACCCCGGTGAGGCCACCGAAGGTGAAGGTGATCAGGAAGCCGATCGCCCACAGCATAGGGGTCTCGAAGGTCACCGAGCCGCGCCACATCGTGCCGATCCAGTTGAAGATCTTTACGCCAGTGGGCACCGCGATCAGCATGGTCATGAGTGCGAAGAAGGGCAGCAGCACCGAGCCGGTGACGTACATGTGGTGCGCCCAGACCGTGACGGAGAGCGCCGCGATGGCGATCGTCGCGTAGATCAGCGTCTTGTAGCCGAAGATCGGCTTGCGGCTGAACACCGGGAAAATCTCGGAGACGATACCGAAGAAGGGCAGGGCGATGATGTAAACCTCGGGGTGCCCGAAGAACCAGAACAGGTGCTGCCACAGGATGACTCCGCCGTTGGCGGGGTCGTAAATGTGCGCGCCAACCACCCGGTCGGCGGCAAGTCCGAACATCGCGGCAGCCAGCACCGGGAACGCCATGATGACCAGGATCGAGGTCACGAGGGTGTTCCAGGTGAAGATCGGCATGCGGAACATCGTCATGCCGGGGGCACGCATCGTGATGATGGTGGTGATGAAGTTGACCGCACCGAGGATGGTGCCGAAGCCGCTCAGGGCGAGGCCGAAGACCCAGAGGTTGCCACCGTAGCCGGGCGAGAACGTCGTGCTCGACAGCGGTGCGTAGGCGAACCAGCCGAACGAGGCCGCACCCTGCGGGGTGAGGAAACCGGCGACGGCGATGAGCGAACCAAAGCTGTACAGCCAGTAGGCGAAGGCGTTCAGACGAGGGAAGGCGACATCCGGTGCACCGATTTGCAGCGGCATGAGCACGTTGGCGAACCCCGCAAACAGCGGGGTCGCGAACATCAGCAGCATGATCGTGCCGTGCATCGTGAACAACTGGTTGTACTGCTCGCCCGTCGCCACGACCGACAGGCCGGGAGCAAACAGCTGGGCACGGATGACGAGAGCCATCACGCCGCCGAGCAGGAAATAGAGGAACGAGGTGATCAGGTACATGTACCCGATCGTCTTGTGGTCAGTTGAGGTCACCCAGTTGACAAGGATGTTGCCCTTGCGCTCGACGCTGGTCGACATCGCGGTCGAGGTGGAGCTGATGGTTGCCGTGGCAGTCATGGTCTATTCCTCGTCGCCGCTGCCGTTGCCGGGCAGGTTCTGGTTGACGTTGTAGTCGGCACCGATTTGGCCTTCGAAGCCGGCAGCCTTCTGCGAGGCGATGTATGCCTCGTAATCCTCTTCGGAGACCACCTCGACGGTGAAGAGCATCAGGGAGTGGTACTCGCCGCAGAGCTCGGCACACTTGCCCTGGTAGGTGCCGATCTCGGTCGGCGTGAAGTACATGTAGTTGCTCTTGCCCGGAATCATGTCCTTCTTGTAAAGGAACTCCACGATCCAGAACGAGTGGATGACATCGCGCGACTCGATCTTGATCTCGACCGTCTTGTCGACCGGCAGCACCAGCACAGGCAGGTTGTCGGTGTCGATCGTGCCGTCAGGGTTGAAATCGGCCTGGACACCCGCGCTGTACGCGTTGTCGGTGACGTAGTTGAAGTCCCAGGCCCAGCGCTTGCCGAAGACCTCGATCTGCACGTCGGGGTTGGCGATCGGCTCTTCGATGTCAGCTTGAGTGCGGGCGGTGAAGGCGAAGAAGCCGATCACGAGAATCAGCGGGACGATCGTGTAGAAAACCTCGATCGGAAGGTTGTAGCGAAGCTGGACCGGAAGGCCGGTCTGGCCCTTGCGGCGACGGTAGACGACCGCAGCCCAGATCACGAGCCCCCAGGTGATGACGCCTACCACCAGCAGGACGATCCACGAGGTGACCCACAACCCGACGATGCTGCTGGTGTGGTTGGTGGTTTCACCGCTGCCGGGAAGCCACCCCTGGAGCTGCTGCGGCGTGCACCCGGCGAGGGCCAGGCTGGTCACGAGAGCAATGGGAATTGCGGCCCATCTCAAACGACGGTTACGAATTGAGCGCACCTGTGGACCTCTCGAAAACACTGACTGGTTCCCGGCCAGTCTATAGCCAGCGGGCCGCCCGGCCGGTTACCCGCCGCACCCGCACATGCAAAAGGCGCGCCCGAGGGCGCGCCTTTTGTCACTGATGCGGGATCAGTGGAAGCTGTCGCCACAGGCGCAGCTGCCCTGCGCGTTGGGATTGTCGATGGTGAATCCCTGCTTCTGGATGGTGTCTTCGAAGTCGATGGTCGCACCGTCGAGGTACGGGACGCTCATCTTGTCGACGACGACCTCGACGCTCTCGCCGAACTCGACGCTGACGTCGCCATCGAGGGTGCGCTCATCGAAGTAGAGCTGGTAGATCAGCCCCGAGCATCCACCGGGCTGGACGGCGAGACGCAGCTTGAGGTCGTCGCGGCCCTCCTGGTTGATGAGGCTGCGCACCTTGCTCGCGGCGGCATCGGTCAGCCCGACCCCGTGGGCGGGGGCGGTCGTCTCTGTGCTCAGTGCGGTCGTGTCTGTACGCAGTGCAGTATCGGTCATGGCTAAATCCTACGCTCGGCCTTCGAGCTTTGCCAGCAAGACCGCCTCGGTGAGAATCGCGCGGTGGAACACCCCTAGGTGCAGCGACTCGTTGGGGCTGTGGGCGCGGGAATCGGGGTCTTCGACGCCCGTGATCAGGATCTGCGCCTCCGGGAACACCCCGACGAGGTCAGAGATGAACGGGATGCTCCCCCCGATTCCCGTCTCGAGTGGCGCGACGCCCCAGGCCTGGCGCATGGCATCCTTCGCCTCGGCGACCGCCCAGCCGCTCGTGTCGACAAGGAAGGGGTTGCCGCGGTCGACGTCGGAGATCTCCAAGTGCGCGCCAAAGGGTGCGTGCTCGGTGAGGTGCTTCTCAAGCGCCTCGTAGGCCTCTGCCGCGGTCTGGCCCGGCGCGATGCGCGCGCTCACCTTGACGGTGACCGACGGGATGAGCGTGTTCGAGGCGTTGACGACCGTCGGGGCGTCGATTCCGGTTATCGTGATCGCCGGCTTGTTCCACATGCGCGAGAGCACACTCCCGGAGCCGACCGGGGTAACACCCGGCAGCAGGGCGGCGTCGGCGCCGAGCTCATCCTGCGAGTAGTCGGGGGTCGTGGCATCCCGGCTGGTCAGGCCAGCGACGGCAACCGCGCCGTCGGCGTCGTGCAGGGTTGCCAGCAGCTTCACCGCGGCGAGCATGGCGTCGGGCACCGCTCCCCCGAACATCCCGGAGTGCGAAGCATGGGCGAGGGTCGAAATCGTGAGTTTGAAGGTCACATTGCCGCGCAGTGCCACGGTGAGGGCGGGCGTTTCGGTGTTCCAGTTGTCGGAATCGGCAACGACGATCACATCGGCGGCGAGCTGCTCGCGGTGCTCGATGATGAAGTTGGCGAAGGAGCGCGAACCGAATTCCTCTTCGCCCTCGATGAAAGCGACGAGGCCGAGATCGAAGTCGGGCCCTACCGTCTCCACGAAGGCGCGGATGGCCGCGACGTGCGCCATCACTCCGGCCTTGTCATCCGCCGCTCCCCTGCCATAGAGACGGTCCCCCCGCACCGTTGGCTCGAAGGGGCTCGACTCCCAATCGGCGTCATTGCCGGGGGGCTGCACGTCGTGGTGTGCATACAGCAGGATGGTGGGCCGGCCGTTGCGTGCCCCTCGGGTGGCGAGCACCGCGGGCTGGCCGATGCGCTCCGCATCGATCGGGGCGCGGGCGATCTCGACAGAGTCGAACACCCCGAGACCCTCCAGCAGCCCCTTGACCGCCTCCGCGCTGCGCACCACCTGCTGCTCGTCGAAGCCGTCCCACGAGACAGAAGGGATGCGAACCAGCGAGCCCAGCTCGGAGATCGCGGACGGAAGCCCCCCGTGCACCGCCTCGCGAAGAGCGTCGAGTAAGGGATGGGCCTGCGGTGTTTCGGTCATGCGAGTAATCTTAAAGCTCGACAGAGGCGAGGATTCCGTGGCCAAGACACCACCCAGCGAGCAGCAGTATGAGCTCAACACCGACAGCATCAGTTCGGGCAAGGGTCGACCCACGCCGACACGCAAGGAAAAGGAGGCCGCCCGCAAGCGACCCCTCGTGACCGCCGACCGCGCCGAGGCGCGTCGCCGGGCGCGAGTCGAGATGCAGGCCCAGCGCGAGAAGGCTCGCATCGGCATGGCTGCCGGTGACGAGCGGTACCTCCCCGTGCGCGACCGCGGGCCACAGAAGCGCTACGCCCGTGACTACATTGATGCCCGGTTCAACGTGGGCGAACTGCTCATCCCGCTCATGTTCGCCGTCATCATCCTGACGTTCTTCCCGCAGCCCGAAGTGCAGGCCATCGGGATCGTCGCGCTCTGGGCGTTCTTCCTGGTCGCGATCCTCGACTGCGTCATCGTGGGCTTCACCCTCACCAGGAAACTGGGTGAGAAGTTTGGCAAAGACCGGGTCGAGAAGGTGCGGTGGTACGCGGCGATGCGGGCGCTGCAACTGCGTGTGATGCGCCTGCCCAAGCCCCAGGTCAAGCGCGGCGCATACCCCGCCTAGCGTCCATCAGGCGCCTGCGAGCTTCACCAGCCCTCGGTTGATCTCCCGGCCCCACAACGGACCGCGGTACAGGAACGCGGTGTAACCCTGTACGAGGGTGGCACCCGCGGCGAGCCGCTCCGCCACGTCGGCGGGGGTCTGCACTCCCCCGACCGAGATCACGCAAAACTCCGGCGGCACGACCGTGCGGATGAGACGCAACAGTTCAAGTGAACGCGCGGCCAGCGGCGGTCCGGAGAGGCCGCCGGCTCCTGCGGCTGCGACGGTCGCCGGATCGGTCACCAGTCCCTCGCGCGACAGCGTGGTGTTGGTGGCAACGATCCCGTCGAGAATTTCGACTGCGAGGCCGGCGATCTGGGTGGCGTCGTCGTTGCTGAGATCCGGCGCCACCTTAACGAGCACGGGCGTCGCACCCGCGGCGCCCTTGACCGCTGCCAGCAGTGGGCGCAGCTTGTCGAGGTCCTGCAGCCCGCGCAGGCCGGGGGTGTTCGGCGAGCTGACGTTGACCACGAGATAGTCGGCCAGCGGTGCCAGGGCACGGGTGGTCTCGAGGTAGTCGGGGATGGCATCATCCACCTCCACGACGCGCGACTTTCCGATGTTCACGCCGATCACCGGGCGGTCGCGGTAGCGACGGGCCTTCGTGAGCACCTTCTGGGCAGCGGCCGCGCCATGGTTGTTGAAACCCATCCGGTTGATGACCGCGCGATCCGGAATCAACCGGAACAATCGGGGCTTGTCGTTGCCGGCCTGCGGACGGGCGGTAATGGTTCCGATCTCGACGTGCCCGAACCCGAGCTGGCCCATTCCCCTCGCGGCGGTTCCCTCCTCATCGAACCCGGCGGCGATGCCGAAGGGCGAATCGAAGTGCAGGCCGAGGGTCGTGACGGCGAGCGAGGCATCCGGCCGCGTGAAGCGGCGAACCAGCCGGCCGATGCCGAGAGTCGGAAGCCAGCGGATGACCAGCAGTGCCATGGTGTGGGCCAGTTCCGGGTCCATACGTGTGAAGAAAACCCGGAAGATGAACCCGTACATGGTGTTACCTCTCTGGAGCAGTGGTGGTGGTGTTATTGCCGCCGTGGTCGACCCGCAACTGCGTGATTGCCGACTCAAAATCTTCCAGGGACTCGAAGGCCTGGTACACGCTCGCGAACCTGAGGTAAGCCACCTCGTCAAGCTCCCGCAGGGGCGTGAGGATTGACAGGCCGATATCGTTGGCTTCCACCTGCGCGGCACCCGTTGCCCGGATCGTCTCCTCCACGCGCTGTGCCAGCACGGCCAGGTCGGTGTCGGTGACCGGGCGACCCTGGCAGGCCTTCCGCACGCCTAACACGATCTTCTCCCGGCTGAACGGCTCGATGACGCCGTTTCGCTTGATAACGCTCAGCGATGCCGTCTCGGTGGTCGAGAAGCGACGGCCGCACTCCGGGCACTGGCGGCGGCGGCGGATCGAGGTGCCGTCATCGCTCGTGCGCGAGTCAATGACTCGGCTATCGGGATGCCGGCAGAAGGGGCAGAACATGGTGAGGCAAGGATACGCCTAGAGCGCTCGGAACCTCGCCGACACGGCTGCTCCGTGCGCCGGAAGGTCCTCGGCAGTACTGAGCGTGACGATCTGGTGCTCGACCGCGTGCAGCGCTTCCCGCGAATAGTTGACGACCTGCTGCGGCCTCAGGAACGTGTACGCGCCGAGGCCCGACGAGAAGCGGGACTGGCCCCCGGTGGGGAGCACATGGTTCGAGCCAGCCAGGTAGTCACCGAGGCTGACCGGCGAGTTCGCGCCGAGGAAGATCGCCCCGGCACTCTCGACCAGGTCGAGAACGGCACCCGGCTCGGCGGTCTGGATTTCGAGGTGCTCGGGGCCGTAGGCATTGCTGAAGGCCGCCGCCGCCACGAGGTCCGCCACGAGCACGATGGCGGACTGGTCGCCAGCGAGGGCGGTGCGAACCCGATCGCCGTGGTGGGCAGAGGCTGCGAGCCTTTCGACCTCGATGTCGACCGCCAAGGCGAGCTCGGTGGAGTCGGTGACCAGCACAGCCGCGGCCAGCTCGTCGTGCTCGGCCTGCGAGACGAGGTCGGCTGCCACGAGGAGGGCGTCAGCGGAAGCATCCGCTATCACGAGGATCTCGGTCGGCCCCGCTTCGGAGTCGATCCCCGCGGCGCCGCGCACGAGCCGCTTGGCTGCGGTGACGTAGACGTTGCCGGGACCGGTGATGATCTCAACGGAGTCGAGCCCCATGCCGGGCACACCATAGGCGAGAGCGCCGATAGCACCGGCACCACCCATCGCGTACACCTCATCGATGCCGAGCAGGCCGGCCGCACCGAGGATGGTGGGGTGCACCGACCCGTTGAATTCCTTTTGCGCGGGTGACGCGAGCGCGACCGAAGACACCCCAGCCACCTGTGCGGGCACCACGTTCATGATGACGCTTGAGGGATAGACCGCTTTGCCGCCCGGGACATAGAGACCAACCCGGTTCACCGGCTGCCAGCGCTGGATGATCTCGGCACCGGGGGCGATCGGCGTCACCGTGCTCCTGGGCACCTGGGCCTTGGTCGCCTCGCGGACTCGCGAGATGGCTTCTTCAAGCGCCGCCCGAACCTCGGGGTCGAGACCGCGCACCGCCTTGGAGACCAGGTCGGAATGTATCCGAATCCGCTCCGGACGCACGCCGTCGAAACGCTCGGCCTGGTCGTAGAGCGCTGCCTCGCCGCGCTCCCGCACATCATCAATGAGATGCGCCGCGATGGCCGATGCAGCCGTGACATCCATTCCGGCGCGAGGAATGAGGCGCGCCAGCTCGGCGCGGGTGGGTGAGGAGTCACGGAGGTCAATGGTGTGCATCATGGCCTGACCATGCTAGTTGGCCCGGAGAGGGGAATATCGTGGGCGGGGCGATGATTGATACGAACGTATGAGCGACACAGTGAGTTCCCAGCCCGCGACCCCAGGCGACCCCTCGGAAGCGACTCCCCCGGTGGACGGTCTCGACGCGTTTAAACGCGCGTTCCGCCGGCACGCCGCTGGGGTCGCTGTCGTCGCGACCGTGATGCCGGACGGCAGGCCCGCCGGGTTTACGGCTACCTCGCTGGCATCCCTCGCTGCCGTGCCGCCGCTGGCGACCTTCAACATGGCGCAGGTGTCAAGCGCCTGGCCCGCGATGACCGTGGGCAACCACGTCGCCATCCACATGCTCGGGCCGCGCACCCGCCACCTCGCCGAGCGGATGGCCGCCGACCACGACGAGCGGTTCACGGGTGACCACTGGGCACCGGGGCCTTTCGGCGTTCCGATCCTGCGGGATGTCACGGCCTGGATGCTCGGCACCATCGTCGAGGTGCATCCCGTCCACAACAACGCCGTCATCGTGGTGCAGGTCGAGGATGGCGCACTCGGGCCCGAGGACGAGGCGTTGCTGTACCACGAGCGCAGCTACCACCGGCCCGAGCCGCTTAACGCGTGAGCGCCCCCGCTGACGCCTAGATTAGGCAGTTCGGCCCGAGCAGGGTTTTAAGCTCACCGTAGAGGTCGGCGGACACCCGCACCGGGTACGGGATCTCGAACACCCGGGCGACGTCACCCTTGACGAGTTTCAACCGCACCTCGTTGTCACCGGCATGCCGGATGAGCACATCGTTGAGCGCGGCGATCACTTCAGTGGTGGCGCGCGTCTCCTGCACCGAGATGACGATGGGTCCGGAACCGAGGCTCGCGCCGACATCGGGCGTGAACATGCTGACCGCGTGCAGGTTCATCCCGTCGTCGCGCAGGCTCACGCGCCCGCGAACCACAACAATCGCGTCGTTGACGAGGGCGGGCGAGAACTCCTGGTAGGTCTTGCCGAGGAACATGACACTGATCTCGCCCGCAAAGTCTTCAACGGTCACGATGCCGTACTGGTTACCGCTGTTTCGCGCGACCCGGTGCTGGACGCTCGTGATGAGGCCCGCAATCGTGACGTGCTCGCCGTCGCCGGCGACATCCCCACCGAGAATCTCGGTGATGGAGGCCGTCTGGTGCTTGGCCAGTGCCACCTCGAGGCCTGCCAGCGGATGGTCCGAAACGTAGAGGCCGAGCATTTCGCGCTCGAATGCGAGCTTGTCGCGCTTCGCCCATTCCGGCTTCGGCGGCACGAGTTCGGGGACGACCTCGGTCTCATCCCACAGGTCGTCGAAGTCGAAGCCGACCTGGCCGCCCGCCTCCTCGCGCTTGCGCTTGGCGGCACCGTCAGCCGCACTCTCATGGATCGCCTCGAGGGCGCGCCGGGTCGAACCCAGCGAGTCGAAAGCGCCCGCCTTGATGAGGGAGTCGATCGTGCGCTTATTCGTCACCTGCAGCGGCACCTTCGCGAGGAAGTCGTGGAACGAGGTGAAGCGGCCCTTCTCCTCACGAGCCAGGCGGATGCCCTCCACGACGTTGGCACCGACATTGCGCACGGCGCCGAGACCAAACCGGATGTCGCCGACGCCCGTCTCGGATGGCACGGCCGTGAAGTCGACGAACGACTCGTTGACGTCGGGGGCAAGCACCTTGATGCCCATGCGGCGGCACTCGCTCAGGTACATGCCGAGCTTGTCCTTCGAGTCGCCGACGCTCGTCAGCAGGGCAGCCATGTATTCCGCGGGATAGTTGGCCTTGAGGTAGGCGGTCCAGTAGCTGAGCACGCCGTAGCCCGCGCTGTGCGCCTTGTTGAAGGCGTAGTCCGCGAAGGGCATGAGCGTGTCCCACAGCACCTTCACGGCGCTCGCGCTGTACCCGTTGGCGGTCATCCCGGCTTCGAAGTCCGCGAACTGCTTGTCAAGTTCGCTCTTCTTTTTCTTGCCCATTGCGCGGCGCAGCACGTCGGCCTGGCCGAGCGTGAAGCCCGCCACCTTCTGGGCGACCGACATCACCTGCTCCTGGTAGACGATGAGGCCGTAGGTGACGCCCAGGCTCTCCTCGAGAGGCTCCGCGAGCTCTGGGTGGATGGCCTCGATCGCCTGCAGCCCGTTCTTGCGCAGCGCGTAGTTGGTGTGCGAGTTCATGCCCATGGGCCCAGGGCGGTACAGCGCGATGACGGCGGAAATGTCCTCGAAGTTGGTGGGTTTGAGCTGCTTGAGCAGCGCCCGCATCGCACCGCCATCGAGCTGGAAGACGCCGAGAGTGTCGCCGCGGGCGAGCAGGTCGTAGGTCTTCTGGTCGGCGTCGAGGTCGAGCTCCTCGATGATGAGTTTCTGCCCGGTGTTGACCTCGATCATGCGCAGCGCATCCTCGATGATGGTCAGGTTGCGCAATCCCAGGAAGTCCATCTTGATCAGGCCAAGCGACTCAAGCGGCGGCTGGTCGAACTGCGTGATGATCGCGCCGTCGTCCTCGCGCTTCATGATCGGCAGTACTTCAAGCAGGGGCTCTGCCGACATGATCACGCCCGCCGCATGCACACCCCACTGGCGCTTGAGATTCTCGATGCCCAGCGCCGTCTCGAACACCTTCGCCGCCTCGGCGTCGGTCTCGATGATGCCGCGGAGGTCGGCCGCTTCCTTGTAGCGCTCGGCCGTCTTGTCCATGACGTCGCCGAGCGAGATGTCCTTGCCCATGATTGCGGGCGGCATCGCCTTGGTGAGCTTCTCGCCGACCGAGTAAGGCATACCGAGCACGCGGGAGGAGTCCTTCAGCGCCTGCTTGGCCTTGATCGTGCCGTAGGTGACGATCTGCGCCACGCGGTCGTCACCGTACTTCTCGGTCACGTACCGGATGACCTCGGGGCGACGACGGTCGTCGAAATCGACATCGACGTCAGGCATCGAGACGCGCTCGGGGTTCAGGAAGCGCTCGAAGATCAGGCCGTGCGCGAGCGGGTCGAGCTCCGTGATTCCCATTGCGTATGACGCCATTGAGCCGGCAGCCGAGCCGCGACCGGGACCAACCCGGATGCCCTGGCTCTTGGCCCACGAGATGAAGTCGGCCACGACCAGGAAGTACCCGGGGAAGCCCATCTGCTTGATGACGTCGACCTCGTACTTCGCCTGGGCAAGATGCGCCTCAGACGGGGCGTTGTTGAATCGCCGCATCATGCCCGCGGCGACTTCCTTCTCGAACCAGGTCGCCTCCGTCTCTCCCTCGGGGACGGGGAAGCGCGGCATGAGATCACGGTGTTCGAACGACACCTCACAACGCTCGGCGACCAGGAGGGTGTTGTCGCAGGCCTCGGGGTGGTCGCGGAACAGGTGCCGCATCTCTGCCGCGGACTTCAGGTAGAACTCGTCGGAGTCGAACTTGAAACGGTTCGGGTCGTCGAGGGTCGATGCCGACTGCACGCACAACAGGGCGGCGTGCGCTGTGGCATCGTGCGCGTGCGTGTAGTGCAGGTCGTTGGTGGCCAACAGCGGCATGCCCAGTTCTTTGGCCAGGCGCAGCAGGTCGTTCATGGTGCGGCGCTCGATGTCGATGCCGTGGTCCATGATCTCGGCGAAGAAGTTGCCCTTCCCGAAGATGTCCTGGAACTCCGCGGCTGCCTTCTTCGCTTCCTCGTACTGTCCGAGCCGGAGGCGGGTCTGCACCTCGCCACCGACACATCCGGTGGTCGCGATGACCCCTTCCGAGTACCGGGAGAGCAGCTCCCGGTCCATCCGCGGCTTGAAGTAGTAACCCTCGATGGAGGCCAAGGATGAGAGCTTGAAGAGGTTGTGCATGCCGAGGTTGTTTTCGGCCAGGAGCGTCATATGGGTGTACGCGCCCGAACCACCGACGTCGTCACCCGACTGTGAACTGTTGCCCCAGCGGATGCGGGTCTTGTCGCTGCGGTGGGTGCCGGGCGTGATGTACGCCTCGGTGCCGATGATGGGCTTGACCCCGTTGGCGGTGGCCTGCTTCCAGAAATCGTAGGCGCCGAACATGTTGCCGTGGTCGGTCATCGCGATCGCTGGCATACCCTCGGCAGCCGCCGCCTGCATTAGCGGGCCAACCCGCGCCGCGCCATCCAGCATCGAATACTCGCTGTGCACATGAAGGTGCACGAATGAGTCGTTTGACACAGGTTCTCCGACTGGCTGGGGGTGGATACCCACCCTAAACCCGGGCCACCGACGCTGCCCCGCTGACGCGCCCTACTCCGCGCGAAGCACCTCAAGGGCATGTTGAAGGTCGGCAGGGTATGGGCTTTCGAACTGCACATACTCGCGCGTTGCGGGATGCTCGAAGCCGAGTTTCTTCGCGTGCAGCCACTGTCGTTCCAGGCCAAGGCGCGCGGAGATCGTCGGGTCGGCGCCATACATCGCATCACCGACGCAAGGGTGGCGCTGCGCGGCCATGTGCACCCGGATCTGGTGCGTGCGGCCGGTCTCGAGTTCGATCTCCAGCAGAGCGGCGTAGGGGAAGGCCTCAAGGGTCTCGTAGTGGGTGACGCTCGCCTTGCCTTCTGCGGTGATCGCGAACTTCCAGCTTGCCCCGGGATGCCGGCCGATGGGTGCGTCGATGGTGCCCGCAAGCGGGTCGGGGTGGCCCTGCACGACGGCGTGGTAGATCTTGGCCACCTCCCGGTCGTGGAATGCCCGTTTGAGCGCCGTGTATGCGGTCTCCGTCTTGGCCACGACCATGAGCCCGCTTGTCCCGACGTCGAGGCGGTGGACGATACCCGCCCGTTCGGCGGCACCCGAGGTCGCAATCCTGAACCCCGCCCCGGCCAGGGCGCCGAGAACGGTTGGCCCGCTCCAGCCAAGCGAGGGGTGCGCAGCGACTCCCGGAGGTTTATCGATCACGACGATGTCCTCATCGTCGTAGACGATGCCGAGGTTCTCGACGACCACGGGCACGATCACCGGCTCCGACTTCGAGACCCAGCTGACCTCAAGCCATCCCCCGGCTGGGAGCCGATCAGACTTGCCGAGAACTGCGCCATCAAGCTGGACCCCGCCGCCCTCAGCAACCTCAGCGGCGAAGGTGCGGGAAAAACCGAGCAGTTTGGCGATCGCGGAGTCGACACGCTCCCCGACCAGACCGTCAGGAACCGGAAGGCTTCGAGACTCCATCAGGCTCCCTTGTCACGTCGGCACACAGCAACAACGGCCGGTGCGGCGAGGGTGCGATTGCTCGCCCCTCGCCGACCGGCCGTCGGCTGCGTGAGGTCAGTTACCGCCAAAGCCGGGGTAGGCCGCGGGGGGCTGCTGGATTCCGGCCGGCGCCGCGTACTGCGGTGCCGAGTAGTCCTGCTGTGCAGCCGGAGCACCGGCGTACTGCGGTGCGGGCGCCGCGGTGGCGGGAGTGGAGGTGAGCACGTTGGCCGAGTCGAGCTCGCGCAACTGGCCCTCGATGTAGCCCTTGAGCTTCTGGCGGTAGTCGCGCTCGAAGTTGCGGAGCTCTTCGATGCGCTGCTCAAGCTGCTGGCGCTCCTGCTCGAGTGAGCCGAGCTGCTCGCGCTGGCGGCTCTCGGCGTCTGCGACGACGCGAGCGGCGGTTGCGTGGCCTTCAGCGATCAGGGCGTCGCGCTTCTCGACGCCTTCACGCACGTGCTCCTCGTGGAGACGGCGTGCGAGCTGCAGGAGGTTGTTCGTGTTGCCAGCGTCAAGCGCGCTCGCGTCGTTTGCGGCGAACGCAGTGGGAGCAGCGGCGGCGACCGGCTCAGGCTGCGCGTAGGCCGGCGCTGCCGGGGCCGCTGCCACCTGCGATCCGGAGCGCTGGAGCTCGTTGATGCGGGCGTCGCTGGCGACGAGGCGCTGGCGGAGCTCGACGTTCTCCTGGTTCAGGCGACGAAGCTCAACGACAACCTCATCGAGGAAGTCATCGACCTCGTCCTGGTCGTATCCCTCACGGAACTTCGTGGGTTGGAACCTCTTGTTGACTACGTCCTCAGGAGTCAAAGCCATCGCCGTCACCTCAAACTCTTTCTATCGCGAGCACCAATCGTCAACGCCAACATAACGTTTCGCTAACTCATGCCATCTTAAGTGTGGTGACGAGACCGCCCCACCTGAACTACAACCCACAGTACATCGGGAACGTCAGTTCACGAATCCCGTTGCGATCGAAATCAGGATGATGCATGCAAGCATCACGATGCTCCAGGCGAAGTCGAGCGCCGCACCCCCGATGCGCAAGGGCGGAACGACCCTGCGGACCAGTTTTATCGGCGGGTCGGTGACCGTGTAGACCAGTTCGGCGAGCACCAGGCCGAACCCGCGTGGCCGCCACCGGCGAGCAAACGTGGTGACCAGGTCGAGGATGAACCTGGCCCACATGAGCAGGAAGAAAATCGTCAGCGCGACGTAGACAACCGTGGCGACGATGGAGACGGGGGAAGAAAAACTCACCCGCTCAGGCTACCGGCGCTACTGCTGGGGAAAGAACGAGGCGTCCACCTCGGGGTCGACCTCAGCCTGGTCGCCGCTCACCGCCACGTGGGCGGGCGACAGCAGGAAGACCTTGTTGGTGACCCGCTCGATCTTGCCGTAGAGGCCCTGCGAAAGCCCACTCGCGAAGTCGATGAGGCGGCGAGCATCCGGCTCGCTCATCTGGGAAAGGTTGATGATGACCGGGATGCCCTCGCGGAAGTTCTCCGCAATGAGCTGCGCATCCTTGTACTGGCGCGGGTGCACCGTCAGGATCTCGTTCATGTCAGAGGCGCTCGTGCGCGGGGCGGCTGCCCGGCGCAGCGGCGTCACCGGCGCGCGCCCCTGCGAGGCCGAAGGCTGGTGGTGCGCCACGGGCGCAGCCGGCGCCGAGGGGCCTTCGTAGTCGTAGTCCTCGTCGGCCAGGCCGAGATAGACCATCGTCTTGCGCAGCGGGTTAGCCATGGTTTCCTCCGAACGGTGAAGGCGCACAGTGCTGAAACCTTCTAGGACGAGATTAACCTCGGGCCGGGCGATTCCCCGTGATTGCCGTGCCGATCCTGAGGTGTGTCGCGCCTTCGAGGATCGCCTCGCGGTAGTCACCCGACATGCCCATGGAGAGTGCGGTGGCAGTGGGGATCGTGGTGACCAGGCGCTCAGACATCCTTCGCACCGACTCGAAGGCGACGCGGGGGGAACCGTCAACAGGGGCTACCGCCATCAGGCCGAGCACCGAGAGCCCACCGGCCACCGCGAGCTCGGCCAGCTGCCCGATGGACCCGGGGGCGACTCCCCCACGATCGGGATCGTCCGTGAGGTTGACCTGGATGAAGACCTCCCGCCCCGCCAGGGGGGCCACGAGCGACTCCCGGTCGAAGGAGTGCACGACGTCGACGTATCCGGCTACCTGCCGGGCCTTCTTCGACTGCAGCTGCCCGACAAAATGCCAGGTCGCGGGAACGTCAGCAAGCTCCGCCACCTTCGGCTGCGCCTCCTGGTGACGACTCTCACCGAAGTCGCGGACGCCGAGTTCCGAGAGCTCGCGCACGAGGCTCGCCGGGTGGAACTTGGTGACGACGATAGTCGTCAGGCTTTCGGGGTCACGGCCGGCCTCGCGGCTGGCATCCACGATGCCCGAGCGCACCGATTCGAGGCGGTCGGCCAATTCGCTCACGTCAGGACGCCCGCTACTTCAGGAAGTCGGGGACGTCCAGGTCGCTGTCGTCGTCGTCGAAGCCACGGTCGAGTGGAGCCGTGTGCACGAGGGTGGGCTCAATGGGCCTCGCCGGATCGCCCTCAACGGCGGCAGGGGCGTCCGGGACGACGTAGTTGGTTCGACGCCCCTCCTTCGGTTTCGCGGAGGGCTCCCCCCCGTCAAAGCCCGCGGCGATGACGGTGACGCGCACCTCGTCGCCGAGGGTGTCGTCGATGACGGCACCGAAGATGATGTTGGCTTCGGGATGCACGGCCTCCTGCACCAGGCGGGCGGCGTCGTTGATCTCGAAGATTCCGAGATTCGAGCCACCCTGGATTGAGAGCAGCACCCCGTGGGCGCCGTCGATCGAGGCTTCGAGCAGCGGTGACGCGACGGCGAGTTCCGCCGCTTTGATGGCGCGGTCCGCGCCGCGCGCCGAGCCAATCCCCATGAGGGCGGAGCCGGCGCCCTGCATGACGGATTTCACGTCGGCAAAGTCGAGGTTGATGAGGCCGGGGGTCGTGATCAGGTCGGTGATTCCCTGCACACCCGCGAGGAGCACCTGGTCGGCCGTCGCGAACGCCTCGAGCATGCTGATGCCGCGATCGCTGATCTCGAGGAGGCGGTCGTTGGGGACCACGATGAGGGTGTCGACCTCGTTCTTGAGGCTCCCCACGCCGACCTCAGCCTGTGCGGAGCGGCGCTTGCCCTCGAACCCGAACGGCTTCGTGACGACACCGATCGTGAGCGCGCCGATGGACTTGGCGATGCGGGCAACCACTGGCGCACCGCCAGTGCCAGTACCGCCGCCCTCCCCCGCAGTCACGAAGACCATGTCGGCGCCGGCAAGGGCCTCCTCGATCTCTTCGGCGTGGTCCTCGGCGGCACGGCGACCGACCTCGGGGTCGGCACCGGCACCAAGCCCGCGGGTGAGCTCGCGCCCGACGTCCAGCTTCACATCGGCATCGCTCATGAGCAGCGCCTGCGCATCGGTGTTGATGGCGATGAACTCGACGCCCCTGAGGCCGAGCTCGATCATGCGGTTAACGGCGTTGACACCGCCACCACCGATGCCCACGACCTTGATTACCGCGAGGTAATTCTGGTTTGACGTCACTTCCGGCCTCCGCGCCACACGTTGTTCCGGAACCTTAAACCTCTAGTTGAGGTATAAAGTTATGCCCGGTATGTATTTCCTGTGTCGAGGGTAGGTCGGCCGCTCCCCCACACCCCGCAACAGTTTCAGCGTGTCGGATTGTGCCAGCTGGTTATCAGCTGGGCCGGAACACGCCATTGCTCGGTGCCGAGACATCGAAGATGCCCGCCGCGCCCGGATCGGTCTGCCCGATAAGCGCGGCGAGCAACCGGGCTTTGCGGTCGGATTCCTCGGCTGCACCCCACCGCACCCGCTGTCCGACGCCCGTCAACACCAGCGTCACGTCATCCTGCGTGTGCGCAGAGATGGTGTCGACCTGCGCCAACAGCTCGGGAGGCAAGGCGAGCAACACGTCAACCATCGAGCGGAACGACGCGCTGTCAGTCCCGGCACCCCCGAGGTCAATCAGGGGCACCCCCGGAATACGCTCAGCCGATTCCTGGACCGTCACGCCGGCGGGATCGACGAGCGCATACCCCGTCGCTGCCGGAATCGAACCCACCGGCTCGCGTTCGGTGACATGGATAAGCAGGGTGTCGGGCGGAACCAACTCCGTGATGTAACTGCGGATCAGCGGGAACGCACCGAGTTGCTCGGTGATGGTGTCGTAGTCGATCAAGGCGAGGGGTGTGCCCAGTTGGTCGGACACCGCTTCGGTCAGCTCAGTGGCGTCAACCCGGGATGTTCCGTCGACCGTGACGTGCCGCAGGGCGAGGATCGGCGAGTAGACGGCGGTGAGCACGAGGCCCACGAGGGTGAGAACGAGGCCTCCGGCGACGGCAATAGTGACCCGGCGGGTGCGGGCCCGGCGGGTGAACCGTCGAACCTCGGCACGCTCAACCCGGCGACGCTCACGGGCCGCGGCCTTAAGGGCTGAGCGGGCCGCGGCGTCGGGCCGGGGCTGCCCGTCTCGAGCACGGCGTTGCTGGGCCGGTGCCTCGGCCCGGGCGGGCCTGGCGGCGGTGTCAGCGCGAGGGGGCCGGCCAGGCTTCGCCGCGGGCGTGGGCTTCGCCCGCGACGCCTGCGCGGGACGCACGGGAGCGCGAGGCTTTCGCACCGCCGGTCGAGGGTCGGGGGTCGAACCCTTCGGGTCGAACCCTTCGGGACGCTTCATCGCTCGGGCCGCCTCTTCACTCGAGCCACGTCACTACTGGGCAGCGACGGGCGTCGCCTCGAGGGACGCAAGCAGCTGGGGCACAATGCGATACACGTCGCCGCAACTGAGCGTCATGATGATGTCGCCATCGCGCGCGATCGCCGCTGCACGATCGGCCGCCTGCTGCCAGTCCGGAAGATAGTCGACCCGGGAGTCATCCTCGAATCGCTCGGAGACCAGGGCGCCGGTGACCCCGGGCACCGGGTCCTCGCGCGCACCAAACACGTCGAGCACGATGGTGTGGTCTGCGAGCTCCTCGTAGGTGTGCGCGAACTCCCCCGCCATGGCCTGGGTGCGGCTGTACAGGTGCGGCTGGTGCACCGCAATGATGCGACCGGCGCCGACCACGCTTCGCGCGGCGCTCAGGGCGGCGGCCACCTCGGTGGGGTGGTGGGCGTAGTCGTCGTACACGCTCACCCCGCGCACGACCCCGTGCAGTTCGAACCGGCGCTCCGTGCCCCCGAAACTGGCGATCCCGTCGAGGGCAGCACGCGGTTCGAACCCCAGCCCCACGAGCACCGCGAAGGCCCCAGCGGCGTTGAGCGCGTTGTGGTGTCCTGGCACCGCGAGCTGCGCCGGGTACTCCTCGCCCCGCCACGACAGGCTGAACGAGACCGGACCGTCGGCGACCACGGAGTGCAGGCGAACGTCGGCCGCCGCGTCTTCCCCGAAGGTCACGATGTTCGGGTGCGACAGCGCGGCGGTCACCCGCACGGCGCCCGGGTCATCACTCGAGATCACCACGAGCTCCGACGCACCGTTGGCAAATTCCACGAAGGCGGCGTCGAAGGCGTCGTGGTCACCGTAGTGGTCGAGGTGGTCGGCGTCGACATTCGTGACGAGCGCCACAGCGGTGTCGTACAGCAGGAAGGAGCCATCCGACTCGTCCGCTTCGACCACGAACAGTTCGCCGGAGCCGAATGAGGAACTGACTCCCAGCGACTGGATAACGCCACCGTTGACGAAGCTCGGGTCAGCACCCAGCTCGAGCAGGGCCGTGATGATCATGCCGGTCGAGGTGGTCTTGCCGTGCGCACCCGCGACGGCGATGAGGCGCTTGCGGTTGATAAGCCAGGCGAGGGCCTGCGAGCGATGCAACACCGGGATGCCACGGCGCACGGCCTCCAGGTACTCCGGGTTATCGGGCCAGAGCGCACCGGTGTAGACAAGGGTGCTCGCGTCGCCGAGCGCGGCCGCGTCGTGCCCGATCGTGACCGTGGCACCGAGCGCGCGGAGATCCTCGGTGTTGTGGTTCTCGGAGCGATCCGACCCGGACACGGCATGCCCGGAGGCGAGGAAGAGACGGGCGATGCCGCTCATCCCCGACCCACCGATGCCAACGAAGTGCACCGATCCGATCTCGGCGGGCAGGGGCAGGGTGAGGTCGGGCTTGATCATGGCTCGGCAATTTTAGTCTGCGCGGCCGCCCGATCGATGAGCGCGACCATCCGGTCGGTCCCGTCAAGCACCCCGATGCCCACCATGCGCGCGGCCATCTCGGCAATTCGTGCGCGATTACCCAGCAGCGGAATGAGCTCCCGTGCCACCCAGGCCGGGTCGAATCGAGCGTCATCCACCAGCAGCGCCCCGCCCGCGTTCACGGCACCCATCGCGTTAAAGCGCTGTTCGCCGTTGCCGACGGCGTAAGGCACGAACACCGCAGGAATCCCGAGCCCCTCAAGTTCGGCGACCGTCGCGGTGCCGGCGCGGCTGAGCGCGAGGTCGGCGACGGCGAGGGCAAGGTCCATGTGGTCGATGTACTGCAACAGCAGGTAACCAGGCAGGCCGGGATCGGCGATGGGCTCCCGTAGCGCACCGGTGACGTGGATCACCTGCCAGCCCGCCCCGAGAATGAGGGTGATCGAGTCGCGGATGGTGTCGTTGATGCGCTTGGCGCCGGACGAACCGCCTGTCACCAGCAGCACCGGCTTGTCGGCATCGAGCCCGAAGAGACGGATGCCCGCCGCGCGCCCCTCGAAGCGGTCCAGTTGTTCGATCTCGCGGCGCAGGGGCATGCCGACAAACTGGCCGCCGCGGATCCGGGTGGCGGGGAACGCGACGCCGACATGCTGGGTGAACACGGCGCCCAGGCGATTGGCAATGCCCGGGCGAGCGTTGGCCTCGTGGATCGCGAGCGGTGCGCGCTCCGCTCGCGCGGCCAGGTACGCCGGCGCGGCGACGTAACCGCCGAACCCCACGACCACGTCGACACCGCGGTCTCGAATGATGGCCCGCACGTCGTCGACGGCGCCCCGGATGGCGGACGGGAAGCCCAGGGCAGCGCGGTCCGGACGCCTCGGGAATGGCACCCGGGCGATCGTCAGCAGTTCGTAGCCGCGCTCCGGCACGAGCCGTGCCTCCAACCCTTCTGCTGTGCCCAGCACCAGCACGGTGTCGAGAGGATTGCGCTCCCTCAGGCGGTCGGCGACGGCCAACAGTGGATTGACGTGGCCCGCGGTTCCCCCGCCGGCCAGGAGATAGGTGGTCATGCCCGCGAGCGTACCCGCTGCTCGGAGCCGCGGTGCGCCGCGAGCAGGCGGGAACGGTCCGCGGGTGTCTGGGCGACAGGCTCGTCGTTCCCGCCCGCGCTGCGCGCGAAGGACAAAACGATCCCGATGCCCAGGAGGGTGGAGATCAGGGCGGAACCGCCCGCTGACACCAGCGGCAAGGGAACGCCGAGCACCGGCAAGACCTGGAGCACGACCGCGATGTTCACGAAGGCCTGGCCGATCACCCAGACCATTACCCCGCCGGTGACGATGCGCGCGAAGCTGTCGCGCGTGGCCCGGATGATCCGCACGAATGCGATGGCCAAGACGATGAAGAGCACCAGGACGAGCACAGCACCGACAAGCCCGAGTTCTTCACCGATTATCGCGAAAATGTAGTCGCTGGATGCCTCGGGCAGCCAGTTCCACTTGGCGACGGAATTGCCGAGTCCCTTGCCGAAGAAGCCCCCCGCGGCGAGTGCCCACTTGGCGTGCTCGGGCTGCCAGCAGTACCCCGAGTAGTCGGTCGGAAGGCAGCCGTTGATCCAGACGCTGATCCGGTTGGTCCGCGAGCTGTTCGCGTTGGCGAAGACCCAGGCGACGAGGCCCATCGCGGTTGCGGCAACAGCGAGGAAACGAAACTTGACGCCGCCAAAGTACAGGCAGCCGAACACGATGAGCACCATCATGAGCGCGGTGCCGAGGTCACTGCCGGCGAGCACGAAGGTGATGGCGAGCCCGCTGACCGGCACGATCGGCAGTGCGACGTGTTTCCAGTCGTCGAGCAGGTCGCGTTTCATGGAGAGCACCCAGGCGATCCACACGATGAGGGCGATCTTCACGAACTCGGAGGGCTGCGCGCTGAAGCCGCCGAGGTTGATCCAGTTGCGGTTACCCCCAGACTCGTAGCCGAGTCCCGTGAACACCAGCAGCTGGAGGGCCCCGCCCGTCAACAGCGCCGGCCACGCCCAGCGCTTCCAGAAACGTGGCGGCATGCGCGAGGCAATGAGCATGAGCGGGATGCCGACGATCGCGAACAGGCCCTGCCGCACGAAGCGACCGAAGAACCCCTCTTCGTCACTGTATGACTCGATCACCGAGGAGGACAGCACCATGACCAGGCCGAAGATCACCATGAAGATGGTGGCCCCAAGCAGCAGGAAATAGTTCGCGTTCCCCGCTGCGAAAATGCGGGCGACCGGGATCACGGCCATGGCCGGCCTGCCACTGGGGGCAGGGTGGGCCGTCGGGGCGGGCTGCCTACGGGGTGAGGGGGTGCCGGGGATGCGCGTCGTGGTCATCCCGCACCCCTCCCAGGTAGTCCTGCACCGCCGAAGCGAACTTCTCGCCACGATCCGCGTAATCCGTGAACTGGTCCATGGATGCTGCGGCCGGTGCCATGAGCACCGTGTCGCCCTCCGTGGCCAGCGCAGCGGCGTATTGCACCGCCTGCGGCATCACTCCCCCAGTGTCAGTGGCGAGCACTTCGATCAGGGGCACGTGCGGCGCGTGTCGCCCAAATGCTTCAACCACAGCTTGACGGTTGAGCCCGATGACAATGGCGCCCTTGAGCCGGGCGGCGTGCCGTTGCACGAGCGGGGCGATGTCGACCCCTTTCAGCAGGCCACCCACGATCCAAACGACAGAGGTGTAGGCCTGGAGAGCAGCGTCGGCAGCGTGCGAGTTGGTCGCCTTCGAGTCATCCACCCACAGCACGCCCTTCTCGAGGGCGACAGTCTCGGTACGGTGATGGTCGACCCGGAAGGTGGCGAGGGCAGCACGAACCGTCGCGGGGGGCACATCGAGTGCGCGCGCGAGGGCGCAGGCGGCGAGCACGTTGGCGATCATGTGCGGGCTCGAAAGGCCCGCCGCCTTGAGCTCACCGTGGGTGCTGAGTTCGAGCGCCTCGCGGTGACGGTCCTCGTGGAACGCGCGGTCGACCACGATGTCGCCCACGATCCCGAAGTCGCTCGGTCCCGGGGTGTCGAGGTCGAAGCCGATCGCCCGGCAGCCCTCCTGCACGTCCGCATCCTCGACCATGACGCGGGTCGCCTCATCGGCGCGGTTGTACACGCAGGCGATCCGCGTGTTGGCGTACACGGTGCCCTTGTCGTGCGCGTAGGCCTCGCGCGATCCGTGCCAGTCGAGGTGGTCGTCGGCGAGGTTCAGGCAGACGCTGGCAGCGGGGGCGAGTGACCCGGCGCCATCGCGGGGCATCCAATGGAGCTGGAAGCTCGACAGTTCGACCACGAGCACATCGAAGCCGTCCGGGTAGCGGATCGCGTCGAGCACGGGCGTGCCGATGTTGCCCACCGCGGCGACCCGGCGACCGTCTGCCTCGAGCAGGTGGGCCGTCAACTGCGCGGTCGTGGTCTTGCCGTTGGTTCCCGTGATAGCGATCCAGTCGGCGGGTGTGCCGGTCTTGTCGCGCAGGCGCCATGCGAGTTCGATGTCGCCCCAGATCGGGATGCCCTGGGCTCGCGCCCACGTGACGATGACGTGGTCGGGTCGATACCCGGGAGACACGATCACGAGTTCGGGGGCGAAGTCGAGGAGTGCGGGCGGCAGCACCGCGTCATCCGTCACCAGCTCGAGGCGACCGCCGATGACATCGAGCATTTCCCTGCGTTCGGGAGAGCCCCCGGTCGCCACCACGAGCACCTGGGAGCCGAGTTCGAGGAGCGTGTCGGCCGCGGCGAACCCGGTCACCCCGAGGCCGAGCACGGCCACGCGCAGCCCCCGCCAGTCCGCGTGCCAGCTCGTCAGTTCGTCGAGTCGGCTCACTGCGCCTGGATCACCCACTCGAGGTAGAACAGGCCCACGCCGACAGCCACGAACAGTGCAGCAATGATCCAGAACCGGACGACCACCGTGATCTCGGCCCAGCCTTTGAGCTCGAAGTGGTGGTGGAGCGGGCTCATCAGGAAGATGCGTTTGCCGCCCGTGATCTTGAAGTATGCCCGCTGCAGGATGACCGAGCCCGTGACCACCAGGAACAGGCCACCGATCAGCACGAGCAGCAGCTCGGTGCGCGAGAGGATCGCGAGTGCCGCGAGCGCCCCGCCGAGGCCGAGCGAGCCGGTGTCGCCCATGAAGATCTGGGCCGGGGAGGTGTTGTACCAGAGGAAGCCGATGAGGCTGCCGGCGATCGCCGCCGCGATGACCGCCAGGTCCAGGGGGTCGCGGACGACGTAACAGATCTGGGCGTTCTCATCGAGGTTGCCGAAGCACGACTGGTTGTTCTGCCAGAAGCCGATGAAAATGTACGCCGAGATCGCGAAGATCGACGCCCCGGTCGCAAGGCCGTCGAGCCCGTCGGCAACGTTGACCCCGTTGGATGCGCTCACAATGATCAGGATCGACCAGATCGCGAACAGGATCCCGCCACCGATGAGCCCAAACGTCGCAAAATCGAGCCAGGAGATGTCGCGGACACCCGAGACGTAGATGTGCTGCACCCCGTCGATGACCGTCGAGGCGGGGGTCAGGTTGTGCTCATCGGGGAAGTTCAGTGCGATGACGACGAAGACCGAGGCGACGATGACCTGGCCCGCAACCTTCGCCCAGCCGCCGAGGCCGAGGCTGCGCTGCTTGCGGGTTTTCAGGAAGTCGTCGATGAAGCCCACGAAACCCATGCCGACCATGAGGAAGATCACCAGCAGCCCGACGAGGGTCATGTCGCTGTTGCCGACCAGGTGACCGACCACGTAGCCCACCACGGCCCCCGTGATGAACACGAGGCCGCCCATGGTTGGCGTGCCGCGCTTGGTGTGGTGCGACTGCGGGCCGTCATCTCTGATGAACTGGCCCCACTTCAGTCGCGTGAAGGCCTTGATGAATAGCGGAGTGAGGAAGAGGGTGAAGAACAGTGCGACGCCCGCGGCGACCAGGAGCGCGATCACGCGGTGATCCCCGCGATGCGATCGCCGAGGAAGCGCAGCCCTGCGGAGGCGGAGGACTTCACGAGCACGATGTCCCCCCGTCGCACACTGTCACGCAGCAAATCGTATGCCTCATCGGCCGTCTCCACGAGCACCGACTCCCCATCCCATGAGCCTTCAAGTCCCGCCGCGTTGTGGATGTGGCGCGCTCGATGGCCAACGACGACGAGCTGCTTGACGTTGAGGCGCACGGCAAGCCTGCCAATACGGTCGTGCTCGTCGTCGGCGTAATCACCGAGCTCGGCCATCTCGCCGAGCACCGCGACCGAGCGGCGCTCGCCCTGGGTGAGCTGGGCGAGCGTCTTGAGCGCAGCAGCCATCGAATCGGGGCTCGCGTTGTACGCGTCGTTGATCACCGTGACCCCGTCAGGTCGCTCGAGCACCTCCATGCGCCAGCGTTCCGCGCGCACCATCGTTTCGAGGGCGGCTACCGATCGTTCGACGGGAACCCCGAGTGCGCGGGCGGCGGTGATCGCGGCGAGGGCATTCATGACGTGGTGCTCGCCGAGAATGCGAAGCTGCACCGGGATGCTGCTGCCGTCGGCCTCGACGGTGAACGCGGTGCCGCTCCCGGTCAGCTCGATACCGGTGGCGCGGACGTCCGCCTCGCCCAAGCCGAAGGTGTGCACCGTCGCGGGAGTGACGGCAGCCATGGCCGCCACGCGGGGGTCATCGGTGTTGAGCACGGCCACGGCGGTGGCGGCGAGGCCGCTGACCATCTCCGACTTCGCCCGGGCGATCTCTTCCGGGCTCCCGAACTTGCCGACGTGGGCAAGACCCACCGTGAGCACAATTCCGACGTCAGGCACCGCGACGCTCACGAGCTTGGCGACATCGCCGACGGCATCCGCGCCCATTTCGACAACGAGGTATCTCGTTGATTCGGTGACCCGGAGCATGGAGACGGGTGCGCCGACCTCGTTGTTGAACGAGCCAAGCGGCGACACCGTCGGACCCTCGGCACCGAGGATCGCCGCGAGCATGTTCTTGGTGGTGGTCTTGCCGTTGGAGCCGGTGACGGCCACCACCTGCAACGGGCCGGCGGTCCGGGCACGAGCAACTACCTCACGGGCCAGGTCAGACAGCGCGACGACCCCGTCGGGCACAACAACCTGCGGCACGTCGAGGTCGAGCTCGCGTTCCACCACGAGCAACGCGGCACCCCGCTCGACGGCGGTCGGCGCGAACAGGTGGCCGTCGGTCACCTCACCGGGCAGTGCGAAGAAGATGTCACCGGGGGCGAGCTTCCGGGAGTCGGTGTGCACGGATGACGCGGTAACGACCGCACGGGCATCCGGGGCATTCACGAGGGTCCCATGGACTGCTGCTGCGACTTCCGACAGGGTGAGGTCGATCACGCCGCAGCCTTTCCTTCAACCTCTGGGCTCACCAGCGCAGGGGCAGTTCCGGGGCCGGGGAGGTCGAAGGCTGCACCCTGAATGAGGTGAGGGTCTGGGCCATGACATCGCCCCAGGTGGCGGCGATCCTGCCCGAGTACATCTTATTGGGGATGCCCGCGGTGACGACGACGACGTACTGGGGGTCATCAGCAGGGGCGAACCCGGCGTAGGAGAGCACGACGGCGTCCCCATAGCCGCTGCCGTCCTCGCGGGCGACCTGGGCCGTACCACTCTTGACCGCGGTGCGGTAGCCGGGAATCTGCGTGTTGCGGTAGCCGCCGGCGTGGTTGGCGACCTGTTCGAGCATCTCCGAGACCTGTTTCGCGGTCGACTCTGAGATGACCCGGGTGCCCTCCGTAGGCGGGGTGTCTGTAACCGTGCCGTCAGCGTGCTCACAACCCTCCACGAGCACCACCGGCGTGCGGACGCCACCGTTGGCGAAGGCCTGGTAGACGCTCGCCATCTGCACGGAGGTTGCCGACATGCCCTGGCCGAACTGCACGGCGTAGTTGGTGCGCCCGTACCATTCATCGGCGGGAAGCACCTGCCCGCGCGACTCGCCGTTGAACTGCACTTCGGTCTTGCTCCCGAGCCCGAATGCGGTCATGTAGTCGTGGCGCTGCTGTGCGGGCAGCAGGTCGGTCAGCTGCGCAATTGCGGTGTTGGATGACTCGACGAGCGTTCCCGCGAGCGTCAGGTTGAGGGTCGCGTGCTGGAAGGAGTCGTTGATGTAGGTGCCGTCGTCCTGCAACAAGCGGAAGGGTGAGACCACCTGGGTGGCGGGCGTCGCGACGCCTGCATCGATCAGGGACGCGGCGGTGACGGCTTTCATGGTCGATCCGGGCTCGTAGGGGGTGCTGAAGGCACGCGACCCGAGGGCGCGCTCGCCGTTGGCATCCCGCGGGGCATTGTTGATGTCGTTGGCGTCGAACGTCGGCCAGTCGCTGACCGCCATGAGGTGGCCGTCGCTCACCCGCATGACGACACCCGTCG
>JBIITJ010000041.1:0-22318 GCA_044340535.1 Rhodoglobus sp.
CCAGGTTGCCCCGAGCTCCATGGCCGTCTGCTCCATCCGCTGCTGCACGAAGAACTGCAGGTCGCGGTCGATGGTCAGGCGCAGCGTGCCGCCGTCCTTCGGCTCCTGGGTCGTGATGACGCTGCCCGGCAGCTGCGTGCCGTCCTCTGCGCTCTCATAGGTAGCGGTGCCGTCCGTGCTCGCCAGGCAGTCGTTCTCGGTGAGCTCGACGCCCGCCTGGGCGCCGTCTGTCCCGATAAAACCGACGAGGTTGGCCGCGATCTGGCCGTTCGGGTAGGTGCGGCTCGGGCGGCGTTCGGCCGAGGTCCAGGGGATCTCGAGGGCGACGACCGCTTCGTACTGCTCGAGGGTCAGCCCCTTCGACACGTAGGTGAAGTCCGACTCAGGGTCGGCAAGGAAATCGGTGAGCATCACGGCCGGGTCCTGCCCCGTGATCTCCGCAATCCGGGTGAGCTCGCTCGGGATCGAGGTTGCCGCGTCCTTGCGCATGAGGGCGACGCGGGGCGACGCCGTGATGTCGTAGCGCAGCACGCTGTCGGCCAGGACCGCACCGTTCGCGTCGACGATGTCCCCTCGTTCGCCGTAAGTGACGAGGGTGCGAGCACGCTTGTCGTGCGACTCGCTGTTGTACTCCTCCGCATGGACCAACTGGATGTCCACCAGGCGCACCACGAAGACGGCAACCACCGCAAAGACCAACAGGACGGCGAGGGAGATCCGGAGCCGGGCGCCACGGGTCGTCATCAGCGCGTCACCGGGGCAGGGAGCGACGAGCTGGGTGGGGTCTGCACGGTTGCCGCGGGCGCCGTGGTCGACGGTGCCGTGGTGCCCGTGGTCGAACCGGTGAGGGTGGTCGTCTCCACCGGTGCATCCGTCACCATGGGGACGTCAGCCAGCAGGGCGTTGGTAATGAGGTTGCACGAGCCGCCGCAGCCCACGGGATCGGTGCTGCCGGGCAACCCGAACACTCCCCCGGTCGACAGGTCAATCGCGAGGGGGCTCACATTGGGGACCATCCCGCGGGAAGCCGCCTGCATGCTGAGGTTCTGCGTTGAGCTCAGGATGTTGAGGTTCTCGGAGAGCGCATCCTGGGTACGGAGCAGTTCCTTCTGCTGTGTCTGCAGGCTCGCGATCTGGTACTGGCCCTCGGAGACGGCAATGCTCAGCAGCAGCTGGGCCGCAAATATCAGGAACAGGGCGGCGATGGTCGTCACGGCATAGATGGTCTTGGGCCGGGCCCGGCGCTGCGCCCGGGTGGCGACGATCTCGATGTGTCGAGGCTGCTGCTGCGGGGCCGCGCTGGGGCGGGCGTAAGCGAGGTTACTCATGCCACATCCCGCAGTTTCTCGACGGCGCGAAGACGCACCGGGGTGGCGCGGGGGTTCTGTGCCTTCTCCTCGTCGCTGGCCAGTTCCGCACCACGCACGAGCAGCTTCAGTTCGGGTCGGTGCTCTGGCAGCTCCACAGGAAGACCGCGCGGTGCCGTCGACACCGAGCGCGACTGCAGAACGCGCTTGACGATCCGGTCTTCGAGGGACTGGTACGAGAGCACCACCATCCGCCCACCGACCTCGAGGGCATCGACCGCGGCGGGGATCGCCCGCTCCAGGACGGACAGTTCCTGGTTCACTTCAATGCGCAGCGCCTGGAAGACGCGCTTGGCCGGGTGCCCCGCCCGTTGGGCTGCCGCGGGCGTCGCGGCGATGATCAACTCAACGAGCTCTGCCGACGTCTGCAGGGGTGCGGTCTCCCGGCGCTGGACGATCCTGCTCGCGTAGCGCGGGGCGAGTTTCTCGTCCCCGTATTCGTAGAAGATCCGGCGCAGGTCGAGCTCGCTGTATGTCGCCAGGATGCTCTCCGCTGTGCGCTCCCCCGTGGCATCCATGCGCATGTCCAGCGGAGCATCCTTCGAGTACGAGAACCCACGCTCGACCTGGTCGAGCTGCAGCGACGAAACTCCCAGGTCAAACAGGATGCCCGCGACCCGCTGCATCCCGAGGCCCGCGAGCACCGCCCCCAGCTCGTCGTAGACCGCGTGGGTGAAGCGCACCCGCTCGGTAAACGGTGCCAACCGGCGACGGGCGATGGCGAGGGCATCCTCGTCGCGGTCAATGCCGACGAGCGTGATGGTGGGGAATCGCTCGAGGAACGCCTCGGCGTGGCCGGCCATACCGAGGGTGGCGTCGACGAGCACCGCACCCTCTCGCCGGAGCGCCGGCGCGAGCAGCTCCACGGTGCGTTCGAGGAGTACGGGGGTGTGGATGGTGTTGTCAGCCATGATGACGGGGCAGGTTCCCGGGTGCTGATCCCCATCCGGTGCGACCTGGCATCGGGGAAGAAAGCCAGGGCGTACGGCTGGGGGTCAGCACCAGGGACTCAGAAGAGCCCCGGGATCACCTCCTCCGTGACATTCACGAAGTCGGCTTCGGTGTCCTCGTAGTAGGTGTTCCACGCCTCGGTGTCCCAGATCTCCGCCCGGTTGCCGGCACCGATGACCGTGAGGTCGCGGTCAAGTCCCGCGTACTCGCGGAGGGTGGCGGGCACGGTAACGCGGTTCTGCTTGTCCGGGGTCTCCTGGTGGGCTCCGGACAGGAACAGGCGCATGAAGTCACGGCTCTGTTTGCTCGACACCGGCGCCTGGCGCATCTTGTCGTGGATCGACTCGAACTCGCGCTGGCTGAAGACGTACAGGCACCGCTCCTGGCCACGGGTGACCACCATGCCGCCGGCCAGTTCGTCGCGGAACTTGGCGGGCAGGATGACCCGGCCCTTCTCGTCGAGCTTCGGGGCATAGGTGCCTAGGAACACGGCAGCCTCCCCTCATTCTCCGGCCCGGATTCAGGTTTGCCCCACTTTACTCCACTTTCAACCACCAAGGCGAGGATTTTGAGCACAAACCGGTGAATGTACCCCGAATCGCCCCGGTAATACGCGGAAGTCCTTGGTGGAGGAAAGTGGGGCACGTTGAGCCAAAATGGGCATAAAAAAGGGCCAGCCCGAAGGCTGGCCCGATAAAACCTGTGAAGCGGCTCTAGCCGCGCTCATCCTGTCGCTTATCCCAGCGGTCGTTGATTGTGTCCATGAAGGAGGATCCACGGCGAGTGGAGGGAGCGGGAGGGAGGTGGGTGGGCTCGGCTGATGCCGCCCGACGCGGCGGGGCAACAGCGAGAAGCACACCGACGAACATGACGGCGAACCCGAGCACCCCGACAAGAGGCTGGCGGACAATGACGCCCGCTACGAGGGTGGCGACGCCGAGGACGGCAACCAGCACGCCGGCGACCAGGATCGTGTAATTGGGCTTGCCCCGACGAGGGCTGACCGTGGCGACGAAGTCCGCGTCGTTCTGATAGAGGCTGCGCTCCATCTCTTCGAGGAGGCGCTGTTCCTGCTCTGAAAGTGGCACCCTGTTCCCCTCCATACCTTTGGGATCGACGTGGAACTCCATAGTACGCCCCGGCGTGGTGGCTAGGCTAGGCAAGTGGCTGAGAGTACCCGGTTAGTTGATCTCGTACAACAGGAGGTCGATGACTTCCTCGCGCAACGATCGACCGAATTCGCCGCGATCGCCCCAGAGCTCGTCCAGTTCACCGACGTTGCCCACTCCTTCCTCGCCGGGGGCAAGAGGTTCCGCGCCCTGTTCTGTTACTGGGGATGGCAATCGGCGAGCGGGCTCGTTGACGGCATCGACCCGTTGCCCGACGGCCAGGTCTCCCGCGACCTCCCCGGCGTGGTGCTGGCTTGTGCGGCCCTCGAGGTCTTCCATGCTGCCGCCCTCGTCCACGACGACATCATGGACCGTTCCGACACCCGGCGCGGTGCGATGTCTGCGCACAAGCGCTTCGAGGCAATCCATCTCGACGAAGGCTGGACCGGCGATGCGGCCCTGTACGGCCAGTCCTCTGCCCTGCTGCTGGGCGACCTGCTGCTCGGCTGGAGCGACGAGCTTTTCGATGCCGGAACCGCGAAACTTGCAACCGCCACCGCAGCCCTTGCGGGCCGCGCCGAGTTCTCCCGGATGCGCACGGAGGTCACGGCGGGCCAGTACCTCGACATCCTCGAGGAGAACTCGTGGGCGAGGCATCCGGAGACCGAGGCCCTCAGCCGCGCGCACCGCGTCATCGTCTACAAATCTGCCAAGTACAGCGTCGAGGCCCCACTGGTGATCGGGGCCGCCCTCGGCGGCGCAAGCCTCGCCCAGCTCACGGCGCTGCGCGACTTTGGGCTACCGCTCGGCGTCGCGTACCAGTTGCGCGACGACATCCTCGGGGTGTTCGGCGACCCCTCCATCACCGGCAAGCCCGCGGGCGATGACCTGCGTGAGGGCAAGCGCACGGTACTCGTCGCGCTCGCCCGCCAGAAGCTCACGGGCGGCACCCGCACGCTCTTCGACGAGCTCGTCGGCGACCCCCAGCTCGAAACGCAGCAGGTCGAGATGCTCCGCACCGCAATCAGGGACTGTGGCGCCGTCGACCACGTGGAGCGCATCATCGACCACAATGTGGGGCTCGCCCGGACCGCATTGCGGGATGCCCCGCTCGCGTCATCCGCCCGCCAGCAGCTCCTGGAACTCGCTGAGACGGTCACCCGCCGGGTGTATTGAGCGGGGATGCCCGGCTAGAAGCCCAGCGCCTGCGCGACCCGCCGAACTTCAGCCTTCCGCCCCGCACGGAGCGCGGCGATCGGCGCGATGCCGAGGCTCTCTTCTTCCTCGAGCAACCAGCGCATCGCTTCGTCGTCGCTGAAGCCACTATCGGCGAGCACGATGAGGGTGCCCCTGAGTTCATGCATCGGCTCGCCATCGACGATGAACGCCTCCGGAACCTTCCAGACCCCGTCGATCTTGCTCGCGAGCAGCGCACGATCCTCGATGAGGCGGCGGACCTGGCTCACCTTGAGACCGAGAATCTCGGTGAGGTCGGGGATGGTCAGCCAGACGATGGGAGGTGTTTCGGTCACATGCTCAACCCTGCCACGCTCCGTGCCCAGCGGCCCGTGACGGCTCCGGAACTCTAATGTTTCCAGCAGGTAAATTCAATCCACAATAATCACTTTGATTGACACCCTGTAACAGGTGTGTCACGGTTGGTTCGGCACGATCACGTGTAGTAAGGCAATACCTCTCGGGGCGGGAGTGGACGGACTAGCAATGACTGACCTTCAGTACGACACGAGTGACAACTCCCGCGCGGTCTTTGCCGGCCTCGTACCTCACGTGCCAGCGGAGACTCCCGGGCGCGGCGCAGCGGAGCGCAGCCGCCTGGCCAAAGGCGCCTTCAGTACCAGTTCGGTCCTCCTCGTAGGCTCGATGGCGGCCATGACCCTCAACCTCACCGGCCCGATCGAGCCGGTTGAGGCACGCGAGCAGCCCAAGCCAAAGGACTCCGCTTCCGAGCCGGGCCCCGCAGTCCGGCCAGCCATGGCCCCGCGCCAGTCCGCAACAGCAACCACGAGCGTAGCCACGCTCGCCGCACCCGCCTCCTACATCGTGCGAAGCGGCGACACCGTCAGCAGCATCGCCGGTCGTTACGGCCTTTCTACCGCCTCCGTGCTGGCCATGAACGGGCTGAGCTGGACGTCGTTGATCTTCCCGGGACAGCAGCTCACCCTTGCCAGCGCGGTGAAGACCGCGGTTCCGGCGGGGCAGGAGCAGGCCACCCCGAGCGGACGCTACATCGTCGTCGCCGGGGACACCGTCAGCGCGATCGCCGCCCGGTTCGGAGTATCCACCCTGTCTGTCCTGACAGCCAACGGCCTCGGCTGGTCGAGCATCATCCACCCCGGCCAGGCACTTGCCATTCCGGGACTCATTGGCCCTGGCACTCCTGAGCCCGAAACCGACCCGGAGCCGCAGGAGGCTCCTGTCCGCGACAGCTCCGCCCCCGAGCCCGAAGCCACGGGAGAGCCGGCCCCCGGGGAGACCGTCGCCGAACAGCCCGTGGTCGAAGAGGTTCTCGACGCAGTGCCCGTCGTCGACGTGGCCCCCATCGTCGAGCCGGTTGCCCCCGCGCCAGCCCCGGCAGCCTCAGGTTCGTACACCATCGTCTCCGGCGACACCATCAGCGCTATCGCCACTCGTTACGGCATCAGCACCCAGGCGCTCCTCGACGCGAACGGGCTCGCCTCATCCAGCGTCATCCACCCGGGGCAGAAGCTCGTCATTCCCGGTGTGACGACCGCATCCTCGGGGAGCACCACGGGCGGAACCTCCGCTGGCGCGACGGGCAACGTCACGCCGCTCAACGACGAAATGCGGGCTAACGCGGCCCTCATCGTGCGGGTCGGTCGTGACCTCGGTGTCCCCGACTACGGCATCGTCATTGCGCTTGCCACCGCGATGCAGGAATCAACACTGCGCAACCTGACCTGGGGCGACCGTGACTCGGTCGGGCTCTTCCAGCAGCGCCCGAGCGCAGGCTGGGGTTCGGTTGAGCAACTGACCACGCCCGAGCACGCCGCGCGCCTGTTCTATGGCGGACCCAGCAATCCCAACCGCGGCTACACACGGGGGCTGCTCGACATTTCAGGGTGGCAGTCCATGTCATTGACGCAGGCCGCCCAGAAAGTGCAGATCTCCGCATACCCCAACGCCTACGCAAAGTGGGAAGCCTCGGCCTGGGCCTGGTTCGCCGAACTGGGCTGAGCCAAGGCTGCCGCCGTGTCTAGCGGAGTCTCACAGCGCCTGAACTTTAGACTCTCAGGGTGAGTGTCAACAGCACGGACCCGATGATCGGTCGTCTTCTCGACGGCCGATACCAGATCCGCTCACGCATCGCCCGAGGCGGCATGGCGACCGTCTATCTCGCCGGTGACCTGCGGCTGGAACGGCGCGTGGCCATCAAGGTCATGCACGGGCACCTCGCCGACGACAGCAACTTCAAGGAACGGTTCATCCAGGAGGCGCGCTCGGCCGCGCGCCTCGCCCACCCGAACGTCGTCAACGTCTTCGACCAGGGCCAGGACAGCGACACCGCGTACCTCGTGATGGAGTACCTGCCCGGCATCACGCTGCGTGACCTGCTGCAGGAACACAAGCTCCTCAACACCGAGCAGACCCTCGACATCATGGAGGCCGTCCTGGCTGGCCTCGCCGCGGCCCACAAGGCGGGGATTGTCCACCGGGATCTCAAGCCTGAAAACGTCATGCTCGCCGACGACGGGCGCATCAAAATCGGCGACTTCGGCCTCGCACGCGCCGCCTCCGCCAACACGGCGACCGGGGCAGCGTTGCTCGGCACGATCGCGTACCTCTCCCCCGAGCTCGTGACCCGGGGCGTTGCCGACGCCCGCAGCGACATCTACGCGGTGGGCATCATGATGTACGAGATGCTCACCGGGGAGCAGCCGTTCAAGGGCGAGCAGCCGATGCAGATCGCCTACCAGCACGCCAACGACTCGGTGCCTCGACCGGGGAAGAAGAACCCCAAGGTTCCCGAAGAACTCGATGAGCTTGTGCTGTGGGCGACCGCGCGCGAACCGGACGACCGCCCGCGCGATGCCCGGATGATGCTCGACAGGCTCTACGAAACCCACAGCGCTCTCATGACGGCCGGCCCTGCAGGATCGACAGCTCCCCAGCGCACCATGGTGCTACCGACGGCCGCCCGCACGCCTTTCCCGGGTTCGACGGCGGAAACCCAGGTTCTCGGAGGGGTGCGCCCGCCCGTGGGCGGTGGCGGAGATCTTGCCACGGTTGCAGGCCCGAGCATGGCGGGAACGCTCGCGGAGAACTCGACCAAGCGCCGCAAACGGGGATGGTGGATCGCCGCGATCGTCGTGCTGCTCGTCGCCGCGGCAGCCACGACTGGGTGGTACTTCGGTTTCGGGCCAGGCTCGCAGGTGACGATCCCGCGGGACCTCGCCGGCATGAGCGAGGCCGATGCGCGCGCCACCCTCGAGGAGCTCGGACTGGCGGTCAACGAAACGAATGGCGTGATCGACGACCCGGTCATCGCGGTCGGCCTGGTGGCCAACACGTCACCAGAAGTGGGAACCCAGGTGACCCACGGGGCCACCGTGCAACTGCTGATCTCCACGGGACCGGCACAGCTTGCCGTTCCCGCTTTTGCGGGCATGAGCGAGGACGAGGCGAAGGCTGCGATCGAGGCCGCTCCGTTCACGCTCGCCGACCCGATACTGAGACAGTTTGACGGCAGTGTCCCCGCGGGAACCGTGATTGACGCCCTGGCCCCCGATGGCTCGAGCCTCACCGGCGTTGAAACTTACGGCGAGCTACAGCCCGTGCAACTTGTCGTTTCCGCCGGGCCGATCCCTGACCTCGCGGGACTCAGCGTCGACGAGGCCACGCAGAAACTCATGGAGGCCGACCTCGCCGTCGGCGAGATCCGCGCGGAAGAGTACAGCGACACCATCCCGGAAGGCGCCGTCATCCGCGCCCAGGAAAGGGCTGACCAGACTCCGGTTCGCACCGGCGGCATGGTCGACCTCATCACGTCACGCGGGGTTGAACTCATTGAAATCCCGGACGTGATCGGTGACAACATCGCGGCGAGTAAGGCGGCGCTGGAAGAGCTCGGATTTGTTGTCGAGGTCGAGACCACGATCCCGGAGGCCTTCTGGAGCTTTGGTCCCGCGGTCGTCGAGGACCAGTCCCCCGCCGGCGGACAGTCACGCCCGCGCGGCACCACCGTCACGATATCCGGCTAGAACGCGGTCAGTTCCTCGGCAACCAGGAACGCCAGTTCGAGCGATTGCATGTGGTTCAGGCGCGGATCGCACAATGACTCGTACCGGGTCGCGAGGGTCGCCTCATCGATCTGCTCAGAACCGCCCAGGCACTCGGTAACGTCGTCGCCCGTCAACTCGATGTGGATGCCGCCGGGGTAGGTCCCCGCCGCGCGGTGCGCCGAGAAGAAGCCCTTGACCTCGTCAACCACATCATCAAACCGGCGGGTCTTGTACCCGTTGGGCGTCGTCAGTCCATTGCCGTGCATCGGGTCCGAGACCCAGAGGGGCAGGGCATCCATCGCCTTGATTCCCTCGAGCAAGGGCGGGAGGGCATCCCGGATCTTGCCTGCGCCCATCCGCGTGATGAAGGTCAGGCGTCCCGGCTCGCGCTCGGGGTCGAGCTTGTCGATAAGCCGCTCCATGTCGTCGACGGTCGTCGACGGCCCGAGCTTGACACCGATCGGGTTGCGCAGGCGGGAGAAGTAGTCGATGTGCGCGCCGTCGAGGTCGCGGGTGCGCTCCCCCACCCAGAGGAAGTGGGCGCTCGTGTTGTACGGGGTCCCGGTTCGCGAGTCGATGCGCGTCATGGGGCGCTCGTAATCCATGAGCAGGCCCTCGTGGCTTGAGTAGAACTCGACCCGCTTGAGCTCATCGAAGTCGGCGCCCGCGGCCTCCATGAACTTGATGGCGCGGTCGATCTCGCTCGCCACCTTCTCGTAGGCGTGGTTGGCGGGGTTTGCTGCGAAGCCCTTGTTCCAGGAGTGCACCTGGCGCAGGTCGGCAAAGCCACCCTGCGTGAATGCTCGCACCAGGTTCAGGGTGGATGCTGCCGTGTGGTATCCCTCCACGAGCCGGGCAGGGTCTGCCTCGCGCGACTCGGGGGTGAAGTCGTAGCCGTTGACGATGTCACCGCGGTAGGCGGGCAGCGTCACGTCGCCGCGCGTCTCGGTGTCGCTCGACCGCGGCTTGGCAAACTGGCCCGCCATGCGACCCATCTTCACGATCGGCTTGGATGCCCCGTAGGTGAGCACGACGGCCATCTGGAGGATGGTCTTCACCCGGTCGCGGATGTTCTGGGCGGTCGCCCCAGCGAACGTCTCGGCGCAGTCGCCGCCCTGCAGCAGGAATGCGTCACCCTGGGCAGCCTTCGCCAGGCGCTCACGCAGGATGTCAACCTCACCGGCAAACACCAGCGGCGGGAGGGTCGCAATCTTCGCGGAGGCTTCGCCCACGGCCACGGCATCCGGCCACTGCGGCTGCTGCTTGATTGGCAGCGTGCGCCAGTGGTCGAGCCCCGCGATCACATCAGGATCGGCGAGCACGACGGGTTCGGACGGGTCAACCACGGTGGAAATCCTTTGGAACGAGGGAAATGTGGACCAGCTAGCGAGCCTATCGGCTTCGCGACGGCATCCTGTCCTTGACGGAACTGGCGTAAACGTCCACGTATTCCTGCCCGCTGATGCGACTGAGCTCATACATGATCTCGTCCGTGACCGAACGAAGGATGAAGCGGTCACCCTCGAGCCCTTGGAAGCGGGAGAAGTCCAGCGGCTCACCGAACACGATCCCGATGCGCCGCACCTTGGGCAGCTTGCTGCCGATGGGCATGACCTTCTCGGTGTCCATCATCGCGACCGGCACGACGGGCACGTTGGCCTCGAGGATCATCCGCGCCACCCCGGTCCGGCCGCGGTACATCTTGGCGTCGGGGCTGCGAGTGCCCTCGGGGTAGATCCCGAGCACCTGCCCCTTGGCAAGCACGTCAAGCCCCGTGTTGAGGGATGCCTCTGAGGCCTTGCCGCCCGAACGGTCGATCGGGATCATCCCGGTGCCGAGCAGGAAGTGCTTAACGGCCCAGTTCTTGAAACCCTTGCCGGTGAAGTAGTCACTCTTGGCAAGGAAATAGATCCGTCGCTCGATGACAAGAGGCAGGATCACCGAATCGATAACCGACAGGTGATTGCTGGCGAGGATGACACCACCGGTCTTCGGGATGTTCTCGACCCCCGATACCCAGGGCCGGAACACTGTCTTGAGCAGCGGACCTGCCACCAGGTTCTTCATGAACCAGTAGAACATCGTCAGACCTTCCGTGCCGGAACTGCCAACTCTAGCGCTGGCGAGAGTGGATGCGGGCAAGGTCGGCCGCACCGACCACCCCCGCGTTGTTCACCAGCTCGGCGATAACGAACTCGGGCTCCGGGTGATACCCCCGCGCCGGCAGGTTCTGGCGGTACGCCTCGCGGACGGGCTCCAGCAGCAATTCGCCGGCAACAGCGACGCCGCCGCCGAACACGAAGACCTGGGGGTCGAGCACGGCGCTGAGGCTCGCGCAGGCCTGCCCCAGCCAGTACCCCAGCTGTGACAGGGCGTGGACAGCCCCGGGGTCGCCCTCGGCGATGAGCGAGCCGACGATTGCCCCGTCGAGCTCACCGTGGGTGCGCCGGGCGTCGGCCAGCGCGAGGCCAATGCCGCCGACATCCGCAATCTCATTTGCCATGCGCAGCAGCGCCCGGCCCGAACCGTACTGTTCGATGCAGCCGTGCGCACCACAGCCGCAGGGCAGGCCGTCCGGGACCACGCGAAGGTGACCGAGCTCTGCCCCCGCGCCGAAGCCGCCACGGAACAGTCGGCCCTGGCTGATGATTGCGCCGCCCACCCCGGTGCCGATCGTGAGCATGGTCATGTCGGTGAGGCTGCGCCCGGCACCGAACCGGTACTCAGCCCAGCCTGCGGCGTTCGCGTCGTTGTCGATGGTGATCTCGAGATCGAGGCGCGACCGCAGGCGCTCCCGCAGTGGCTCGTTTCGCCAGCTGATGTTGGGGGTGTAGTAGACGATCGACTGGTCGACATCGATGAAGCCGGGGGCAGCCACGCCCGCTGCCTCAATATCGCGGCCGGCCGCGAGTCGCTCGACCATCCTCACGACCGCGTCCACGATCGCTTCAGAGTCGCCCGCCTGGGTCGCAATCCGATCTTCGGCGATGATCTCGCCCTCTTCAGATACGACCGCGCCGGCGATCTTGGTTCCCCCGATATCGATCCCGATTGCATGCACGATGACAGAGCTTACCGACCGCCCAGCCCCGTATTCACCGGTTCCACGGGACCTTCGGCCGGTAGACTATTCGGAATGTCCCCGACCGGTGCCAAAGGAGTTACCGTGAAACAGTTCGACGTTCCCGCAGTTGTGAAGGCCGACCCGGATGCCAACGCCACCGACCTGCTGATCGACCGGGTTGCCGCCACCCCTGATCGCGCTTTGTTCGCACTTCCCACGGCTGACGGCGGTTGGAAAGACATGACGGCGGCAGAGTTCCTCGCCAAGGTCACTGCACTCTCCAAGGGGCTTGTCGCGGCCGGCATCCAGCCCGGCGACAAGATCGGCCTGATGTCGAAGACACGCTTCGAGTGGACGCTCATCGACTTCGCGACCTGGTTCGCGGGCGCGGTACTCGTCCCCATCTACGAAACCTCCGCGCCGAGCCAAATCCTCTGGAACCTCTCCGACTCTGGAGCGGTGGCGATCATCACCGAGACGCCCGAGCAGTTCGCGCGCTTCGACGAGATTCGCGCTGACGTCCCGGCTGTGACACAAGCGTGGAAGATCGACCTGGGTGACCTCGACAAGCTGGCCGCAAGCGGCACCGCCGTCACCGACGAGGAGATCGAGCGCCGACGGAACCTCGCGAAGGGGTCGGACCTTGCCACGCTTATCTACACGTCAGGGACTACCGGCAAACCCAAGGGTTGTGTCATCACCCATTCGAACTTCGTCGAGCTGAGCCGTAATGCACAGGCGGCAATCCCTGAGGTCGTCAACCCCGACTCAAGCACCCTGTTGTTCATCACCCTCGCGCACATTTTCGCGCGCTATATCTCGGTGCTCTCCGTGCATGGCGGGGTGAAGGTGGGCCACCAACCCGACACCAAGCTCCTGGTCCCGTCAATGGGCAGCTACAAGCCCACCTTCCTGCTCGCCGTGCCCCGTGTCTTCGAGAAGGTCTACAACTCTTCCGAGCAGAAAGCCGAGACCGGCGGCAAAGGCAAGATCTTCCGCAAAGCGGCCGAGGTTGCGATCGCACACTCGAAGGCCGTCGACGCAGGCCACGTGCCCCTGGGCCTGAAGCTGCAGTTCGCAGTCTTCGACCGGCTCGTGCTCTCGAAGATCCGCGCGGCCCTCGGCGGTAACGTGAAGTACGCCGTCTCCGGGTCGGCTCCCCTGGGGCTGAGGCTCGGACACTTCTACCGGAGCCTTGGGCTGACGATCCTCGAGGGCTACGGTCTCACCGAGACCACGGCACCGGTGTCGGTGAACCTCCCCTCGAACTTCAAGATCGGCAAGGTCGGCCCGCCCCTGCCCGGTAACTCGGTGCGCATTGCCGACGACGGCGAGATCCAGGTCAAGGGCATCTGCGTCTTCGACGGCTACTGGAACAACGACGCTGCAACGAAGGAGACCTTCGACGGCGAGTGGTTCAAGACTGGCGACATCGGCACCATCGACGACGACGGCTACCTCGAGATCACCGGGCGCAAGAAGGAGATCATCGTGACCGCCGGCGGCAAGAACGTCGCCCCCGCCGCCCTCGAGGACCCGATCCGCGCCAACCCGATCATCGGGCAGGTCATCGTCGTGGGCGACCAGAAGCCGTTCATCTCGGCCTTGCTGACGCTCGACGAAGAAATGCTGCCGGTCTGGCTCAACAACAACGACCTCGACGCAAACATGCCGGTGGCGGAAGCGGCCAAAAACCCGAAGGTCCTCGCTGAGGTGCAGCGGGCCATCGACGTCGGCAATGCGGCAGTGTCACGTGCGGAGTCGATCCGCAAATTCCAGATCCTCGATGCGGAGCTCACCGAGGCCAGCGGCCACTTGACGCCCAAGCTGAGCATCAAGCGCAACGTCATCCTGAATGATTTCGCCGATGTGATCGAGGGCATGTACAACTCTGCACCCGCGACCGAGGGCGTCTCGATCTACTAGGCCTCGTCGCGGCCAGCGCGATCCGCCGGGCGCCCTAGTACCAGGGGGCCTGGCGGATCGCCCGCATCGCCTCGCGCTTGGCCTCGGGCTCGAGGCCTTCGATAAACAGGTGCCCGTCGAGATGGTCGACCTCGTGCTGGAGAGCCTGGGCCATCAGTCCTTCCCCGCTCAACTCGACAGCGTTGCCCGCGAGATCAATGCCCGTGACGCGGGCGAAGGGGTAGCGCAACCGAGGGAAGTAGAACCCAGGCACCGAGAGGCAGCCCTCGTCGACCAGCTCGGCCTCCCCTGACACCTCGACGAGGACCGGGTTGATGATGTAGCCCACCTCGTCATCGACGTTGTAGCTGAAAGCTCGCAAGCCGACGCCGATCTGGTTGGCGGCAAGCCCGGCGCGGCCGGGCAGGCGCACGTTCTCCAGCAGGTCGCTCACCAGTTGCTCAGCACGGGGATCACCGGGCTTGATCGGATCACACACCGAGCGCAGTACAGGGTCGCCAAAGAGGCGGATGGGACGCTCCGTCATCGAGTCAGGAAGTCCTGACCGCGGGCAGGCCGTCGATGACGATGGCCGCAAGCTCCCGGGCCGCGTTGCGCGTGATCGGTGCGAGCTCCCCGTAGCGAACGACCGATCCTGTTGCGAGCACCGGGTCGTAGGGAATGCGAACAACCTCACGCACGCGAGACTGGAAGTGCGCCTCAATCTCTTCGAGCTTGACGAGGTTGGTACCCTGCGTGGAGGTATTGAGCGCAACCACGGCGTTCTTCACCAGCTCGGGGTAACCGTTCGCCTCGAGCCAGGTAAGCGTCTCCGAAGCCAGGCGGGACTCATCTACGCTGCCTCCGGACACGATGACGATCGAATCGGCACGCTGCAGGGTTGCCTTCATCGCGGAGTGCACGATACCGGTTCCGCAGTCCGTGACAGCGATTGAGTAGAACCGCTCGGCAATGTCTGCGACCACGTTGTAGTCGTCCTCATCGAAAGCCTCAGAGACGGAGGGATCGGTATCGGAGGCGAGCACGTCGAGACGAGTCTCGTCGCGCGAGATGAGCGTCTGGAATTCGCTGAACGTCGTGATGCTGGCAGCGCGGGTCACCACGTCACGCACCGTCGCGCGGGTGTTCTTCGTGATCCGCTCCGCGAGGGTTCCTCGGTCAGGATTGGCGTCGATGGCGATGACGCGGTCTTCGCGAACATCAGCCATCGCCATCCCGAGCAGGGTCGTGATGGTGGTCTTACCCACGCCTCCCTTGCGGGTGAGGATCGGGACGAACCGCGTGCCTCCCTCGAAGTGCTTGCCGATGCGGGCATCCAGCGCCTTGCGCTCCCGCACGCGATAGGAGTCGCCAACGTTCACGAGGTGGAACGTGACGGCGTACAGCAGCTCCTGCAGGAAACCCTCTGGTGCGGGCTTGCGTGCACGCTTCCTGGCAATCAGTCGCTCGGGCGTAAGGGCTGTCGCGGGCTCGGGTGTCGACGACACTTCGACCCGCCCCCGGCCACGCCGGGCATATACGTCGTCCGGCTCGGGCAGTGCGGGGATCACCGGGATCTCCTCAGCGGGGACTTCCGGCATCACGGCGACGTCCTCCGCCACCAATTGGATGGTCGTGGTCGCGGGGACTGACACGGCAAGGCTGTCGGGATTAATCGCGACGTCGTGGATGGAAACCGCGGCCTCGTCCTCCGGGGTCTCGTGCACCTGCACGGGCAGGGCGACGGTGAAGGTCAGGCTCTCCGTCGGCACGTCGAGCGCCGTCGAGTCAACGTCCGGTTCGAGGTTCCCCGCCGCGTCCTTGGTACTTTTCCTGGTTGCCATGGGCTGCTTCTCCTCTGGTGCAAACGCTCAAGTTTACCCTCACACCACCCCGCCTGTCGCCCGGGGTACAAACCATGCCGCGCGCGATCCGCTAAGCCGGGTCGATCTCGACCAGCAGGTCCCCAGCGTCGACGAGCTGCGTCTTCGAGATCGCCAGTCGGCGCACGGTGCCGGTGACGGTCGCGGTGATCGCCGCTTCCATCTTCATCGCCTCGATCGACGCGATGCCCTGGCCCGCCTCGACCCGCGCGCCCTCCTCCACCTGCAGGGTGACCACCCCGGAGAACGGCGCTGCGACATGGCCCGGCTTGCTGGCATCCGCTTTCTCCGCGACCTTGATATCGACGGTGATGCTGTTGTCGCGCACGAGCACGGGGCGCAGTTGGCCGTTGAGGGTCGACATGACGGTCCGCATGCCTTTCTCGTCAGCTTCGCCGATCGCCTCGAGACCGACGTAGAGACTCACGCCGCGGTCGATCCCCACCACATGCTCGCTGCCCTGGCGCAGCCCGTACAGGTAGTCGACGGTGTCGATGACTGAGAGGTCGCCATAGGTGTCGCGCGCCTGCTCGTAGATCTTGGTCGGACCGGGGAACAGCAAGCGGTTCAGAGCCGAACGCCGCTCCGACGACTCACCATCGAGGGCGGCGCGATCTTCCGCGCTGACCGGCTCCACGCCGATCTTGACCGTCCGGCCCTTGAGAACCTTGGTCCGGAAGGGCTCGGGCCATCCGCCCGGAAGCTCACCGAGCTCGCCGGCCATGAAACCGACGACGGAGTCGGGGATGTCGTACTTGTCGGGGTTCTGCTCGAAGTCATCCGGGTCGGCGTCGGCAGCTGCGAGGGCCAGCGCAAGATCGCCGACAACCTTCGACGAAGGAGTCACCTTGGGCGGGCGTCCGAGAATGCGGTTGGCCGCGGCGTAGAGGTTCTCCACCTTCTCGAAGTGGTCGCCAAGCCCGAGAGCGATCGCCTGCTGGCGCAGGTTGGAAAGCTGCCCACCCGGGATCTCGTGCTTGTACACGCGCCCCGTCGGGCCGGGCAGGCCCGACTCGAACGGCTTGTAGACGTGGCGCACCGCCTCCCAGTACGGCTCGAGGTCTGAGACCGCCTGGAGCGAGAGGCCGGTGTCGCGATCGGTGTGGGCCAGCGCCGCTACCAGGGCCGAGGCCGAGGGCTGGCTGGTGGTGCCAGCCATGGGGGCGCTTGCCACGTCGACCGCGTCTGCGCCAGCGCGCGACGCCGCGAGCAACGTCGCCAGTTGCCCGCCCGCCGTGTCGTGCGTGTGCACGTGGACGGGGAGGTCGAAACGCTCTCGCAACGCGGAGACGAGCTGGTAGGCAGCATCGGCCCGCAGTAGCCCCGCCATGTCTTTGATCGCGAGGATATGCGCACCAGCCTCGACCATCTGCTCGGCGAGCTTCAGGTAGTAGTCGAGCGTGTACAGCTTCTCGGCCGGGTCGAGGAGATCGGCCGTGTAGCACAGCGCCACCTCGGCGACGGCGGTGCCCGTCTGCAGGACCGCGTCGATCGCGGGGCGCATCTGGTCGACATCGTTGAGCGCGTCGAAGATGCGGAAGATGTCCACGCCGCTGTCGGAGGCCTCCCTGATGAAGGCATCGGTCACCTCGGTCGGGTACGGCGTGTAGCCCACCGTGTTCCGGCCGCGCAGCAGCATCTGGATCGCAACATTGGGCAGCGCTACGCGCATTGCCGACAGCCGCTCCCAGGGGTCTTCACCGAGGAAGCGCAGGGCGACGTCGTAGGTTGCACCACCCCAGGCCTCGACGGAGAGCAATTCGGGGGTCATCCGGGCCACGTGCGGGAGTACTGCCACGAGGTCGCGGGTGCGCACGCGCGTGGCGAGCAACGACTGGTGGGCATCGCGGAAGGTGGTCTCGGTGACCGCGAGCGGCCGCTGTGCCCGCAACGCCGCCGCGAAGCCCTCCGGACCCAGCTCGAGCAGCCGCTGGCGAGAACCCGCCGGAGCCTCGGTGTCGAGGTCGACCTGGGGAAGCTTGAGGCTCGGGTCGATAAGGCCAGCTCCGTTGCCGTTGGGCTGGTTGACCGTGACATCCGCGAGCCAGGTCAGCACCTTGGTGCCGCGGTCCTTCGACCGCTGGCCCTTAACGAGCCACGGGCGCTCCTCGATGAAGGACGTGCTGAGGTCACCCGCGCTGAAGTCGGGGTCGTCGAGCACTGCCTGAAGGAACGGGATGTTCGTGGTGACGCCACGGAGGCGGAACTCCGCGAGCCCGCGGCGGGCGCGCCCCACGGCGGTCGCGAAGTCGCGCCCGCGGCAGGTCATCTTGACGAGCATCGAGTCGAAGTGCGGGGACACCTGGGCGCCCGCCGCGACCGTGCCGCCGTCGAGGCGAATGCCTGCGCCACCCGGCGAGCGGTAGGTCGTGATCTTGCCCGTGTCGGGCCGGAAGCCGGACGCCGGGTCTTCGGTCGTGATGCGGCACTGCAGGGCGGCGCCGCGCAGGCGCAGGTTCTCCTGCTGCAACCCCAGTTGCTTGAGGCTCTCACCGAAGGCGATCCGCATTTGAGACTGGACGAGGTCGACATCGGTGACTTCCTCGGTCACCGTGTGCTCGACCTGGATGCGCGGGTTCATCTCGATGAAGAAATGCTGCCCCGCACGCTCCCCCGCGGTGTCGAGAAGGAACTCGACAGTGCCAGCGTTCTCGTACTGGATCGACTTCGCGAACGCGATGGCATCCCGGTACATGGCCTGGCGGATGTCTTCATCGAGGTTGGGCGCCGGGGCGATCTCGACGACCTTCTGGTGGCGACGCTGCACGGAACAGTCCCGCTCGAACAGGTGGACTGTTTCGCCCTGTGAGTCCGCAAGAATCTGCACTTCGATGTGCCGGGGTCGGACGACGGCCTGCTCGAGGAACATGGTCGGGTCACCGAAAGCGCTGTCAGCCTCGCGCATGGCCTCCTCCAGGGCGGCACGCAATTCGCCCTTCGACTCGACCCGGCGCATCCCACGACCGCCACCGCCGGCGACAGCTTTGGCGAAAATCGGGAAGCCGATCTCGTCGGCACCAGCGAGAAGCTCATCAAGATCACGGGAAGCCGGGGTCGACTTCAGCACGGGGACACCGGCCGCGATGGCGTGCTCCTTGGCGGTGACCTTGTTGCCTGCCATCTCGAGCACCCGTGTGGGGGGGCCAATGAACGTGATGCCTGCATCAGCCGCAGCCTGCGCCAGGTCAGGGTTCTCGGAAAGGAAGCCGTAGCCCGGATAGATGGCGTCAGCGCCAGCTTCCTTGGCCACCCGGATGATCTCATTCACGTCAAGGTAGGCCCGAACGGGGTGGCCCTCCTCACCGATCTGGTATGCCTCATCGGCCTTAAGTCGATGCATGGAACTGCGATCCTCGTACGGGAACACCGCGACAGTCTTTGCCCCCAGCTCGAAGGCGGCACGCATCGCCCGGATCGCGATCTCACCTCGGTTGGCTACGAGAATTTTCCTGAACATCCAGTCCCTTCCGTCAGCACAAGCCTAGGGCGCGAAAAGGCTGGCAATCACCCATGCGTCTCGTCTTGAGCAGTCCTCTTTTTAGGTGTCTGAACCACCGGGAAGGTATCGTCGGATATCGTGCATGTACTTAGCGTCAGCTCCCTCAAAGGGGGCGTGGGAAAGACCACGGTGACGCTTGGGCTGGCATCTGCGGCCTTCGCTCGCGGGCTCCGCACCCTCGTCGTCGACCTCGACCCGCAGTCGGACGTATCGACCGGCATGGACATCGATGTGGGCGGCCACCTGAACATCGCCGACGTGCTCGCATCTCCCAAAGAGAAGATCGTGCGCGCCGCGATTGCGCCGAGCGGCTGGACGAAGGGCCGTCCCGGCAAGGTCGATGTGCTGATCGGGTCGCCGTCCGCGATCAACTTCGACGGGCCGCACCCCAGCATCCGCGATATCTGGAAGCTTGAAGAGGCGCTCGCGAATGTCGAAGCCGACTACGACCTCGTGCTCATCGACTGCGCGCCATCACTGAACGCGCTCACCCGCACCGCCTGGGCGGCCAGCGACCGCGTGACGATCGTGACCGAGCCCGGCCTGTTCTCGGTTGCCGCAGCCGATCGCGCCCTCCGGGCGATCGAGGAGATCCGGCGCGGGCTCTCCCCCCGGCTGCAGCCGCTCGGGATCATCGTCAACCGGCTGCGGTCGCAGTCGCTCGAGCACCAGTTCCGGATCAAGGAGTTGCGCGACATGTTCGGCCCGCTCGTGCTCTCCCCCCAGCTGCCTGAGCGCACCTCGCTGCAACAGGCCCAAGGTGCCGCGAAGCCGCTGCACGTCTGGCCCGGCGAAAGCGCGCAGGAGATGGCCCGCAACTTCGACCAGCTGCTCGAGCGTGTGATGCGCACCGCTCGCATCGGCGATTTCGCCAACGAACCAGCGTCGTAGCTCGAGGCCGTTCGGACGGCAGCTCTCCGGAAGGGTTAGCGGGTGACGGCCTAGGAGGCGCGCACTGCCCGGCGCTTTGCCAACTCGTCCATCGGGTCTTCGCCCTTGACGGAGTCGAGTTCCACGAGCGAAGTTTCCACCTCGCGCAATACCTTGCCGACGGCGATTCCGAACACACCCTGGCCGCGACTGACCAGGTCGATGACCTCGTCGTTTGACGTACACAGGTAAACGCTCGCGCCATCGCTCATGAGGGTGATCTGCGCCAGGTCGTTGACCCCGGATTCACGGAGCTGGTTGACCGCAACGCGAATCTGCTGCAGCGAAATGCCGGTGTCGAGAAGACGCTTGACGAGCTTGAGAACGAGGATGTCGCGGAACCCGTACAGCCGCTGGGAGCCAGAGCCTGCCGCTCCCCGCACCGTGGGCTCCACGAGCTGGGTGCGAGCCCAGTAGTCGAGCTGGCGGTAGCTGATGCCCGCGGCGCGAGCAGCAACGGCGCCCCGGTAGCCCGTGCCCTCGTCGAGTTCGGGCATCCCGTCAGTGAACAGCAGGCCGAGATCGTAGCGATTTTCTTCACTACGGCTGAGTTCACTCATTGCCCCGGTCCTAACCTTCAACGTTAACGTGACACTTAATGTTCGTGTAACCCCACGGTACCCACCCGAGCGTGGCGAACGACGACATCGTCCAGCGTGTCGGATTCGACGGTACTACGAATCGAGGCGCGTGAGGGCAGATCGGATAAGACTGCTGCGGACGATCTCAAGCTGTCCGGCGATTTCCCGCGCCATCTCGGCGGCCCGGGCGCGACTCGACGCGTCCTTGCGGCGCGCAACCGGCATGAGTGCGTTCTCGATGAGCCCGAGTTCGCGCTCGGCTGCGGCCCGAAAACCCCGAAGGTGCCGTGGCTCGATACCCGAACGCTGCAACTCCACGAGTGAGCGAAGCACGGCAAGCGCGTCCTCACCGAACACATCGGCGGGCATGATCAGCGACGCCGAGATGGCGTCGCCGAGCAGCATGGCGTTGGCCCCTGCCTCACGAATGAGCTCGTCCCGGCTGAACCGTCGGCCCGACGACAACATGGAAGGCGCAGCGGCCGAACCGCCCGGCAACTCCGGCTTGCGGCCCGAGTCGAGGTCGGCGAGGTGGCTGCGAATGACCTTGAGCGGAAGGTAGTGGTCGCGCTGCATAGTCAGCACGAACCGGAGGCGATCCATGTCGCTCGACGAGAACTTGCGGTAGCCCGACTCGGTTCGTGCCGGTGCGACAAGCTCCTGGTCTTCCAGGAAGCGCAGCTTTGACGGGGTCAGCTCGGGAAACTCCGGGCTCAGCTTGGCGAGGACCTGCCCGATACTGAGAAGGGAGGATCCAGCCCCAGACGCTCGCGCCTGGGGTGCAACAGCCGCCACTAGCGGCCGGCCAGGTGAACGAGGTCGAGTCGCGAAGCGTAGAACGTGAGGCGGAACTTGCCCACCTGGACCTCGGCGCCGTCGCTGAGCAATGCGGTGTCGATGCGCACACCATCGAAATACGTGCCGTTGAGCGAGCCGAGGTCCTTGACCTGGAACGCGGTGCCGTGCCTCAGGAACTCCGCGTGCCGGCGCGAGACCGTGACGTCGTCAAGGAAGATATCGGCTTCGGGATGCCGCCCTACCGTAGTGAGATCGGCGTCGAGCAGGAAGCGCGCACCGATGTTAGGGCCGCGACGCACCACGAGCAATGCCGACCCGGACGGCAACGCCGCGATCGCGTCGACCTCCTCGGGTGAGATCGTGTTGTCGAGGGCGGCAAGCTGCGCGGCGAACTCGTCGCCGTACGTCATGGTCGCGTCATCCCGCGCCGGAACCGCCTGTGTCGCGCTGCCAGCGTCGCCGCGTTCGTCGTTTTCCGCCATGATGCCCTCCCCTACAACTCCAGAGTATCTGATCCTGGCACCGGCTCGCCCCGCCTAATCCGGACCAATCGCGCCGTTTGTGCGACGTACAGCGCACCGCCCCACCAGTACAGGAAGACACCCCACAGGGCAAAAGCCCAGCCGATGGGATCAGCGACAGCAACCGCAGCAGGGAAGGCCTGCCCAACCATCAGGATCGGCAGGGCGTAGAACAGGCACAGCGTGCCCGCCTTACCCAGTCGATGCACCGGTAGAGGCCCGTATCCATGGTTGGCGAGCACGATGCCGAGAACGACGAGCATGGCGTCGCGGGCGACAATGACGAGGAACAGCCACCAGGGGATGATGCCTCGACTTGCGAGGCCGATCAGTGCGGCGAAGATGAACAGCCGGTCGGCGGCGGGGTCAAGAAGCTGCCCCAGGCGAGTGATCTGCCCGAAACGCCGAGCTATCACGCCGTCGAGGTAGTCACTCACGCTCGAAATGAC
>JBIITJ010000091.1:0-6571 GCA_044340535.1 Rhodoglobus sp.
GTGGGTTCCGGGTTCAAGTCCCGGGGGGTGCACCATCATCAGGCATTCGATGTTCTTCTCGACTTGGCATGTCGCCCTGTGCATCTATGCGCTCGCCTGCGGGACTGCCTCGCTACCGTCGTGATCGTCGTATGCCCCGCGACTGCCACCAGTAGTTGACTGACGTCATCTATCTGCATATAGTTGACATACGTCAACTATATGAATGGAACCGCCCGTGTCATCACTAGCACCCCAGTTGGAACAGAAGCGATCGCAGCGCGAGGTCCTCATCGCTCTTTCCGGCCTCATTATGGGCATGTTCGTCGCGGTGCTCTCCGGCACCGTCGTCTCGACCTCCCTCCCGCGCATCATCGCCGACCTTGGCGGTGACCAGGCCGCCTACACCTGGGTAATCACCGCGACCCTGCTCGCGACCGCGGTCTCCACACCGATCTGGGGCAAGCTCAGCGACCTGCTCGATCGCAAGTTGCTGCTGCAGCTCGCGCTGGTCATCTTCGTGCTCGCCACGGTGGCGGCCGGCTTCTCGACCAGCACCACGATGCTCATCGCGCTGCGCGTCGTGCAGGGGGTCGGCGTTGGCGGGCTCATGTCCCTGGTCTTCGTTGCCGTCGCCCTCATCATCAGCCCCCGGGAGCGGGGAAAGTACATGGGTATCGTCGGCGGCATCATGGCCGTTGCGACCATCGGTGGCCCCCTGATTGGCGGTGTCATCACTGACGTACTCGGATGGCGTGCGAACTTCTTCGTTGGCGTCCCGTTCGCAGTGGCCGCGATCATCATCATCCAGCGCACCCTGCACCTTCCGCGCGGCACCCGTGACCGCGTCATCATCGATTACCTGGGTGCCGTGCTGCTCAGCCTCGGGGTCTCGCTCCTGCTCATCTGGGTCTCGATGGGGGGCACGCAGTTCGACTGGAATTCGACGACCAGCTACCTGATGATCGGTGGCGCGGTGGTGGCGCTGGTGGCGTTCGTGGTCACCGAGTTCCGGGTCGCTGAGCCGATCGTGCCGATGGACCTCTTCAAGAACCGCACCTTCACCCTCGCGGTTGTCGCGAGCATTGCGGTGGGTGTCGCGATGTTCGCATCGAGCGTCTTCCTCGCCCAGTACTTCCAGCTTGCGCGGGGCGCCAACCCGACCCAGTCGGGGCTGATGACCATCCCGCTGGTCGCGGGCCAGCTGCTTGCGTCGATCATCATCGGACAGCTGATCAGCCGTCTCGGAGCCTGGAAGCGCTGGATGGTGCTGGGGTCGGTCCTGATCCTCGCCGGGGTGAGCCTGCTCTCCACCCTGAGCTACGACACCGATCTCCTCTGGGTATCGGTCTACATGGTGCTGCTCGGCGCCGGCCTGGGCATGGTGATGCAGAACCTCACCCTTGTCGTGCAGAACGACACGCCGGTCAGCCAGCTCGGGGCCGCGAGCGCCAACGTTAACTTCTTCCGGTCGGTCGCCGGTGCTGTCGGGGTGACCGTCATGGGCAGCATCCTCGCTAGCCAGGTCACCTCGCACATCACCACGTCGCTGCAGAGCTTCGTGCCGAAGTCGGCCGCGGAGATCGACGCGCTCAGCACCCTCGCGAGCGGCACCCTGCCGAAGGTGGGCGAGCTGCCGGCCGCGGTCCGCGTGATCGTCGAGTCCGCGTACGGGCACGGCATCGCTGACTCGTTCATGGTCGCAATCCCGCTCGCCGTCGTGAGCCTCATCGCCATCGCCTTCCTACCGAACAAACCGCTGTCGACCAGGACCGCCGCCGAGAGCCTGGCGGACCAGGCTGAGGAGTCGGCGGTCGACCTCGCCGAAGCGGAGGTTGGAGCCGCAACGGGGTCGATCCCCGTTGTCACCGGCGGGCAGCCCGACCGCCACAACCGGTAACGTGACCGACGTGGTTCAGGACGAAGTGATCGCCGAGGTCGAGGAGCAACTCGGCCTGCTCCTGGGCCGCGTGCGCCTCGTTTGGAAAGAGGCGGCTGCCCAGATTCATCCTGAGCTGCAGCCCGTCGGCTACAAGATGCTCGCCATGATCGTTCGCTCGGGGGAGACGAACGCATCGGCGCTCGCGGATGCCTTCGAAACTGACAAGGCCGTCGTAAGCCGGCAGATTCGGATGCTCGAGGACACGGGGCTCGTCATCAGCCGCGCTGACGAAAGCGACCGGCGCGCGCGCGTGCTCTCGGCGACCCCTGCCGCAGTCGAGCGAGTGCGGTCCGCTCGCGCCCGCCAGCAGGATCGCCTGCGAGCCCTGCTCAGCGGGCGGCCCGAAGACGAGGTGCGCGCCTTCGCCGACATGCTCCGCCTCATCGCAGGAAGCTGAGTCACGCGCTAGCACCACTGGCGATCGGTGGCAGGTTCGTAGGGTTCAATTACCCCCATGGATCTTCTTGTCGTCGGCGCCGGACTCTTCGGCCTGACCATCGCCGAGCGCGCGGCCACCGAGCTGGGGCTCAAGGTGACGGTCATCGACCGGCGCGACCACATCGGCGGCAACGCGCACAGCGAGCGTGAGCCCGCGACGGGCATCGAGGTGCACCGCTATGGCGCTCACCTGTTCCATACCTCCAATGAGCGGGTGTGGGAGTACGTGCACCGGTTCACCACGTTCACCGACTACCGGCACACGGTGCTCGCCCATCACGGCGGCGAGCTGTATCCGATGCCCATCAACCTCGGCACCATCAACCAGTTTTTGCGGGCCGCCTTTAGTCCGCAGCAGGCTCGCGACTGGGTCGCCGAGCATGCGGGCGCGATGGATGCCGCCACCGCCGAGAACCTCGAGGACCGCGCGATCTCGCTCATCGGCGCCCCGCTGTATGAGGCGTTCATCAAGGGCTACACGGCCAAACAGTGGCAGACCGACCCGCGGCTGCTGCCCGCCGCGATCATCAACCGGTTGCCCGTGCGCTACACCTACGACCGCGCCTACTTCGACGACACCCACCAGGGGCTGCCTACCAACGGCTACGCCGCCTGGATGCAGCGGATGACCGAGCACGAGAACCTCACCATTCAGCTCGGGGTCGACTACCTCGACGGTGACCATGCGCTCAGTCGTTCCCGCATCGCCGGTTCCGTGCCCGTCGTGTACACCGGGCCCATTGACCGCTACTTCGATTTCGAGTTCGGTGCACTCGGCTGGCGCACCCTCGACTTCGAGACCGAGGTGCTGCCGGTCGGCGACTACCAGGGCACCGCGGTGGTCAACTTCTCTGACCGGGATGTGCCGTACACGCGCATCCATGAGTTCAGGCATTTCCATCCCGAACGCGATTACCCGGCCGACTCGACGGTGATCATGCGGGAGTACTCGCGCTTCGCCGGCACGGGCGACGAGCCGTACTACCCGATCAACACCGAGGCTGACCGGGCGGCGCTGCAGGCCTACCGCGCGCTCGCCGAGAAGGAGCCGCGCGTCATGTTCGGCGGCAGGCTCGGCTCGTACCAGTACCTCGACATGCACATGGCGATCGCGAGCGCCCTCACGCGCTTCGAGAGCACGGTGGCACCCTGGTTCACGCACACCCCGGCGCAGTGACAGGTTGCGCGCCCGAAACGACAGATTCTGCGTGCAGCGGGAGGCCGCCGTGCACGTGAGCGTCGAATAGTAGACGGCAGCGCACAGACGCGCCGGCCCCCTCCAAGGACGGAGGTGTGCATGAGGAGGAGAACACAGTGAGTTCCATCACGGCTAAGAGGCCGATGTCGAACAAGAAGTTCCTCGCCATCTGGATCCCGATCGTTGCGGTAGTGGCCATCCTGGCCATTGGTGCGAACGTCGCGATCGGGATGTTCCGGGGAGCGATCGAGTCGTACCTGGGAACGGGTACCTACACGGTCAACGAAGCCGAAGGCTCCGCTGACCTCGACACCGACTACTACACGACCGAATACGCGACCCCCGAAGACGCTGAGGCGGCGTCGGTCCCGCTCGTCGAAGAGATCGCAGCAGAGGGGATGACCCTCCTCAAGAACAACGGGACGCTCCCGCTGGCCACCGGCAGCGTCACGCTGCTCGGGCGCGGCGCAGCTGACCCGATCTACGGCGGCTCCGGCTCCGGAACGGCCGACACCCGCACCGCGGTGAACATCCGCGCGGGCATCGAGAACGCCGGTTTCGCGGTCAACGATGTGGTCTACCAGCAGCTCGCCGACTTCGCAGCGACGAACCCGGCAGCCGACGGCGGCCGCACGAACATCGTGATGGACAAGCCCGAAGAGTCGAACTACAACATCGGTGAGATGCCGGTGGGACAGTACTCGCAGGCATCCCTCGACAGCTTCGCCCAGTTCGGTGATGCGGCGATCGTCGTCATCGGTCGCGGCGGCGGGGAGGGTGGCGACCTTGCCACCGACCTCAAGCCGTGGGACGAGAACGCCGAGCCCGGCCAGCACCAGCTCGAGCTGAACGCCGACGAGCGCGAACTGCTCGACCTCGCCAAGGCGAACTTCGACAACGTCGTGGTCGTCGTGAACGCGTCCACTTCGATGGAGCTCGGCCTGCTTGAAGACGATGAGGACATCGACAGCGTGCTGCTTGCCGGCTCGCCCGGTGCCGTCGGCTTCAACGCCCTCGGCCGCGTGCTGAGCGGCGAGGTGAACCCCTCGGGCCACACCGTCGACCTGTTCTCGCGCGACTTCACCGCCGACCCCACCTTCGTGAACTTCGGCGATTACTCCTACGACAACCTCGATGACGCCTACTTCGTTGACTACGAGGAGGGCATCTACGTCGGCTACCGCTACTACGAGACGGCAGCGGTTGAGGGCTTCATCGACTATGACGAGGCCGTCGTTTACCCCTTCGGTTACGGCCTGAGCTACACCGAGTTCGAGTGGACCCTCGCCGACCAGCGCCTTGGCGCGGTCGACGGCGAAATCTCGGTCGACGTGGAGGTCGCCAACACCGGTGATGTTGCGGGCAAGGATGTCGTGGAGCTCTACTACACCGCGCCGTACACCCCGGGTGGCATCGAGAAGGCCCACGTGGTCCTGGGCGACTTCGCCAAGACCGGCCTGATCGAGCCCGGCGAGACCGAGACGGTGACGCTGACGATTCCGGTCGAGCAGATGGCGTCCTACGACAGCACGGATGCCGGAGCCTACGTCCTCGAAGCGGGTGACTACGAGATCAAGATCCAGACCGACTCGCACAACGTCGCCGAGGGCATTGACCCGCTCGTCTACACCGTCGACCAGACCGTGACCTACACCGACGGTCGCGCCAGCGACGAGGTGCCGGCCACGAACCAGTTCGACGACGTCACGGTCGAGTTCACCGAAGGCCAGCGCACCGCGTTCTCCCGCGCCGACTTCGCAGGAACCTTCCCCGAAGCACCTGAGGGTGACGACTTCGAGGCGAGTGACGCAGTCATCGAGGCGTACGAGCCGTATGACGCTGGCGCTGCAGCCGAGGCGAACTCCGACGTCGAGGAGCCCACCTGGGGCGCCGACAACGGCCTGTCGATCATCGACATGCGAGGCCTGGACTACGACCACCCGGCGTGGGACCAGCTGCTTGACCAGCTGGACTACGACGAGGTTGTGGCACTGCTCACCTCCGGCGCGTACAACACGGCAGCCCTCGAGGACATCGGCAAGATCCGCACCAACGATCTTGACGGCCCCGCCGGCTTCAGCTCCTTCATCAACCCCGACCTGTGGACCGGCACGGCCTTCCCGTCGGAATACCTGATCGGGCAGACCTGGAGCCGCGAACTCGCCGAGCGCATGGGTGAGGCAATCGGTAACGAGGCCCTGGCTACCGGCGCAAATGGCTGGTACGCCCCGGCGCTGAACCTGCACCGCTCGCCGTTCGCGGGCCGCAACTTCGAGTACTACTCGGAGGACCCGGTTCTCTCGGGCGTCCTCGGCACCTCGGTGGCCGATGGTGCACTCACGAAGGGTGTCTACGCGTTCATCAAGCACTTCGCCATGAACGACCAGGAGACCAACCGCGTCAACGGCAACGGCCTGTCCACCTGGGCTACCGAGCAGACGATCCGTGAGGTGTACCTCAAGCCGTTCGAGATGGTCGTGAAGGGTGCCACGGGTGACGTGAAGTTCTACGACTCCGAGGGCCAGGCCCAGACCACGCAGATCGGCTCGACCGCGATCATGAGCTCGTTCAACCGGATCGGGGCAACCTGGGCCGGCGGTTCGGCAGCCCTCATGCATGACGTGCTCCGCGAGGAGTGGGGCTTCCAGGGCTTCGCGATCACCGACTTCAACCTCTACCCGTACATGTACGTGGATGAGGCGTGGGCCGCGCAGGGGACCGACCTGATGCTCACGTTCGAGGGCTTCAAGACGGTGGAGGACACGGAGAGCGCCTACGCGCAGTCCAACGTGCGCAACGCGATGCACAACATCCTCTACACGGTCGCGAACTCGAACGCGGTCAATGGCATCGCTCCGGGCGCCTCGCTCAGCTACAACCCCGCCGGGTGGGAGATCGCCCTGCAGGCGATCACCATCGCCCTTGCGGTGCTGATTGTTGCAGCCCTCGCCTGGATGATCATCCGGGTTCGTCGTCACAACCTGAAGGCGACAGTGAGCTCGGAAGAGCCCGCC
>JBIITJ010000092.1:0-6562 GCA_044340535.1 Rhodoglobus sp.
TGGACTGTTCACCGGTCAGCACGCGGGAGTGGAGCCCGGGCGCCACCACCCCGGCCGTGTGCTTGCCGATTGCCCAGGAACCATCACCGGTGACCTCGCGGCTGCCCGAAATGAAGTCGAGCAGTGCCGCCGTGTACACGGGGTCGTGCGGGCCGTCGTAGACGTAGAGCTCGTCGAGCATGCCGACGAGCGCATCGGTTCGTTCGATCGGAACCCGGCGGTAGGTCAGCGGCACCTGGTACAGCGCTGGCTTGCCCGCCGTATGGTCGAGCATCAGGTGGGTGACGACCTGCACGGTGGGGTCAGGGGAGTCGAATGGGAAGCTCCCGATCTCTTCGAGCAGGGGCAGCGACCCCTTATTGGCGAACCAGCGCTGTCGCGTCATCCATGGGCCGAGGAACGCCGGGTCAACCGGCGGGAGAGTCATTCTCCAGAGTAGCCACGCGCCCCACGTGATGGTCAACCCCTTTACAGCCAGCGTCCAGCCTGCCCACGGGCGCGCGTTTTATCGTGGTGCCATGGCCATCCCGACCCCGCGGCTAGCGCGCGTACCCGTGTGGGTGTGGCGCGCGCTCATGGCCCACCTGGCACCCGGCGAGCTGCGGCGCTTCAACCTTGATCCCATCGACTCGGTCGATTACCGGTTCGACATCGACTACGTCGGTGACGGGTTGCACACGCAGCGGCTGGATGTCATTAGCCCCCGCCCCACCGGCGATGACCACGGCCCCCTCCCGGTTTACGTGTACTTCCACGGCGGCGGGTGGACCTCGGGCGACAAGGCGCCGCTCACCCGGTACTGCGCCTCGCAGGCGGCCTCGGGAATGGTCGTCGTCAACGTGAACTACCGCATGGCCCCCCGGTTCCGGATGGCGGATATGCTCCGCGACGCCGACGCCTCGGTGGCCTGGGTGGTCGAGCACATCGCCGAGCTGGGCGGCGACCCTGACCACATCGTGCTCGGTGGCGATTCGGCGGGTGGGCAGATTGCCGCACTGCTCGCGGCGACCACCCGCTCACCGGAGCTTGCGGCGCACTACGGGGTCACTCCGGTGTCACCCGTCCGCGTGCGCGGGGTCATCCAGCACTGCAGCATCAACGATTTTTCGGTCATCTTCGAGAAGGGTTTCGTGCTGGGGCTTGGATTCGTGCGCATGCTGCTGCCGGCGCGAGGGCGCGGCCTGCACCTGGCCAGCGCCGCCCGGTACCTCTCGCCCATCGAGTGGGTCGGCCCCGACTACCCTCCCGTGCTGGTGACCACGTCGCGCCGCGACCCGATGTACCGCTCCAACCTGAACTTCGTGGCGGCTCTCCAGCGCCACGGTGTGGAGGTCGACTGCCTCGTCGACAACGACGCGGCCCACACCTGGCAGCAAGACAGCAGGCATCCCGCCTCGGCCGAGGTGTACCGGCGGCTGCAGGGCTTCGTCCGGTCGGTTATGCCGGCGCTCGCTGGCAGAGGCGGTGCCTCGCCTATCATGTAGCTCGTGAATTCCGGGATCCCGCACGGCGGCGCTGTTCCCCCCGACGCGGGGGATGCTGCCAGCCTGGATGCCGCGCTGCCCGATATCGACTGGCGCGCGCTGCCAGACGGCGCAGAGCGTGGGTGGATCGATGCGCCGAGCGGTCGGCTCGCCACCCTGTCGATGGGGTCGGGTCCACGGGTGGTACTGGTGCCCGGAGTGACAGGATCGAAAGAAGATTTCTCCCTCATGTTGCCGCTGCTGGCGGCCGCGGGATTCCGCGCCGAAAGCTATGACATGGCCGGGCAGTACGAGTCGGCGGAGGCGGGTCCACCGCCAGGCAGCCACTACGACCACCGCCTGTTCGTCGACGACCTGCTCTTCGTGTTGGCCTCCGGTACGACCCCGGTGCACGTGCTCGGCTACTCCTTTGCGGGCACCGTCGCCCAGCTCGCGCTCGCCGAGCGACCGGAGTTGTTCGCGAGCCTCACGCTGCTCAGCACCCCGCCACAGCCGGGCCAGGGATTCCGCGGGGTGAAGCGGCTCGGACCCTTCACGGATCTCGCCACGGGTCGAGTGGGCGCCGCCCTGATGATCTGGGGCGTCTGGAACAACTTCACGAAGGTGCCGCCCGGCCGGCTGGCTTTCGTGCGCGAGCGGTTCTCCCTCACTCGGCGGTCGAGTGTTGCCGACATCATCATGTTGATGAAGCACGCGCCCGACGTGCGGGGGACCGTTGCGGCAGCGGACATCCCGAAGCTGGTTGCGGTGGGCGAGCACGACCTGTGGCCGCTGAAGCTGCACGCCGAGAACGCCGAGTCGCTCGGGGCCCGGCTGGCGGTGTACCGCACCGGCCACAGCCCGTGCGAGACCACACCGCACCAGCTGGTGCGCGACCTGCTGGAGCTTTACGCCCGGGCCGACTGAGTTGTCACTGGCTGGGCTCCCACGGGGCTCGTCAGGAGGCTCGTCACTGGGCTTTCTCCCAGGCGCGGCGCTTCGCCCGGCGATCGAGCAGCGACCGCTCCCGCCAGTTGAAGGCGAGCGTGCTGAATCCCCAGCCCACGCGACGCGCGAAGCCGCTGAATGACGCAAACGGCCGGGCTGACACCCCGACCCGCAGGCTCCGATCGAAGCGCACCATCATGTCGGGCTCGATGTGGATGGCGAGGTCGAGATCGTCGTGGATCTCGCGGCGGTCGCGATGCACCTGACCCCGCACCCGCTGCCAGGCATCGGCGCGCAGGGCGAGGTTCGAACCGAACAGTGGGGGATGCCCGAGCAGCAGCCCCACGAACCAGACATAGCCGCCGATGTACAGCGTCTCTGCCAGCCAGTGCACGGCGCGACTCGCGCCGTAGAAGTCGCCGGGGCCGCTCAGGAACGAGAGTTCCGGGGTGGACTCGAACTCGGCGACGACCCGCTCGACCCAGTCGTTCGGCGGCACGGAGTCGGCGTCGAGGCGCGCCAGGATGTCCCCGCTCGCGGCGTCGAATCCCGCGGCGGTCGCGGGGAAGATCCCGCGGATCGGTTCCACGACCACGCGCGCCCCGCCGGAGCGTGCCACTTCGGCCGTGTCATCCGTGCTGCCGTTGTCGACCACGACGATCTCGTCGGGCGCCCGGGTCTGGGTTGCCAGGGCGCGCAGGCACGACCCCAGCATTGCTGAGTCGTTGAGGGCCGGAATCACCACGGAGACGCGGGGCATATCCCGGCCAGCTTAGCGAGCCTCAGGTTGGCAGGCTGTCGACGAGCCGCCCTCCTCGCCGCGTGCGTAGAGTGGGATGCAGCTGAGGGGAAGCCAATGTCGATTACGGACCAGGCCATCGCGGGGGATGCATACTCCCCGCGCCGCATCTACGAGACGGCGATCGATGCCGCGGCGAGTCTCCGGCAGGAGAGTGATTCGCTCGGAACGATGCCGGTTCCGGCTGACGCGTATTGGGGCATCCACACCGCCAGGGCGCTCGAGAATTTCCCGATCACCCGCAGGGCTATCTACAACTACCCGGACCTGGTCCGGGCCCTCGCCCGGGTCAAGCAGGCGGCGGCGCGGGCGAACGCCCAGCTGGGGGTGCTCGACCCCGAGAAGGCCCGCGTCATCGAGCAGGCCTGCGAGGAGATTGTCGCGGGGAAGCTGCACGCCGAGTTCCGTGTGGGCGTCATGCAGGGCGGCGCCGGCACCTCGACGAACATGAACGCGAACGAGGTGATCGCCAACCGGGGTCTCGAACTGCTCGGCTACGAGAAGGGCCAGTACGAGCACCTGAGCCCCATCGACGACGTCAACCGCAGCCAGTCGACCAACGACGTGTACCCGACAGCGATCAAACTGGCCATGGTGTTCGGCACCCGGCGCCTGCTCGCCGAGCACAAACTACTCACGGCGGCGTTCGCGGCGAAAGGTCGCGAGTTTGCGCATGTGCTGAAGGTCGGCCGCACCCAGCTGCAGGATGCCGTACCGATGACCCTCGGGCAGGAGTTCTCGGGTTTCGCCCACACCCTCGACGAAGACTACGACCGGCTTGCGGAGGTCATTCCGTGGCTCAACGAGATCAACATGGGTGCGACGGCGATCGGCACCGGGATCACGGCAGATCCGCGTTACGCGGAGGCCGTGCGTGCGCACCTCGTCGCCGTCACGGGTATCCCCATGGAGACCTCGCCCGACCTCATCGAGGCCACCTCGGATGCGGGCATCTTCATGACGCTCAGCGGCACCCTCAAGCGCGCCGCGGTGAAGCTGTCGAAGATCTGCAACGACCTCCGGCTGCTGTCCAGCGGCCCCCAGGCAGGCCTGGGCGAAATTACCCTGCCACCGCGGCAAGCTGGCTCGTCGATCATGCCGGGCAAGGTGAACCCCGTGATCCCCGAGGTGGTCAACCAGGTCGCCTTCAGCGTGATCGGCGCGGATGCCACCGTGACCGCCGCTGCGGAGGGCGGGCAGTTGCAGCTCAACGCTTTCGAGCCGGTCATTACCCATAGCTTGCTGCAGTCGCTGTCGTGGATGACCAACGCCTGTTACACGCTGCGGGTGAACTGTGTTGACGGCATCACCGCGAACACCGAGCGGCTCGCGTTGCAGGTCGAGAGCAGCGTCGGGGTCGTGACGGCCCTGACCCCGTACATCGGCTACGCCGCCGCGGCCACCCTGGCGCACACGGCGCTCACCACCAACGCCTCCATCGCCGACCTCGTGGTCGAGGCAGGCCTCATGACGGGGGAGCAGGTGGCTCGTGTGCTGTCGCCGGAGAAACTCAGCGGCGTCTCGCCGATGACCGGGCCGCTGTTCATCCCGGCAGCGGCCGCAGTACCTCCCGCGGCAGCACCCGGCGACGGGAGCGTGGGGGTTTAGCCCCAGCTCAGTCTTTCTTGGCGGCGGGCTCGTCCTCGTCATCGATGACCTCAAGGGCGGCCTCACGGGCCGCGCCTGCGGTGAGCGCTGCGTTGTCAACAGCGACTTCGCCGCGCTCCCGCAATCCGGCAGCAACCTTGGTGGCTTGCTCGCGGGCATCCTTCGCGGTGGCGGTCGTCCTGGCGGCAAGATCCTTCGCGGTATCGGTGACTCGGTCGGCGACGTCCTTGGCAGTGTCGGTGACCCGGTCGGCGACGTCTTTCGCCGTGTCAGTAACGGTGGAAGCGACATCCTTGGCGGTGTCGGCGACCTTGCCCGCGACATCCTTGGCGACACCCGGCGCGGCCTTAGCGGCGGCCTCCGCGCGCTCGCGGATGATCGGCGCCTGCGCCCGCGCGTATGCCTCGACGTCGCGGCGCGCCTTCGCGACCCGCGGGTCTTCCCACAGTTGGGTGACCTTGGCCTTCATCGCGTCGTAGCGCTCGCGGCCATCCCTGGCCCCGATCACATATCCGACGGCAACACCGATGGCGAGAATGAGGAGTCTGGGTTTCATGCTCCCACCCTAGGCTCAGCGCCGGTGCCGTGACAGGGGGTTGACCTCAGTGCTCTGGCACCACGTCGGCAGGAGATTTGTCCGGACGCCAACCGCGCCAACTGGGTTGCCGGAGCTTACGTGTCGGGGTCCACTCGGCGAACGAGACCTCCGCCACCAGCGAGGGGGTCACCCAGTGCGCATCTGCGGCGTCGGCCTTCGCGACCTCGTCGAAGGGGCTGGTCTTGCGTTCAAGTCGCCGCAGCCGCGTCGCGATCTCGTCGAGGTCGCGGTCAGTGAACCCGGTTCCGACCCGTCCGATATAGCGCAGCCCGTCGCCGTCGGGGATTCCCATGAGCAGAGAACCGACCCGGTGTGCCCGGGCTCCTGCGCCCGGGCGCCATCCCCCGATGACCACTTCCTGGGTGAAGTGGTGTTTGACCTTCAGCCAGGACTGCGACCGGCGACCGGGGGTATACGTGCTGTCGCGGCGTTTGGCGAGCACGCCTTCGAGTCCCAGCTCGCGGCTCGCCTCCATCGCCGGGTCGATGTCCCCGTCGAAGGCCGGCGGCAGCTGGATGGCCCCACTTGGCATGAGGGCGTTCTCGAGGGCATCGCGGCGCTCGGAGTAGCTGGCTTTCGTGAGGCTTGTACCGTCGTGCTCGAGGATGTCGAAGGCCATGAAGTGCACCGGAACCGATTCCATCGCACGCTCGACTTCGGCCTTCTTGCTGAGTTTCATCCGTCGCTGCAACACCCCGAAATCGGGTCTCCCCGACTTGCTGAGGGCGACGACTTCACCATCGATGACGGCATCGCCCGTCACGGTGTCAGCGAGCTGGGCGAGTTCGGGGTAGGTCGCCGTAACATCGATGCCGTTGCGGCTCGAAAGCTGCACCTCGCCTCCGGCGACGCGGGCGATGACCCGCACTCCGTCCCATTTCATCTCGAACGCCCACTGGGTGCTGTCGCCGAGTTCCCCGGCGGTACCGAGGGTGGCGAGCATCGGCGAGGGCAGTTTCGTCGACGCCCGGCGTTCCCGGGTGCCGCCGATCACCTTTCGTCGTGAGTCGGCTTTGGAGTGTCGGGCGGGCTGCTCATCGGTGCTCTTCATGAGGTGGATGAGCCAGCTGTTCTCGTTGCCGTCGCGACCGCCGGTGTGGATGAGCGCGTACCTGTGGGTCCCGTGCTTCTCGCCGTGCAGGGTCG
>JBIITJ010000032.1:0-29126 GCA_044340535.1 Rhodoglobus sp.
CATCGACACCGCTCCGATTCGTGGCACTCTCACGCTCGAGGCGGACGGATCATTCATTTACGTCGCTGCAGCCGACTACACCGGAACCGACACGTTCACCTACCAGGTCGACGATGGTGTGAGCGTGAGCGCCCCCGCGACGGTCACCATCACGATCACTGCTCCGGTGGTGGTTCCCAGCTCGCCGGATTCCGCCGAATCTGGCCAGCTCGCCGCCACTGGTCACGCACCTGTGACCAGCGTTGTGCCTGCCCTGGGGTTGGTGGGACTCGGGGGACTCGTCGCCCTCATCCCATTCCTGCGCAGCCGATCACGGCGGGCGAGACTCCCACTCGGGCCGGTGTCCTAGGGCCGGCGACCCCACGCAACGCCCAACCCGAAGCGGGAGGTCGCGCCCAGCTCGTCCATCGCCTCGGCGACCCGTCGTCGAACCGTGCGGGCGTCCAGTGCGAGGAACCGGCCTACTGCTTCGTCGGTCATCCCTTGCGCGAGCAGTTCTACAACCGGTTCCCATCCACGTCTCGTGGGGACCGCGGGCGCTGCCCGCAGCCACAGTGAGTCGAACACGACTTCCAGGGCGGAGATGACGGGGGGCGTGCGCACGAGCAGGATGCTCGCTGGTCGCGGTTCACCCCACTCCACGGGCATCCCGGCCAACGAGCCCGCCGCAACATAGAACCAACTGGGCAGGCCTTCGAGAACACGCACCTCCAAGCCCAGTTGTGTTGCGGCGGCGACGAGCTCGCGGTTGGCCGGGTCGTGCAACTCTCCCGGATGCACGAGCATCCGGGCTCGGCGCACGACACTCGCGATGTCGTCGCTGTGCCCGGCGAACATCTCTCGCAGCATCGTGAGGTCTGGCAGCACCCAGCTGGGGTTCTCCGGCGCGTCTTCCGTGAGGTGGTGCCGCCACATGGGCCAGCGGTCCCTGCGCCCGTGGATGATGGTCGCAACGAGTGGATGGTCTTCCCCTGGCCGCGCCTCGCCGAGGTCCCAGTTGCGGATGAGGAAGGGCAGCGACTCCATGAGCGTCGTGGTGCGATCCGTCTCCGCCTGCAAGCGGACCATGCGGGCCTGGGAGATGGCGATAAAGGCCGTGTACGGCGATTCGAGGGCAAGCCGCTTGCCGCGCACGCGCACGAATCCGGCCCGTCTGAGTGCCGCGAGAGTCGCCGACAGCCGGGGAAGATGTGACGGGTCCAGCAGGGAGGCCAGCTTCTCTACGGTCGTCGGTCGTGCCCGGTAGGCGACTGCCAGCACCGCCATGCTCTCGTCGTCCAAGAGCGGCGTCTCGGTGGGGTTCATGCAACGTGATCCTTTGCGCGCGAGTGTCTGCCGCACCCTATCGACCGCGCTAAGCCGGCGTCCGCTTTGTCCACAGTGGAGCACTCAGGCGAGCGTCGTGCGCGAGGCAGTACAGGTCATCGGAATGCATCACCACCTGATCCGACCCGAATCGTGACATGCGAATGCTGCCCTAGATTTGGTGCATGCTGATCCGCCCCGCTGTTGATGCCGATCTCGACGCGATCCTCGAGATCCACAACCACGCGATCCGCGAGCTGCTCTCCATCTGGACCGAGACCGAAGTCGATCGTGCCGACCGCGAGCGCTGGCTTGCGGAGCACGAGGCAGACGGGCATCCCGTGCTGGTCGCCGAGCTCGACGGCGCGATCGCCGGCTACGCCTCATACGGCCCGTGGCGCTCGAAGTCGGGCTACCGGCACACCGTCGAGAACTCGGTGTACGTCGCCCCGGGGTACCAGCGGCAGGGCATCGCGCGGCTGCTCATGGTTGACCTCATCGAGATTGCCCGGGCGCGGGGCATCCATGTCATGATCGCCGCCATCGACGCCGGGAACGCCGCGTCGATTGCCCTGCACGCGCAACTAGGCTTCGAGCCGCCCCTGGTGGTACCCGAGGTCGGCACCAAGTTCGGGCGCTGGCTCGACCTCGCCTTCATGCGCCTGCAGCTGTAGCTACAGGTCGAACGACTCCGCGGGCTCGAGCACGAAGAACTCCCCGCCGCCCTGCTTCGTGGCCCACTCGATCCGCTCGTGGGTCATGCCTTTGCCGACCTGCGAGAGCACCATCTCGTGCACCGGGAACGAACGCTTCGGGGCGACCGCGAGCACGTAGTCCATGGCGTCGCCGATCTTCAGCCACGGCGCACCGATGGGGGCCGCGAGGGTCTCGACGGGCACCGGCGGCACCGTGTACGAATCGCCCGCGTAATAGAGGTTGTCGTCGACGAGCACTCCAACGTTGTCAATGACGGGAATGGACTCGTGGATGACGGCGTGCTTCGCACCAAAGAACTTCAGGGTGAACGGCTCAACGCTCACCTCATCGCCGTCGGCAACCACCTCCACGGTGAACCCCTCGGCGGCAGCCGCGACGCCCGCGGGGCCGAGGATGCGGGCATCCGGATTCCTGTCCAGGATGCGGGTGAGCTGCTCGGGAGTCCAGTGGTCGGCATGCTCGTGGGTGATCACGATCGCGACTACTCCGGTCAGGTCACTGAGCGGTGTGGTGAAGATGCCGGGATCGATGACGAGGGTCGAATCGTTCTTGGTCAGGAGCAGGCAGGAGTGCTCATGCTTGGTCAGCTTCATCGCTCCACCGTATTACGGATCAGTACCCCCAGGGGGTATAGTGTGTGCATGATCGCCGATCTCAAGAAGAGGGCTTTACATCGCACGAAGATTCTGCAAGGGCAGCTGCGCGGACTCGAAAAAATGGTCGACGACGAGGAGTACTGCATGGACATCATCACGCAGTCGCTCGCCGTGCAGAAGTCGCTGCGCAGCCTCAACAAACTGCTCGTCGAGAACCACTTGCGCACCCACGTGACCGAGATGTTCACCAACGGGCAGCAGGATGTCGCGGTGGACGAGCTTCTCAAGGTTTACGAACTCAACAACAACAGGGGGGAGTGACATGGACCACAGTCACCACGACCACGAGCACGCCGCCGACCGAGGCCCGGGACGGGCCTCGGCGCTGGCGTCGCAGCATGGGCCAGAAATGGCCCATGCCCATAGCTCCAGCGCGCACGGCGACCACTCCGCCCACGACCCCGCGATCTTCCGCCGCAAGTTCTGGCTGAGCCTTGCGCTCACCGTGCCGACCCTCGTGTTCTCGATGGGGCTGCAAGACATCCTCGGCCTCGACGGGCCGCGCTTCCCGGGCAGCGAGTACATCCCCGCCGTCTTCGGCATCGTGATCTTCTTCTACGGGGGCCTCGTCTTCCTCAAGGGCGCGATTCCCGAACTGCGCGGCCGGCAGCCGGGCATGATGACCCTCATCTCGTTGGCGATCATCGTCGCCCTCGGTTACAGCGTTGCGGTGACCCTGGGCCTGCCCGGCATGGACTTCTGGTGGGAGCTCTCCACCCTCATCACGATCATGCTCCTCGGTCACTGGATCGAGATGTCGGCGATCATGGGTGCGCAGGACGCGCTCGGTGAACTCGCGAAGTTGCTGCCCGACGAGGCAGACCTGGTGCACGGCGACCACGTGATGACGGTTGCGGTGTCGAGCCTTTCCGTCGGTGACCACGTGCTTGTGCGCCCGGGTGCCGCGATCCCGGTTGACGGCGAGGTCACGGAGGGCAACTCCGAGGTCAACGAGTCACTACTGACGGGGGAGTCCGCCGACGTCGAGAAGAAGCCTGGCGCCACGGTGATCGCCGGCAGTGTCAACGGCTCGGGAGCCCTGACCATCCGCATGACGAAGACCGGTGACGAGACCGCCCTCGCGGGCATCATGAAGCTCGTCGCCGACGCCCAGTCGAGCAAGTCGAGCGCACAACTGCTCGCCGACCGGGCCGCGGCACTGCTGTTCTATGTCGCCCTCGGCGCTGCGGTGCTGACCCTGGTCGCCTGGCTGCTGCTGCGACCGGATGATCCCACCTTCGTTCTCGAACGGGTCGTGAGCGTGCTCGTCATCGCCTGCCCGCACGCGCTCGGGCTCGCGATCCCGCTGGTCTCGCAGATCTCGACCGCCATCGGGGCCCGCAACGGCATCCTGGTGAAGAACCGCCTGGCCCTCGAGGAGGCCCGCCGCATTGACGTTGTGCTGTTCGACAAGACGGGAACGCTCACCACGGGAAAGCAGGGCGTCGTGCTGGCCAGCGACGACGAGACGCTCGCGCTCGCGGCCGCCGTCGAAGCGAAGTCCGAGCATCCCATCGCGCGTGCCATCGTCGCCGAGGCCAGGGCACGCAAACTGAAGGTCGCCCGGTCGAAGGGTTTCACGGCCCTCGCCGGTCGTGGCGCGACGGCGATCGTCGGCGAGCGCGAGTTGACGGTCGCGAGCCGCCGCGTGCTGACCGAGCGCGCCATCATCCTGCCCGCAGAGCTCGTCAACGCCACCCGCGATCTCGCAACGAGCGGCGCAACCATCGTCTACCTCGTTGACGGCGACGAGGCCCTCGGGATGATCGCGCTCGCCGACACCGTGCGCCCCGAGTCTGCCGAGGCGGTCGCCCTGCTGAAGAAGCGCGGCGTGCGGGTGGCGATGCTCACCGGTGATTCGCACGAGGTGGCGGACTGGGTGGCCGGGCAGCTCGGAATCGACGAGGTGTACGCCGAGGTGCTGCCGGAGCAGAAATCTGATGTCGTCGCGAAGCTGCAGTCCGACGGTTCGCGGGTGGCGATGGTCGGTGACGGCGTCAATGACGCCCCAGCGCTGGCCCGGGCCGACGTGGGTATCGCGATCGGGGCGGGCACCGATGTTGCGATCGAGTCCGCCGGGATCGTGCTTGCCTCCAGTGACCCGCGCGGTGTGGCGGGCATGCTGACCCTCAGCCGGGCCACCTGGCGCAAAGAGCTGCAGAACCTGTTCTGGGCGACCGGATACAACGCGATCGGCATCCCTCTGGCCGCCGGGGTGCTGTTCGGTGCGGGCATCCTGCTGCCGCCGGCGCTCGCCGCCGTGTTCATGTCGGTGTCGACCATCATCGTCGCCGCCAACGCCCAGCTGCTGCGCCTGCTCAACCTGCGCCCTGCCAAATGAAGGATGAACGGGCGCTCAGTCACACGGTGGCCCGGCAGAACGCCACTCCGGTGCGCTGCGATCCTTCATTTGGCAGGTGCGGGGGCGGCAACACGCCATACTTGAGCGCGTGAGTGCAACGAAGCGCCTGGTGGTGGCGATTAACCCGTCCGCTTCGTTCGGCAAGGGCAGTTCGGTCGGCCCCGCCGTGGTGCAGACCCTCCGAGCACTCGGCCACGAGGTGACGAGCCTGCAGGAACCCGACATCGAGCAGCTCATGGCGTCGGCCCGCGCCGCGGTCGCGCGCAAGCCCGACGCGCTCATCGTGGTCGGCGGCGACGGCATGGTCAACCTCGGCACGAACCTGCTGGCGGGCACGAAGGTTCCGCTGGCGATTGTGCCGTCCGGCACCGGCAACGATATGGCCCGGGGCCTGGGCATCCCGCATGACAACACCGAGGCGGCCATTGCGGCGCTGCTCGCGGCCCTCGACCGCCCGGCCCGGGCGATCGACGCCGGGCGCATGAGCTTTCTCGACCCGGAAACCGAGGAACCCACGACCCGCTGGTTTGCGAGTGCGGTGTCGGCGGGTTTCGATTCCGTCGTCAACGAGCGCGCGAACCGGATGTCCCGCCCCAAGGGGGCGAGCAGGTACACCATCGCGCTCGTGCTCGAGCTGTTCCGGCTCAGCCCCATCACCTACCGGCTCGTGCTCGACGGAGTTGAGCTGCACACGAAGGCGCTGCTGGTCACGGTGGGCAACAACGTGTCGATCGGTGGCGGCATGAAGGTCACCCCCGACGCGCTCATCGATGACGGCCTGTTCGACGTGCTCGTGGTGCGCCCGTTGCCGCGGTTGTCGTTCATTCGGATCTTCCCGCGCGTGTTCAAGGGCACACACGTCACCGACCCGCGGGTGACTATCCACCGGGTTTCGACGGTGCGCATCGAATCCGACACCGCGGTGGCCTATGCCGATGGCGAGCGACTAGGCCCGCTGCCCATCGAGGTCACGGTCGTGCCGCGGGCACTTCGCCTGCTGGCTTAGCCCGTCGCCTCGACCACGACACTGTCGGCGGCAACGCACGAGTAGTGCGTGATGAGCACGTTCTTCTTTTCGCGGGTTGCGACGATCGACTGCTTCTCGGGCTTACCCCGGCCTTCGACCGCGGTGATGAACTCGTCGTAGATCTCGTCGCATGCGGCCGAGACCGCGGCGTCGCGCCCGCCCGCCTTCTCGAGCTTCGCCGGCGTGAACGATCCGCGCCCCATCACGATGTAGCCGTGCTCTTCACCGCACGGCACGACTCGCACATACGCGAAGTTGCTGTTCTCCACGAAGTTGAAGCAGTCACCGACCCAGGCATCGATCGTCGGCATGGTGGTGGGCTTGGTGATACCGCCCTCGGCGTTGCGGGTGGGCTCGAGGAAGCCGCATCCCGACAACAGCGCTGTAGCCACGCCCAGCACAAGCGCCAGACCTGCCCTGGCTAATGGTCTGCGCATCGCCCCGTCCCCTGTCTGTTTGGTGCGCCCCCGCGGGGTATGGCATACTCGTAAAGTTGTCGTGACGGCCCCATCGTATAGAGGCCTAGTACGCCGCCCTCTCACGGCGGTAACGCGGGTTCGAATCCCGCTGGGGTCACCATAACCAAAAGCCCGGGCTCGCGCCGGGCTTTTGTCTTGTCCACCCGCTAAGCTGAGGGCCGCGAAGGGGAGTATCCCACTCTCGCTGAGCCCGTCAGTACGATCCGCAGCGTTGCGATTCCGGGCCAGCGGCACCGGGCAGTTCGAGTAACTGTCATGATGCGGGAGAGACTTTCGGTAATTGTCGACCCACTCCCCGAATGGATTCCCATGGAAGCCGCCCTGCCCGTCTGGTTTGAAGTCACCGCCTATGTGGTCCTGCTGGGCATCCTCGCCTTCGACCTGATCCTCGCCTACCGTCGCCCGCACGTGCCCAGCACGCGGGAGTCTGCACTGTGGGTGAGCTTCTATGTCGGCCTCGCGCTCATCTTCGCGCTGCTCATGCTGTGGCAGGGCTCGGTCGACCACGCCGCCGAGTTCATTGCGGGCTGGGTGACGGAGTACAGCCTCTCCATCGACAACCTGTTCGTGTTCGTGATCATCATGGGCCGGTTCGCGGTGCCCCGGAAGTACCAGCAGGAGGTGCTCATGGTGGGCATCCTCATCGCCCTCCTGCTGCGCGGCCTGTTCATCCTCGCCGGGGCTGCCCTGATCGAGAACTTCAGCTTCATCTTCTACATCTTCGGCGCGTTCCTGCTGTACACGGCGATCCGCCAGGCCTTCGAGAAGCACGATGACATGGAGCAGACCGAGAACGGCATCATCCGTCTCCTGCGCCGCCGCTTCGCGATCACCGACGTCTATGACGGCGCAAAGCTGCGGACCGTCATCGACGGGCGCAGGGTGTTCACGCCGATCCTCGTGGTGTTCGTGGCGCTCGGTATCACCGACCTGGTGTTCGCGATCGACTCGATCCCGGCGATCTTCGGCATCACGCAGGACCCGTTCATCGTTTTCACGGCCAATGTGTTCGCCCTGATGGGCCTGCGCCAGCTGTACTTCCTGCTCGGCGACCTCATCGACAAGCTCGAGTACCTGCACTTCGGTATCGCGTTCATCCTCGGGTTCATCGGCGTCAAACTGTTCTTCCACGCCCTGCACGTCAACGAGTTGCCGTTCATCAACAATGGCCAGCATGTGGACTGGGCACCGGAGATTGGCACCTGGACGTCGCTTGCCGTCATCCTCGGAGCCATGGCGATCGCGGTCATCGCGAGCCTCGTGAAGATGCGCATCGACGCCCGCCGGGAGCGCATCGACAGCTAGGCATGGGGAGAACTACCCATGCTCGGGGCCCCGCGCCCCGCATGCCACTTGCTACCGTGGGACTGATGCCCGCGCCCGAGAGGGGGCCGGGTCGGGCGGGAGGGACCGGATGTCTGCGGAGACCAGGCAGGAGTTCGAGCTCCCGAACGTCACTGTGCGCTTCCGTTTTGCCGGCCATTCCGATCGCGGCGCGGTTCGCCGGGTCAACGAAGACAGCTTCCTGACCGCAGCGCCCCTGTTCCTGGTCGCCGACGGCATGGGCGGCCACGCCTACGGTGACCGCGCCAGCCAGGCCACCATCGCGGCGTTCGGTGGCGCTTTCGAACCCGGGATGCCCGCCAGCGCGCAACACGTGCTCGACACCATCCGCACCGCAAACGAGGCGGTCATCGCCCTGGCCGATGAGGCGGACGGCGCGCTCTCCGGCACCACCCTGACCGGCGTCGCATTCGTGGATGTCGGCGCGAGCGAGAACTACCACTGGATGGCATTCAACATCGGTGACTCGCGCACCTACAGTTGGGATGGTCGTCACCTCCTGCAGGTCAGCGTCGACCACTCGGCGGTGCAGGAACTGGTCGACCTCGGCGAGATCACCAAGCTCGAGGCCGAGAAGCACCCGAACCGCAACGTCGTCACGCGGGCGTTGGGTGCTGAAGACGTCGTTGACGCCGACATCTGGTTGTTGCCGGCCCGACAGCGCCAGACGTTCCTGCTGTGCTCCGACGGGCTCACCAAAGAACTCAGCGACGACGAGATCGCCCGCATCATCGTCTTCCACGACACGGAGCAGCTGCGCTCCAGCGATGCCCTGCCGATGACCCTCGCCGAGCGGCTAGTGAAAGCCGCGGTGGCTGCGGGTGGCTCAGACAACGTAACCGTCGTCGTCGTCGAATCAGAACTCGTGGGGGTGGGCGCGCCGCACTCCGACGACGATACGCTCGAACGCGGTGGCCTCTCCGGGCTGCTCGAAGACACGAGGCCGAGAGGCTGATCGCATGACCTTCACTGTGACCCCCGCCGCCCGCGGGGGCTGGCTCGCCTTCATCTCGGGGCCGAGACTGCTCCTCCTGTCGTCCTCGGAGGACATCGCGGGCACCTGGAGCGCCCTCGACGGCGATGCCGGTTTCCAGGCGACCCTCGACCTGCTCACGAGCCACGGCCTGGCCGCAACTCCCTCGTTCGTGCTTGTCGAGTGGCAGGGCGAGGAGGCCCGCATCATCGTCCGCGGCGAGGTGCCTGTGGCGGTGACGGATGCCTCGGGCTCGCAGCAGCTCTCCGCCGTCGGTGTCTCCACCTGGGTGGAACGCAGCCTGGGCGGCGTCACCGCGATCGGCCTCGAGGTGCCCGGTGCGTCAGCCGCGGGTGACCAGGGCCTCCCACTCCAGTCCGGGGTTTCGCTTGTCGCGGCGATCGCGAGCGAGGGCATCCCGCTGCCCGCCGCACCAGCAGCACCGGCGGCGAAGGTAGCAGCGCCCGCGGCACCCGCCGAACAGCCAACGCCGCCCGCAGAGGCGCCCGGGCACGTCGACGAACCGGCCGACGTCGGGATGACCGTGCGCGAGGTCCCGGAGACTGCGCCAGAGCCCATCGGTGCACCCCCCACCGCCGGCGACGTGGCCGAGGGATACGACTACCTGTTCGGTGACACGATGTACCGCGGGGTTGCCGATGCGGCCGTCCGCGAGCCTGAGCCCGACACCGAGGAGGACGGCCCCGCGGACCCGTCGGCCCACACCTCCGACGACGCCCTCCACGACGGCGAGACCGTCATGACCTCCGACATCGCCAAACTGCGGGGCAAGCGCCGACCGCGCAAGACGGAGCCGGTCGCGGCCCCCGAGGCGCCCAAGCTCGTGCTGGTGTTGCCGAGCGGTGCCCGCGAGCCGCTCACGCACACGGTGCTCGTGGGCCGCAGCCCGAGTGTCAGCAAGGTGACGGGCGGGCAGATCCCGCGGCTCATCACGATGGGCAACGCCGACCAGGACATTTCGCGCAACCACGCGCAGTTCGCGCTCGAGGGCGGCACGGTCGTGGTGACCGACCTGCACTCGCGCAACGGCACCTCGATCGTGCTGCCGGGCAAGTCGCCGCAGAAACTGCGTGCGGGCGAGCCGACGTCCGTCATCGTCGGCACGGTCGTCGATTTCGGTGGCGGCGTGACGATCACGGTGGATGAGGACCGATGAGACGACAGGCTTCCGTCCCCCCAGAGCTCCCCGGGTACACCTTCGTCCGGCTCCTGGGCTCCGGCGGTTTCTCCGACGTCTTCCTCTACGACCAGCAGCTTCCCAAGCGCCGGGTCGCGGTGAAAGTGCTCCTGACCGAGGAAATCACGCCCGCCACGCGTGCTTCGTTCGTCGCCGAGGCGAACCTCATGGCGCAACTCTCGGCGCATCCGTACATCGTCACGATTTACCAGGCCGATGTCGCCGCTGACGACCGCCCGTACTTCGTCATGGAGTACGCCTCGGGGCCTTCGCTCGCCGAGCGCTACAAGACCGAGACCTTCTCGGTGGCCGATGCGCTGCGCACCGGGGTGCGGCTCTCCAGTGCCGTCGCCACGGCCCATGCCGCGGGCATCCTGCACCGCGACATCAAGCCCGCGAACGTGCTGAGCAACGACTATGGTTGGCCGGCCCTCACCGACTTCGGTATCTCCTCGGCCCTCGAGGAGGAGCTGCCGCTGCACACCACGACGCTCTCCGAGGCGGTCGGCGACACCGGCACCTCCACGGGGCAGTCGGTCGGGATGTCTGTGCCCTGGTCACCCCCCGAGATGTTCGAGGACGACCCGCAGCCCGATGTGCGCAGCGACGTGTTCTCGCTCGCGGCCACCATCTACACGATCCTCGCGGGGCAGACGCCCTTTGAGGTGCGCGGTCGCTCCAACGGCACCCTCGACCTGATCGGGCGCATCGAGCGCGGTGCCATCACGCCGATGAGCCGCGACGACATCCCGCGCTCGCTCACCGCCGTGCTGCAGAAGGGCATGGCCTCCGACCGCGCCGACCGGTTCGCGACGGCCGTCGACTTCGCCCGGGCGCTGCAGCGGGTGGAGATGGAACTGGGTTACGCCCCGACGACGATCGAGGTGCCGAACCTGCTCGTTGCGGCGCCGGACCGCGACAGTGACGGCGACAGCGACGACGAGACCAAAGTGCGCACCGTCGCCACGATCGAGGCGCAGCCGGATGCCACACCGCCGAGCACCCCGGAACCGGTCGGGGTGCCGTCATCGGAGCCGACGCTGTTGCGGGGCGCGACGCCCGTCATCGCCCAGCCCGAGGTCCCGGCCGCAGGGCCAGCAACCGAGTTGCCGACCGAGACCGTGGTGCGCCGGCGGGAGCCGGTGGCACCGCCGCCCGCCGCGACGGCGCCGCCGCAGCGCCGCACCGGCCGGATGGTCGGCTGGATCATCGGCGTTCTCGCCGTGCTGGTCGCCGGGGGAGTGGCTGCGGCGATCATCTTTGGGGGCCCGGTGCTCCCGGCCGACCCCGAGGCGAGCTCTTCGCCCTCGGGCGGTGGCGCGGTTGTCGTCGAGAGCATCCCGACGCCGCAGCTGGCGGGCGCCCCGACAGCGGAAGGCTCGAACGTCACCTTCACCTTCACCAACCCCGATCCGGTGGACGGGGACAAGTTCACGTGGCGCATTACGAACCGAACCGACAGCGAGCCACTGCGCACCGCAGACGGCGACAGCGTCACGATCGACGACTATGCATCCGGCTCGACGGTCTGCATCCAGGTGAGCATCCTGAGGTCGGGCAAGCTCTCGGCCAACCCCTACGAGACGTGCTACCCCGCATGACCCCGCTCAAGATCGAGTTCTGCGGCGAGTGGTACGAGGTCGCCCACCCCAACGACTTCCACATTGGGCGCGAGTCTGACCTGGTCATCGACGAGAACCCCTACCTGCACCGCCGCTTCCTGCGCATCTACGAGGACTTCGGAATGTGGTGGCTCGCCAACGTCGGCAACCTGCTGACGGCGACGGTGACGGATGCCACGGGCCAGGTCCAGGCGTGGCTGGCTCCGGGCGCCCGCCTGCCCATCGTCTTCCCCCAGATGCTTGTGTTGTTCAGCGCGGGTTCGACCACCTACGAGTTCACCATCCACTCGCCCGATGACTATTTCACGACCTCCGCGGTTCGCGACGACGGGGGCGGGGAGACCACCATTACTCCCGTTGCGCTCACGACGACGCAGCGCCTGCTGATCGTCTCCCTCGCCGAGCACGTGCTGCGACAGGACACCCCGGGCCGGAACGAGATTCCCACTTCTGCCGAGGCGGCGGCGCGGCTGCACTGGTCGATGACGACTTTCAACAGGAAACTCGACAATGTGTGTGACAAGCTCGACAAAATCGGGGTACAGGGGCTGCGGGGTGGCAAGACTAACCTCGCGACCAACCGCCGCCTTCGCCTGGTCGAGTACGCGGTGGCGACCCGCCTGGTGAGCAAGGAAGACCTGTACCTGCTCGAGAAAAACGAGCGTGAACACGCGGATATTGGCGAGCAGGATGGGTAGTGCTGCCCATGCCGAGGAGGCGATATACCGGTAGCTGCGTGTTAGGTTGTTGACGAAAACCCATTGAAGTGGGTGGCTGCCGACGATCAACGCAGGGGTACATCTTTGAGCGCGCTGACCACATGGGTGAAGGCCCGGAAGACAACAGCTTCCGCTCTCGTCATCGCGGTCATCGCTGGTGTTCCGCTCACGATCGCAGCCCTTCACCCCGGTTTCCCGGTCTCCGATGTTGACCTGACCTCCCGCGATGTCTGGGTCACCAACGGCGACCAGTTGCTCGGCGGCCGCCTCAACCGCCAGATCAATGAACTCAACGGCTCGGTGATTGCCTCGACGCCCAACTTCGACGTCATGCAGGACGGCGACACGCTGTTCATGCATGATCCGGATGCCGGCCGCATCGAGTCAGTCAACCCCGCGTCCACCGAAGTCACCTCGGCTATCGACATCCCGATCGGCGCCGAGGTTGCCTACGGCGGCTCGGTGATCGCGATCATGTCGCCGGAGGGCCAGCTCTGGGGTATCCCCTCGGTGGGCGACCTGCAGTTCAACTACGTCTCCAACCCGCCCATTCTCGAACTGGGTGCTGGTGCCCATATCACGGTCACCCGCGACGGTGAGATCATCGCGATATCGAGCGAGCAGAAGAAGCTGTACCGCATCGCCTCCCTCGCCGAGGCCCCGGTCGAGAAAGACTTCCCGTCGATCGGGGAGTTCCAGCTTGCGGCCGTCGGTCACCAGGCCGTGGCCTTCGACGAGACCTCGAACGAGATTGTCACCGAGGGCGGGTCGAAGTACCGCCTCGGTGAAGAGAAGGGGCTCAAACTCCAGCTGACCGGCCCGGATTCGGGTTTCGCGATCGTGGCCACCGCGGATTCACTCGTCCGGGTGACTCTCGGCAACGGTTCCATCGAGCGGGTGTCCGCCGGCTTCGAGAGCACTGCCGCCGACCTCGACGGCGTTGCCGCTCCCGTGAACCAGGATGGCTGTGCCCACGGCGCCTGGGCCGACTACCAGAAATACTTGCTGTCGTGTGAGGGCCAGGACCCGGCGCCGCAAGACATCGAGCAGCCCACGCAGGGCAGTTTCTTCGCGTTCCGCGTCAATCGTTCGGTCATCGCGCTCAACGACCTGAGCAACGGCAACGTGTGGATTCCGAGCGAGAACATGCGCCTTGTCGACAACTGGGACGACGTGACGCCCCCGGTGGAAGAGGAGTCGGAAGAGATCGGCGAAGAGCAGTCGGCGATCCAATCCTTCGAAGACACCCTGGCCGAACGCACGGACGTCAACCGCCCTCCGACCGCACAGGACGACGAATTCGGTGTTCGCCCGGGCCGCACCACGATCTTCTCCGTGCTCGACAACGACTCCGATCCTGATGGCGATGTGCTGGTCATCTCGAACTACGACTCGATCGCCGAAACCACTGGCACGCTCGATCCCATCGACGGCGGCCGTGCCCTCCAGTTCACTCCCGTCGAGGGCTTCGTCGGGACGATCTCGTTCAACTACACCGTCGACGATGGCCGTGGCGGCACCGCTTCAGCCAATGTGGCGGCGCGCGTGGTGCCGACCGAGATCAACGAAGACCCGTACTCAGTTCGGCTCCCGGGCGTTAGCGTCGAGGCGAACCAGACGATCAGCTACAACGTGCTCTCGGACTGGCGGGACCCCGACGGCGACGACCTGTACCTGGTGGGGGCGAGTCCCAAATCGGGCGACCTGGTGCGGTTCACTCCCGACGGGTTCATCACCTTCACCCACCAGACGTCTGAGCTCGGCGAAAAGGAGGTGCAGTTCCAGGTCAGCGACGGCAACGGTACCCCGGTTGTCGGCACCCTGACCGTGACGGTTGAGCCTGCTGGCTCCCTTAATCCCGTTGGCACTCCTGACTTCGAGACCGCGTTCGTCAACGAGACCGTGCTCGTGGAGCCCCTGAAGAACGACCTGTCCCCGTCGGGGGCGCAGCTCTCACTCGTCGGGCTCGACGAACCGGAAAGCGGGGCCGTGGCCTCGTTCAACTCCGACCGGGCTGAAGTGACATTCTCCGCATCGAGCCCCGGCATCTACTACATGAAATACACCCTGCAGGCGGCCGCGAACACGAGCGTCGGCATCATCCGCATCGATGTGCAGGAGAAGCCTCTCGAAGAAGGCATCGCGCCCGTCGCAGTAAAGGACACCGCATACCTGCGCGGTGAGGAGCCGGTCACAATATCCGTGCTCTCGAACGACGTGAGTCCAACAGGAAAGATCCTGGCGATCCAGGCTGTCGACGTCCCCGCGGACGCCCGTGCGAAGGGCCTCGTCGTCGAGCTGCTCGAGTCGACCCTCATCAGGATCACTTCGCCAGCTGCGCTCACCGAACAGGTCAACTTCACCTACACCGTCTCCGACGGCTCCCTGTCCGCCACAGCGGGGGTAACCGTCGTGCCCGTTCCGGCACTGACGAAGCACCAGCCGCCGGTCGCCGCGAACGACGCCGCGACGGTTCGCGTTGGTGACATCATCACGCTCGACGTGCTCGCCAACGACTTCCACCCCGACGACACGACGATGTTCCTCGACGAGAACCTCATCACCGAGCCCACTGAGGGCCTCGCCTTCGTCGCGAAAGACAAGCTGCGCTTCCAGGCCCCCACTACCCCTGGTGAGTACCGGGTTGACTACCGGGTTCTCGATCCTTTCGGGGAGACGGCCTCGGCCACCGCGATCTTCACCGTGACCCCGCTCAACGAAGACGGCAATCGTGACCCCGTGCCCAGTCCGTTGATCGGGCGGGTGCTCGCCGGGGGCAACATTCGCATCGACATCCCGATGCAGGGCATCGACCCCGACGGTGACTCGACCCAGCTCCTCAACTTCCCCCGGCCCCCCGCGCTCGGTGCGATCGCCGAGCGCGGCAACGACTACTTCATCTATGAGTCATCCGAGGCGATCACGGGCACGGACGAGTTCAGCTACCAGGTTTACGACGCGTTCGGGGCTACCGGCGAGGCGACGATCAAGATCGCGGTCATCCCACCGCCCAGCGAACTGCAGCCCCCGAGCGCGGTGCCCGACAGCGTCTCCATCCGGCCCGGCCGCATCGCACAGGTCGACCTGCTCGCCAACGACTCCGACCCGCAGGGCGCGCCGATCAAAGTCTCCGAGGCGCTCGTCGATGTGCCTGAGGGCATTGACGCCACGGTGGTGCGCGGCCAGTACCTCGTGGTGACCGCTCCCGATGAGGTGCAGTCGTTCTCGCTGCGGTACGAGCTGACCAACGACCGCGGCGGCAGCGCGATGAGCTACGTGCTCGTGCAGGTGACTCCGGATGCCCCGCTGCTGCCACCATCCGCCGACGACCTGCCGATCCTCACCGCCGACATTGCGGGCAAACAGTCCATTACCGTCGACATCTTCGACGGCTTTGCCTTCAACCCTGCGGGCAACACCGAAGATCTCGAGGTGACACTCGAAGGCCCCAACGCCGGTTCCGGCGAGCTGCTCGAACAGAACGGCCAGATCGAGGTGACTCCGGGGGAGTCCCGGCAGGCAATCGCGTACCGCGTTACCAATGTCGAGGACGACCTCAGCGCGATGGCGTTCATCCTGGTTCCGGCCGCGGTCGACGAAGACTACGCAAACCCGCCAGAGATCGACCCGGCGCTGCCCGTGCAATACGTGAGCATGAATGAGACGCGGGAGTGGAACCTCGAAGACATCCTCGTGATCCCGTCGGGCCGTGATGGCCACATCTACGACGCGAACACCGTCACCTCGATCCAGAGCAACGGTGAGTCGAGCTACGTCGACGAGAACACCATCCGGTTTACCGGTGCTCTGGACTACCGGGGGCCGGCCTCGATCAGCTTCGTCGTATCCGACGGTGACTCGAAGAACGACCCGAAGGGCATCAGCGCCCCCCTGACCCTGCCGATCATCGTCGGTGACCCGGAGTTCCGGGACACCCCGCCCGAGTTCACCACTCCCAACGTGCAGGTGGAGGTCGGCGAGACCACCACGATCGACCTGCGGGCGTCGACGGGGCACCCGAACCCGACCATCCTGCAGCAGGTCACGTATTCGGAGATCGCACCTTCGAATGCCACCCTCTCTGCCCAATTGAGCGGTTCGCAGCTGGCCCTGTCGGTACCCCGAAACACTGCCAAGGGAACGACCTACACGGTCGGCGTCACGCTGCGCTGGGATAAGTTCACCGTCCAGGGCACCATCAACGTCACGGTGGTCGGGTCGACGCGGCCGCTGGCCGTTGCCGTCTCCGACGCGCAGGAGACGAAGCGGCCGGTCTCCACGTTCACCGTGGATCCGCTGGTCAATGACTCGAACCCGTACCAGACGACGGGGGAGCCGCTGCGAATCGTTGCGGCGGAGATCACCAACTCCGAGAACGTTGGCTCGGTGACCTTCACGGACTCGCAGCTGCGGATCACCCCCGCGTCCTCGCCGCCGTACCTGGTCATCGAGATCGTCTACACGGTCGAGGATGCGACCGAGGACGCCGATCGCCGGGTCAATGGCACGGTCACCTTCACGATCACGGATGTCCCGTCGCAGGTCCAGAAGCCCAGCATCCAGTCAGCCATCGGTGACGACCAGAAGGCCTACATCCAGTTCCAGGCCCCCAACACCCAGGGCAAGGAGATCACCGCCTACGAGGTGCGCACGGTCCAGACCAACGCGATCACGACGGGCTGCACCGCCGGCGCGTACTGCGAGATTCGCAACCTCACCAACGGCACCCCCTACACGTTCCAGGCCCGTGCGATGAACGAGAACGGCTGGGGCCAATGGTCCATCGCGAGTGACCAGGTCACGCCGTATGGAATTCCGGCGGCCCCGGCACCCGTGATGAGCGTCGATGACCCTTGGGCGCCCGGTGGCACTATTTCCGCCTCCTGGGCTGCGGTCGCTGGCACCGGAGGAACCACCACCTACTTCTGGTCAGCCACGAACGGCTCTACGGGAAACACGACGGGAACGTCCACCGGCCCCATCACCGGGCTCGCCGACGGCAGCTACAGGATCAGTGTCTATGCCGTCAACGACGGGGGTCGGCAGGGGGCCACGGGCACGTCGGCACCCGGTGAGATCACGGAACAGGGCAAGCCAGCAACCCCGACGATCACCAGTTCCTCGCCCGCGAGCGGCACGTACTCGCCGTCAACCGTGACCTGGACGTGGAACACCGTGACGGCCAACCCGGGTGGATCCGCGAACATCCGCTACGAGGTTCGCTACAACGGTGGTGGTTGGGAAGACAAGCTAACCAGCACGAGCCACAGCATTGGCAACCGCGGGACCGGTAACCACACGCTCGAGGTCCGCGCCGTGAACAAGTCCGGGGCGGGTGACCCCAGCGCGCCCGTCACCGTAAGCCTCGCGGCCGAGCCGGTCAAGAGTGTCTCGATCAAGAAAGGTGACCCCGCGAGCGTAGAGGGATGCAGCAACCCCTCGGTGTGTTACCGCGTTGCCGCCAACACGGCGAACATCCCCAACGGCAACTACAGGGTCATCATCTACACCAGCGGAGACGGGTCCAGCTGGGCGCAGCAGCGCGACTACCCGAGCGTCGCCCTGTCGAACGGCTCGATCCAGGTGACATACACGCTCGGCAATACTTACAACACGAGTGACCGATGGGTCCGAATGGACATCGTCGGACAGGCGTCCGGCAGTGCGATTTGGAACAACCTCTAGCAAGCACATGAAGAGTACAGAGAGGCAGATATGCCAGTAACCCAGGAGCAGGCCACGTGGTTTGCTGACGCGTTCCAGAAGCTCGTTGCCAACGTCGACAAGGCGATTGTCGGTAAAGACCACGTCATCCGCCTTGTGCTGACCGCGCTCATCTCGGACGGGCACGTGCTGCTTGAGGACTTCCCGGGGACCGGCAAGACGGTGCTCGCGAAGGCGCTCGCCAACACCCTCGACGGCACGACGAGTCGCATCCAGTTCACCCCCGACCTGCTCCCTTCGGATGTCACGGGCGTGCAGATCTACGACCAGGGCAAGGGCAAGTTCACCTTCCACCCCGGCCCGATCTTTGCCTCCATCGTGCTGGCGGACGAGATCAACCGCGCCAGCCCCAAGACCCAGAGCGCACTGCTCGAGGTCATGGAGGAAGGCGTCGTGACGATCGACGGCGAAGGCCACTCCGTGGGTGCCCCCTTCCTGGTGATCGCCACCCAGAACCCGATCGAACAGGCTGGAACCTACAAGCTGCCTGAAGCGCAGCTCGACCGCTTCCTGATCAAGACCTCGTTGGGCTACCCCGACGGCAAGACCGCGGTCGCGCTGCTGATGGATTCGGCGACGCGCGCACGGGCATCCCTCGTCTCGCCCATCATCAAGCCTGACTCGATCGTCGCGATGTCGGCGCTGGCGACCGAGGTGTTCGTGGATGAATCGGTGATGCAGTACCTGAGCGACATCGTCGATGCCACCCGCAAGCACCGCGACGTCAACCTCGGGGTGAGCATGCGCGGTGCCATGGCGCTCGCCCGCGCCATCAAGACCTGGGCGATCACCCAGGGCCGCACCTACGCGACCCCGGATGACGTGCGTGATCTCGCTACACACGTGCTCGCCCACCGGCTCGTTCTCGACCCGGAGTCGGAGTTCGCCGGCGTCAAGCAGGGCGACATCATCGAGCGCATCCTCGTCGACATCGAACCGCCGGCCTACCGCGCTGCGTAACCACCACACATGACGACGTTTGCCGACCGCCTTCCCGGGCTGCCTCGACCGCTGCGCGCGGCCGGGGGATCCGTGGTGCGCGCGGCACGGGTCGTGTGGGCGGTCGTCGGGCCCGTGATCCGGGGCGCCTGGCGCATCCTGAAGCCGATCCTCTCCGTGGTTACCGCTACCGGATGGCTCGTGCTCGTCGTGGCCGCTGTCGCCCTGACCCTGAGTTTCGTGTTCGGGTGGCAGGAGTTCACCTACCTTGGCACGATCATGCTCGCCGCCTTCGTTATCAGCACCCTGTTTTTGTTCGGGCGGGCGTCGTACGGGGTGCTCATCGAGCTCAACCCGCGACGCGTCGTGGTGGGCGACCGAGCGATGGGGCGCATGCTGGTCACCAACACCGGGCAGCGCAACCTGCCACCAACCCGCATGGAGCTGCCCGTCGGTAAGGGCATCGCCGAGTTCCAGCTGCCGGCGATGAAACCGAAGCAGGAACAGGAGGAACTGTTCGCGGTTCCGACTAACCGTCGTGCCGTCATTGTGGCGGGCCCCGCGGAGTCGGTGCGCGGCGACCAGATCGGGTTGCTTCGCCGAGCCCTCAGGTGGGCCGACGCGGTCGACCTGTTCGTGCACCCGAAAACCGTGCGGCTGGTTCCTTCGGCCGCGGGTCTCGTGCGCGATCTCGAGGGCCAGGTCTCGAAGAAGATCACCAACAACGACATCGCCTTCCACGCCCTGCGGCCCTACGTTCCGGGCGACGACCGGCGTTACGTGCACTGGCGCACTTCCGCGCGCATCGGCCAGCTCATGGTCCGCCAGTTCGAAGAGACCCGGCGCTCGCAGCTCACCATGATCCACGCCACGCGCAGCGACCTGTACGCCTCAGACGAAGAGTTCGAGCTCGCCATCTCCGTTACGGCGTCGATCGCGGCACAGGTGATCCGCGACGGCACACAGATGAACGTGGTCAGCGAGTCCGGCATGTGGAAGACCCAGACCGTGACATCGATGCTGGATGCCTCCTGCCGCATCGAACCCGTCGGCAAGCTCTACCCGACCATTCGCGAGTTCGCGCGGGAGCGGACCAAGCGCCTGCCCAACCCCAGCGTCGTCATGATCATCGGCGGCTCGAAGATGAGCAACGCGGAGTATCGCAGCGTGCAGTCGCTGTTCGGGGCCGACACCAGCCAGGTCGCCTTCCATGTGGAGCTCGGGGCGCAGCCCAAGATCGGCGCGGTCGCGGGCCTCACGGTGATCACCGTGGGCAATCTCGACGACCTGTCCCGGCTGGTGCGGGGGTTGAGCTCATGAGCCAGTCTGCGGGGGGGACGACCACCGGCCTCCGGGTTCCGTCCGGGCGCACCTGGGCCGACATCGCGGTGCTGCTCGTGCTCGCGTTGCTCGGTGTCATCGGCTTTGAGCCCTCGTTCGGCGGGTACGGCTTCCTCCTCGCCGGGCTCGGCGGGCTTGTGCTTGGCGCGATCACGGGCATCGGGGCATCCCTGTTCCGGCTGGGCGCGCTCACGACCGTGCTCGGCGCAATCGTGCTGTACTTCCTGGTCGGAACCCCCCTGGCAGTGCCGGGGCAGGCGCTGTTCGTCGTGCTGCCGAGCCTGCAGTCACTCGCGAGCCTCGCGATCGGTACCGTTTACGGCTGGTCTGACATCGTCACCCTCAGCACACCTGTGGGAGCCCCGCAATACATCGCCGTGGTGCCGTACTTCGCGGCCTGGTTCGTGGCATTCCTGTCGACGACGCTCGCCACGCGCTGGCTCTCCTCCCGACCACGTGCGGCCTGGCGTTTCGGTGTCGCCCTCATTGCGCCGGTCGCGCTCTACCTCGCGGGCATCCTGATCGGCACCGACGAGCCGTACCAGGCCGGGCTGCGCGGAATCGTGTTCGGTGTTCTCGCACTCATTTGGCTGGGCTGGCGCCGCCAGGGGGACTCCGTGGCACAGGCTGGGGCAGGAAAACTCCGCAACCGCAAGTTGGCCGGCACCGCGGTCATCGTGGCCGGGTCGGTGTTGCTCGGCGGTGCGGCAGGGCTGTGGGCGGCGCCCCCCAACGACCAGCGTTTCGTGCTGCGTGACGAGATCGAGCCGCCCTTTGATCCGCTGGACTATCCGAGCCCGCTGGCCGGGTACCGGCACTACACCAAAGAGGTCACCGATGAGGTGCTCTTCACGGTGGAGGGCTTGCAATTGGGCGATGTCATCCGGCTCGCTGCGCTTGACACCTTCACCGGCAAACTCTGGAACGTCACGGGGCCGGAGTCGGATGCCGCGGGCTCAGGGTCATTCCAGCTGGTCGGACGCTCGCTTCCAGAACCCACACTCATCACGCCGGACGAACGCGCCGACGTCACCTTCACCATCCAGGACTACGACGACGTCTGGATCCCCACCGTCGGCTACGCGACCGACCTGCAGTTCACGGGCGGTGATGCCGAGGATGCGAGCGATGACCTCCGCTACAACCCGGCAACCGGAACCGGCGTGCTCACCAGCGGGCTGAAAAGCGGCGACAGCTACACGATGGATGCCGAGGTGCAGGAGCTTTTCTCCCCGGCCGACCTCGCCGACGCACAGGTCGCCCCGGTGCCGCTGCCGTCGGTCAACGGCAGTCCCGACATCGTCACGGTAAAGGCACAGGAGTTCGCCGGCAGCAGCACGAGCCCCATTGCCCAACTTGAGGCAATCCGGTTGGCCCTCGTCGACAACGGCTTCCTGAGCCACGGTCGTGCTTCTGACTCCGTCCCGTCTCGCGCTGGCCACGGGGCTGACCGCATCACCGACCTGCTCGAACGCAACCAGATGGTGGGCGACCAGGAGCAGTACGCCTCCGCGTATGCCCTCATGGCGCGCAGCTTCGGGTATCCGGCCCGCGTTGTGATGGGATTCGCTCCCGAAATCGCCGAGGGGCAGTCGACGGTCGAGGTGACAGGCGACGACGTGACGGCCTGGGTTGAGGTCGCCTTCGCCGACGTCGGCTGGGTGGCGTTCAACCCGACCCCCGACGAGACCGACATCCCGCAGGACCAAGTGCCCAAGCCGCAGAGCGAGCCGCAGCCGCAGGTGCGACAGCCCCCGCGTGCGGACAACGACGACGAAGACCTGCTGTCGCCGGTCGAACTCGAAGAGTCGGATGACGATGACAACGGGCTCGGCTTCATCCTCCCTGGTTGGGTGATTGTCCTCGGCCTGAGCATCCTGATCCCGGCCGCCCTGTTCTTCATCCCGTTGCTGGTCATCGGCTTCCTGAAAGCGCGCCGGGCCCGCAAGCGACGCACCACCGGGCCCGCCCACGACAGGGTTGCGGGGGCATGGCAAGAGCTCACCGACCGCTATTCGGAGCTTGGGTTCGTCGTGCCATCCAAGCTCACGCGCATCCACATTGCTGAGCGCCTGGAAGCCCAGGTCCAGTCAGCGGAGCCAGTACGACTGCGCAGCCTCGCCGCCGCCACCGATGAAGCGGTCTTCTCCGGCGCAGAGGTGGACGAGGCGCGCACCGATACTGTGTGGACTGAAGCGCTCGCCGCCGTGGAGGTGGCCCGGTCAACGGTCACCGGCGCCAAGCGCCTGCTCAGCCGGTTCCGGATCCGCACCGCGCGCGACTGGGTCGCTCGCATGTCATCGTCGACACCACGCTCGGGGAAGGGCGCATGAAACTCAAACTGACCCTGCAGCGGCCGTCCGGCCCCGAGGCCGACATCGTCGTGACGACGGATGCCGCGGCGAGCGTCGGCGAGGTCGCTGCTGCCATCGCGTCACTCGACCCGTACCGGGCCAAGGTCGGTGCTGCACCCCAGGCCTCCACCTTGCGTATCGCCGACGCTTCGGGCAAATCACAGACGGTGCTCGACCCCGAGACGGCCATGGGCGATGCCGCCGTCGGCTCCGGCGCGACCATCGCGGTCGTCGCACCCGGTTCGGCTGCCCCGAAGCCGACCAGCCCGGTGGCCCGGCTTCGTATCGTGGCGGGCCCGGAGACCGGCAAGACGTTCGACCTGAGCATCGGAACCCAACTGGTCGGGCGGGACGCCGCGGAGTCTGACATCGTGCTCGCCGACCCCATGGTCTCCAAACGCCACGCTCGTCTCGATGTTTTCAGCTCGAGCATCCGGGTGGTCGACCTCAACTCGGCGAACGGTCTTGAGGTTGACGGCGGGGTTGTCACCCGCGTCGACCTGGAGAATGGCGAGCGCGTCCAGATCGGCGACACCGTTCTCGAGGCCGAGATCGCCAAGCCCGAGGAAGACACGGGTGTCGTTGATGCGGGGCCCGTGGCTTTCAACCGGTCACCGCGAGTCGAAACCCGCTACCCGGGCGAAGAGTTCATCGCGCCCTCGATGCCGGCCGAGCAGCTGCCCCAGCCCTTCCCGTGGCTGGCCCTGGCTGCCCCGCTGGTCCTGGGGATCGTGCTGATCTTCGCGATGCCGAACGCCGGTCCGCAGCGGTTCCTCTTCGTCGCCGCGGCCCCGTTGCTCATGCTCGGCACCTGGTTCACGACCCGCGCTGCCCGCAAGCGCAAGGAGAAGGAAGACATCGAGCGCTTCAACGAGCGCGCCACCTACCTCGAGACCAGGCTCGACGAGGAGGTGGAGCGCGAGCGCGCAACTCGCCTGTCAGAGTCCCCGTCGACCCTGGAGATGGTTGAGGCGACCATGCGCCTCGGGCCATTGCTCTGGACCCGCCGCCCGGAACACTGGCAGTTCCTCTCGGTGAATCTCGGCATCGGCACCATGGAATCCCGCAACCGGGTGCGGATCAACAACGAAGAGACCGGGCTTCCCCAGTTCCTCGAGCGCGTCAAGGCCACGCAAGACAAGTACCGGATGATCACGGGCGTGCCCGTGACCGAGAACCTGTACTTCTCCGGTGCCCTCGGTATTGCCGGCGCCCACGGGCCGGCATCCGATCTAGCCCGCGGCGTGCTCGTGCAGCTGACCGCCCTGCACTCGCCCGCCGAGCTCGTCGTTGCAGCCATCGTCAGCAACGCCTGGACACCCGAGTTCGAGTGGCTCAAATGGTTGCCGCACTCCGGTTCCCCGCATAGTCCCCTTGAGGCAGCCCACCTTGCCAACAGCCAGGCAACGGGGGATGCGCTGCTCTCGTCCATCGAAGAACTCATCCAGCAGCGCTCCCTGAAGGAGGAGGTGCGCGGCGCGGCACTCGTCGAGCGTTCGGCACTGGTGGCCGGCGCGTCTGCCGGTGACGGTGCCGACGTGGCCACGGCTCCACCCTCGGCGACGCCGGCGATCCTGCTGCTCATCTCCGACGACGCCCCGGTTGATCGCGCTCGGCTCGTGCAGTTGGCAGAGCGGGGTGCCGATGCCGGTGTCTACCCGGTGTGGGTTGCCAAGAGCGTCACCCAGCTTCCCGCCGTGACCCGCACATTCGTGCAGGCACACGACGAGCCCGGCACCGCCACCGTCGGCCTTGTCAGGCTGGGCAGCGAGGTGGTCTCTGTCAGCACCGAGCCGATCAGTCGACCGCAGGCCCTCGTGTTCGCCAAGCGCCTCGCGCCAGTGGTCGACGCGGGTGCATTCCTGGCCGATGAGAGCGACCTGCCGCGCACCGTCAGCATGCTGAGCCTGCTCGGCCCGGAGCTTGCGAGCGACCCTGCCGTGTCGGTCGGGCGGTGGCGGGAGAACGACTCCATCCACGATCGTTCGGGCGGACCGCTCACGAAGCGGCGCGCAGGCAAGCTCCGTGCGCTCGTCGGCCAGTCGGGCGTCGACGCCTTCCACCTTGACCTCCGCACCCACGGCCCCCACGCTCTCGTTGGCGGCACCACGGGTTCGGGCAAGAGCGAGTTTCTCCAGGCCTGGGTGCTCGGCATGGCAGCCGAGTACAGCCCCGACCGGGTGACCTTCCTCTTCGTCGACTACAAGGGCGGCTCGGCGTTCGCAGACTGCGTCAGCCTGCCCCACTGTGTCGGGCTGGTGACCGACTTGAGCCCACACCTGGTTCGCCGCGCCTTGACCTCGCTCCGCGCCGAACTGCACTATCGCGAGCACCTCTTCAACCGCAAGAAGGCCAAGGATCTTCTCGATCTCGAGAAGCGCGGCGACCCCGACAGCCCACCCGCGCTCGTGCTCGTGATCGACGAGTTCGCGGCTCTTGCCAGCGAAGTGCCCGAGTTCGTCGACGGTGTCGTTGACATCGCCCAGCGGGGTCGTTCGCTGGGCATCCACCTGATCATGGCCACCCAGCGGCCCGCCGGTGTTATCAAAGACAACCTGCGCGCCAACACCAACCTCAGGGTTGCGCTGCGGATGGCCGATGAGTCCGACAGCGTCGACGTGGTCGGTGACAAGGTGGCGGGTACCTTCGACCCGTCCATCCCCGGCCGGGCGATCGCCAAGACCGGGCCGGGCCGCCTGACGCGCTTCCAGTCGGCGTATGCGGGCGGCTGGACGACGGATGCCCCGAGCGCCCCGTCAGTCGACGTCGCCGAGCTCAAGTTCGGTGCCGAGCAGCCGTGGGAGCGCCCGGGGGAGCCGGAGGCTCCCGGGGCCGACGAGAACGGCCCCACCGACCAGGCCCGGCTCGTGGCCAATCTCGTCGCTGCTGCAAAGACTGTGCCGATTCCTGCCCCGCGTCGCCCGTGGCTCGACGAACTCGCGCCCGTCTTCGACCTGACCCGGATGCTGCAGCGCACCGACACGGAGCTGGTGCTCGGCGTTGTCGACCTGCCACACCTCCAGCGACAGGACGAGGTGTACTTCCGCCCCGATTCCGACGGCAATATCGCCATCTACGGCTCCGGTGGCACAGGCAAGACCGTCACATTGCGGACCCTCGCCGCGGCTGCGGGCATCACTCCCCGCGGCGGCCCGGTGGAGGTCTATGGACTCGACTTCGCGACGGGTGGCCTCAAGATGATCGAGGCACTGCCGCACGTCGCGTCGGTGGTCAACGGTGATGACCCCGAACGCGTGGTTCGGCTTCTCAAGCGGCTCAAGGGCATCCTCGAATCCCGAGCCGAGCGCTACCCGGCCGCCAATGCCGGCTCGATCGTCGACTACCGCCGCATCGCGAAGGTTCCGGATGAGCCGCGCATCCTGTTGCTCGTCGACAATTTCCCCGCGTTCAAGACCGAGTTCGAGATCGGACCGACCCGGGCGCCCTGGTACGCGGCCTTCCAGCAAATCCTGGGGGAGGGGAGGTCGGTAGGCATCCACGTTGCGATTACCGCCGACCGTCCCGGCAGCGTGAACACCGCGACGTCGTCAGCATTCCAGCGACGCGTGGTGCATCGCCTTGCCGACGAGGGCTCCTACGCTCTCCTCGACGCCCCGTCTGACGTGCTGTCGTCGACCTCGCCGCCCGGCAGGGCCGTTGTCGACGGCATGGAGGCACAGATCGCAATCGTCGGTGGCCACACCGGGGTTGCGGAGCAGTCCAAGGCGCTCCAGTCCCTTGCCGAGGCGATGCTGCGCGCCGGCAGGGCGGTGGCCGAGCCGATCGGCGCGCTCTCCACCGAGATCGACCCGGCCACTCTCCCGACGTCAATCGGCGACCAGCCTGTGCTCGGTGTTTCCGACGACACCCTCGATGCCATGCCCTTCGATGACACCGGCGCGATACTGCTGGCTGGCCCGCCCGCCAGCGGCCGCACCTCGGCCCTGCGCTGGCTCATCCACTCGATCGGGGCTGCGCATCCGAAGGTTACGCGGTACTACATCGGCAACCCACGGTCCACGATTGGGGCGCAGCCGGGCTGGGAAGCGACCGCGCGTACCGTCGAGGATGCCGCCGACCTCGCCAAGGAGATCACGTCGGTCGTCAACTCGACGGGTGCGGGCACGAAGGTGCTGGTAGTCATCGAGCAGATCGGCGACTTCCTGAGTACCTCGGCCGACTCATCCATCGTCGAGTTGATCAAGGCCGTCAAGCGCAGCGACCACGTGTTGATCGCCGATTCTGAGACGAGCCAGTGGAGTTCATCCTGGCCGATCCTCGCTGAGGTGAAGGCCGCCCGCACGGGCTTCCTCCTGCAACCCGATGGCCTCGAAGGCGAGAACCTGCTGCGCACACCGCTACCCCGCGTATCGCGATCGGAATTCCCGCCTGGCCGCGGCTACTTCATCGCGCGTGGAAAGGCCACGCGCGTGCAGTTGCCGTTCATGCCGCAGTGATGGGGAGTGGTGCCCATCGACCCAGCCGCCTCGCATCCCTAAGTTTTAATCACTAGCCCGCTCCCGGCGGGAAACCAAAAGAAGGAGCACATCATGGCCAACCTCAACGTCACCTACGACGACCTTCGCGACGCGGCTCGCCGCCTGACCACGGGCAAGGAAGACCTGCACCAGAAGCTCACCGAGCTCAGCAACCTGGTCCAGAACCTGACCTCGGCCGGCTTCCAGGCAGAGCAGTCGTCTGCCGCGTACCGCGACTCGTTCGAGCAGTTCCGCTCCGGCACCTCGAGCGCCATTGACGGCCTCGAGGGCCTCGCGAGCTTCCTCACCTCCGCCGCAGACACCCTGCAGCAGACGGATGAGGGTCTCGCCAACGCAATCCGGGGCTAGTGACGTCGCTGGCTCCCGCCCTGCGGGAGCCAGCGCGCCCCCGAACATCCCACGACACCAGAAAGGAAACGCTCATGAGCTCTCAGCTCAGGGTCGACTACAACGACCTCTTCTTCCTCGAGCAGAAGCTCACCACCGTGCTCGGCGTCATCGGCAACGAACTCGAGTCGACAGTCGTCCTCTCGGCGCACTGCGGCGATGCTCGGCTCGGCGGGCGGGTCATCGACTTCGGTCAGTCGTGGAACAAGCATCGGTTCGAGATCCGCGACACTCTTGAGTGGTTGCGGGACTCGGTCAAGAACATCGCCACCCAGCTGGAAGAGGTCGACGCAAGTCTTGCATCGGGCCTGACCGGCTCCGGTTCTGGCGGCAATGGGATGTCCGGCGGACCCGCATCGGGTGGCGGCGGCGGCGGCGGAGGTATCTGATCATGGACGACCCGATCCCGGGCACACTTCCGGGCGAACCAGATGTGGTGAACCGCTTCGCGCGGACCTACAGCACGACGGCAGACGCACTCCGCGATGCCACCACAGAGCTCAAGGCCCTCGCCAACTCGCACGTCACCGTCAGCGACGCCGTTGACGAGGTTCGTGAGAAGGCGCGCAGCGCACAAGAGTCTGTCGACAAGGTCGCGACGCGCTATGAAGGCGCCTCCCAGACCCTGTACACCTACGGATCAGAGCTGTCCGCCGCGCAGAACCGCGCGAACACTGCTCGCAACCGGATCGATAACAACAACGACAGCGCCCGCTATTGGCGGAGCCGTCTTGCGATGCTGCTCATCCAGGCGAACGTTGCCAATGCGGCCGACCCCGAGTACGTCGCCGACGTCAAGGAAGCCCGCAGGAAGGTCAACGAGTTCGCCGCGGAGTACCAGGCCGCGATGGCAGAGTACAACGCCGCGTGGAGCGACCGGGATGACGCGATCAACCGCGCGATCTCGGGCCTTGAGGACGCAGCGTCACAGGCCGGCCTCAACGACGACTTCTGGGAAGCTATCCAGGGTGCCGTCCAGCAGCTCTACGAACTTGCACAGAAGTATCTCGCCCCGCTCATCGAGCAACTGCGAGGGCTTCTCGAACTCATCAAGAGCATTGTCGACCTGATCTCACTCATCGTGACCATCGTCGCTTTGTTCGTGCCCGCCTTGGCCCCTCTCGCCCTTGCACTGACCATCGCGTCCCTCGCGCTCAGCGCCATGATCCTGCTGTGCTCGCTCACGCTGTACGCGCTCGGTAAGGAGTCGCTGGGCCGGGTGCTCGGCGACGCGATCGGCCTGGTCGTGGGTATCGTCACCTCGAAGCTCGGCGGTTCGGGGGCTGCCCACGCGGCCCAGGGAGCTGTTGCCGGTGCCGGGCAAACCTTCAGCCAGGTTGCTGCGGCAAACGGCGGCAAAGTCGTGACCATCATCGACGCCGTGCTCGAAGTGACTGCGAAGGAAGGCACCGACGCCCTCATCGATATCGGTGTGGATGCCGGCACTCATGTTCTGAGCAACGGCCTGGACATCACGGTT
>JBIITJ010000093.1:0-6390 GCA_044340535.1 Rhodoglobus sp.
GCCCCGGCCGAGTCCGGGCGGGGCGGCGGGAGCCTGGAGATGCGCGGCATCCGGGTGAGCGTATCGACGAGCGGGCGTGAGGTCACTCTCCTTGACGGCGTGGACCTCACCATCCGGCAGGGTCTCACCACGGGGCTCATCGGCGAATCCGGAAGCGGCAAGTCGATGCTCGCATCAACAATCATCGGATTGCTCCCCGATGGAGCGCGAGTCGAGGGATCGATCGTCTTCGATGGGCACGAGCTTGTCGGAATGCCGGAGCGTCGCAGGCGCGAACTCCGCGGTCGCCGTATCGCGATGATCTTCCAGGATCCCCTCGCGTCCCTGAACCCGACCCAGCGGGTCGGTCGGCAAGTGGGCGAGTTGCTCCGCCGCGGCGGGTTGCGGGGGAAGAACCTCGCTGATGCGGTTGTCGAACTTCTCACTCGGGCGGGAATTCCCGAGCCGCGGAAGCGCGCACGGGCCTTTCCTCACCAGCTGTCCGGGGGTCTGCGCCAGCGCGCCATGATCGCGATGGCCTTGTCGGGCCAGCCGGCCCTCCTCCTCGCTGACGAGGCGACAACGGCGCTTGACGTCACCGTCCAGGGGCGGATCCTGCAGCTGCTCCGATCCCTCCAGCGGGAGGAAGGGCTGTCCCTACTCTTCGTGAGCCACGACCTTCGGGTGATATCGCACATCTCTGACGACTTGGTCGTGCTCTACGCGGGGCGGGTATGCGAAAGCGGCCCGACCCGCGAAGTACTCGGGATGCCCCTGCACCCGTACACGAAGGCGCTCGCCGAGAGCATCCCGGCGGTCAGCTCCCGATCGGAAATCAGTGCTCCGCTCGCGGGCACGCCCGCGAGCCCCGCCAATCGACCTCCGGGCTGTGCTTTCCACCCCCGCTGCCCGCTGGCGACAGAAATCTGCCGGGTGGAACGCCCCGAACCGCGTGAAATTGTTCCCGGCCGTGTCACGGCCTGCCATCACGCAGAGACGTTGCTGTCATGAGCCTGCTTGAGGTGAACAATCTCGACGTCACCTACGGAAGCGGTCGTCGCGCGACCCCGGTCGTCAGCGAGGTCAGTTTCACCCTGGGTGCCCGCGAGGTCCTTGCGCTTGTCGGCGAATCGGGGTCGGGCAAGACGACGGTCGCCCGGGCGATCGTGGGCCTCCTGGACCCGTCGGCCGGTGAGATCCTTTTCGACGGAACCAACCTGGCCGCGTCCTCGCGTCGGTCCCGCCTCCAGCGGCGTGACATCCAGATGGTCTTCCAGGACCCTCGATCTTCGCTCAACCCTCGCATGACCGTTCGCGCGCTGATCGCGGAGGCGTGGCGTGCGCATCCGGATGCAGCCCCCGCGGGCCCGGTGACGGAAGCAATCGTCAGCCTTCTCGACCAGGTGGGGCTTCCAGACTCAGTGCTGGGTCGCCGACCCTCGCAGCTGTCTGGTGGCCAGTGCCAGCGGGTGTCGATCGCTCGGGTTCTCGCGCTCAGGCCGCGGCTGATCGTGTGCGACGAGGCTGTCTCTGCGCTCGACGTCTCAGTCCAGGCCCAAATACTGCGGCTGCTCGTGCAGCTGACGGCGACCCACAACCTGTCGCTCCTGTTCATCACCCATGACCTGGGGGTCGTGCGCCAGATCGCCGACCGGGTGGCCGTGATGCAACACGGACGCGTTGTCGAGATTGCACCAACCGAGCAACTTTTCACGGCCCCGGCTGACGACTATTCCCGTGAGCTGCTGTCGGCGGCCCTCGATATCCAACTCTGAACGGAAGAACCACATGACAGTCGAATTGCACGCAGATGTTCTCGTTGTGGGCGGAGGGCTCGGCGGCGTCGCGGCTGCGCTCGCGGCTCTCCGGCGAGGGCGAAGCGTGATCCTGACCGAGGAAACGGACTGGTTGGGTGGACAGCTGACCTCGCAGGGGGTGCCGCCTGACGAGCATCCATGGATCGAAAGGTTCGGTTGCACGGCGTCGTACCGGCAACTGCGTGAGGGTATTCGCGACTACTACCGCCAGTGGTACCCGCTCACCGCGCAGGCTCGGTCCGACCCACACCTGAACCCCGGTTTGGGCCGGGTAAGCAAGCTGTGTCATGAGCCGCGGGTGGCCGTTGCTGTGATTGACGCGATGGTCTCGCCACACCTCGCCTCAGGTCGGCTGAGGATACTGCTCAAGCATCGGCCCCGGTCGGCAGAGCTTGACGGGCCAGTCGTGCGAGCTGTGACGCTCGACGGCGATGATGGCGGTTCGGTGCGAGCCACTGCCGGCTTCGTGCTGGATGCTACAGAGCTGGGCGACCTGCTGCCGCTCACGGGAACCGACTACGTCACCGGCTTCGAATCCCAGGCGGAGACGGGCGAGCCTTCGGCACCCGCCGAGGCGCAGCCGCAGAACATGCAGGCGTTCTCGTGGGTCTTTGCTGTCGACCACGAGGAGGGGCGTGACAACACGATCGAACGCCCCGCCGACTACGACATGTGGCGGGCGTACCAACCGACGTTCTGGCCGGCTCCGCTTCTGAGCCTGACCTCGCCGCATCCGCGAACGTTGGAGACCGTCGAGCGCTCGTTCATCCCGAACCAGGCGGCCGACGGCGTGGTTGCCGACCAAAGCCAGGACCCGGGCGACCACGAGCTCTGGGCTTTCCGGCGCATTCTCGCGCGCGACACGTTCGTGGAGGGTTTTCTCGCGAGCGACGTGACGATCGTCAACTGGCCGATGATCGACTACATCCCCGGTTCGATCATCGATGTGCCGGAAGTCGAGAAGCTGCGCCACCTCGCCGGATCCCGGGAGCTGTCGCTCTCGATGCTGTACTGGCTACAGACCGAAGCGCCCCGCCCGGACGGCGGTTCTGGGTGGCCCGGTCTCCGGCTGCGCGGGGACGTGATGGGCACCGATGACGGGTTTGCCAAGGCACCATACATCCGGGAATCGCGTCGTCTTCGCGCCCGCAAGACGATCACCGAGCAAGACATCTCCCTCGACCTGCGGGGCTCGCAGCGAGCGGTCGACTACCCCGACACCGTCGGGATCGGGATGTACCGGCTCGACCTGCATCCCTCCACAGGTGGCGACAACTACATCGACGTCGCATCCACACCGTTCCAGATCCCCTTGGGAGCCTTGCTGTCTCCCACCCGCGACAACCTCATCGCGGCGGGAAAGAACCTCGGGACCACGCACATAACGAACGGCTGCTACCGCCTGCACCCCGTCGAATGGAACGTGGGCGAGGCGGCCGGAGCACTGGCCGCCCACTGCCTGAACAACGGCTACGAAGCCGCTGACGTGTATGAGGATGCCGTGCTGCTGCGGGCTTTCCAGGACGAACTGGTGGCCGACGGCTTCGAGTTGCACTGGCCAGACCTACCTGAAGTGAAGGGGTACTGACATGCACGTGCTTGACGACCTGACCATTCCTCTCGTGACGGCGATGGAGTCGCCGGGGGTGCCTTCGGCGGCCGCTGCCGAGCCGCTGTTGGCAGCACTCGCGCGAGGAGGGGCAACGAGCCTCATGCTGCTGGGTTCGAACGGCGAAGGCGCGCTGTTGCCGACGAGCAGCATCGCGAGCTACCTCTCCGAGGTCACCAGTACGTGGCGTGCCCTTCGCCCGCGGGGACGGGTCGTGATCAACGTTTCGGCGGCGGGCACGGCTGAACTGCACCAGCGCGCGTCGATAGCGCTGGCTGCGGAGCCGGACGCCTTGGTGGTCAGCCCGCCCGGCTACTTTCGGCACCGCGACGACGAGATAGTGCAGCACATCCGCTCGCTTGAGCAGTTTGGTGTCCCGCTGGTCGTCTACAACGTCCCGAGTTACGCCAACCCACTATCCGTGGAGGCATTCGAGGCGCTTGCGGAGTCACCGCAGGTCATTGGCATCAAGGACAGTTCCGGAGACCTGGACCTCCTGAAGAGCTTCGTCGAGGTCGCCGCCAGGCACCCGGGCCTGGCCGTCGCCCAGGGAAACGAAACCTTGCTCCTCGCCGCCCTCCAGGCGGGGGCAGTCGGCGTCGTCCCTGGCCTCGGGAACATTGCTCCGGCTCTTGTCGTCGACGTTATCGAGCGCTTCCAGGCGGGTGACTTCGACGGTGCCGAACGCTCGCAGCACGTGCTGACCCTGCTGACAGGAATCCACCAGATCCGACGCGGTGTGCCGAGCGTCAAGGCAATCCTTGGGGCCCGCAACCTCATTCCTGTGCACTCCGCCGCGCCCCTCGCGCCGTGCACTGAGGCGGAGATAGCGGAACTCCAGGCATTCCTCGAACCATTTTCCGAACACCTGCTCGCCTCGAAACACTGACCGCCCCACTCATCCCAGCAACCAGGAGACAACGATGTCTAGCAGTTCCGACGTATTCAGCCGCCGCGGCATGATCGGGTTGTTGGGGGTGAGTGCAGGTGCAGCATCGGTAGCCCTTCTTCCTGATCGAGCTGCTGCTGCTCCTGCTGCCGCGCTCCCTCGACCCGCGGAGGTGTACTCGGTCCTCGACCAGGGCGCGTCCAGCACTGCGGGGGATTGGACCGCCGCCTTCCAGGCCGCCATCAACACGGCGTCCGCGAACGGCGGCGGTATCGTGTTCATCCCCGCCGGCGACTATCCGTTGACCAAGGGCACGGGTGAGGCCACGCTCACGCTGAAGTCGAACGTCACGATCCGTGGCGAAGGGTATGCGAGCCACGTCTATCTCGACCCGGCCACCGCGCCAGACCCGGCCCGCCACTATGTGATGAGGGTCGGGAGTCAGACTGAGTCAGCCTCCAACATCGTCGTCGAGGACATTCGGCTCACGGTAAACCACTCGTCAATCGGCGGCGGCTCCCTCATGGGGATCTGTGCACGGCACGATGGGCCGGACAAGACCATCCACTCAGACAACATCTACGTGCGCAACTGCTTCATCTACGACGCTCAAATTGCTGTTGGCTGCACCAAGAGCGCGGTGACGGGACCTTATCCAGACAGCCGACTGAACGGGCAGTACCGCAACTGGTCCGTGGAGAACTGCGTGCTCGACCTGTGCGGCAACAAGATGATTGAATTCGGGGAATGCAACTTCGGGTTCATCCGAAACAACGTTATGACGCGGTGCACCGACGGGCCACAGGCGATCTTCCACAGCCGCAACATCCTCATCGAGGGCAACCTGATCAGCTACAGGGTTTCAGGGATCAACGTGACGGCCGGCAGCAATCACATCACCATCCTCGGCAACGTGGTCGAGGCAGATCCGTCGATCTCCGTCACCGTGACGAACCCGGCGCTTTACTTCCGCACCGAGTCCACCGCCAGCACCGACTACGTCATGCACCATGTCCGCTCGATCGGCAATGTCTACCGAGACCGATACACCTCGACACGGCGCGCGTTCCGAACCGGCACGCGCACCGAAGTCAGCAGTTCCACCTATGAGCGAGTCTCCTTCATCGGTGACACCTTCGACGGCAACGTCCAGCTTGCTGATCTGCTGGCGCCATCGAAGACCACCATCCGGGACTTCACCTTCGTCGACTGCATTTTCACGGGAGACATCGCCAATGTGCCGAGCTCCACGATGGTTGCCGAGGATGTCGCGTTCCACGGCTGTGACTTGCGAGGAACCGCCGGATACACCATCGCTGCGGACAAGTGGACGATCCAGAACTCGCGAGTGCGCGGACCGCTGGCGGTTGCGGCAACCGCCAACAGTGCGGTGGTGGAGGGGAACCGTCTCGATGCGCCGCTCACCGGGGCTGGGGTGCCGCTAGCGGCCGACTCTTCGGGCAACTACGTCTACGGGTAAACAACTAGAAACGACCGCGAAACACCCCTGTGGCAGGCTCGCCCCATGACGACGTCGCCGATTACCCGCATCCGTGTCTTCAGCATCGGCGAAGTGCGCGTGAGGCCGAAGAATGTCGCGGGCACAGGAACGCCCACCCTGTTGTGGACGTTCACCTCCCGCACCTGGACGGAGCCGCTGCCCGTCAATGTGGTGCTCATCGAGCACGAGCGCGGAGCGGTGTTGTGGGACACGGGCCAGGCGCCCGAGTCGGCCACGGAGCCGAAGAAGTACTTCCCGGGTGGCATCGTCGGCGCCGTGTACGCGCGGCACGTCAAGTCGACGGTCACGCCGGAGCAAGGGCTCGGACTACAGCTGGCGGCGGCGGGCGTGCCCGTGGAGTCGCTCGCTCTCGCGGCCATCTCGCACCTGCACTACGACCACGCCGGCAATGTCGGCGCGCTTGCCGGCGCGGGCGTCCCGGTGCTGGTCAGCGAGGGGGAGCATGCGCTGCTCACGGGGAAGTCACCCGAGATGCACGGCATCCTCTCCAGCTACCTGCTCGACGAGGGCGTGCAGTGGCAGCCGGTGTCGTTCGCGCCCACCGGCGATGCTGCGGTGGATGCGGCCGGCGGTG
>JBIITJ010000094.1:0-6369 GCA_044340535.1 Rhodoglobus sp.
GGGCCGAGATCCCCGCGGCGCCGGTCAGCATCGTGCGCGGCATGGCACGGGACGAACTGGGCCACCCCTATCTCGTCGGCAAGCGTCGAGAACCCAGCGCCCGCATTCGCACCCTCATCGCCGAAGCCCCGGCCGACGACAGCTCCACCACTCAAGCGGCAGTGCTCGCCGGCCTTGCCCGGGCACGCTGGCGCTACGCCGATGTCGCGGCCCTACTCGAGCACTCCCCTGCCCTCGAGCACGCCCGCAGCCGTCCCGGCGCCTCAGGACGCGTCCCGGTGCCATCCAGCGTCGCCCAGCGTCGCCTCGCGGCCGACTGGGCCCGCATGGTCTACTACGTCGCATCCAACCCGGTCGCCGGCGACGCCCACGATGAGGACTTCCAAGCGCGCGCTATCGCTGTCACCCGCGCGGTTGAGACCGCCGAGGCCCGCGCCGACGCCATGCCTGGGCTCTGGGGTCTCGACGGCCACTCCCGTGGAGCCCGCACAACTCGCGGCCGCTACAGCCACCGCGCCGTGCTGCGCGCCGTGGAGCTCTACTGCGTCCAGGCCGCGCGCCAGATCGTCGAGGTCGACATTCGCCGTCTTGCCCGTGACACCGGTTACGGACGAGAAGCCTGCCGTCTCGCCCTCATCGCCCTCAGCTGCCCCGAGGACGCCCAAGACGCTGAGAGCGCCTGGCTCGTCCGCGTGGACGCTGCGGAAGGCGTGCACGGAGCGACGTACCGACTCTCCCGAAGGTTCTCCACAGAGGCAACGGACTCTAAGTGGTCACAAGCGGCCACGCGCCCCTCCCGCACCGCCGGCAGCGACGCCCGCACCTGGTGGCTTAACCGGCTTTCCGACTCTCTGCAGCAACTTGCACACGACACGTTCGCTGCCCCGCGTTCTCTAGGACGAACGGCCGGCCGCACCTACGCCGGGCTGTCTACCGAAGTTCCTCGCTCCCCAGCAGAGCTCAGCCTTCTCAGCGGGATCTCGGTAGGCCAGGTTCGCCGTTCTCTTCGCCGCCTCGCCTGGCACAATCTCAGCATTCGCGCCGCTAATGGATGGTCTCGCCCCGAGAAAGACCAGCGCTTCGAGACGGCGGCTCAGCTGGGAGTCGCTGGCTACCTCGAAGACCGAACCGCACGTTACGACGTCGAGCGCGGCACCTGGGCATGGTGGAACGCGGAGCTGACATGGATGCGCCGACGTCACAAGCGGCGCCGAGGGCGTCGAGCACCCACCGGCGTCACTCTTTTCGCGCAAAACGATCGACCCGACTACCCGCGCTACCCTCGAGCTCGAGCTGGGCGCTTCGATCACGGAGCTGCGGCTGGGCTGGTCGCCGCCGGCATCCTGCGCACCGAGAAGATCGCGTCCGCTCAGGCAGCCTGATCCATCACTGATTGTTCGGTCACTGTCTGCGGTTTCGGATGTTGGCGATCATCGAGGTCGTTTCAGCCATCGCTAGACGAACCGCGAGGGCCCTTGCAGCTCTCGCGGCGACCTCAGGTTGTGTGGAGAGATTGTCTAGCGAAGTGGTGAGCTCGTTCCACGACTGTCGCTTCGCGCCATCTTCGTCCTTCGCAGCGGCCATCGTCACTCTCATGGAGAGTGTGACGAAGTAATTGGCGTTTGGATCGCCGGTAAGTGACCCGTCGGTGAGAGCCTCGACGAGTCCTGGTTTTCCCGCGATCGCGTCGTCGAGCATCGCCTTAACGAGCTTCCCTGCCAGGACGCCTACTGTCTGGGCTGCGTCGCTCGGGCTGAGCTCGAGCCGTGTGGCGGTGGACAACAGTTCCGCGTCGGCGACATTGAATTTCTGCGTGTTTTTGGTCGCGAGGGAGAGGAGCATTTCTTGGGCGGTCGTAATCAGATGCCTGGCTGCTTGATCCGGGCCGATCCAAGGCGTCCCACTGTTCATGGCGGCAACTATATAGGTGGGCACCACCTCTTCACTTTTGCGCGATTCTTTAGGGGATCACGGCCGCTCAAGCTGCCTGACGGAGCCCGCAAGCGGGCCAGCTACCCAAACAGCTAATTGCCCTTCCGGCTCGCCGACCGTAGCTCGCTCCCGACCCTGCGTGCCCTCCGGGCGCTTTTTGCAGACTTCGGCTACGCCTGCGCTTAGCAACCGCACCCCTCGGGCACTCCAGGCCGTCCGCTCTCAATCGATCTCTGTTGCCGGAAAGGCAAAAGAAACAGTTGATCAAGGAGAGAAAACCATGACGGACACCATCACCCTCAGAGGACTGGTCGCCACGACGCCGCGCCACATCGTCACCAGCGACGGACTGCCGATCACATCCTTCCGCCTCGCAAGCACCACGCGTCGATTCGACCGCACGGAGAACCGATGGATTGACGGCGACACCAACTGGTACACCATCACCGCGTTTCGCCAGTTGGCTGTCAACGCAGCGCAGTCCATCAGTAAAGGGCAGCGCATCATCCTCACCGGAGTCGTCCGCATCCGCGAATGGGAGAGCGACGAGCGGACCGGAACCAACGTCGAGGTTGAAAGCGACTCGATCGGCCATGACCTCGCATGGGGCACCGCCGTATTCAGCCGAAGCGTGAGCAGCCCGCGCGAGCAGGAGCCCGCCGAAGCCGTCAGCGCCTAGGCGTCGCCATCAACCACCGTGGGCCGACCTGAAACAGGCAGGTCGGCCCACTCCCCCAAACATCAGCAAGCACAACTCACAACTTGGAGAACGCAATGACTACCACGACCAGCACCCTCGACAGCATTCACCAGCAGCACCACGGCCTCACCGCCGACCAAGTAGCGCGCGTCATCCTGTCGTGCGTGCTTGAGCCCGGCGACTCCGAAGCCGGAAAGCTCGTCGCAACCATCGGCGCATACGCGACCGTTCAGGCCATCTTCGACACCGAGGACGACCCGAGCACCGCGCAGCTACGAGAGCGCACAGTCCCCCGGTTCAGCAGCGGGAACATCGCACAAGCACTCCGCGCCGCGACCCGGCACGGTGCAACCCTTGTCACCCCCGAGCACCCGCACTGGCCCACCCGTATGAACGATCTTGCCGAGAACGCCCCGGTCGCCCTGTGGGTCCGCGGCAACAGTGAGATCCTCACCGACGAGAAAACCACCGCCATCGTCGGCGCCCGAGCGGCCACCGGCTACGGCGAACACATCACCATGGAAATCGCCGCAGGACTCGTCGACCGCGGACACACCATCGCCTCAGGAGCCGCCTACGGCATCGACGGCATGGCACACCGGGCGGCTCTCGCGTCAGGAGGGCGCACCATCGCCTACCTCGCCGGGGGTGTCGACCGGTTCTACCCGGCAGGGCACGACGCATTGCTGACCCGCATCGTCGACGCCGGAGCAGTCGTTTCCGAACTCCCCTGCGGCGCAGCCCCGACCCGCTGGCGCTTCCTGCAACGAAACCGGCTCATCGCAGCCAACAGCTCCTCCGTACTCGTCACCGAAGCAGGATGGCGCTCCGGCTCACTGGCAACCGCAAGTCACGCCGCTACCCTCGGCCGACCCGTAGGAGCAGTGCCCGGACCGGTGACCAGCGCGGCATCCGCCGGAACACACCGCCTCATCCGAGACCACGCCGCAACCCTCGTCACCAACTCAGAGGAGGCCGCCGAGCTCTAGGCCACGGCGGGCCGGCCCTTCCGGGGCCGGCCCGCCGCTCCCCGGCTCGTCCCTCACCAAGGAGCGCATCGGAACCGCCGCACACGGCGGTGCAGCCCTGGTGACAACCTGCCAGGTTGCCCTTCCGGCGCGCCGACCGTAGTTCGCTCCGGCCGCTTCGTTCCTGGCTTTCGCGGCATATCCTCGCTCGCTTCGCTCACTGCGGTATTCCACGACCAGGCACTGCGCAGCCTCCACTCCCAAACGATCTCTGTGCCGGAACGGCAACAAAAACAGTCGATCAAGGAGACAAGAACCATGACAGACACCATCACGCTCGGCACCATCGAGCACATCGACCCCGCGCAGATCGAAGTCGAAACGAACGTGCGAACGATCGTGAAAGTCGACACCGCTCTCGTAGCCAGCATCCGCGAGTTCGGAGTCCTCGAACCCGTCGTCTGCCGCCGCAGCAGCGAGGGCACGGTCAGCGTTCGGATGGGGCAGCGTCGAGTGCTCGCCGCCCGAGAAGCCGGACGCGCCACCATCCCGGCCTACATCGTGGAGGGCGACGATTCGACCGTGACCCGGCTCGTGGAACAGTTCGCCGAGAACGAGCACCGCGCCGACCTGACCGAACCCGAACGCGCTGCCGTGTTCCAGCAGTTGGCGTTCGAAGGCCTCAGCGTTCCTCAAATCGCCAAGCAGACGGGCGTCAAGAAGGCCGTCGTGGAGGCGGGAATCAAGGTCGCCGATAGCGAGTTCGCCGGTCAGATCGCCAGCAAGCACGAAGTGACCCTCGATCAGGCAGCCGCCCTGATCGAGTTCGAAGATGACAAAGACGCAGTGAGCCGACTCGTCCAGTACGCCGAAGAGAGCCCCGACCAGTTCGCCCACGAGCTGCAGCGCCAGCGCGACAACCGGGTGCGCGCCGACGCTGTCGCCGCCGAGCGCACCACCCTGATCGAGATGGGCTACAGCATCCTCGAATCCCGCCCGGACTCCTACTACGACAAAGAGCACACCAGCATCCGCGATCTGGTCACAGCCGAAGGCGAACCGGTCACCGTCGAGCACCTGACCGACGTCACCCCGAAGTTCGCCCACGTCCGCTCGTTCTACACCGGCGACGTCGACGTGGCCTACTACGTCACCGACCCCAAGGCGCACGGCTTCAGGAAGGTCAGCGCCAGCGGGAACGTCAGCGGACCCATGAGCGAGGAGCAGAAGGCCGAGCGAAAGACGCTCATCGCCAACAACAAGGCGTGGGCATCGGCGGAAGTTGTCCGACGCGAGTGGCTGGCAACGCTCCTGTCCCGCAAGACCCTCCCGAAGGATGCCAGCCCCTTCATCGCACAGGCGCTCACGGCACACCGCAACACCATCGCGGCAGCCATCGGCAACGGCAACAGGCTCGCGGCATCACTGCTGAGCCTCGACGCCCCCGAGTCGTACTGGGCAGCAAGCCCACTCGACACCCTCGCCGCAAGCCAGCCCGGGAGAGCCGGGCACATCGCCCTCGCCGTGGTGATCGGCGGGTTTGAGGCGAGCACCGGAAAGCACACATGGCGAAACCCCGGACGTGACGCGTTCGCCTACTTCACACAACTCGCCGCATGGGGTTACCCGTTGTCAGACGTGGAGCAGATCGTCGCCGACGCCACCCCGGCTGAGCGCCCTACTCCCGAGCCTGACCCCGACGAGGCTGATGAGGTCGACTCGGACGAGTTCGAGGACTAACGAGCACCTGGCCCCGGCAATCGTCGGGGCCAGACCGCCCACCGAGCGGAGCCGCCTGGTCGGCGGCACTCAGCTGACAGAGCTGAGCCGGCACGGAGGCCGGCGCTGACAATTCCTCTGGCCTCTGGCCTCTGGCCTGTCCGGCTCGACGACCGTAGTTCGCTACGCCGCTCCCGTGCCCCGCCATTCGCTATTTGCAGACTCCGGCTCACGCCTTCGCTTAGCAACCGCTCAGCCGGATCACTCACGCGCCTCCCGCTCTCAAACGATCTCTGTGCCGGAAAGGCCAAAGAAACGACGAGGGAGAAAACGATGACAACCCAGTACATCAGCACCAAGGAGACCGCCGCGATGCTGCGGAAGGATCTCGCTAAAGCATGGCCCGGAGTGAAGTTCAGCGTCCGCATGGGCACCGGCACCGGATCCGCGTGGCTCAGCGTGACCTACATCGACGGCCCCACCTACTCAGACCTCGCGCTGTTCTGCGGCAACTACGAAGGGCGCAGCTTCAACGGCATGACCGACGGTTACGACAGCAAGGGAACCGTCCTTCTCGTCACCTCAGGTGACGAGCTGCCCGCCGAAGTCGCATTCATGTGTGACGGGATCAACAGCCATCGGAACTACTCCCCCGCCGCCCGACTTCACGCTCAGAAGATGATCGACGAGGCCGGGTACACCGAACTTCGAACCTGCACCGACAGTGGAGAACCAATCCACAACGGCCCCGTGCCGACTGAGATTGTCATCGGGGGGCACTACTTCGACTACCTGTACTCCCCCGCAGGCCTCGCCGAGCGCATCCTGTCCAGCATCGACCTGTCCATGGTGACCGGCGCGACCAAGCACTAGCGTGGCGGCGTTTCTCGCCGGTGAGGGGGCTCACTGCCCCCTCACGCTCCCCCGCGGGCATGCAGCGCGTCATAAGACCCTCGGAAACGCCCCTGTGCGCCTCCAGGAGCCGCGTTTAGGCCGATCCCGCCCTTCAGGACACCCCGCTGAGCCCAAGCCGTCTGGGCGGCGGAATCA
>JBIITJ010000033.1:0-27881 GCA_044340535.1 Rhodoglobus sp.
GCCGGCCGGACTCCAGGTCCGGCCGGCGCTGTCACGTCCCGGCCCGCCGTAACAAACGGCGGCGTGCCGGGATATTGGGGATACTGGACCAGACATGGACTGGCAGACACCCGAGGACACGGTTCCCTCCGCGTTCATCACCGAAGCGAACGCACGAGCGGTGCTGGGCAAGCCACCGGCGACAGGCGCCTGGCGGGAAGGTGACCCGGTGGGCAACCGCCAGTTCGCCTCCCTCGGCGCGATGACGCTCGAACGCGGCGGTGAGCTGCCCTCCGTGCGCATCGCCTACGAAACCGCGGGCACCCTCAACGCCGACCGGTCAAACGCGATCCTCATCGTGCACGCGCTCACGGGCGACAGCCACGTCGTGGGCGCCCCCGGCCCCGGGCATCCCACCGGCGGCTGGTGGGGCGGGATCGTGGGGCCCGGCAAACCGGTAGACACCGAGCGCTGGTTCGTGGTCGCGCCCAACATGCTCGGGGGCTGCCAGGGCAGCACCGGTCCCGCCTCGACCTCGCCCGACGGCACCGAATGGGGAGCCCGTTTCCCCTTCGTCACCATCCGTGACCAGGTCGCGGCCCAGCTCGCCCTCACCGACCACCTCGGCATCGACCGCTGGGCGGCAGTGATCGGCGGTTCGATGGGCGGGATGCAATCGCTGGAGTGGGCCGTGAGCTACCCCGAACGCCTCGACCGGGTCGCCGTGCTCGCAGCTCCCGCACGCTCCAACGCCGACCAGATCGCGCTCAACTCTGTGCAGTGCGAAGCGGTCAGGATGGACCCTGCCTTCGCCGACGGCGACTACTACGACGCCGCGGAGGGCGAAGGGCCGCACCGCGGGCTCGCGCTGGCTCGCCGCATGGCCCTGCTGAATTACCGCTCGCCCACCGAGCTCAACGACAGGTTCGAACGCAGCTGGCAGAGCGGGGTGAGCCCACTCGGCGGCGGCGGCCGATACGCGGTCGAGAGCTACCTCGACTTCCACGGCAACAAGTTCACCCGGCGGTTTGATGCCAACAGCTACCTCACCCTCGTCGAGGCGATGAACTCCCACGACGTGGGCCGCGGCCGTGGGGGAACCGCTGCCGCGCTGTCGCGGGTGACCGCGCGCGCTCTCATCCTCGCCATCGACAGCGATCGGCTATTCCCGGTCGCGGAGCAGCGCCATATCGCGGCGCACGCCCCGGGGAACATCGACGGCACCGAACCGCACCTCATCAGCTCGCCGTTCGGCCACGACGGTTTCCTCATCGAAGACCGCCTCGTGGGTGCCCAAATCGAGCGGCTTCTCGAAGGCTGACCCCGATCCGCGCGGAGGCCGGTTCGCCACCGGATAAACCGCGCGCGCGTGCCGGTGAGGCACCCCCAATTCAGGGGCGGGACATGCGACGATTACGGCCATGGAACTCATTGCAAAGGAGCGAGATCGGCTCCTTCATCGTGCGGCACGCGTCTACGGCCTGAGTTTCACCGTCGTCTCCCTCCTGTGCCTCATGATCCCCGGTGCGGCCGACTCGCAAGCCGTACTCATCTGCCTGCCGCTGTATGCGGTTCTCGCGTTCTGCCAGTACCGCATTGGGGCGAGCCGCTCCTCGCTATGGGCAGTGCCGACCATCGTCATTGGAGTCGCGATTATCGGGATCGTGGTCCTCGTCGGCGACGGTCCGGGGTCGGCGGGAGTCTCGGCCGTGACCCAGCTGGCCGCCGCATCCATCGCCTCAACCGCAATCGCGCTGACCACCACCGGCCTGCGTCGCACGATGTTGGTCCTGGGATTCCTTCTGGTCGGAAGCACGACGACCGTGCTCCTCGCGCCGTACCAGCTCCCCGCCCGCACCGTTGCCCTGCTCGTGCTCGGGTGGACTCTCGGCACGATCGTCGGCTTCTGGATCAGCGCCGGGGTGCCGCAGGCCGCCCGCCGCATCGCGAGCATCGGTCGCGCACATCGGGCCGAGCGCCAGGCCAGTGAGACCGAAGCCCAGCGTCGACAGGGGGCTCGCCTGCTCCATGACACGGTACTCGCAACGTTGACGTTGCTCGCTCATTCGGGCGTCGGCGTCGCCCCCGACGCGATGCGCAAGCAGTCTGCGGATGACGCGCGACTGCTGCGCCAACTCAGGCTCGGTGCCACCCCGGTTCCGCAGGCCTCCGGGGAGTACAACCTCGAGGCCGTCGAGGAAACCGTGCTCGGCACCACGCTCGAATCCGTCAAGCAGCGCTTCGGCCGCATGGGGCTCGAGGTCAGCTGGCATGGCACGGGGCAGGTCCTGCTGCCGAGCGACGTGCTGGATGCCTTCCTCCTCGCACTCGCCGAGTGCCTGGAGAACGTGCGCCGCCACTCGGGGGTCACCGAGGCGCACGTGACCATCACCGATGACGAAACCACGGTGCGGGCGATGATCACCGACTCCGGGGTGGGCTTCACTCTCGACGACGTCGACTCCGCACGGCTGGGCTTCAAAGAGTCGGTCGTTGCGCGGTTGAGGGAGGTCGGGGGCAAAGCACGGCTGTTCTCGGCACCGGGTTCAGGAACGACCGTCGTGCTCGAGGTTCCGCGATGACGTACTCCCGCCCCGAAGAGAACACCCTCGGCGTCATCCTGGGCCGCGGTAGGCGCCGCGAAGCCGACGCAACCCGCCGCGTCATCGGCGCCGCCGCGCCGCGCCGTTCGAGCCTCGGCACCGGCTTCATCGCCATTGGCGCGGCCGTCATTTTCGGTCTGCGAGCGGTCTACGGCATCGTCTGGTTTGTCGGTCTCCTGCCGACCTACCCGTATCCCGTTGCCGCCGCTGCCGCCTGGGCTGTTCTCCTCGTTGTCGTCGCGGCCGTGTTCATCACCGCACGAGCCCTGGGCGACCGGCTGCCCGACTGGCTGTTCATCATCTTCGTCGTCGGGCTGGTCGCTGCCATGGCCCTCGACCTGTGGGCTATCTGGCCGCTCCACGACATCGGTCGCCACGCAACCGCCGCGGTGACTGCGGGCATGGCCCTCGTCGTGGTCATCACCCAGCGGCGCACCGCAGACATCCTCGTCTCGACGGGTGTGCTGGGGGCTGTCCTCGCGACCGCGATGATCATCAACACCCGCCCGGATCCAGACGATTTCGCACCCCAGCTGACGACACTCGCTTTCGCCGCGCTGCCGGCGGTGATCGGGGTCGTGATCGTGCGCGGGTTCCGGCGACTCGTGCAGGTGGAGCTGGATCGGGTTCTCGTCCAGGGCACCGTGTCGGCTCCGCGGTTCGCGGTCGGGATGATGGCCTCCGAAGAACTCGCCCGCCTCGACCTTGCCGCCGAAGAACTGCTTGACTCCGTCGCCAACGGCAACACCGAGCTCCCGCTGGATCCCAAGACGGCGTCGGTGGCGGCATCCCTCGCCACCGAACTACGACTGCACCTGATCGAAGGTCGCCGGGAGACCTGGCTGTACCACGCGATCACCGAATCCGACATGCTCGGCAAATCGGTGACGCTCATCGACAAGTCGAGCCTCGCCGGGCTCCTTGACCCGCAACAGCGCGACGGCCTGCTCTCGGCGGTGTGGCTCCTCGTCAGCGACACCGCAAAACCCGGCGAAAACCGGTCCGTGTCGATTGCAGTCGGTCCGGCGGGGCCGTCACCCGAGGTCCACGGCCACCGGAAGATCACGGTGCCGATCGTGATCACGACGACGGGTGTGGCACGAAATCGTGTCGATCCAGCCACGTGGAACGCCATCCGACGGGTCGGGCAGTACAGTGACTCGACCCAGAACTCCAGCCTGAGGGTCGATATCGAGTGTCTCGTCGACAATCCGGCTGATAATTGATTACCCGCACAACCAAAGGACGAAAACCGTGACCGATTCGACTGATCGCATCCGCGTCGCCCTCGTCGACGACCACAGGATGCTGCTCGGCGCCCTCACCGAATGGATCGGGAACGCCGCCACCGACATCGCCATGGTGGCCGCTGTGCCCACCTGGCCCGAGTTGATCATGCACCCTGAGTTCCCCGTCGACGTGGTCTTGCTTGACCTCGACCTCAAGGACAACATCCCGGTTTCACTCAAGATCAACACCTTGAAAACCACGGGCGTCAAGGTCGTGCTGATGAGCACGTACTCCGAGCCCAATGTGGTTCGTGAAGCGCTCGGCGCAGGCGCCCTGGGTTACCTCGTCAAGAGTGAGGACGCCAGCATGATCGTCGAGGCCATCCGGGCGGCCTCCAAGGGTGAGTCGTTCGTCTCGGCCGAACTCGACCTGGCCCTGAACGGTGCCGAGATCGGCGGCTCCCCCAAGCTGAGCGCCCAGGAGCGCCGGGTCATGGCGTTGTACGGCGGCGGCGAGCCGGTCAAGGCTGTCGCTTTCCAGTTGAGCATCTCGGAGGAGACGGCCAAGAGCTACCTCAAGCGCATCCGCGAGAAGTACCGGGTTGCCGGCTTCGACGTGGGCACGAAGGTGGCGCTGCGGAAGCGTGCGATCGAGGACGGGATCCTCGTCGAGTCAGACCTGCCCCGCAACTTCTGAGCGGCGAGCACCCGCCCGCTGCACCAGGACGCTGATTACCGCCAGGCCAACGCCTGGCACGCACAACAACAGGCCAACCCAGGTTGGTGACAGGTACCCGAGGCCTGCCGCGATGGTCACGCCGCCCAGGTAAGCACCAAGGCTGTTGCCAATGTTCAACGCGGAGTGGTTGAGTGCCGCCGCGAGCGTCTGGCTGTCGCCCGCGACATCCATGAGCCTGGTCTGGATCGCGGGTGAGAGCGCCGCGGCGGCGGCACCGACCATGAAGACGAAGAAGAGCAGCCCGACCGTCCACTGCGCCGTGAGGGCGAGGCCCGCCAAGGAGACCGCGAAGGCCCCGAAGCACACGAACAGGGTCACCATGATGTTGCGGTCGGCGGCGCGACCGCCGATGAAATTGCCGATCGTCATGCCGAGGCCCACGACAATCAGCACAACAGGAACGAACGACACGTCGAGACTCGCCACCTCGGTGGCCACGGGCGAGATGTAGGTGTAAACGGCGAAGAAGCCCCCGAATCCCAGTGAGCCGATAAGCAGCGCAAACCACACCTGCGGCCTGCTGAACGCGCGCAGTTCGCGACGCATTGTGGCGGTGGCATCCCCACCCTGCAGCGGTACCGCGAGCAATACCGCGATGAAGGTCAGTGCGAAGACGACGGCGACGGCGAGGTACGCGACCCGCCACCCGGCCTGCTGGCCCAGGAAGGTGATCGCCGGCACGCCGACGACGTTCGCGATGGTCAGGCCAGAGAGCACCAGCGCGACACCCTGTCCACGTTTGCCCGGACCCATCAGGCTCGCCGCGACCAGGGCGGCGATCCCGAAGTAGGCGCCGTGCGGGAGCGCGGCGAGGAACCGCGACACCAGCACGAGCTCGAAGGTGGGTGCCAGCGCCGAGGCGACCGTGCCAAGGGTGAACAGTGCGATGCAGGCGAGCAGGAGTTGCTTGCGGGGGAATCGTGCGGCAAGGGCAGCGATCGTGGGAGCCCCCACGACAACGCCCAGGGCGTAGGCGGAAACCAGCCAGCCTGCCTGGGCAAGAGCCTGCTCCTGCGATGCCGACCACATGCTGGGGAGGAGATCAGCGGCGAGATTCGGCAGCAGCCCCATGGCCACGAACTCCGTCAGGCCGATACCGAAACCGCCGAGGGCGAGGGACAGCAGGGCGAGGCGCACGCGCGCGGGAGACAGTGACATGGAGGGCCGATCAGGGAGTGGGTGACGCTCGCCGTCGAGCCGCGCTCCAGTCTACGACCGCACGGAATCGGGCTCTGCCGACTCAAGCCGGCCCCTGGGCTCGAACGGCCACACCGACGGGAGCCAGTCCTCCGCGTCCTCCAGGCCAACACTGGCGCGCGGGGACCGGACGATCGCGACGATCGCCCACCCGATGAGCACGAACTCGAGCGCGTTGCGAACGGTGAGCGCACCCAGCAGCACCGGCTCCAGTCCCAGCAGCGAGCCATACAGGTAGGGGTAGAACAACTGGGTAAGCGCGGCGATCACGAGTGTGATGATCGAGGGGAACCGAAAGGAGCCCCCGTGCCCGGCCGCACTCGTCGCCAACCCGAGCACGACGGGAACCGCAAGCCAGGCGATGAACTGCGGCGACCCCACCTTGTTGACCGCGATCAGCGTGGCGACGAGGGCGAGGCTCAGTGGCGGCAGCAGATCACCAGCGGATGCTCCCGCCCGAGCAGCACGGACACCGAGCAGGAGCACCACGAGCACGGCCAGGGCGAGCAAAGGCGTCATGAGGGTCGCTGCCAGCCCAACACCGCTGCCCTGGACCTGGTAGGTGAGGATGTCGCGGTCGTAGTACACGAAGGTGCCAGGAACTCCGGCGAGCGCTAGCCAGAGCCACGGCGTGGCAACGGGCGACTCGACCTGCAGCCCTCGCCCGGTTTGCTGGGCGATGAAACTGAGCACGGTGGCCCCGCCGCCGAGGATGAGAGCCAGCGCAACCACAACCGCCGACGTCAGCGCGACTGCGGTCACCACCTGCGTGCGTGACCGCAGCGCGACGAGAGCCGCAGCGATGAGGGCCGCTGGCCACACTTTGATCCAGGTGGCGACGGCAATGAGCACCCCGGCAACGGCCGGACGGGTGGCGAGCAGCAGCACTCCGATGAGCGCAAGCGGGACAGTCACGGAGTCGATCCGGGCGAGCGCGATCGGCCCGAGTAAGAGCAGGAACGCGATCCACCACCACGCGACCGGCACCCGCTCGCGGGAGCGGCCCCACCCCGTGACGAAACCGAAGGCGACGGCGTTGAGCAGCATGATCATCGACAACCAGGTGCTGCCGTACTGCTCGGGGCCAAACAACCAGGCCGCGACCATCGGCACGAGGGCGAGAACGGGGTACACCCAGACGCTGTCGATCCCGACCCAGAAGTCGGCGTAGAAGGCCTGCTCCATCCAGAACTTGTAGACGAGCGTGACGTCGCCCAGCGGCAGGCCCGGCGCATACAGGTTGAGCAGTCCGAGCCAGAGGTGCACGAGGATGAACGCGCCCCACACGGTGGCGGGGCTCCGGGCGATGGCACCGATGGCGGCGCGGAACCTGCGCAACGCGTCCGTCATGGCAGCCAGCGTATCCCGGTAACAATTCGTCGCCGTGCAGGCGCCGCGCGACAGCTGCGCGATGATGGTTCCACACAGCAGCCCAGAAGGAGATCCCATGACCCGTTCCCAGCCCCGCACCTTCGCGCGCACGCTCGCAGCGGCCGGCGCCGCGACGCTCGCCCTGGCCCTCACTGCGTGCGCGACCACGCCGGGCGACGACCCAGCGACCCCGAGCAGCGACTACATCACCGAGGGAAAGTTGACCATCGGTACCGGCGAGCCTGCGTACTACCCGTGGGTCATCGATGACGCCCCCGAGTCGGGCGAGGGCTTCGAGGCCGCGGTGGCATACGCCGTCGCCGAAGAGCTCGGATTTGCGGCAGAGGATGTCGTGTGGGTGCGCACCACGTTCGAGGAGGCCATCGCCCCCGGTGCGAAGAACTTCGACTTCAACCTCCAGCAGTTCTCGATCACTGCCGAGCGTGCCGAGAACGTGGACTTCAGTTCGGCGTACTACGAGACCACCCAGGTCGTCATCACCACCGAGACCTCGCGCGCGGCAGGCGCCACCTCGATCGCCGACCTGAAGGATCTTCTCATCGGGGCTCAGACGGGCACCACGAGCTTTGACGCGATCGAACAGCAGATCGCTCCGACGGCAGGCGCACAGGTGTTCAACACCAATGACGACGCGAAGCTCGCCCTCGAAAGCGGAACCGTCGACGCGATCGTCGTCGACCTGCCCACGGCCTTCTACCTCACGGGGGTCGAGCTCACCGGCGGCCTCATCATCGGGCAGCTTCCGGCCGGAGACGGGGCCACCGGAGACCAGTTCGGCCTCGTACTGGCCAAGGACAGCATCCTCACCGCCGAAGTGACCAACGCCGTGGACGCACTGCGCGAGAGCGGCCGGCTGCAGGAGATCGCCGACGAGTGGCTGGCCGATGCGGCCGACGCCCCCGTGCTCCAGTAGTTTGCAGGAGTGACTTCGCACGACGACCAGGCCCGGCAGCCGAGCTCGATTGAGCTCGGCCGTCGGGCCTTCCGTCGTCGACAGGGCCTGCGGTCGGTCGCGATCTCACTCGCCAGCACGCTGGTGCTCGCCGCAATCGCGTGGCTCACGATCATCAACACCCCCGGGTGGGCCCGCGTGCAACAGACTTTCTTCGACCCCGAAGTCGCCTGGGCCTCACTCCCCCGGGTGTGGAACGGCTTCCTGCTGAACATCAGGGTGCTGCTGTTCGCCGTTGCGGGTGTACTCGTGGTCAGCCTCATCATCGCGGGCATCAGGACGCTGCGCGGGCCGGTGTTCTTTCCCCTTCGCGCATTAGCCGCCGCCTACACTGACCTGTTCCGCGGCCTCCCCTTGATCATCACGCTGTTCCTGGTGGGCTTCGGGGTCCCCGGCCTGCTCGGCCCGACGGCCCCGCGCATCCCCTCCGAGACCCTCGGCACCATCGCCCTCGTGCTGACCTACTCCGCCTATGTCTCTGAGGTGTTCCGGGCGGGCATCGAGGCCGTCCACCCGTCCCAGCGGCTCGCCGCGCGATCCCTCGGGCTCTCCCACGGCAAGTCCATGCGACTGGTCATCCTGCCGCAGGCCGTTCGCAAGGTGACCCCAGCCCTGATGAACGACTTCATCGCCATGCAGAAAGACGTGGGGCTTATCTCTGTGCTCGGGGCAGTGGACGCGGTGCGCGCCGCCCAGATCCAGACCGCCCAGTTCTTCAATTTCACGCCGTACGTGCTGGCCGGCCTGCTCTTCATCCTGCTTGCACTGCCCATGATCCGCTTCACCGACTGGTACACGGCTCGCCTGCGCGCGCGCGAGCAGATCGGGGGGATCGTATGAGCGCGCCCGTGCTGAGGCTCGAGAACATCGTCAAATCCTTCGGTGACACGGCGGTCTTGCGGGGGATCGACCTTGAGGTGAGCTCCCACGAGGTGGTCGCCCTGATCGGTGCGAGCGGCTCGGGCAAGTCGACCCTGCTGCGCACGATCAACCTGCTCGAGACGCTCGACGACGGGCAGGTCTGGCTGTCGGGCGTGGATATCAGTGACCCCCGGGTCAAGGCCGACGCGGTGCGCGCCCGCATCGGCGTCGTGTTCCAGCACTACAACCTGTTCCCGCACCTCTCGGTCCTCGACAATGTGACGCTCGCCTCCCGCCACGTCCTCGGGGTGCCCCGGTCCCAGGCCGAGACGCGCGGTCTCGAGCTGCTCGAGCGCATCGGACTCGCCGACCATGCACGTTCCTTTCCCGACCGGCTCTCCGGCGGCCAGCAACAGCGCGCGGCGATCGTGCGCGCCATCTCGACAGCTCCCGAGCTCCTCCTGCTCGACGAGATCACGAGCGCCCTCGACCCCGAGTTGGTCACTGAGGTTCTCGACCTGGTTCGCGAGTTGAAGTCGGAGGGCACCACGATCGTGATGGCAACCCACGAGATGGCCTTCGCGCGGGATGTCGCCGACCGGGTGGTCTTCCTCGACCGCGGCGTGGTCGCCGAGCAGGGCACTCCTGCCGAAGTGTTCGGCGCGCCGCAACATCCGCGCACCCGCGAGTTCCTGGCCCGTTTCCTGGCCTGAGCGCGGCCAAGCTACCGCCGCGGCGGCAACCGGATACTCAGCCCAGCAGCGCAGCAATCGTGGCGGGAACCGCGGCGGCGAGGTCGAGCACCGTGAGGGGCCCGCCCGCCGAGGCACGGGCCGCCGCGAGACCGTGGAGCACGGCTGCGCTCGCCGCCAGCCGGGCGAGCTCCTGCGGGTCACCGGCAACCTCCCCGTGGTGGGTGGCGACGAGGGCACCAAGGATGCCCGCGAGCGCGTCACCCGCGCCAGCGGTCGCGAGCCACGTCGGTGCCGAGCGCGCGGAGAGCGCGATCCCGGGGCCGGCGATTTCGGTGGTGTGGCCTTTCAGCAGCACAGTCACGCCGAGCTCTTCCGCAGCTTTCGCCGCCCAGGCAGCAGGCGCATGGGCGATCTCGCCCACATCGGCCCCGAGCACCCGGGCGAGTTCGCGGTAGTGCGGCGTGATGACGACCGGCCCCGCCGCACGGTCGTGCAGGTCGAGGGCACCACCGTCGAGCACCACCGGCACGGGTTGCGCAAGCGCCGAGAGCATGAGGTCGAGGTCGTCGCGCTGCGCGTGGTCCATCCCGGAGCCAATGAGCCAGGCCTGCACCCGCCCGTTGGCGGTGACGGCTTCGGGCCGGCGCTGCAGGACCAGGTCGCTCGCGCGCGCATCGCCCAGGTACCGCAGCATCCCGACCCCCGTGCGCAGTGCCGCCTCCACACCGATCACGGCGGCGCCCGGGTACATTCGCGAACCGGTGATCACGCCGAGCACGCCGCGCGAGTACTTGTCGTCGTTCTCGCTCGGCACCGCGATGTGCTGCGCCGTGTCATCCGCCGTCCACAACTGGGTCATGCAGTTCACGATAGTTTGGGGGCGTGAGTATCAGCATCCCGGGTCGTGTTGTCGTCTTCGATTACGGCGAGGTGATCTCCCTCTCCCCGAGCGAAGCGGACAGGTCTGCGCTGCTGGCGATTGCGGGATGCGCGCCCGAGCCGTTCTGGGCCAGCTACTGGCAGCACCGCAACGGTCTCGACCAGGGCAGCACGAGCGTGCCGGATTACTGGGCCGCCGTCGCAGCCGACCTCGGGGTCACCTGGCGGGCGTCGACCGTCCACGCACTGTGGGTTGCCGACTTCCGAAGCTGGTTGAGCGTGGAACCGGGAACCCTCGACCTCGTGGAGGAGCTGTACGACGGCGGCACCCGCCTCGCGATCCTCTCCAACGCGGGCTTCGATTTCTCCAGCCCCTTCCGCCGCTCCCCTATGGCGCGATTCTTCGAGCGGGTTTTCGTGAGCGCCGAGATGGATGCCATCAAGCCCGACCCCGCGATCTACACCGAGGTCGCATCGGAGCTGGGCATCGACCTGCACGACATGGTCTTCATCGACAACAAGGCCACCAACACCGAGGCGGCGGCCAACCTGGGCGTTGCCGCACATCACTTCACGACCGTGGAAGGACTGGACGCCTTCCTGCGTTCACTGGCAGCATGAGCACGCTTTTCAGCCCCATTACCCTCCGATCCCTCGAAATCCGTAACCGGCTCTGGACGGCCCCGATGTGCCAGTACTCGGTTGACCTGGAAGACGGGGTGCCCACCGACTGGCACCTGGTCAACCTGGGATCATTTGCCCGGGGAGGCGCCGGGCTCGTCATGACCGAGGCGACAGCGGTCTCGGCGGAGGGCCGCATCTCTCCCCAGGACACGGGCATCTGGAATGACGAGCAGGCCGAGAAGTGGGCGGGGATCACCGCCTTCATCCGCTCGCAGGGGGCTGTGCCCGCGATCCAGCTTGCCCACGCGGGCCGCAAGGCCTCCACTTTCAAGCCGTGGGCGACCTCGCATGGAACCGTTCCCGCCGACCAGGGCGGCTGGGAGCCCGTGGCCCCCTCTGCGATCGCCTTCGAGGGCTACGCGACCCCGCGGGCGCTCGAAATCGATGAGCTGCCCGGCATCGTTGACGCCTTTGTGCAGGCCGGCATGCGCGCGATCCGCGCCGGCTTCGAGGTGCTCGAGGTGCATGCGGCGCACGGTTACCTGCTGCACGAGTTCCTGTCGCCGCTGTCGAACACGCGCGACGACAGCTACGGCGGGAGCCTGGAGAACCGGGCACGGCTGTTGCTCGAGATCGTTCGGGCGCTGCGCTCGGCCGCCGGTGACATCCCGATCCTGGTGCGGTTCTCCGCAACGGACTGGACCGAAGATGGCTGGGATGTGGAGCAGACGGCCACCGTTGCCGCCTGGGCCCACGAGGCTGGCGCCGACTTCTTCGATATTTCAACGGGTGGTCTCGTGCCCGCGGCGATTCCCCTGGAGCCCGGTTACCAGGTCGGCTTCGCTGAGCGGATCGGCGCGGTCGCCGACGTGGAGGTCAGTGCTGTCGGCCTCATCACGCAAGCGCGCCAGGCGGAAGAGATCGTCGAAAGCGGGCGCGCCGACGTGGTCATGATGGCGCGCGAGTTCCTGCGCGACCCGCACTTCCCGTTGCGTGCCGCCCACGAACTGGGTGTCGAGATCCCCTACCCGCCGCAGTACGAGCGGGCTAGGTTCCGCTAACTTGCGGCTCGGCTCCGTCAGCCCGGGCTAGATCCGTCGCGTCGCGTCCTGCACTTCGCCGACCAGTTCCTCGATGATGTCCTCGAGGAAGAGCACGCCCCGCGTGGCGCCGTTCTCGTCGAAGGCCCGCGCCACGTGCACGCCCGAGCGACGCATGGTCGCGAGCGCATCCTCCAGGTCGGTCCCGCGGAAGATCGAGATGAGTTGACGGATGCGCTTGGGCGGCACGGGTTCGGTGAACTCGTCTTTGTCGTCGAGGTCGATGACGTCTTTCAGGTGCAGGTAGCCCGTGGGCTCCCCCTCGCCGTCAACGAGGATGTAGCGCGAGAAGCCCCGCTGGGCGACAGCCTTCTCCACGTCGGCGGGCGTGGCGTCCTCCGGCAGCGTCACCAGTGATGACATCCCGACAGCTACATCCCGCACCTTCTTGGAGGTGAACTCGAAAGCGGCGCTCAGCGTGCCGCCCGCGTCCGTCAGGACCCCTTCCCGCGTGGACTGCGCGACAATCGTGGCCACCTCATCGAGGGTGAACACGCTGTTGGCTTCGTTCTTGGGCGTGACGCCGAACAATCGCAGGATGCCGTTGGCGGTCGCGTTGAGCACGAAGATGATCGGGTTGAACACGCGGGCCACGAACACCAGCGGGGGCGCAAGGATCAGCACGGCACGATCCGGGACCGAGAAGGAGAGGTTCTTGGGCACCATCTCACCGAGCACCACGTGCAGGAACGAGACCACGAGCAGCGCGATGATGAATGCGATCGTGCCGATGACCTCCTGGGGCAGGCCCGTCAGCGCGAGCGGAATCTCGAGCAGGTGATGGATGGCAGGTTCCGAGACGTTCAGGATGAGCAGCGAGCACACTGTGATTCCCAGCTGGCACGCCGCGAGCATGAGGGTGGCATGCTCCATGGCCCACAGCGCGGTCTTCGCGGCCCGGGAGCCTGCCTCGGCGCGCGGCTCAATTTGGGAGCGGCGTGCCGAAATGACAGCGAACTCGGCGCCGACGAAGAACGCATTAATGGCCAGCAGGACGAAAAGCCAGACAATGCCCCAGACGTCACTCATCAGCTGTCCCGCCCATCACTCGGAGCCGGGGTATAGCGCACCCGGTCGATTCGGCGGCCGTCGAGGCGCTCGATCCGGAACGCGCCCAACTCGGTCTCCACGACATCCCCCACAATCGGCAACCTGCCCAGCTCACTCATGAGCCAGCCCGCGACCGTCTCGTACGGGCCCTCTTCCGGCACGGAAACCCCGGTGCGTTCGAGCAATTCATCGGGGCGCAGGATGCCCGGGAACATGAACCAGTCCCGCGAGCGAACCACGTCAGGTTTCGACCGGTCGTGCTCGTCGGAAACCTCGCCGACAAGTTCTTCCACCAGGTCTTCGAGGGTGGCAACGCCCGCGGTGCCGCCGTACTCGTCCATGACGACGGCCATTTGGTAGCCGCGCCCGCGAAGCTCTGCCAGGAGCGAGTCCAGTTTCATTGTCTCGGGCACGCGCAGTGCGTCGGACTGCAGGGCCGACACGGGAACCTCGGCACGTTTGCCGCGCGGTACCGCGACGGCCTGTTTCACGTGCACGATCCCCACGACATCATCGATGGAATCGTCGATCACCGGGAACCGCGAAAACCCCGTGCGCCGGGCGAGATCGATGACGTTCTCGGCAGTGTCGCTGCGGTCGACACTCGCCACGCGGGGGCGAGGAGTCATCACGTCCTGCGCGGTGTGGTCGGCGAAGGCGAGAGTGCGGGCGAGCAGCGTCGCCGTATCGCGGTCGAGGCTGCCTTCGCTGGCCGAGCGCCGGACGAGGGAGGTGAGTTCTTCCGCGGTGCGGGCACCGGAAAGCTCTTCCTTGGGCTCGATCCCGATGCCCCGAAGGATGCCGTTGGCCGTGTTGTTGAGCAAGGCAACGGCGGGGCGGAACACCGTCGTGAACATGACCTGGAACGGGACGACGATCTTCGCCGTCGCCCTCGGTAGCGCCAGGGCAAAGTTCTTGGGCACCAACTCGCCCACGATCATCGACAGCAGGGTGGCCACTGCGATGGCGATAATCGTCGCGGCAACCGTCGCAACCGACTCGGGGAGGAAGCCGAGCGCCGGGGCGAGAAAGGCGCTGAGCGCCGGCTCAAGGGTGTACCCCGTGAGCAGCGTCGTCAGGGTGATACCCAGTTGGGCACTCGAGAGGTGCGTCGAGGTGTGCTTGAGCGCGGAGATGACAACGCCCAGGCCACGCTCGCCGCGGGTCTCACGGACCTCGAGGTCAGAGCGGTCGAGGTTGACGAGCGCAAACTCGGATGCAACGAAGAAGCCGGTGCCGATGGTCAGCAGCACCCCGGCGCCCAGCATGATCAGCTCGTACACGAGGGCCCATCGGCCGAGGGTCTACTGGGAGGGTCATCCATTATTCGGTCGAGTCTACCGATGTGAAGCCTGCGAGGAAGCCTGAAAGGGGCAGCCCGGTCACCAGGAGACGGGCAGGGCCTTGCCCTCTTCGTAGCCGGCCGCCGACTGGATGCCCACGAGCGCGCGGTCGTGGAACTCGGCCAGCGACGTCGCTCCGGCATAGGTCAGTGAGCTCCGGACCCCCGAGGTGATCATGTCGAGGAGGTCTTCGAGTGAGGGCCGAAGCGGGTCGAGGTAGATCTTCGAGCTGGAGATACCTTCGGCAAAGAGCGTCTTGCGCGCGAGCTCGTATGCATCGAGCGCACCAAACCGCTCCTGCACCGCCTTGGTGGATGCCATGCCCCAGCTCTCCTTGTACGCGCGACCCGCCTCGTCGCGCGCGAGGGTTCCGGGTGCCTCGATGGTGCCCGCGAACCACGAGCCGATCATGACGGAGGCCGCCCCCGCCGCGAGCGCGAGCGCGACATCCCGCGGATAACGCACGCCGCCGTCGGCCCACACGTGGGCCCCGAGGCCGCGCGCCGCCTCCGCGGTCTCCAGCACAGCGGAGAACTGTGGGCGACCGACCGCCGTCATCATGCGGGTGGTGCACATCGCTCCGGGGCCGACCCCGACCTTGATGATGCTCGCGCCCGCACCGACAAGGTCACGGACGGCCTCGGCGGTGACAACGTTGCCCGCGACGATCGGCACCCCGAGGTCGAGGGCGGCGACCGCGGCAATGGCCCGGATCATGCCCTCCTGGTGGCCGTGGGCCGTGTCGATGACGATGACATCCGCGCCCGCCTCGACCAGGGCGGAGGCCTTCCCCGCAACATCACCGTTGATGCCCACGGCCGCGGCAACACTCAGTCGGCCCTGGGCGTCGAGTGCCGGGGTGTACAGGGTCGACCGCAGGGCACCCTTGCGGCTGAGGCTTCCGACGACCTTGCCGTCGTGCAGTACGGGAGCAAACTGGATGTCGGCAGCGACCATGAGGTCGAAGGCCGCGCGGGGGCCAGATAGCTCATCAAGGTCCATCGAGGTTAGCCGGCCGCCAACCAGGTCGCCGAGGCGTGCGTCCGGCATGGCCGTCGCAAGGCGTTCGGCGGGGATGACACCGAGCAACGCGCCGTGCTCATCGTGGATCACGATGCCGTGGCCGGCAATCGGCGGCAACTGGGTCAGCGCCGTCGCTACGGTGTCGTTCGGGCGCAGGTCGACGACCGCGTCCACGGCGACCGGCTGCGACTTCACCCACTGCACTGCTGCCACCAGCTCGGGCCCCGGCAGGTCCTGGGGCAGCACGCCCAGCCCGCCGCGGCGGGCGAGGCTCGCGGCCAGGCGCGGGCCCGTCACCGAATTCATGTTTGCGGAGACGATCGGGATGCTCGCCGCCGTGCCATCCCGCGGCGCCAGCGAGACGTCAAGCCGACTCCCGACCCCCGACCGCGACGGCACGAGGAACACGTCGGAGTAGGTCAGGTCGTGCACGGGTTCGGTCTCGTAAAAGCGCATGAAATTAACGCTAGCGTCACCGGGCGTACGACAGCGGGCATCCAGCAAAAGCCGTTAAGCTCTTAAACGGTGCGCCCGGCGTCGAGCGGCCACGAATTTTCCTCAAGAGAACTGAAAGTGGGCGGTCGGCTGTGTCAAGCCAAGTGACCGGAATCGCACCAGAGGGTGACTCCTCGGGCGAGTTCGGAGCCAACGAATGGCTCGTTGACGAGATGTACGAGTTGTACGTCAAAGACAAGAATCTCGTCGACAAGTCATGGTGGCCGGTCCTCGAGAACTACCAGAGCACCGTTGACCCCACGCCCACGGGTGCCATCCAGACGATCCCAGCTGCTGCCGCCCCAGCCAGTGACCCTCAGGCCAGTGACGTCAAGGACAGCGCCGTCAAGGACAGCGACGCTCAAGTCGGTGGTGAAGCCCAGATCCCCGAGGAGGTTGCCTCCGCCCCCTCGTCCGCCCCCGCCCCGACGCCCACCGGCAGCCAGCCGGTCGCCCGCACCACCTCGATCCAGGCAAAGCCCCAGCCGATCCCCGCCGAGGCGCCGGCTCCCGCTCCGGCCTCCGCCGCCAAGGATGCCTCGGCCGACGCCCCCGAGCCTGAGAACCAGACCCTCGCGCTCAAGGGTGCGTCCAAGGCTCTCGCCGCGAACATGGACGCCAGCCTGGCGGTCCCGACCGCCACGAGCGTGCGCACCATCCCGGCCAAGCTCATGATCGACAACCGCATCGTGATCAACAACCACCTCAAGCGTGCGCGCGGTGGAAAGGTCTCCTTCACCCACCTCATCGCCTGGGCGATCGTCGAGACTCTCAAAGAGTTCCCGAGCCAGAACGTCTACTACGACGAGCCCGACGGCAAGCCTTCCGTCGTGACGCCAGCGCACATCAACCTGGGCATCGCCATCGACATCCCGAAGCCCGACGGCACGCGTTCGCTCGTCGTCCCGGGCATCAAGCGCGCCGACACGATGGGCTTCGCCGAGTTCCTGGTCGCCTACGAGGACGTGGTCGCCCGCGGCCGCGCGAATAAGCTCACCGCTGCCGATTACGCCGGCAACACGATCTCGCTGACCAACCCCGGCGGCATCGGCACCGAGCACTCCGTCCCCCGGTTGATGCGCGGTGCCGGCACGATCGTCGGCGCGGGTGCCCTCGAGTACCCGGCCGAGTTCCAGGGCGCGAGCCCCAAGACCTTGGCAGAACTTGCCATCGGCAAGACGATCACCCTGACCAGCACCTACGACCACCGCGTCATCCAGGGTGCGGGCTCCGGCGAGTTCCTCAAGAAGATCCATGAGCGCCTCATCGGCGAGCACGGTTTCTACGAGGGCATCTTTGCCGCCCTGCGCATCCCGTACGCCCCCATCATCTGGGCCTCAGACATCAACGTCGACCTCGCCGACAACGTCAACAAGGTCGCCCGCGTGCAGGAGCTCATCAACGCCTTCCGCGTGCGTGGCCACCTGATGGCCGACACCGACCCGCTCGAGTACCGGCAGCGTTCGCACCCCGACCTCGACATCTCCAGCCACGGCCTCACCTTCTGGGACCTGGACCGCGAGTTCGTGACGGGCGGCTTCGGCGGCAAGCGCTCGGCCCTGCTGCGCGAAATCCTCGGGATGCTCCGCGATGCGTACTGCCGCACCGTCGGCATCGAGTACATGCACATCCAGGACCCGGCCCAGCGCCGCTGGATCCAGGAGCACATCGAGAAGCCCTACACGAAGCCCGGCCACGACGAGCAGATGCGCATCCTCGGCAAGCTCAACGAGGCTGAAGCCTTCGAGACCTTCCTGCAGACGAAGTATGTCGGCCAGAAGCGGTTCAGCCTTGAGGGTGGCGAGTCCACGATCGCGCTGCTCGATGCGGTCATCCAGAAGGCGGCAGAAGAGAACCTCGAAGAGGTCGCCATCGGCATGGCCCACCGCGGCCGCCTGAGCGTGCTGACCAACATCGCGGGCAAGACCTACGGCCAGATCTTCCGCGAGTTCGAGGGCACGCAAGACCCACGCACCGTGCAGGGTTCCGGTGACGTCAAGTACCACCTGGGCACCGAGGGCACCTTCACGAGTGCCTCGGGCCGCCAGATTCCCGTCTACCTCGCCGCCAACCCGAGCCACCTCGAAGCGGTAGACGGCGTGCTCGAGGGAATCGTGCGCGCCAAGCAGGACCGCCGGCCCATCGGCTCGTTCACGGTGCTGCCGATCATGGTGCACGGCGACGCCGCCATGTCTGGCCAGGGCATCGTGGTCGAGATCCTGCAGATGTCGCAGCTGCGCGCGTACCGCACAGGCGGCACGATCCACGTGAACATCAACAACCAGGTCGGGTTCACGACCCCGCCGGCCGAAGGCCACACCTCGACCTACTCCACGGATGTCGCCAAGACGATCCAGGCCCCTGTCTTCCACGTCAACGGGGATGACCCGGAAGCGGTTGTCCGTGTTGCGGAACTCGCGTTCGCCTACCGCCAGGAGTTCCACCGCGACGTTGTGATCGACCTGGTCTGCTACCGCCGCCGCGGCCACAATGAGGGTGATGACCCCTCGATGACCCAGCCGCTCATGTATAACCTCATCGAGGCCAAGCGATCGGTGCGCACGCTGTACACCGAGGCCCTCGTCGGTCGCGGCGACATCACGCAGGAAGAGTACGAGGCCAGCCACCAGGACTTCCAGGACCGCCTGGAGCGCGCGTTCGCCGAAACACATGCCGCCCAGACGGGCTCGATGCCGATCATCTCGGCCGATGGCACGGCGGTTGCCGACCTCGAGAAACCGATCTCCCAGCAGAACGAGGGTGCAGGCGAGCCCGCCACGACGGGAGTGGATGAATCGGTCATCCATCTCATCGGCGACGCCCACAACAACCCGCCCGCAGGCTTCACCGTGCACCCAAAGCTGCAGGCCCTCCTCAAGAAGCGTGTCGAGATGAGCCGCAACGGCTCAGTCGACTGGGCCATGGCCGAACTGTTTGGTCTCGGTTCGCTGCTGCTTGAGGGTACCCCCGTGCGAATGGTCGGACAGGACACTCGCCGCGGCACCTTCGTGCAGCGCCACGCCGTGCTCCACGACCGCGAGAACGGCCAGGAATGGCTGCCGCTGGCGAACCTCGCCGACGGGCAGGCACGCCTGTGGATCTACGACTCCCTGCTGAGCGAGTACGCGGCAATGGGCTTCGAGTACGGCTACTCGGTTGAGCGCGCCGATGCGCTCGTGTTGTGGGAGGCGCAGTTCGGTGACTTCGCCAACGGCGCCCAGAGCGTCATCGACGAGTTCATTTCGAGCGCCGAGCAGAAGTGGGGCCAGCGTTCCAGCGTCGTGCTGCTGCTGCCGCACGGTTATGAAGGCCAGGGCCCCGACCATTCGTCCGCCCGCATCGAGCGCTACCTGCAGCTGTGCGCGGAGAACAACATGACCGTCGCCCGGCCGTCGACCCCCGCCTCCTACTTCCACCTGTTGCGCCGGCAGGCGTACATGCGCCCGCGCCGACCGCTCATCGTCTTCACCCCGAAGGCGATGCTGAGGCTGCGCGGGGCGACGAGCGAGATCGCCGAGTTCACCCAGGGCCGGTTTGAGCCGGTCATTGATGACAACCGTCTCGCCGATAAGGCCGCGGTGAAGCGGGTCGTCATCACCTCTGGCAAGATCTACTACGACATCATCGCGGAGCTCGCCAAGCGCGAGGACACGTCGATCGCGGTCGTGCGGATGGAGCAGTATTACCCGCTGCCGATCCAGGAGATCAACGGGGTGCTGGGCCAATACCCCAACGCCGACCTGATGTGGACACAGGATGAGCCCGAGAACCAGGGCGCGTGGCCGTTCATCTGCCTTGAGCTAGCCAAGCACCTCAAGGGTCGCACGATCAAGGTGGCGTCCCGCCCGGCATCCGCATCACCCGCGACGGGGTCATCCAAGCGCAGTGCCCAGGAGCAGGTCGACCTGATCGAGCGGGCGCTAACTCTGTAACGGCGGGCGTAGTCCGCCGCCGCTCGCGTCGTTCCCGAATTGAAGGACAGTCCTTCATTTCGGGAACGATGCGAGTGGGCCGCCGGGAGCCGGGGTCCCTACGCCTCAGCGAGCTTGAGGCGTACGGCCTCGAGAAGCTCTTCCGGTGCCTTCTCCTGGCAGGCCTTGCGCACCTTGAGGGTGAGGGCGAGGCCAATCATGTGCTCGGCGGAGCAGTCCTCGCAGTTGGCCATGTGCTCGGCGACATCCGCAGCATCCTGCCCGGCAAGCTCATTGTGCAGGTACTCTTCGAGCTCGGCCTTGGCCTTGTCGCAACCGCAGTCGGTCATTTCTTGGCTCCAGTGGTGACGGGCACGACGATTCCTCGATCGCGTGCGTACTCGGCGAGGGATTCCCGCAGCATCCGGCGGCCACGGTGCAGTCGGCTCATGACGGTTCCCACGGGCGTCTTCATGATGTCGGCGATCTCCTGGTAAGAGAAGCCTTCGACGTCGGCAAAGTAGACGGCAAGGCGGAAGTCTTCGGGGATGGCCTGCAGGGCATCTTTCACGGCGCTGTCGGGCAGGTGGTCGATCGCCTCGGCCTCGGCCGAGCGAGTCGAGGTCGACTGTGTCATCGACTCTGCGCCGCCCAGCTGCCAGTCTTCGAGGTCGTCGATGGTGCCCTGGTACGGGTTGCGCTGGTTCTTGCGGTACGTGTTGATAAAGGTGTTGGTCTGGATGCGGTACAGCCAGGCCTTGAGGTTGGTGCCCTGCTGGAACTGTCCGAAAGCCTGGAATGCCTTGACGAACGTTTCCTGCACCAGGTCGGCGGCATCAGCAGGATTGCGGGTCATGCGCATTGCCGCGGCGTAAAGCTGGTCCATGAATGGCAGTGCCTGCTCCTCGAACAGCTTCTGCTTGGCCTTCGCCTCGTCCGTCGGGACATCGTCGGTAGTCATCAGGGCCAATTCTAGGTCGCTGATCACCTGGGCGTCTGTGTCTATCGCTTGGGCATCGGCGACGTCGGGGCTGGTCTGCAGTACCGTCGGCATCCGGCCCTCCTTTGCTCGTGTGCTGGCCATCACCGAAGTAGAACCGCGATCGCGGACGAGCTATTCCGCGGCGCACCGAGCCAGCGGATACTCTGGACGCGATGGCCATTTCGCAGGCGGCGCAGCCGCAGTTCAACCCGTACGGCGACGACGAACCCGTTGAGGACTCCACCGGCGGTCCCTGGCTGGCACCTCGCGCCAGCGCTCCCCTGTCAGCCACGCTGCGGCTGCCGGGCTCGAAGAGCCTCACCAACCGCGAGCTCGTGCTCGCCGCCCTCGCCGACGGCCCGTCGCTACTGCGAGCGCCGCTGCACTCCCGCGACACCTCCCTCATGGTCGAGGGGCTCCGCGCACTGGGTGTAACGATCGCCGAAGTCGACGGGGAGGGCGGCTTCGGACCGGACCTGCTCGTGACACCGGGCGAACTCACCGGTGGGTTCATCGACTGCGGCCTCGCAGGCACCGTCATGCGCTTCCTGCCTCCCGTCGCCGCGCTCGCCCTTGGGCCGGTGGCATTTGATGGAGACCCCGCCTCCTACCGACGCCCGATGCGCACCACGATCGACGCACTCAGGGAGCTCGGAATCGACCTGAGCGACGACGGGCGCGGCGCACTGCCGTTCACGCTCTACGGCACCGGGGAGGTCACCGGCGGTGACCTCGAGATCGATGCGAGCGCGTCGAGCCAGTTCGTCTCGGGGCTGCTGCTCGCGGCATCCCGGTTCCGCGACGGCCTGCGCTTGCGCCACACGGGCGAGACTCTCCCGAGCCTCCCCCACATCGAGATGACCATCGCCTGCCTCGCCGCACGCGGGGTTACTGTCGAGACCCCTGAACCCGGCTTCTGGGTGGTTGAGCCCGGCCCGATCCGTGCCCTCGACATCGACATCGAGCCCGACCTGTCCAACGCGGGGCCGTTCCTCGCCGCGGCCCTTGTCGCGGGTGGCTCGGTGAGCATCGGCGGCTGGCCCGAAACCACCACGCAAGTGGGAGCCCGCATGGGCGACATCCTGGAACAGATGGGTGGGCGCTCCAGCTACGTGGCCACCGGCCCGGGCGTCGGAACGCTCACGATGACCGGCACTGGCCGCATCACCGGAATCAGCCTCGACGAAGCGAGCGAACTGGCGCCGACCGTTGCGGCCGTTGCCGCGCTCGCCGACTCCGAGACGGTGCTCACCGGGATCGCCCACCTCCGCGGCCACGAGACAGATCGCCTCGCCGCCCTCGCCAGCGAGATCACCGCACTGGGGGGCGATGTGACCGAGACTGACGACGGCCTGGTCATCCGGCCGGCCACACTCCACGGGGGGCCCTGGCACAGCTACGAGGACCACCGCATCGCCACCGCCGGTGCCATCATCGGGCTCGCCACGGCCGATGTCGAAGTCGACGACATCGCAACCACCGCCAAGACACTCCCCCAGTTCACCGAACTCTGGGCGAGCATGCTCCGCGGGGCCGACCTGCCGTGAGTTGGCTGACCGGGGACGACGACGACGAGGAGTACTCCGAGTACGACGAGTCGGCGGCCAAGGTCAGGCCGAACCCGAAGGGCAATAAGCCGCGCAGCAAACAGCGTCCCGAACACGCCGACGCGGTCAGCGGGAGGGTGTTCAGCGTCGATCGCGGTCGTTACGGGGTGTGGGTCGCCGAGAACACGCCGGAGGAACGACAGGTTGTCGCCGCGAAAGCCCGGGAACTCGGCAAGAACCAAGACGGAAAGGTCTCGGTCGTCGCCGGCGACTGGGTCGACCTGGTTGGTGACGTCTCCGGCGACGAGGGCAGCCTCGCCCGCATCGTGCGGATCCAGCCCCGCAGCACCCTGTTGCGGCGCAGCGCCGACGATACGGACGCCGTGGAGCGCATCATCGTGGCCAACGCCGACCAGATGCTCATCGTGGTGGCCGCCGCCAACCCCGAACCCAGGCCCCGGCTCGTCGACCGCTACCTGGTCGCCGCCTTCGACGCCAGCATCACGCCCATCCTGTGCGTGACGAAGACCGACCTCGCCGATCCGACCGAGTTTCTCGCGAACTTCGCGGGGCTTGGGCTGCGGATCTTCCAAAGCCGCTCAGACGATTTCCCCCTCGCCGAGATCCACGCGGCCCTCGAGGGCCACACCACCGTCGCGGTCGGCCACTCGGGGGTTGGCAAGTCCACCCTGGTCAACGCGCTTGTTCCCGACGCGAACCGCGCCGTGGGACGGGTCAACGACGTTACGGGGCGCGGGCGGCACACGTCATCCTCGACCATCTCGTACCGCGTCGGCACGGGCTGGATCGTCGACACCCCCGGCGTGCGCTCCTTCGGCCTCGGCCACATCGACCCTTCGAACATCCTGCGCTCGTTCACCGACCTCGCGGAGCTCGCCGAGGACTGCCCGCGCGGCTGCACCCACCTTCCGGATGCCCCGGACTGCGCCATCATCGAGGGGGTCGCCGAAGGCAAGCTCGGTCCGCTCGGTCCGCTGCGCCTCGAGTCATTCCAGCGCCTGATCACGACACTCGGCTCGACTACGTTAAGCACGTGACTGACTTCTCACTAAGCGACGATCTCGCCCTTGCCCTCGCTCTCGCGGCAGACGCCGACCACATTTCACTAGACCGTTTCCGCGCGGTCGACCTCGTGGTGACCACGAAGCCCGACCGCACCCCGGTGACGGATGCCGACCAGGCCGTTGAGCGGGGCATCCGGAGTGGAATCGAGGCAGCGCGCCCCACCGACTCGATCCTCGGCGAGGAGTACGGCACAGAGGGCGACTCGGCGCGGCAGTGGATCATTGACCCGATCGACGGCACCGCCAACTTCCTGCGCGGGGTGCCGATCTGGGGCACCCTGATCGCCCTGGCCATCGACGGCGTGCCGGTCGTGGGCGTCGTGAGCGCCCCCGCTCTCGGCAAGCGCTGGTGGGCGGCGACCGGCCACGGGGCCTGGGCGCAGGAAACCGGCGGCGTGGCCCGGCCGATCGCGGTGAGCCAGGTGAGCGACCTCGCGGACGCCTCGCTGAGCTACAACAGCCTGCAGGGTTGGGATGGCGAGGGCCGGCTCGACGACATCGTGCGGCTATCGCGTGCGGTGTGGCGGTCGCGCGCGATCGGCGACATGTGGTCGTACATGCTGCTGGCTGAGGGCGCGCTCGACATCGTCACCGAGTTCGACCTGCAGCCGTACGACATGGCCGCGCTCATCCCGATCGTCGAAGAGGCGGGTGGGCGGTTCAGCTCTGTTGCCGGCGAGCCAGGCCCATGGGGCGGCAGCGCCCTGGCAACCAACGGGCGGTTGCACCAGCCCACGCTCGACGTTCTCAACTGAGCGCCGCAGGTAGGGTGAGATGACACTCAGCAAGGGACGGACCCCGATGACACCCTGGACGCGCGCAGTGAGCCTCGTCGTGGTGGGCGGTGCTGCCATGGCCCTGGCCGGGTGCAGCTTCATCAGCAACGTGACCGGAACGACGGATGAACCAAGCGCCGCTCCCTCCGGAACCATCGACGTGTTCGACATCGCGGTGGGTGACTGCCTCACCGACTCGGCGATCGAAGGCGAACTCGACACCGTCGTGCGTGTCGACTGCGCCGAGCCGCACGCCCGCGAAGCCTATGCGAGCATCGCCCTCGACGATGGTGACTACCCCGGCGATGACGAGGTTGAGGATGCTGCTCTCACCGAGTGCACCACCGCGTTCGCTGAGTTCGTTGGCCTTGAGTACAACGCCTCTGTGCTCGAGTTTGCCATGATCTACCCGACCGCCGGCAGCTGGGACGGTGGCGACCGGGAGATCACCTGCCTGATCTCCGACGCTGAGGGTGATACCACCGGTTCGCTGGAGAACGCCCAGCGATGAATCCCGCCAGTCAAGGCTGGACCCCAACAACGCGATAGCGACCTCATGGTGGAGATGGGGGGAATTGAACCCCCGTCCACTGCTGTAATTCCACGCCTTCTACGGGTGTAGCTCGTGAAAGCGTTCTACTCGGCCCTGACCTTTGCCACGAGCATCCAGGTCAACGAGCCCAGCCTCAGTGCAAGTCCCGCGTGTCCCTGAGACTCAGGCACGCAGCAATCTCTCTAGATAACGCCAGGAACCGGGTAGAGAGCATCCCCGGGCTGACGGACCTTTAGTTGCTAGTTGCTGCTAGGCAGCAAGAGCGAGGTCAGTGCGCTTAACATTGGCACTTATTTTTTGCACGGATCGTTTACGAGTTAACCGTGCGTCCTCGACCCGCTTCTCGCGGTTTTGCAGGCAATGTCGAAACCGATCATCCCCATGTCACCGTGCCCGGCACGCCGGACAGGCGGGTCACTATCGCGCTGTTGAGTTGTCAAACCACCTGAATCAGGCAGCCTTCAAGTGTACGCCGGATGCCCGGCCCGCGCCAGAGCGCTCTACTCGCCCATGTTCTTGCGCGCGGCCATGGCGCGATCGGCCTCGCGCTTGTCCTGGCGTTCGCGCAGGGTCTGGCGCTTGTCGTACTCGCGCTTGCCCTTGGCGACCGCGAGCTCGACCTTCGCGTTGCCGTCAAGGAAGTAGATCGATAGCGGCACGAGTGTGTAACCACCCTCTTTAACCTTGTTGTGGATCTTGAGGATTTGCTCCTTGTGCAGCAGCATCTTCCGCTTGCGGCGCACGGGGTGGTTGTTCCACGAACCGGCGTTGAACTCGGGGATGTGCACGGCATCCAGCCACGCCTCGCCGCCCTCGATAAAGCCGTACCCGTCGACAAGGCTCGCGCGACCGGCACGCAACGACTTGACCTCGGTACCGGTCAGGACCAGGCCTGCCTCATAGGTGTCCTCGATCGTGTAGTCGTGGCGCGCCTTGCGGTTGCTGGCAACAACCTTCTGGCCGCGATCCCTGGGCATGACGAAACTCCTTGTGTGGACTGTGGAAAGCCCACCAGTCTAGCCGGTCGGCGCCCGGCGAGGTGGCTAGACCTTGAGGTACCGCGTGATGGCGAACCCGGCCGACATGGCTGCGAGGGCCGCGCCCAACAGGATTAGGATCGGCACGACCACGAGGGCATCCCCGAGGCCGACGAGAGTGGTGGTCAGCGGGAGGGAGCTTGCCAGGTAGCCATTGACGAAGAAGTGCACGATGGCAACGATCGCGCCGCCCGCGAGGACGGAGCCGATCAGCGCGGCGAAAACGCCCTCGAGGATGAACGGGGTCTGGATGAACCGGTTCGACGCCCCCACCAAGCGCATGATCCCGAGCTCGCGTCGACGCGAGAAGGCGCTGAGCCTGATGGTGGTCGCGATCAGCAGCACCGCGGCGACGAGCATGAGCGACGCGACGCCGACGGCGGTATACGACGCGGCGTTGAGCGCGGCAAAGATCTGGTCGAGATACCCGCGCTGGTCGACTACTTCCTGGACCCCGGCCAGCCCCGACAGGCCCTCGATCAGGATGTCGGCGTTCGTCGGGTCGACCAGGTTCACCCGGAAGCTCTCGTTGAGGGTCTCCGGGGTCGTGAATGCGGCGAACGCACTGCCCGCGAACTGGTCAAGGAAGTTCTCATACGCCTGCTCGTGGGTCTCGTACTCCCAGCGGTCAATGTATGGCGCAAGGGTGTCCGACTCGAGGGCGGCCTCGACGTCGTCAATCTGGGCCTGGGTGGCTTCGGCCTGCGTGCAGTTGCCCGTCTCATCCAGCTCGGTGCACATGTAGACGGCGACCTGCGCCCGGTCGTACCAGTAGCCCTTCATCTGGCCGATCTGCGTCTGCAGCAGGATGGCCGCCCCGACGAAGGTGAGCGAAATGAATGTCACCAGGATCACCGAGATGACCATCGAGACGTTGCGGCGCAGGCCGTTGGCAGCCTCACCCAGGATCAGTCCGAGCCTCACTGTTCCACCCTCGCCGCCTCGCCGTAGCTGGCGAAGTCCTGCACCGGTACGGCCGAGGTCTGGTAACCGCCCTGGCGCTCGTCACGCACGATCTGGCCGCTGATCAGCTCGATCACGCGGCGCTGCATCTGGTCGACGATGCCCACATCGTGGGTGGCCATCAGCACGGTCGTGCCGCCGAGATTGATGCGCTCGAGCAGCGTCATGATGCCGGCGGATGTCGCGGGGTCGAGGTTACCCGTCGGCTCGTCGGCAAGCAGGATCGCCGGCTTGTTGACCACCGCACGGGCGATCGCCACGCGCTGCTGCTCACCGCCCGATAGCTCGTGCGGGTACCGGTTGGATTTGCCGGCAAGGCCAACCATCTTCAGGGCATCCGGAACTGCCTCCTGGATGAAGCCGCGGCTCTTGCCGATCACCTGGAGTGTGAAGGCGACGTTGTCGAACACCGTCTTGTTGGGCAGCAGGCGGAAGTCCTGGAACACCACCCCGAGGTTGCGCCTGAAGTAGGGAACCTTGCGGCTGGACAGCGAGTTGAGGTGTTGCCCCAGCACGTGGATGTCGCCCTTCGTGGGCGTGTCCTCCCGCAGGATCAGGCGGAGGAAGCTCGACTTTCCGGAGCCGGAAGCACCGACGAGGAAGACAAACTCACCCTTGAGAATCTCGAGACTCACCGCGTTGAGTGCCGGTCGAGTCGTTCCCTGGTAGGCCTTGGTGACCGAGTCGAAGCGAATCATTTGGTGCCAAGCCTAAGTAGGCCTCGCACGGATGCGGGCAGCGACTCGCCCCGAGCCGATACTCCCAGACTTAGCTGGGCTGCGCGCGCTTACGCCACTTGATGCCGGCGTTGATGAACCCGTCGAGGTCCCCATCGAAGACGTTGGACGGGTTGTTGACCTCGTAGT
>JBIITJ010000034.1:0-27362 GCA_044340535.1 Rhodoglobus sp.
CATCATCGGACTGGGCAATCACGTCGTTGTACAGCTTGCCGTCGTCGTGCCGCGTCACCTCGCGGATGAAGACCGGGCCGACCATGTTGTTGCCCTCTTCCCACGAAATCTTGCCGAAGATGCTGTCCTCGTAGGTGAAGGAGGTGATGTCAGATACCAGCTCAGCGCCGAGAACCTTGCCCTTCTCCTCGAGAACCCTCGCGAGCAGGGAGGCGGTCGCGTAACCACCGGCAATGTACGCACCGGGGATCGTTCCGGTGGCCGCGGTGTAGTCCTCGACGAACTTCTTGGTGGCCTCGTTCTCGGCACCCTCAGCCCAGTAGCTCACCGACTTGAGGCCGATGATGCTGTCACCATTGCCCGACTTGTCGAGAGAGAAGAGGGTGCCCTGGTCGGCGGCGCAGCAGTTCAGCAGCAGCCTGTCGACGTCACCGCCTGCACTGAAGTAGGAGTTCAGGAAGGCCGGGCCGGGAGCACCACCCGCGGTCGCGACGTAGATGATGTCAGCGTCAGACGCGAGCACCTGCGAGACGTACGACGCGAAGTCGGTGGTGCCGTTCGGTGCCCAGATCTGCTGGAGCACCTCGCCGCCCTCCGACTCGAAGCCCTGCTTGAAGCCCGCGCACGACTCCCACCCGAAGGAGTAGTCGGAGCACAGCGTGACGGCCGTCTCGGCTTCGCCGTCGGTCGCGGCCCACGCGCCGCCCGCGAAGTTGGCCTGCGTGCCGCCCATCGAGCTGGTGCGAACGGTCAGGTCGTTTGCGCCGCTGAGCGTCAGGTTGTTTGACGCGGCGACGGGCTCGAGGTTCGGGATGCCCTGCTCGTAGGTGTACGCCGCGACGGCGGACGCCGTGTTCGCGATGAGCGGACCGACGACGATATCGACGCCGTCCTGCTCGACGAGCTGCTTCGCCTTCGCGAGCGACTGGTTCACATCACCGGCGTCGTCTTCGTAGGTGGTCTCGACGGTGACGCCGCCCGCGGTGTTGTCAGCCTGGTCCCAGTAGAACTTCCAGCCGTCGAGCATTTGCTGGCCCGCAATGGCGAACGTGCCGCTCGTGGGCGAGATGAAGCCGACCTTGATAGTGCCGGTGTCGAGGCTGGGTGCCTCCTCCTGGGCGGTGGGCGGGGCACACGCGGCGAGCGCGAGCGCGGCCCCGAGGCCGAGCCCGGTTGCCGCGAGCACGCGGCGACGAGTCGTCATTGACATCATGGTGTTTCCTTTCATGCAGAGTGATTGCCGGTCGGCACGGGTGTGCCGTCTTCAGGGGTGCGCCCGCCCGCCGTGCCAGCGGCACGGCGACGCAGGATTCGTCGGACGAGTTTCGCGATGCTACCAACCAGGCCCGCCCGGGCGACCAGGATGACGATGATGAACACGACACCGAGGAGTGCGTGCCAGCGTTCTACATAGCTGGAGATGCTGAACCGCACAGTGATGACGATCGCAGCACCCACGAGCGGCCCGAGCACGGTGCCGGCGCCACCCAGGATCACCATGACGACGAGCAGGATCGAGGCCTCAACGTTGACACTTTCTGTGCTCACCGACTGCGTGTTCCAGGCCCCAAGGATTCCGGAGGCGCCCGCGACGACGCCCGAGATCATGAAGGCGCCAACCTTGTACCAGGAGACGGAGTAGCCGAGGCTGCGCATCCGGTTCTCGTTGTCACGGATGCCGCGCAGGCTCGCACCGAACGGCGAGCGGGAGACCACCCACAGCACGAGGGTGGCAATGACGAATGCCGCGAGCACGAGGTAGTAGAACACCCACCAGTTGTCGCGCGCGCCGATCCACTCCGGTCGCACGAGGAGCAGGCCGTTGTCGCCACCAGTGATGCTCGACATGCGGAAGGCGAGGCCGTAGATGAGCATCCCGATCGCGAGCGTGACCATCAGGAAGTAGATGCCCGAGGTCCTCATCGTCAACAGCCCGTAGATGAACGACACGGCGACGGTCAGCGCGATAGCGATGAGGATCGAGACGCCCGGGTCGTAACCCTGCTTATAGGACCAGGCGATGGCGTAACTCGCCGCGCCTGCGATCGCGCCGTGCCCGAGCGAGGCAAGCCCCGCGTCACCGATGAGGAAGTTCACACTCGCGGCGGTCATCGCGGCGATCAGGATCGTCACCACCTGCCCGACCTGGAATTTCGAGACGCCGAGGTAGGGCAGCGCGACGAAGAACACCAGCAGCGCAGCGAGCAGTGCGACCTGCACGAGGACGGCGCGGCGCCCACCGCGACCGCCACCGGTGATCGCAGGGATGAGACCGGTCGACGGTCGGACCACCGGGGTTGCGCGAGTCAGCGGGTTGCTCATGCTTTCCTCCCGAAAAGTCCGGTGGGCTTGAGGACGAGGATCAGGGCCATGGGAAGGAAGATCGTGAAGTACGAGAGCTCGGGGATCCACACCTTGGCGAAGACGTCGATGAGCCCGATGAGCACCGCGCCCACCGCCGCACCCGAGACGCTGCCGAGCCCGCCCACGATGATCACGACGAGCGCTTTGAGCAGGACCTCGTTGCCGCCAGAGGGGAGGATGCTCGTGATTCCCGAGTCAAGCACACCCCCGATCGCGGCGAGTGCTGCACCGACGACGAACATGCCGGTGAACACCCAGCGGATGTTGATGCCCATCGAGGAGATGGTCTCGCGGTCGTCAACGCCGGCCCTGACGATCGCACCGATCCGGGTCTTGTTCTGCACGATGGCGAGACCGATACCGACGAGGACCGCCACGCCCATCACGAGCACCTTGAACCAGGGGAACGACACCGAACCGATGGAGAACCCACCGGCGGGCATCGCCCGGGCGGAGAGGTTCTCGGGGTTACCGCCGAAGATCGAGAGGCAGAGGTCGCTGATGACGAACGCGACGCCGATCGTCAGGAGAACCTCCGGCAATTCCTGGCCGCGCACCCAGCGCAGCAGCCCCAGTTCGACGATGAGCGCGAGGACACCGACGCAGACAGCCGCGGCGATAAGCGCCAGCAGCAGGTTGCCCGTCATGGACGACACGACAATGCCGACGTAGGCGCCGACGATGTAGAACGCGCCGTGCGCCATGTTGACGATGCGCATGAGGCCGAACACCAGCGTGAGACCGCTGGCGAGCAGGAAAAAGACCGCAGCTTGGCTTAGTCCGTTCAGCGCCTGTTGCGCAATGAACTCCGGTTCGAACAATTTAGTCTCTGAGCCTTCCGCGTCATCGGGGATGCACTATTGCGGTCCAGCATTGCAATCGATTGTAGGAATGTCAACTCTCTGTGCAGTGACATTGATCATTTTCTGGCTGAAATGCAGTATTACTTGATTTTTGCGTAGCGCGCTCGCCCGATGGTTCCGGCCGCCGCGAAGGCCGCTGCGCCGCAAATTGCGCCCGCGAACAGTACGGGGAAGCCGTGCCCGTCCACCGCAGCTTGCCCGAGACCGGCACCGAGAGAACCGCCGAGCATGAGCGAAATCGAGAAGAACGTCATGCCCATCGAGCGGGCAGGGGTCGCCGCGTCGGTCATCCAGTTCTGCAACGTCGTGTGGGCGAGCGCCCAGGCCACCCCCATCAGCGCCGCTCCCACGAGCAACGAGACGGGCGTGATCCAGGCGGCGAGCACGACGAAGGCGCCGATCGCCGCACAGCCTCCGGCCAGCATGAGCGCCCACGGCTTCACCCGCGCAACGAACAGCTTCATGCCCTGGCTGACGATGACGACGGTCGCCCCGAACGCTGCGGTGACCAGTCCCGAGATGAACACCCCCTCCCCCGCCTGCTGGAGCGCCTGGGGCAGGAAGTTGTATATGCCAATCAGGAGCGTGCCCTCAAGGATGGTGAAGAGGTAGAGACCGAGCATCCATGGGCTCCGGATGATCCGTCCCAGCTGCGGAAGGACCCTCTCGTCGCCCGATCGCTGGGGCTCAGGGACGCGGGTGAGGACCAGCGCGACGACAGCGGCGGCGACCGCATACCCCGCGAACACCCACCGCCACGAGCTCCACTCGGCAACGGCCCCGGCGCCGAGGTTGCCGGCAGCGAGACCCAGCGCCGTCGCCGTAGCGAGGTTCGACATTGCCGCAGGTCGCCGCTCGCCCGGGAGGGTATCGCCGAAGTAGACGAGCACCGCCGAGAACGTCGCCGCCCAGGCACCGCCGGAGACAATGCGCGCTCCGATGAAAAACGGCAGGGTTGGGGCCAGTGCGCTCGCGACGGCGGCGACAGTGCCGATCGCGGCCGAGACCCAGAGCACCCGGGTGCGCCCCCACGTGGACTGCAGCGGGCCCCACACGAGCTGGAACACCGCATAGGCGAGGGCGTGGCCGGTAATCGCCCAGCTCGCGACTGCGGCATCAGCACCGAAGTCGGCGGCGATGGTCGGAACCATCGGCAGGGCAAGCGCACGGTCAACGGTCGACCAGAAGATGGCCATCGGGAGAACGAACGTGGGGCGGAGCCATCGCGCGGTTGGCAGGTTCATCACGGCGCTCACTTCTGCAATCGGTTGCGATCATGCTAGCGGAGTGTGCAGTCCGCCTGAACGTGTTCGGCTCCCAGAAGCCTCGATCGTGGGGTCTCGGCGCGGGTGTCAGGCTGGTGCGGGGCCCGTGGAACCGCGCACGATGAGCGAGACGGGGAGGCGCACGGTCGTGGCATCCTGCGCCTTCGCCTCGATCGCGTCGAGGAGCGCCCGTGCCGCCTCCGCCCCCATCTCCTGCATCGGCACCCGCACCGTGGTCAACGGCGGGTTTGAGTCCTGGGCGAACTCGATGTCATTGAAGCCGACCACGGAGACATCCCCTGGGCAGCTCAGGCCGTGCGCGCGCAGGCTGCGGAGCACACCCAGTGCCACGAGATCGTTGCCCGCAACGATCCCGGTGGGCCGCGCACGTCGGGCGGTGAGCACGCGATCCATCGCCTGCTGCCCAGCCTCCACCGACAGCGCCGAGGCCTCGAGGACCGTACCGGTCACGCCCTTCGCCGCAGCACAGGCAGCCCGGAAAGCCTCGGTGCGGGTCTCGCTCGTGGAAAAGCCCTCGGGGCCAGCGATGTGCAGCAGCCGACGATGCCCGAGGTCCACGAGGTGGGTGACGGCAGCGGCGACACCCGTCGCATCGCTGCCCGTGACGACAGGGTAGGGAACCCCACCCCCGTCACGATTGAGCATCACGGCGAGCACACCCGCGCGGTGCGCCTGGCCGAGCGCCGAGCCGTGACGAGAGCCGGATGCGACGATGAGGCCGTCAACGCGGCGTCCCAGCAGGGAGTCGAGGGCGAGTTGCTCGGTCTCATCCGAGCCGTCGGTGTTGGCGAGAAGCGCCGTGTAGCCGCGGGGCTGCAGGTAGTTCTCGATGCCTCGAACCACGGGCGGGAAGAACGGGTTAGTCAGGTCGGGGATGATCACGCCGATGGTCATCGAGTTGCTCGTGCGCAGCCCCCGGGCCATCGCGTTCGGCACGTATCCGAGCTCTTCCGCCGCCGCCTCCACGCGCGAGACGGTGTCACCACTGACCTGGTGCCGGGTCCGCAGGTTCAGCGCGCGCGACACCGTCGCCTTGTGCACGCCCGCCCGGACGGCAACATCGTCGATGGTGATGCGGCGCTGGCGGTCCATCGTCGCGGCTACTTGCGGTTCATGTCGGCGAACAGCTCCACCGCGGCGTCGAGGGCGTCGGAGTACTCGAGCTCCGCGAGGCGGTAGAACGCGGGCCTGCCCACCTTCACGATCGCCCCGCCCCGGGCGGCCTTCGTCAACCACGCCTCGGCGGCAGGCATGAGGCCGGCCGCATCCGTGACCTCGTTGATGAGACCCACCTCGAGAGCGCGCCCAGGAGTGAATGGATCGCCGGAGCCGACATTCTCCATCGCGAAGCGCACGCCCAGCCGCTTGATGAGTGGCACCTGCGCGACCATCGGCCAGATGCCGACGCTCACTTCGCGGGTGCCGATGAGCACATCGGGCACCGACACCGCGTAGTCGCATGCGGCGACGATTGACGCCCCGGAGGCAATCGCGTTGCCGTTGACCGCCGCGACCACCGGCACCCCGAGCGTCGGCAGCAGCTTGAGAAGCTCGGCGAGCGCCGCGGCGAACTCCACCGGGTCGCCGCCCGCCTGGATCGCCGGGATATCGAGGCCGGTGCAGAAGTTCACCCCCGCGCCAGTGATGACGACGCCCGTGACATCCTCGTCGGCATCGGCGGCCGTCAACTGCTCTACCAACCCGGCGATGACCCCAGGGTTGAGGAGGTTACCTTCGCCGCTCGGGTTGTCGATAACAACAGTCGCGAAACTCATGGTGCAACCGTACTGGCTACTTCTTCGCCGCGGCCCGCAGCTTCGAGATCTCGTACAGCGTTACGCTCGCCGCAATACCGGCGTTCAGTGACTCGGTCCCCGAACTGATCGGGATTGACACCACGGCATCACAGTTCTCGGTCACCAGGCGCGAGAGCCCCTTGCCTTCGCTGCCGACCACCACGAGCACGGGCTCACGCGCGAGGGCAAGTTCGGGCAACTGCACGGTGCCGCCGCCGTCGAGACCGATGACGAAGACGCCGTGCTCCTTGAACGCCTTGATGGTCTGCGTCAGGTTGGCGGCCATCGCCACGGGGGTGCGGGCTGCGGCACCGGCCGAGGTCTTCCAGGCGGATGCCGTCAGGCCCACGGAGCGACGCTGCGGCACGATCACGCCCTGCCCACCGAAGGCCGCCACCGAACGGATGATCGCACCGAGGTTGCGCGGATCGGTGATGCCGTCGAGAGCCACGAACAACGGCACCTGGCCGCGCGAGACCACCTTGTCGAGCAGCTCGATGGGGTGCGCGTACTCGTACGGCGGCACCTTGAGCGCGACACCCTGGTGCACGGAGTCGAAGCCGGCGAGCCGGTCGAGCTCGGGACGCATGACTTCGAGAATCGGGATGCCCCGGCTCGTCGCCAGCTGCAGGATCTCCTTCACGCGGTCATCGAACTCGATGCGAGCCGCCATGTAGAGCGTCGTGGTGGGGATCTTGGCACGCAATGCCTCGAGCACCGAGTTGCGCCCGGTCACCATCTCGGACTCGTCTGCCGACTTGGGGGCCCGGTTGCGCTGGGGGCGCGGCGAACCATCGGCGGAGGGCGAGGTCTTCTTTCGGCCGCCAGCTGCCTCGAACCGCTCGGCAGCAGCCTTTCGCTTGCCCGCGGGGTGGTACGGGCGATCCTCGGCCTTGGGGGTGGGCTTCTTTCCCTCGAGGGCCTGTCGACCCTGCCCGCCTGAGCCGACCTGGGGGCCCTTGCGCGTCTTGCGCACCGCGCCCGCTCTGGGCTTATTGCCTGGGCTCTTCATTTACTCAACGCTCCAATGTGATCCGGTCGGGCCGTCTTCGACCGTGATACCCGCAGCGGCAAGTTCATCACGAATCCGGTCTGCCGCGCTGAAATCCTTGGCGGCCCGTGCTTCGTTGCGGTTGGCGATCAGGGCCTCGACGAGGGTGGCGAGGGCTCGCTCCGCGGGAGCCGAGGGGCCGGACGCCCACTCGGGCGAGAGCGGGTTGATCCCGAGCACCTCGCTCATCGCGAGCACTTCGCCGCGCGCTGCCGCCACCGCGGCCAGGTCGCCGTTGTCGAGGGCGGCGTTGCCCGCACGCACGGTGTCGTGCAGCACGGCGAGTGCCTGGGGAACGGCGAGGTCGTCGTCCATGGCCTCACCGAAGGCGTCCGGCACAACCTCGACGCCACTGCCGGCGAACTTGGTTCCCGCCAGTCGCCGGTCGGCGCGGGTGAGGAACACCTCGACGCGCTCGAGTGCCGCCTCGGCCTCAACCAGCGAACCCTCGTGGTAGTCGATCGTCGACCGGTAGTGGGCCGACCCGAGGAAGTAGCGCACCACGATCGGCCGCGCCCGCGCCAGGAAGTCGGCCGCGAACAGCGAATTGCCGAGCGACTTCGACATCTTCTGCCCGTTGATGTTTACGAGCCCGTTGTGCACCCAGTAGGTCGCGAAGGGGTCGCCGGCCGCCGTGGACTGGGCGAGCTCGTTCTCGTGGTGGGGGAAGCGCAGGTCGAGCCCGCCGCCGTGGATGTCGAAGGCCGCCCCCAGGTACCGGCGCGACATTGCCGAGCACTCGATGTGCCAGCCGGGCCGACCGATACCCCACGGCGACGGCCACGCCGCCGACTCGGGCTCCTCCGGCTTGTGGCCCTTCCACAGCGCGAAGTCCTGGGGTTGGCGTTTGCCGCGCGGGTCGGCGTCGGCAGCCGCGACCATGTCGGCGGGGTTCTGGTTGGTGAGTTGGCCGTAGCCCGACCACGATGCGGTGTCGAAGTACACGTCGCCCTCGGCCGCGTAAGCGTGGCCCGAGTCGATGAGGCGCTCGATCAGCTCACGCATTTCGCCGATCGAGGCGGTCGCCCGCGGCTCATAGGTGGGGGGCAGGATGCCCAGCGCCCGGTACCCCGCCGTGAACTCCAGCTCGATCCGGTAGGCGAGCGCCCACCACTCCTCGCTCGCGTCGCTCCCTGAAGCATCGGAGCCGCGCGACGCATCCAGGATCTTGTCGTCAATGTCGGTCACGTTGCGCACCAGGGTGACGTCGAAACCGCGATAGTTCAGCCAGCGCCGCCACAGGTCATAGACGAGTGCCGAGCGCAGGTGGCCGATGTGCGGGCTCGACTGCACCGTCGGCCCGCAGACGTAGATGCCGACGTGGCCCTCCCGCAGGGGCACGAAGTCGGTCACGGCCTGGGCCCTGGAGTCGTAAAGCCGTACTGTCACCTGAGCAACTTTAGCGATCACCGTGCACGAGGGCGGTCGCGATGACCGTGACGCCTTCGCCCCGACCCGTGAATCCGAGGCCGTCGGTGGTGGTGGCAGCGACGCTGACCGGCGCGCCGACCAGCGCGCTGAGGTTGCTTTCCACTTCGCTGCGGCGAGCGCCAAGGCGCGGATGCCGCGCAATGAGTTGCACGGAGACGTTGCCGACCGTGTACCCGGCCCCGGCCACGAGGGCAACCGTCTCGGTGAGGAACACGTCACCGTGGGCGCCCGCGAAGCGGGGGTCGTCGGTGCCGAAGCGGCCCCCGATGTCGCCGAGGCCCGCCGCCGAGAGCAGCGCATCACAGATGGCGTGGCACATCGCGTCGCCGTCGGAGTGCCCGGCAAGCCCCACCTCGTCGGGCCAGTACAGTCCGCCGAGCCACAGGGGCTGCGCGGCATCGTACGCGTGCACGTCGATACCCACCCCGGTGCGCACGCTCGTGCCTCGCGGCGCGGCTTCCGCCAGCACGGTTTCCGCGCGTCGCAAGTCCCAGGGGGTGGTGATCTTGAACGCGTGCACCTCCCCCGCGACGGTCGTCACCGGGTGGCCCGCCGCCGCAAACAGGGCGGCGTCGTCGGTGTGCTCCACATCTGCCGCGGCATAGGCGGCATCAAGAGCCGCGCGCGGGAAGCCCTGCGGTGTCTGCACATGAACGAGCGAACTGCGGTCGACCGTCTCCAGCACCGCATCACCGTCGACGCGTTTAATCGTGTCCGTCACCGGCTGGCTCGGCACGACGCCGGTGCCGCGATCGAGCACCGCCTGCACCACCCTGTCGAACAGGATGCCCGGGGTGAGCGCCCTCGCGGCGTCGTGCACGAGCACCACCTCGACGCTCTCGTCGAGGGCGGCCAGCCCCGCTGCCACGGAGCCCTGGCGACTGGCGGACCCGGTCACCACCGAGATCGAGTCGGAGGCGACACCGGCAACCCGAAGGGCGATCTCGCGGGCGGCGTCAGCGTGGGAGGCGGGGGCGACCACGACGACCTGGGCGGGTTGCAGTGACCCGAACACGCCCTGGAGGGCGCGCTCGAGCACGGTCATCCCGTCAAGTTCGACGAAAGCCTTGGGGGTTCCGGCGCCGAGTCGTGTTCCGCTGCCCGCGGCGACGACGATGACGCCAACTGACGCTAGGACGCCAACACCTCATCGAGGAGGGTTGCGGCCTTCTCCTCGTCTGTCTTCTCGGCGAGGGCGAGCTCCGAGGTCAGGATCTGGCGCGCCTTGGCCAGCATTCGCTTCTCGCCAGCAGACAGCCCGCGGTCCTGGTCGCGGCGCCACAGGTCGCGCACCACCTCAGAAACCTTGATGACATCGCCCGAGGCAAGCTTCTCGAGGTTCGCCTTGTAGCGGCGGCTCCAGTTGGTGGGCTCCTCGGTGAACGGCGCACGCAAGACGTCGAAGACCTTGTCGAGACCCTCGCGGCCGATGACATCGCGCACCCCGACAAGGTCGACATTCTCGGCGGGAACCTCGATGACCAGGTCGCCCTGGGTGACGCGCAGCTTCAGGTACAGCTTGTCTTCACCCTTGATGGTGCGGGTTTTGACCTCGGTGATTGTTGCGGCACCGTGGTGCGGGTATACGACCGTTTCGCCGACCTCGAACTGCATGGAAGGGTCCTTTCGAAGGCACCCAGTTTATCATCCGGCGACCTGCGGCGGCAGAGTCGATAAGCTGGCTGAGTGATAGCTCGCCCTTCCGCCGCCCGCGCCGCGGCTACCGTGATCCTCGCCGCAGCCACTCTTCTCGGCACCGCCGGCTGCACCTTCCTTACCCCGACGGCAACCCTCAACCAGTACGACCCGAGCGACGGCGTCGGCACGACGGTCGGGTCGGTCAGGGTCAGCAACGCCATCGCCTTGAGCAATGACGAGGGCGACGCTGTCAGCCTGCTCGTGACCTTCCACAACTCGGGTGAGCGCACCGCCAACGTCTCCCTGCAGTTCGAGCAGGACGGCGAAACCACCACCATCACCAAACCGGTCCGCGCGGGTGCTTCCGCTTCATACGGCAACACGGTCGACGACGACCAGATCATCATCACCGAGCCGGGCGTGAAGCCGGGGCAGTTGTTCCCCGTCTACCTGCAGTACGGCGACAACGAGGGCACCGAGCTTCTTGTTCCCGTGCTCTCGGGCGAGCGCGACCACTACGCGCCGCTGATGCCGCCCTCGAGCGAGGACTAGCTAGACCGGGGCCTTAGGCTTCGAAGCGGTACCCGAGGCCACGCACCGTCACGAGCATGGTCGGCTCCGAGGGCGTCTTCTCGATCTTCGACCGGATGCGCTTGATGTGCACGTCGAGGGTCTTGGTGTCACCGAAGTAGTCGGCACCCCACACCCGGTCGATCAACTGGCCGCGGGTGAGCACGCGCCCCGAGTTGCGCAGCAGCAGTTCGAGCAACTCGAACTCTTTCAGCGGCATGGCGGTGGTCACCCCGTCGACAGTCACAGTGTGGCGCTCGACATCCATTCGCACGGTGCCTGCCTCGAGGATCGCTTCGTCGTCGTGGTCGGTCTCCACGCGACGACGCAGTACAGCCCGGATGCGCGCGAGCAGTTCACGCGTTGAGTACGGCTTAGTCACATAGTCGTCGGCACCCAGCTCAAGCCCCACCACGATGTCGACCTCGCTGTCTTTGGCCGTCAGCATGATGATGGGGACGGATGACCGGGTGCGAAGCTCCCGGCACACCTCGGTACCGGCCAGCCCCGGCAGCATGAGGTCGAGCAGCACCAGGTCGGCGCCGGCGCGATCGAACTCGGCGAGCGCCGCATGGCCGTCGGCGGCGATCTCGGTCTCGTAGCCTTCGCGTTCCAGAAGGTAGGCGAGCGGCTCGCTCAACGAGGACTCGTCCTCCACGATCAGGATCCTGGTCATTGCTGTGCTCCTTGGGATGCGGCTGCGTGGGATGCCTCGGGCAGCCTGATGGTGAACGTCGATCCGTGGCCCGGTTGTGACCACACCCGCACATCGCCGCCGTGGTTCTGCACCACGTGCTTGACGATGCTGAGCCCCAGGCCCGAACCACCGGTGTGGCGGCTGCGGGCGGGGTCGGTGCGGAAGAACCGTTCGAAGACACGCTCGCGGTCTTCATCCGGGATCCCGACGCCCTGGTCGGTGACCGCAATCTCGACGACACCGTCGTTGTTGCTGACCCCGATGCCCACCCGGGTGGACTTGGGCGAATACACGATCGCGTTCGAAACCAGGTTGTGCAGCGCCACCGCGAGCAGGGTTTCGTCGCCGTACACCTGCACCCCGCTGTCGCCGCCGCTGGCAATCTGCACCTTGTGTGAGTCGGCGAGCACGCGGTTCTGGTCGATCGCTGCGGCAACCACGTGGTCGATCTCGACGATCTCGGCGGAGGCAAGGGCATCCGTCGCCTGCAGTCTCGACAGTTCGATGATCTCCTGGGTGATGCGGGCGAGGCGCTCAGACTCTTTGGTGAGGCGTTTGGCGAAACGCTTCACCTGCTCGGGTTCATCCGAGGCGCTCACGAGGGCCTCAGCCAGCAGGCCCACCGCGCCGATGGGGGTCTTCAGTTCGTGGCTGATGTTGGCGACGAAATCACGTCGGACATCGTCGAGGCGCTGGGACTCGGTGCGGTCTTCGGCCAGCAACAGGATGTACCGGGCGCCGAGTCGTGCGACCCGCACCGACAGGTGGATGTTGGCGTCACCAAACGGGCCGCGGCTCAGGCTGAGTTCGTCGTTGATCGGCTCGCCGTTACGCCTGACCCGGTCGACGAGGGTGACCAGTTCGGGATGCACGAGCGCACCGTTCCACACGAGGCCGTAGGCGACGGCACCCGGTGAGGCTTTAACCACATTGTTCGACGGGTCGACCACAAGGCCTGCGGACTCAAGAGCGTCGAGCACCTGGTCGACGCCATCGGGGACCGCGGTGCTGGCAATATCGACCGCCATCTGGCCTCGACGCGCTGCCCCCAACACGATGCCGAAGACGCCGGCGCCGAGGAGCACACCGAACGCAAGTGCGGCCGGCACCAGCCACGCGGAGTCCATAGCGACTAGATTAGTTTCATTCCGGCTGTCGGGCCCGTCGGTCTTCATCCGCTGCCGTGCCACTTCAGGCGATGTTCAGGCCGTGGGCACCGATCGTTAACCTAAAACGGGCACTGTTGCCTAAACCGTGCGGGTTTCGCCATGCCCGCAACGAAGGGACCATAAGCGTGCGCGAAGTATTCCAGCAAGAACTGCGCGAGGTGCAGGATCGCCTCGTCGAAATCTCGACCCTCGTCGCAGTGTCGATCGAGAACGCCACGCGCGCTTTCAACGAATCGAACGTGTCTCTCGCCGAGCAGGTCATCGCTGATGATGAGCGCATCGATGTTGCGGCCCTCGAGCTCGATGAGCTGGCCATCCAGATTCTCGCTCGCCAGCAGCCGGTCGCTCGCGACCTCCGTATCGTGGTGAGCGCCCTGCGCATCAGTGCTTCGCTGGAGCGCATGGGCGACATGGCCGAGCACATCGCGCAGCTGGCCCGCTACCGCTTCCCCGACAAGGTCGTGCCGAAGAGCCTGCGCGGCACCTTCTCGGAGCTCGGCGCCCTGGATGTCGAGATCGCGAAGAAGCTCGTCGACTTGCTGAAGACTGAGGACGTAAAGCTTGCGGAGGAGATCCGCAACGACGACGACAAGATCGACGCGCTGCACCTCTCGGTGTTCGACAAGGTGCTCGGTGAGACCTGGAAGGGTGCAGCGGTCGACACCGTCGACGCAACCCTTGCTTCGCGATACCACGAGCGTTTCGCCGACCACGCTGTCTCGATCGCCAAGAAGGTGCAGTACCTGGCGACCGGCGACTGGGTGGCACCCTCCGCCTGACGCACGTCAGCTAGTTAGTCTCTCGAAGCACCTTCGCCCCGGGAGTCAAGGGCTGTTTCCCAGCGGACATTCGCGCTTCCATGGGGTCATGAACACCACAACTGTGCCTCAGCGCCGCGACGATGAGGTCGAGCGATGAGCGGTAAACACTCCACCAAGTCGAAGGAACCTTTGGTTCCGCAGGCACCCGAGGCGATGCCGGACCCCGACAACCTCCAGATCGATGTCGATAACCTCCCGCTGACGGGGCCGGTGCTGTTGCCTCGTCGCGACTAGTGGAACTGGGGGCGCAGGCTGCACCGTCGCAGGCCCTGCCCACGCGTCGTCCGGCGAGAGCCTGGCGATAGCTCCTACAGCCAGCGCACGGCGCACTGCCGCGCACTGCTCACTGCTCACTGCTCACTGGCGGTAGGGACTGCGACTTCGTAGCGGTATCGGCGGAGGGAGAGGGCCCGGGTGTCGCGGTGATGGGACCAACCAGTGAGTGCCGTCGCTGTGGATCTGGATACTCCAGCCGTTGGCATGCAACTCCAGATGATGGAACCGGCACAGGCTGATGCCGTTGGCCAGAGTGGTGTTGGAACCGTCCCACGGTTCGACGTGATGCACTTCGGTCATTGAGGCCGGCTTATCGCAGTCACCGACGGGGCACCCGTTCCATTGCGCTGCGAGTGCGATGCGCTGCCGTGCTGAGTGGAGGCGTTGTGTCTTCCCCACATCGATGGACACCGCTCCGTCGAAGACGATGGGCAGCGCGCCCGTGTCGCAGATGTAACGCTGCGCTGTCGGAACACTCACCGCCCCGGCCTGGCCTTCGATGAACGCGACACCCGTGCCTGTGCGGAGGGACTCGGCCTGCACATGTACCCGGACAGCGGGCGAACGCTGCCCGAAGAGTTTCGCGCTGTCGACCTCCGTGCCAGCGGCGCGGACTGCGAGGCGGCAGATGTCGAGCAGCGTGTCGAGGGCCAGTTGATCATTGGTCCGGGAGTCATGCGCGAGGTCGTTCGAGGGGTCGGTCACCCCGGTCGAGCCCTGGTCTACGAACCGCGGCCCACCGCGGCGTGGCGACAGGACCGATTCGATGGGCCCGAAGAGGAGTGCTGCTGACTCGGGGTCACACTGGCCCTTGAAACCAACATTGCCGTCGGGAAGCACAAACCACTTGAGCTCTCTCTTGGAGCGGCGGTGCGCTTCGAGGTCGGCCACGCTTGCAACGTCAAGTTGTTCACGCATTTGGCGCGCGGCCGTGGCGGTGCGCTCGGGTGTCGACTGGGCGGCGAACTCGACGAGCGCCGAGGCGGCGTCCATCAGGTCATCGGCGGCAACGTCATCACTTGGCGTCCCGAGGCCCGTCGAGATCGCGGCGACGGCCGCGACCGTGATCTCGCCGGAGGCAAGCGCGGCTTGCATCGGGGCGAGCCACGGTGAGGCCGCGGCCGCTCCCGCCTTCGCCAGGACGCGAGCTTCGGAAAACGAGACCCCTGTCAGCGACTGGATGGCCTTCTCGGGTGATGCCGCGCCCAACCTGGCAGCCAGACCGTCGTGGCCGAGGGCACGATCGGAGCGTCGGCTGAGTTCGCCAGCGATGGTCGCGAGCCGGGCATCCACTTGCTGGCGCATCGCCCCGGTCGAACGCTGGAGCTCGACGAGCTCGGAGTCGGACAGCTCGCACAATCCATCGACCGAGGGCAGGACGATCACCTCGGGAACCGGGTGCGCGGTGTCGAGCATGGTTCCATGATACCAGAACATTCGAACATATGTTCGAATTCATTGCACTCTGAGGAAGCACACCCATGTCCTCTCCGCGCCGCATTCACAACCCCTCGCGCGAATCGCCTCAGTGGCGTCAACTGGAGGGAAACGAAGGAGCACGCATGCCTGCCAGCAATGACGAACCGATGAACGACCGAAAGCCGGATGACGGCATCACAGACGAGACCGGCGAGTACGGCCCCGGGGTCGACCAGGACACCGGTGCGAATGTCGGCGACACCGGCACGCCGACGATCAAGTCCGCCGAAACAGAGGAGAACTGATGGGCACCGACACCTACCACGAGCCACCGGAAGAGCTTCCCCAGGACGTCCGCACGATCGCGCGGATGTGCGCGAGCCTCGCCGAGGAGGCTGAAGCGATCGGCTGGTACACCCAGCGCATCGCCGTTGAGCAGGATGACGACGCGAAGGCGATCCTTGAGGACTCGCTGGCCGAAGAGTTCAAGCATTTCAGCATGGAACTCGAGTTCCTGATGCGGAAAACACCAACCTGGCGCAAGACCGCCAAGGGCATCCTGTTCAAGAGCGGTGACATCGTCGAGAACGGCGAGGCAGCCGAAGAAGCGGCGAGCTAGGCCACCCCGGCAGCGCCGCGCCGTCGAGCACGCCAAACCCGTTCCCATGGCGATGCAGCGACGACGCGGCGGTTCTCCGCCGTCGACCGATCACCTCAGTGACCATGCCTTAGCCCAACGCTGGAACTGTGACGACGTACGTCTCCAGCACAGACGCTACGCGCGCCGCCGCCAAGGGGCGGAGGACCAAGGTCCCCCCGACCTACTTCTTGGCGCCCTGCGCGGCCACTGCGGCGGCACCGGCGGCCGCGGCCTCCGGGTCGAGGTACCTCGACGGGCCGGTCGGCATGAAAGTCTCGTCGAGTTCGTAGACGAGCGGGATGCCCGTGGGGATGTTCAACTCGGCAATGTCTGCGTCACTAATGCCGTCGAGGTGCTTCACGAGCGCACGCAGCGAGTTGCCGTGCGCGGTGACCAGCACCGTCTTGCCCTCCTGAAGGGAGGGGATGATGTCGGAACGCCAGTACGGCAGCATGCGGTCGATGACGAGCTTGAGGGACTCGGTGCGGGGGATGTCGCCGTCGATGCCGATGTAGCGCTCGTCGTTCACCTGCGAGTATTCGGCGTCGTCAGCGAGCACGGGCGGCGGCACGTCGAAGCTGCGGCGCCACTCCATGAACTTCTCCGGCCCGAACTTCTCGAGCGTCTCCGCCTTGTCGAGACCCTGCAGCGCGCCGTAGTGGCGCTCGTTGAGGCGCCAGCTGCGCTTGACGGGCAACCAGGCCCGGTCGGCGGCATCCAAAGCAATATTGGCGGTCTGGATGGCGCGGGTCAGCACCGAGGTGTACAGGATGTCTGGCTTGATGCCCGACTCGGCCAGGAGCTCGCCGGCGCGCTTGGCCTCGGCCTCGCCCTGTTCGCTGAGTCGCACGTCGACCCAGCCCGTGAAGAGGTTCTTCTGGTTCCAGTCGGAGTTGCCGTGGCGGAGGAGGACAAGCGTGTGAGTCATGCCTTAAGCGTAGCGAGGTCCGGGGCGCACTGATCGGCCTTAGGTCCCGGTGCCCCACAATGGAGTCATGCCCATCGGCCAGGTCACCCGCGGCACGACGGGCACGAACCGGCTCCGCCGGGTGGACCGCTGGATTGCGCAACTGCCGGCGCTGCGTCGTGCGGCGGTTCCGCTCGTCGTGGATCTCGGATACGGGGCATCCGCCACCACCACCCTCGAACTGCACCAGCGTCTCTCGCGCGTGCGGCCCGACGTCGAGGTGGTGGGCATCGAGATCGAGCCGTCGCGGGTGGCGCTCGCCGCGCAGTCCGCCCGGCCGGGGGTGAGCTTCCGGCTCGGCGGTTTCGAGGTGCCAGGGCAACGCCCCACGGTCATCCGGGCACTGAATGTGCTCCGGCAGTACGACGAACGCCACGTGCTCGAGCACTGGCGGCGGATGGTCGGGCGGCTGCAACCCGAGGGCGTGCTCGTCGAGGGGACCTGCAACGAGGTGGGGCGGGTCGCCAGCTGGGTGGATGTCACGGCTGACGGCCCACGGACGTTCACGCTGTCGCTGCACCTCGCGTCGCTGGAGCGGCCGTCAATCGTCGCGGAGCGGTTACCGAAGGTACTCATCCACCGCAATGTCGCGGGTGAGGGCATCCACCGGTTCCTGCTCGCGCTCGACCGGCTGTGGGCGGTGCACTCGCCGCTGGGCGTCTACGGGCCGTCGCAGCGGTGGGTCGCGGTGTGCACGTCGCTGCGGGACGAGGGATGGCCCGTGCTCGGCTCGGCCCGGCGGTGGCGGCTCGGCGAACTCACGGTCGGCTGGGACGCCGTCGCGCCGGGTGACTTCGACTGGAGGTAGCGGCATCGCCGCCGCGAACCTCGCCAAATCGCGGTTCCGGCAGCACGACAGCGCACATTTGGCGAAGTTCGCGCAGGAAGGGTGGGGAGGCAGGCCGGCGGGCTACACCTCGGGCAGCAGGGCGCGCGCCTCGTCGATCGGCAGGCCGGTGCCGACCAGGAGGTCGACGGCGAGCGGGCGCAGCATGAGAACGAGGGCGGCGTCGGTGACGTGCGCTCCGGGCAGCACCGTTGCGGGGTCGAGGCGGCGCGAGAGGTCGGCGAGCAGCGAACGTGCGGCACCCGCCAACTGCGGGTCGTCGAGCTCCTCCCCCAGCAGCCGCAGGCCCGTGCGGAACTGCACGACGAGCTCTGCGAGCGCGGGGCGGGGTGCCCCGTCGCGCACCAGGAACTCGACACGACGAGCGACCGTGCGCAGGTGACGGGTGGCGAGGTCGGCGGCGGCGAGCACGCGGGCATCGCGCTCCAGCACCGGCAGCCGCGAACGCAGGAACGGCGAGATACGGGAGATCCCCATGGCGCTGTCGAGGCTCGCCGACCAGCGGTCGATGAGCGGCTGGGTGCGGCGCAGCCGGGCCAGTCCCAGTTCGCCAGCCGCCTCGTCGGCGTCGTTAAGGCAGTCGATGACCGAGCCGAGCGCCTCGTCGAGCACCGAGAACAGGTGCCTCCGCTCGCGGGCCACGTCGCGACCGGGCGAGCGCGGGATCAGCGCGGTCGCCGCGAGCGCGATGGCCCCGCCGATGGCCGCGTCAAAGGTGCGGCCGAACGGCCCGCCATCGGGCACGGGCAGGATCAACACGAGCGCGGACGGCACGGCGGCGGCAACCGCGAACGAGGGGTTGGATGCCACGGCGCGCCCCACCACGAAGACCACGAGCAGCACCACCACGAGTTGCCACAGGCCTTTGCCGATCACGAGGGATAGCCCGTCGCTCAGGGCAACCCCCACGAGGATCCCGACCACGGTCTCGAGGACTCGGCGCGGGCGGGCATCCCGGGTGAAGCCGAGCGAGTTGATGGTGACGGTCACCGCGAGCACGGGGTAGGCGTGGCCGAGCCCCCAGTGCGCGATCGCGTAGGCGGCGGCAACCGCCGAGGTGATCTGCAGGATCGCGGGCAGCGACTCCCACACGCGGCGGGCGGCGAGCCTGACATCCATGCGGCGACGCACCTGCCGCTCGAACCTGCGCAGCGCGTCGGAGGTGGCCATCAGCGGGTAACGGAACCCAGCCGGGGCAGCCGAGGCACGTTCGCTTCCGCTCCCGCGTCGGTGGGCACGATCACTTCCTGCGCTGCAGCAACGTGAATGTCGTCAGCAGCCACGTCGAGCGCAGCCGCCGGGTCCACGTTGCGCTTGACCACCGCGAGGGCGATCGGCCCCAGCTCGTAGTGCAGGGCGCTTGACGTGACGCGACCAACGGCCTGGCCTGCCAGTTCGACGGATGACCCGGGCGCCGGCACCACCCCGTCGGAGCCGTCGAGGTGCAGCATCACGAGGCGGCGCGGCGGGTGGCCGAGGTTGTGCACCTTGGCGACCGTCTCCTGCCCGCGGTAGCAACCCTTGTTGAGGTGCACGGCGCTGCGCAGCCAGTCGAGTTCGTGCGGGATTGACTTCTCGTCCGCTTCCGTCGCCAGGCGGGGGCGCCACGCGGCGATGCGCAGGGCCTCGAGGGCGAGGGTTCCGGCGGCGGGGAAACTCTCGAGCGCAGCATCCCGGGCCACGACCACTTCGCGGTACGACCACGGGGCGTCCGGCCGGGAGGCGGCATAGCTGTGGCCCGGGCCGGCCTGCCACGGATCGACCCAGGTGACGACGGCGGGCAGCTCGGGCTCGCCCAGGGTTCCCGCGGTCGCGAAGTCGGCACTGCGGTCGGCGACCTCAACGCGCAGCATGAAGCGCATGCGGTCGAGCCAGGCGGCAAGCGTTGGGCCTTCGGCACCGTCGACGAGCAACCAGGTGGTCTCGCCGTCATCCACGACCCGCATCGCGTGCTCGAGGTGCCCGGTCGGGTCGAGCAGCAGGGTTTCGGCCGATTCACCGGGCTGCAGGTTCTTGACCGCCTGCGAGGTGAGGGAATCGAGCCAGCTGAGCCGGTCGGGCCCGGTGATGGTGATGACGGCGCGATCGGAGAGGTCGACGACCGCTTCGCCCGCCGCGAGTGCCTTCTGCTCACCGAGCGGGTTGCCGTAGTGCTGGGGCGGGTTGCCCACAGCGCCGGGGCGGTCGCTGAACCCCACCGAGCGGGGAGCGGCGGGCAGACCAGGGTTATTCGACACGGGCGAGCCTCCCCGAGGCATGGGTGCGCAGGTCCTGCCCGAGGGCGGCGATGTCCCACGCCCACAGCAGGTGGTTGTCGACGAGGCCGTAAAGCCGGGTGGCCGCGACGTACTCTTTAGCCGAAGCGGTGCGCATGACGGCGTCGGTCGACAGGTCGATGCGGGGGCCTTTCGCGCGGCCGAGGTAGAACTCGTTGACGCCGCCGGGATGCACGATCGACACCTCGATCTCGAAGGCGCCGTCGGAGGTCCGCAGGGTTTCCACCGACTGGGCCGTGGTGAACGGTTTCGGCCCGATACCCGGCAGCATTCCGGGGCCCGGGTCGCCCTCAAGCGGCGGGCGGGTCAGCTTCCAGTACCCGGTCTCGGTCACGTGGGGGGTGCGGGCCTCGTCGAGGAGCCAGGTGTACGACGTGTAGTTGAGGTGTGGCAGCCCGTCGTGGGTGAAGCTGATGCGCTGCCCGAACTCGAGGGAACGGGACTCTTCGCCGACCTTGTAGTCGACGATGCCGGTTCCCTCCCACAGCCCGATGAGCCAGGAGAGCGGTGCGAGTTCAGCGGGAATAGTGGGATCGAGCTCGATCACAGCAATAGCACCGGCGCGACTAGCGCTGGCCGCGGTACAGGTTGTACAGCACGACGACCGAGACGAAGCCGATCGAGAGCGTCGCCAGCAGCAGGAGGCCGACGAAGAAAAGCTCAAGGGCGAGAAGCATGGCTCAATCCTATCCGAGGAGGGTGACGATGCCACTGGCCGCGGCGAGGATTACGGCAGAAACCCCGACGCTCGCCATGACGCGCACCACGAAACCCTCTTTGCGACGGATGCCCAGCTGGACCACGAAGGTCACGATCACGGCCGCAGCGAGGGTGATACCGATCCACGTGAGGTACTGCCCGCGGGGCGACAGCACGGCAATGACGATGGCACCGACCAGTGAGAGCACCCACACGGGGAGCACAGATAAAACCTGCCACGTCATACAGCGATCTTAAGCCGCCATTAGACTGTGGAAACGCACTTTGGAGGCACGTTGGCGCAGCTGTTGATCCTGACCTCTGCGGTCGACACTGAGGTCTTCCCCGCACTGGGACTCTTGAGTCACACGACCAAGCAGATTCCCGCGTCTCCTGCATCCCTTATTTCTGCCCCCAGTTGCGACCTGATCCTGGTGGATGCCCGGCAAGACCTGGCCAGCGCGAAGTCGTTGTGCAAGATCCTTAACACCACGGGTGTCACGGTCCCGATCATCCTGATCCTCACCGAGGGTGGGCTGACGGCCGTCTCCGCCGACTGGGGTGTCGACGACGTCATCCTCGCCGCGGCCGGCCCCGCCGAGGCCGACGCGCGCATCCGGCTGGCCCTCGGTCGCCAGGCGCAGGACTCCTCGAGCTCGAAGATCCAGGCCTCCGGTGTCGTCATCGATGAAGCCTCGTACTCGGCGAAGGTGCACGGGCGCCCGCTCGACCTCACCTTCAAGGAGTTCGAGCTGCTGCGCTTCCTGGCCACCCACCCGTCACGGGTATTCACCCGCGAACAGTTGCTGAGCGAGGTGTGGGGCTACGACTACTTCGGAGGCACCCGCACCGTCGACGTGCACGTTCGCCGCCTGCGCGCGAAGCTCGGCGACCTCGAGTCACTCATCGGAACCGTGCGCAACGTGGGCTACCGCTTCAACGTCTACGACGATGACGCCGAGCGCCTGGCGGCCCCCGCCGCGGGTTCCGTTTAGTCCGATACAGGGCGGCGCCGCGCCCAATCGATCCCGCGCTCGATGATGCCGCGCACCACGGGGTTGTCGAGTTCTGCCGGGTCGTGGCCGAGCGTGCACACGAAGACGCGGCCCGCACCCCACAGCCGGGTCCACACCACGGGCACCGTGACGTCGTTGTGCCACTGCTCCTCCGCGGCGTGCGTGCTCTGCGCGAGCACAGTGTTATAGGAATCGGTCAGCGGCCAGTACTGCTCTGTGGTGACCGTGAAGCTGGTCAGCCCCGCCACGATGGGATGCTCGGCGACCACCGTCACGACGTGCTCCTTGACCCCGCCGGGGTGCGAAGTGAACTGCCCACCCACGAGCTGGAGGTAGTCGGAGCTGGCGCGGAACGAGTCGGCGATGCCGCCGTGCCAGCCCGCGAAGCCGGTGCCCGCTGCCACGGCCGAGCGCAGGCCCGCGACCGCGGCATCCGAAATGCTCTCCATGCTCACGTACTGCACGACGAGGTCAACGCGGGCCATCAGTTCGGCATCGGCGTAGCTCTCCGCACTGTCGGAGACGAGCACCTCGAGTCCGAGCGAACGCAGGTACGGCAGCATCGCATCCGTCTGTTCGACCGGCCGGTGGCCGTCCCAGCCGCCGCGGACCACAAGTGCAAGGGGGGAGGAAGACGTCATGCCTCGACGCTACCCCCGACCCCAGTTAATCCGCAGTTCACGAGCGGGTGGCAGGATGAACGGATGGACAGCAGCAACAGCCTCGCGGATGCCGGTGCCGCAACCGACTCGCTCGACGAGTACGACCTCGACGAGTCGTCCAGTGTCGACGACGGGACGCTTCCTGCGGACCGCTACCTGGACCGCGAACTGAGCTGGCTGGCGTTCAACCAGCGGGTGCTTGAGCTCGCCGAAGACCCCGAGCTGCCTTTGCTGGAGCGCGCCAACTTCCTGGCGATCTTCGCGAGCAACCTCGACGAGTTCTTCATGGTGCGAGTGGCGGGCCTGAAGCGCCGCATCGCGACCGGGCTCGCTGTGCCGACCAACGTGGGCACCGCCCCCGCCGAGGTGCTCGCGAATGTCAGCGCCAAGGCGCACGAGCTGCAGGAGCGTCACGCCGCGGCCTTCCGCACCATGGTCAAGCCGGCGCTCGACGACGCCGACATCCACATCGAGACCTGGGCAGACCTGGGGCAGGCAGACCGCGAGCGCATCGACGAGATCTTCTCCACCCAGATCTTCCCGGTGCTCATGCCGTTGGCCGTCGACCCCGCGCATCCGTTCCCCTACATCTCCGGCTTGTCGCTGAACCTGTCGATCCGGGTGCGCAACCCGAAGACCGGCAAAGAGGAGTTCGCGCGCCTGAAGGTGCCGACGGTGCTGCCGCGGTTCGTGCAGCTCCCCGACGACGGCAGTGGACTGCTGCGGTTCATCCCGCTCGAAGACCTCATCTCCAACCACCTGGAAGACCTGTTCCCGGGCATGGAGATCCTGGAACACCACGAGTTCCGCGTCACCCGCAACGAAGACGTGCAGGTGGATGAAGACGAGTCCGAGAACCTCATCCAGTCGTTGGAGAAGCAGATCCTCAACCGCAGGTTCGGGCCGCCGATCCGCCTCGAGATCACCGACGACATGGACCCGGTGACCCTCGGCCTGCTGATGAGCGAGCTCGACATCACCGAGCAGGAGGTCTACCGCCTTCCCGCGCCGCTCGACCTGGGGGGCCTGTTCCAGCTGACCCGCATCGACCGGCCCTCGCTGAAGTACCCGCGCCACGTGCCGACGACGAGCGTGGACCTGCTGCCCTCTGAGCCGAACTCGCCGCCCGACATCTTCTCGGCCATCGCGAAGCAGGACGTGCTGCTGCACCACCCCTACGAATCGTTCTCGACGAGTGTGCAGGCCTTCCTCGAGCAGGCCGCCGCCGACCCGAACGTTCTCGCCATCAAGCAGACCCTGTACCGCACGAGCGGCGACAGCCCCATCGTCGAGGCCCTCATCGACGCCGCCGAGGCGGGTAAGGCCGTGCTCGCGCTCGTGGAGATCAAGGCGCGCTTCGACGAGACCGCGAACATCTCCTGGGCGCGCAAGCTCGAGAAGGCCGGCGTTCACGTCGTCTACGGGCTCGTCGGCCTGAAGACGCACTGCAAGCTCGCGCTCGTGGTGCGCCAGGAGGGTGGGGTGCTGCGGCACTACAGCCACATCGGCACGGGCAACTACAACCCCAAGACGAGCCGCATCTACGAAGACCTCGGGCTGCTCACCGCGAGTGACACGGTCGGCAAAGACCTCACCCGCCTGTTCAATGAGCTGTCGGGCTATGCGATCGAGAAGAAGTTCAAGCGCCTGCTGGTCGCTCCGCTCCACCTGCGGAAGGGTTTGCTCAAGCGCATCCAGGTGGAGACCGAGAACGCCCGCAATGGCCTGCCTGCGGGCATCCGTCTCAAACTGAACTCGATCGTCGATGAGGCGATCATCGACGCGCTCTACCGCGCCAGCAACGCCGGCGTGCCGGTCGACCTCGTGGTGCGCGGCATCTGCTCGGTCCGCCCCGGAGTGCCGGGGCTCAGCGAGAACATCAGGGTGCGCTCGGTGCTCGGCCGCTACCTGGAGCACGCGCGGGTGTTCTCGTTCGTCAACAACGGCGACCCGCAGGTGTTCATCGGCAGCTCAGACATGATGCACCGCAACCTCGACCGCCGGGTTGAAGCCCTCGTGCGGCTCACTAACCCGGAGCACATCCGGGAGCTCGACGAGCTTTTCGAGCTGTCGCTGTCGGATGAGACCAGCTCGTGGCACCTCGAAGCCGACACCACCTGGACCCGCCACAACCACGCCGAGGACGGCACCCCCCTTCAGGACATGCAGAATGTCCTCATGAAGCAGATCTCCCAGCGGAAGCGCGGCGGCTCCCGGTGACGGGTGCGACGACCCCCGTGGTCGCCGCCGGTGCCGTGTGCTGGCGCGTGGTCGACGGCAAACCGAAGGTGCTCGTCGTCCATCGGGCGGCACACAACGATGTCTCCCTGCCCAAGGGCAAGGTCGACCCGGGCGAGACGCTGCCGGAAACGGCGGTGCGCGAGATCCGCGAAGAGACGGGGCTGACGATCACCCTCGGGGCACCGCTCGGCACCGTGGAGTACCGCCTGCCGAATGGCCGCGACAAGGTGGTCTACTACTGGTCAGCCGAACTGGATGACCATGCCCTCGAACTCGCACGCTTCACACCCAACGACGAGATCGCCTCGGTCGAGTGGCTCTCGCTCGGCAAGGCACGCAAGAAACTCACCTACAGCCACGACCTCGACGTCATCGACAGGTTCGCCGAACGGTTCAAGGCCGGTCGGGCCCGCACCTTCGCGATCATCGCGGTGCGCCACGGCAAGGCGGTTCCGCCCGAAACCTGGGACGGCCCCGACTCGACCCGCCCGCTCATGCACCGCGGTGCCGACCAGGCCCGCGGCATCGCGAAAGGCATCGCCGCGTTCGGCGCCGAGCGCATCATCAGCAGCACTGCCGCCCGGTGCCTGGCCACCATCGCGCCGCTCGCCGAGCTGACGGGCTTGCCGGTCAAAGCGACCGCCGACATCAGCCAGGACGCGTACGAGAGCGCGGCATCCGCGGTCCCCGAGATTGTCGGCCGACGCCTGAAGAAACGGATGACCGCGGTGCTGTGCAGCCACGGCCCCGTGCTGCCGCACATCGTCGCCGAGGTGGCCGCGCGCACCAACACGGAACCGGACGCGGGCCTGCGCCGGGCATCCTCACTGTCGACGGGCGATTTCACCGTCATGCACGTTTCCCTCAAGCACCCGGGTGCCGGTTTGGTGGCGGTGGAGACGCATTCCCCTGAGTGACAGGCGGGAGTTCGGCTGGCGTTAACCTTCTGTTCACCTGTCGGGCCGAGCGTGGTTAACCGCTGTGCATAGTTTCGTTCCTTGGGTCGCACCGGCCCGTCCTGTATTTCCCGAAGAACTCCTGAAAGGGATCATCTTGAATTTCAAGCGTCTTGGCACCGTTGGTGCCATTGCTCTGGCAGGCACCATCCTGCTCTCCTCGTGCGCAGCAAACGAGGAAACCCCCGCTGAGTCCCCCGCCGCGAGCGACCTGTCCGGCGTGCTCGTCGGCGCCGGCGCCTCGTCGCAGGGTTCCGCCCAGGAACTGTGGATTGCCGGTTTCCAGACCGCCAACCCCGACGTCGACATCACGTACGACCCCACCGGCTCGGGCGCAGGCCGCGAGACCTTCATCGGTGGCGGCTCTGACTTCGCCGGTTCCGACTCGGCCCTGAGCGAGGACGAGATCGCGGGCGGCTTCGCCAGCTGCGTTCCCGACACCGGCTACATCCAGGTTCCCGCGTTCATCGACCCGATCGCCGTGATCTTCAACGTCGAGGGCGTCGACGAGCTCAACCTCGATGCTGCGACCCTCGCCAAGATCTTCAAGGGCGAGATCACCAGCTGGGATGACCCGGCCATCGCTGCGCTGAACGAGGGCACCACGTTCCCGTCGGCCACGATCACCGCCGTGCACCGCTCGGACGACTCGGGTACCACGAAGAACTTCGCGGACTACCTCAACAAGGTTGCCCCCGAGGTGTGGGACGCTGCTCCGGCTGACCCGTTCCCCTACGCCGTCGGTGAGGGCGCCCAGGGCACCTCGGGTGTGGTTGACGCTGTGACCAACGGCACCAACACCATCGGCTACGCGGCTGCTGGCAAGATCAACGACCTCAACAGCGCTTCGATCAAGGTTGGCGACGAGTTCGTCGCCTACTCGGCCGAGGGTGCCGCTTCGGTTGTCGACGGTTCGCCGGCCGGCGCCACCAACAACGACTCGACCGACCTGTCGATCAAGCTGGACCGCGCCACCACCGACCCGTCGCAGTACCCGCTCGTGCTGGTCAGCTACCTGATCGCCTGCAACGAGTACGTGAAGGCAGACGTCGCACCCCTCGTGTCGGCGTACCTCACCTACGTCACCAGCCAGGAAGGCCAGGCTGTCGCCGCAGAAGAGGCCGGCGCTGCCCCCCTCTCGAGCGCGCTGTCTGACAAGATCGCAACCGCTCTCGCGGCCATCAAGTAACACCGCTCCACACCCTGTCGGGCTGTGACATCGGCGTGCATTGCACACCGGGTCGCAGCCCGACAGACTGGGGCCACCCCCTCAACTTCTCCCTTCACATCCACTCCCCACTAGGTCGCGCAGGAAGACAGGAATGACGACAGCTAACACGTCGCCGAAGGCAAAGCGTCGCCCCGCCGATCGGATCTTCGCCGGCAGCACGCTCCTCGCCGGCAGCCTCATCCTCGCGGCCCTCGCAGCGGTCGCGGTGTTCCTGCTCGCGCAGAGCGTCCCGGCCTTCTTCGCCGATCCGGCCGACATCAAGGGCTCGCCCGACAGCTTCTGGGCCTACGTCGCCCCGCTGGCCTTCGGCACCCTGTGGTCGGCATTCCTCGCACTGCTCATCGCCCTGCCGTTGTCGCTCGGCATCGCGCTCTTCATCTCACACTTCGCCCCGCGGCGAGTGGCCCAGGGCCTCGGCTACATCATCGACCTGCTGGCCGCCGTCC
>JBIITJ010000095.1:0-6167 GCA_044340535.1 Rhodoglobus sp.
GAAGTTGTCGAAACCGACGAACGGTCGTGGAACTTCAACGCCCGGGGCGGTGAAGTAGAAGTCGTGGAATGACATCCACACGCCGAACGCGAACGGCACGAGGAAGACGACGATCACGAAGGCGGTGTAAGGGGCGCTGAGCAGCAGGCCCAGGGGGTTCTCGCCAAACCATCGCCGAATGGTGCTCCCGCGTCGACGCCGGATGCCTGTTATCGATTCATTCGCTGGCGCAGCCATGCCCATCGCGGTGCTCCTCACTGATACGCCCGTCGCCGCATCCCTGCCGGAGGCGTCGATTACGGTGGGTGACGACCCTAGTAAACCGGTTTTGTAACGCGTGGTCAACTCCAGCAGAATCACGGCCAGTGTCGCGCACTGCTCCTTATTTGCTGGGCACGCGGGCGCGATCCATCTACTAAATCGGGCTAAACGCCCATATGATGTGAACCATGAACACGTCGCCCTCCGATGATCGGGATGTCGACCTGTCATCACTGCCCGGCCAGAAAACCCGCAAGGTCACGATCGGCGACGTCGCGGCCCGCGCCGGCGTATCCAAAAGCTCCGTGTCCTTCGTCTTCAACGGGCGCGGGGGCGTGGGCGAGACGGCGAAAGAGCGAATCCTTGAAGCCGCCCGCGAACTCGATTGGCGGCCCGATGCGAGGGCCCGCGCCCTCTCCCGTAGCCGCGCGCAGGCGCTCGGCCTGGTCATCCGCCGCGAGCCAGAGCTGCTGAGCACCGACCCGTTCTTCCCCCAGTTCGTGGCCGGTGTCGAGAGCACCCTCTCGGCAGTCGGCTATGCCTTGGTGCTCCAGGTCGTCAATGGCGAGCAGGCGGAGCGTGACGCGTACTCCCGATTCGCCCACGAGGCGCGAGTTGACGGCGTCTTCCTGACAGACCTGCGCGTCGAGGACGAGCGCCCGTCAGAACTCGCCGCGCTCGGCATGCCCTGCGTGCTGCTCGGTTCGACGGGCGGGGAGGACACGGCGGTCATCGGACTGGATGACGCGGCGGGGGTCCGGCGTGCGGTGCGGCACCTGCACGCGCTTGGTCACCAGAGGATCGCACATGTGGCGGGAGCCGATCGCTACGTCCACTCTCGGGTCCGACGCGAGGCCTGGGCCGATGAGATGGCCCAACTGGGGCTGGAGCCTGGTCCCGTCGTCGAGGGCGATTTCACCGGGGCATCCGGTGCGCGCGCTACCCACGAGCTGCTGGACCACCCGCAATCCCCGACAGCCATCATTTACGCGAACGACATCATGGCCATCGCCGGGATATCTGCGGCCATCGACCGGGGAATCCGCGTACCCCACGATCTCTCCATCGTGGGGTTCGACGACATTCCGCTCGCCCCGTATGTGATCCCACCGCTGACCACGGTGCGCCAGGATGTCTTCGACTGGGGGAGCGCGTGTGCGCGGACTCTCGTCTCGATCGTCGAAGAGCGCACACCGGCACCGGTGGTCTTGCCACCCGTCGAGTTCATCGTGAGGGGAAGCACCGGCCCGGCTCGGCACTAGCCAGACACGGCCGCGCGGCGCCAGGGATCAGCGTCGTGGCCCGAAGCATCGCAGGCGCAGCCGAGGCAACGGTTGCTCTCTCATGCCAGCATTCTGCTGCCAATAATCGGGAGCCAGGATTATTTCTTGACAGCCTGTGACCGGGCGGCCAACACTATCTATACGTAAAGGCATCTATACGTATAGATCGAGGAACCGTGAGCAACGAAGCACACAGGACGCGCTGGCGCCGTCCCACGCAGGTGGACCTGGCCAAGATGGCGGGGGTCTCACAGGCGACGGTGTCGCAGGTGTTGAACGAGACGGAATACAACCCCGCTCGTATCTCTGATGACACCCGGCAGCGCATCCTCGCCGCCGCGAAAGAGCTCGGCTACTCCGCGAATCCGGTCGCCCAGAGCCTCAAGGGCGGCCGCAACTTCCTGCTCGGGTTCCACACTTTCGAGAACGTCTTCCCCAGCGACCAGAGCGACTTCTACTTCCCCTTTCTTTTGGGTGTGGAGAGCGAGGCAGCGAGGCGCGGTTACGACCTGCTCTTGTTTAGCCCCTCCGCTTCGGGGACAGGCCGCGCCCATGGCGTTCGGCGCCTCCTGATGGCCGACGGCTGCATCCTGCTCGGCCGCCACATTGATCGGGATGCCCTCGCCGAACTCAGCCGGGGGGACTTCCCGTTCGTCTTCATCGGCCGCCGAGAGGTGGAGAACACGCCGATCGCCTATGTCGGGGCGGACTACGCGACCGCGACCGAGAGCCTCGTGCTCAAGCTCGCCGCGGCCGGGCACAGCCGCATCGGGTACATCGGCGAGCCCGGCGGTGGAGAGCAGAACGAGGACCGCCTTGCCGGTTTCTGGCGAGGGGTGGATGCCGCGGGCCTCCGTGAAGGCTCTCTCAAACACAGCGCGCCGCTGACCGATGCCGAGCTTGCCAGTTGGCGCGCCCGCGGCATCACCGCAGTTCTCGTGGAGCCGGGCGACGACACCAGCAACATCGTGTCCCTTGAGCGCAGCGCTGAGGCGCTGGGTCTCGACATCCCCGGTGATCTTTCGGTGGCGGTGCTGGGAGACCCTCCGCTGGTCAGCGCCCACCGCGACTGGACTCGGTTCGCGCTCCGCCGCACAGAGATCGCCGAGACCGCCGTTCGCCTGCTGCTCGAGATGCTCGAGGATTCCAGCGGTCCTCGCCAGGTGCTCGTCGACTGCGATCTCGTCGACGGCGTGACCGTCGCCCCTCCGAAAGCGGGCCGGTGATGCTGGCGGTCGTGGCCAAGCGCCTGGGCACGGGGCTGTTCGTGATCTGGGGCGCGGTGACCGTCATGTACGTGCTGCTCCGGCTCGCCCCGGGCAACCCGGCGCTGCTGTTTCTCGGGCCCGATGCCTCGGCCGATGACATCGCCGCCCTCACGGCAAGACTCGGGCTCGACCGCCCGCCCCTTGAGCAGTACCTCGCGTACCTCGGCCAGGTCGTCACCCTCGACTTTGGGCAGTCCTTTCGGTTCGGGGCACCGGCGATGGATGTCGTGACGTCGCGATTGCCCGCCACCCTCGAACTGACCCTCGCGTCGACGTTCATCGCCGTGGTGATTGGCCTCGTCCTGGGCCAGGTTGCCGGACGGCGGCCGGACGGCGTCGTCGACCGGGTCGTGTCGGGTGCGACCTTGCTGTTCCAGTCGATGCCGACCTTCTGGGTCGGGATCATGCTGATCCTGTTCTTCGGCTTGCGCCTGCGGTGGCTCCCGAGCTCAGGTGAGGGCGGGCTCGACCACCTCATCCTGCCGGCCGCAACCCTTGCGCTCCCGTTCATCGCGATCGTGGCCCGGATCAGTCGCGCAAGCCTGACCGAGACCATGCGGGAGCAGTACATCCAGACCGCTCTGGCCAAAGGGCTCAGCCGTTCAGAGGCGGTCCGCGGCCACGCGATGCGCAACTCTCTGGCCCCGGTGATCACCATCGTCGGTCTGCACATGGGCGCGCTGCTCGGAGGGGCCGTCGTGGTCGAGAACGTCTTCGCCTGGCCGGGGCTCGGGACGCTCATCGTGCAGTCGGTCGCAAACCGCGACTACGCCGTCGTGCAGGCGGCAGCACTGCTCATCGCCGCCATCGTGCTCATCCTCAACCTCCTCGCGGACCTGTCATATGCGGTGCTCGATCCGCGGGTGCGATTGAAGGCGAGGGCATGATGACGACAACCGTGACCGCGGTGCCGATGCGCCGGTCGACTCTTGGGCTCTGGTGGATTCCGCTGGCCATCGTGATCTTCTACGCGCTGGTAGCCGTGTTTGGGCCGCTCCTGCTCAGCTACGACCCGGTTGACACTCCGCTGGCTGATCGGCTTCTGCCCCCGGGATCAGCAACAACGTCGGGCTCGATCGCGGTTTTCGGTACCGACAGCCTCGGGCGGGACGTGTTCGCCCAGGTCGTCTACGGGGCGCGCACCTCAATGCTCATCGGCCTGAGCACGGTCGCGATCTGCTGTGCCATTGGGGTGGCGCTGGGCGTGCTCGCCGGCTATTTCGGCAAGATTCTGGATGCCGTGCTCGGGCGATTCACTGACGTCTTGCTCGCGTTCCCCGGCATCGTCCTGGCGATTGTCGTGGCGGGGCTCTTCGAGCGAAGCATCGGGCTCGTGATCCTCGCTCTGTCGCTGACGGGATGGATCTCCTTCGCCAGGCTCGCGAGGGGCTCGGCGATGAGCTTCCGGTCGCGCGACTGGGTCGATGCGGCACGGGTCATGGGCGTGTCATCCGGCTCCATCATGCTTCGCCACATCCTCCCCTTTGTCGTCGGCCCCGTTGCAGCACTGTTCACGGTGGAGTTCGGCCTCATCGTGCTCGCGGAGGCCGGCCTGAGCTTCCTCGGGATCGGCCTGCCCGCGTCAGCCGTCTCGTGGGGCCAGGTCATCGCGAGCGGCAAGGAGTACCTCGCAACGGCGTGGTGGATCTCGGCGTTCCCCGGCATCGCCCTCGCGGTGCTGGTCCTGGTTGTCGGCCTGCTCGGCGACCAACTCAGCTCGCGCTACCAGCGCGGCAGCACTACCCGCTAGATAACCGTGCGCAATGCAGCGCACGGAAACCAGAGAAGAGAGGCATCAATGTTCGTCAAGAAACGGAACCGAGCCCTGGGGCTCGTCGTACCCGTAGCAATCATCATCGGGCTCGCCGGCTGTGCTGCGGAGCCCGCCCCGGTCGTCCCCGCGGAAGGGGGCGACCTGGTTGCGGCCAGCCCGTATGCGACCGACTCGCTCGACCCGCACGGGCCCGCAGGCATGGCCTCAGGAACCGTCCTGGTTGCGCAGGAGATCTTCAGCCGGCTCGTGAAGGCAAACACCTCCGGTGAGATCGTCTCCGACCTGGCGGCGTCGTGGGAGACCAATGACACCGCAACGGAGTGGACTTTCACGCTTCGCGAGGACGTGACCTTCTCAGACGGCTCACCCCTCACCTCGGCTGACGTCGTTGCGTCGTTCAACAGGGTGCTCGAGCTGAAGGGCCCGGTCGCGGGGAACTTCGCCGGAGTAACGATCTCCAACCCGGATGATTTCACCGTCGTCTTCACGTCGGACAAGTCGGAGGCGGCACTCCTGGGCAAGCTGACCGTGTTCTTCGTCACGCCGGCGGATGTCACTGACGCCTCGTTCACCGAGCCTGTCGGCTCGGGGCCGTTCGTGCTCGACAGCTTCACTCCGGGCAGCGAGGTTGTGCTCGCCCCCAACGAGGAGTACTTCGACGGGGCACCGCTGCTCGACAGCCTCACCTTCCGGGTCATCCCTGAGGTGGCCGCCCGGCTCACCGCGCTGCAGTCCGGCGAGGTCCAGGTGACGTGGGGCGTACCCGATGACCAACTGCCCCAGCTCCAGTCGGACCCGGGCCTTGTTGTCGAGACGGTGCCGTCGACCTCCGTGGCGACGATGTGGTTCAACTCCTCACGCCCCGCGCTGTCCTCCGCAGAGGTACGCAACGCCATCTGGCAGGCAGTCGACTTCGACACAATCATCGCTGCGCTTTTCCCGGAGACAGGCGAGGCGGCCACATCCGCCGTAGCCGAGAACGTATTCGGGTTCGCGGCCCAGACGCCCAAGGAGTATGACCCCGACGCCGCGAAGGCCGCGCTGGAGGATGCCGGCTTCGACTTCAGCCAGACACTGCAGATCCAATTCAGCGGGGCAACGTACCGCCAGTTCATCCAGGCGATCGCCTCAGACCTGGCGAAGATCGGGGTCACCGCCGAGCCGACAGAGAAGGAGAGCGCCGTCTTCCTCGAAGACCTGCTGGCGCTGAACTGGGACATCAACTTCCAGGCCCTGTCGACGGCGACCTTCGACGCGGCGACAAACCTCGGCCGCCTGTACCCGTGCGCCGCGAACCGCACCGGATACTGCAACGACGAACTGGATGCATTGCTGCTGGAGGCCGGAGGAACAAGCGACCTCGAGGTTCGCCAGGAGGCCTATGCCGACGCAATCGAGATCATCTGGGATGACGCGGTGGGGATGTACCCCATGGCGCTGAAGATCGCCTACGCCTCCCAGTCGACGGTGCAGGGGCTCGATCCCGACCCCTCGTTCCTGCCGGAGTTCTCGAAGGTATCCGTCTCACAGTGATGAACCAGATCATCGTTCCCGCCGCCCCGGCCGAGTCCGGGCGGGGCG
>JBIITJ010000002.1:0-105711 GCA_044340535.1 Rhodoglobus sp.
CGAGCCGCCAGAACTCGGCACCGAACGCGGGGTCCGCGCTCTGGGCAACGGGAGTGGCCAGCACAGGCGGGCCGGTGACGGAGCGACGGGGTCCGTAGAACTGGCCTCCCTCGGCATCCGGGTCGATCGCGGCGCGCACGACCGGCCAGGCGCCGCGGTCTTTTCCGTGGGCCATGGGCCGCATCATCCGTTCGCCGAAGCGCTGGGCACCCGAGGCGCGGTCACTGATACCGGGGCGCAGGGATTCGTTGTTGCCGTCGAGAGCGAACCCCGGGTGGGCGAGCAGCGACCGGATGCCACTGCCGGAAGCCCGCAGCCGCCGGTCAAGTTCGAGCGCGAACGCGTGCACCCCGTGCTTCGAGTACGCGTATGCCTTGGCGACCGAGAACCGGCTCCCGGCCTGCTCGAGATCGGTGAGGTCGGCCTTGCTGAGCTGTGTGGCCATGCTGCCGAGGCCCACGATACGGGCATCCGGAGCGAGCGCCGGAAAGAGCAGGGCGGTGAGCGCGAAGGCTCCGTAGGCGTTCGTGCCGACCATGATTTCGAAGCCGTCGACGGTGGTCTCCCGCGTGCGCGAACCGCTAGTCTTGCCCGCGTTGTTGATGAGCACGCCGATGGGGGCGAACTCACGCAGCCGCGCTGCGCCCTCGCGGATCGACTCGAGCGAAGCGAGGTCGAGGGTCACGGTGTCGAGCTGGGCGGTCGGAACGTGCGCGCGGATGGATGCCGCGGCCTTCTCCCCATCGGCGGGGGTGCGGGTCGTCAGCACGACGCGGGCACCGGTCGCCGCGAGCTGCTCGGCGACGAAATAGCCGACCCCTCGGCCGGCGCCCGTCACGATGATGGTCTTGCCCGCCTGCGAGGGCAGGTGGCGCGGATCCCAGGTCACTGCGCGGCTCACTGTGTTTCGATCGCGCCGGTCCCGGCGATCTGCTCGTGGTGGTGGATGACCTCCGCGACGATGAACTGCAGGAACTTCTCCGCGAACGCCGGGTCGAGATGCGCCTCGACCGCGAGCGACCGCAGGCGTTCGATCTGCACGGCCTCCCGCGCGGGATCGGACGCAGGCAAGCCTTCAGCCGCCTTCAACCGCCCCACCGACTGGGTGAACTTGAACCGTTCGGCCAGCAGGTGGATGAGGGCGGCATCGATGTTGTCGATGCTCTGCCTCAGGCTGGTCAGTTCGGCCGGGACCTCGTTCTGGCTCATGCCCCAAATCTACTGCGCGCTTTAGTGCTGCGCGGCGGCCAGTCGTTCTTCGAGGGCGGCACGCACGGCGGGCCACTCGTCGACGAGGATCGAGAACACCGCGGTGTCGCGCCAGCTGCCATCCGGGCGCTTCATGTGGCGCCGCTGGATTCCCTCGAACTGCGCGCCGAGCTTGGTGATCGCCGCGCGGGAGCGGGAGTTGAGGGCATCCGCCTGCAGCTTCACCCGCCCGAAACCGTGGTCGAAGGCTTCCCCCAGCAGCAGCAGCTTTGCCTCGGGGTTCACAGCGGTGCCCCACACGGCGGGGGCATAGGCCGTCCAGCCGATGTGCGCCGACTCGTTGGGCTCGTCAAAATCGGCGAGAGTCGTCGTCCCGACGAGCGTGCCGTCCGGCAGGTGCACGCCGTAGACGTTGCCTTTGTCCCACTGGTAATACCTCGACGCGAACTCGCTGAAGCCCGCCTCATCAGCGGGCAGGCCCGAGGGTCCACCTCCGTAGCCACCGGCAAACACCTCAGGCATGCCGATCGCGGCATATAGGGCAGGCACCTCCTCGCGCTGCAGCGGAGACAGGTGGATGAATCGCCCCTCGATCACGCGGGGGGCGGGGCGTTCCGCGGTCATTCCGGTCAGCCGCCCAGCAGGTCGTGCCGCACGATGATCGCCTCACGGTCCGGGCCAACACCGATCGCCGAGATGCGCGAGCCGCTCATCGCCTCGATGGCGAGCACGTAGTCCTGGGCATTCTGCGGCAACTCCTCGAACGTGCGCGCCCCCGAGATGTCTTCTTCCCAACCCGGGAACTCTTCGTAGATCGGCACGGCGTGGTGGAAGTCGGACTGCGACACGGGCACTTCGTCGACGCGCACGCCGTCGACCTCGTAGGCAACGCATACGGGGATGGTCTTCAGCCCCGTGAGCACGTCGAGCTTGGTCATCACGAAGTCGGTGACGCCGTTGATGCGGGCGGAGTACCGCGCGATGGGCGCGTCATACCAGCCGGTGCGGCGGGGGCGACCCGTGGTCGTACCGAACTCGAAACCGCGCGCGCGCAGCCACTCCCCGGACTCGTTCTCGAGCTCGGTCGGGAATGGACCGGCGCCCACCCGTGTCGTGTACGCCTTCACGATGCCGATGACCCGGTCAAGCCGGTTCGGGCCCACGCCGGAACCGGTCGCCGCTCCACCGCTCGTGGAGTTCGACGAGGTGACGAACGGGTAGGTGCCGTGGTCGACATCCAGCATGGTCGCCTGGCCACCCTCGAAGACGACCGTCTTGCCCTCGTCGAGGGCGCGGTTAAGGAGCAGGCCGGTATCGGCGACCATCGGACGCAGGCGCTCCGCGTAGGAGAGGAGGTCTTCGACGACCTCGTCGACGGCGATCGCCCGGCGGTTGTAGATCTTCACGAGCAGGTGGTTCTTCTGGTGCAGGGCACCCTCCACCTTCTGGCGCAGGATGTTTTCGTCGAACAGGTCCTGGATGCGGATGCCGACTCGGTTGATCTTGTCGGCGTACGCGGGGCCGATGCCGCGCCCGGTGGTGCCGATCTGGCGCTTCCCGAGGAAGCGCTCGGTTACCTTGTCGAGCGTGCGGTGGTACTGGGTGATGACATGCGCGTTGGCGCTCACCACGAGCTTTGAGACATCCACCCCTCGGCTGGAGAGGGCAGTCAGTTCGTCGAACAGCACCTCGATGTCGACGACGACGCCGTTGCCGATCACGGGCACGACGCCTTCGGTGAGGATGCCGGAGGGCAGCAGGTGCAGGGCGTACTTCTGGTCACCGATCACCACGGTGTGGCCGGCGTTGTTGCCGCCGTTGAACTTCACGACATAGTCGATGCGTTCGCTGAGCAGGTCGGTCGCCTTGCCCTTGCCTTCGTCGCCCCACTGGGCGCCGATGATCACGATTGCGGGCATGAAAGATCCCTTCGAAGAAGTGGGGATTACACCCCAGTGTATCGGGAGCCGCCGCCTAGCGGCCCGTCACGTGCTGGGTGACCCAGGAGTGCATGATGATCGCGGCGGCCGCCGAGGCATTGATGCTCCGCGTGGAACCGAACTGGGTGATCTCCACGGTGGTGTCGGCGGCGGCGAGCGCTTCGGGCGACAGCCCCGGCCCCTCCTGCCCGAACAGTAACACGCAGCGCTCCGGTAGGCCGTTGCTCTCGATGGGAACACTGCCAGGCACGTTGTCGACCGCGATGATCGGGATGCCCTCCTCCCGGGCCCACGCAACGAACGTCGCAACATCCTCGTGGTGCCGGACGTGCTGGTACCGGTCGGTAACCATGGCGCCGCGCTTATTCCACCGGCGCCGGCCGATGATGTGCACGGTGTCGGCGGCGAAGGCGTTGGCGCTGCGCACGATCGAGCCGATGTTCATGTCGTGCTGCCAGTTCTCGATGGCCACGTGGAAGGGGTGCCGATGCTCGTCGAGGTCGGCGACTATCGCATCCATAGTCCAGTACCGGTACCGGTCGATGACGTTGCGGGAATCCCCCCGGGCCAGTAGTTCGGGATCGAATCGCGGGTCATCCGGCAGTTCCCCGCGCCAGGGTCCGACGCCGTGGGTGCTGAGCTCAACGCTCGGGTTCGGCTCCTCAGTACTCACCCGTACACCCTGTCATCATTCAGGAGGGTGTGTGACCTGCGGGATACAAGTGGTTGGTGGGTAGTGATCCTGCCCCAGTTTCCCCACCAGCCCCGCGAGTTCCTGAATGATGTGGGACCGCATCCGGTGCTGTTAATCTCGGGGCATGCCCTGGACGCCCGACGGACCCGACCTCGTCATCCACGGCGACAACCTCGCTGCGATCGCAGCGCTGCCTGGCGAGAGCTTCCGCCTGGTCTACCTCGACCCGCCGTTCAACACCGGCCGCACCCAATCACGAACCACCATCACGACGAAGCGAAGCGCCGAAGGCACCCGCACGGGCTTCCAGGGCCACAGCTACGAGACGATCAAGGGCGCGCTCTACTCCTACGACGACCGCTTCGCCGACTACTGGGAGTTCCTGGAGCCGCGCCTCGCGGAGGCCTGGCGGCTGCTGGATGCCCGCGGCACGCTGTACCTGCACCTCGACTACCGCGAGTCCCACTACGCGAAGGTTGCCCTCGACGCGCTCTTCGGCCGGGAGTGCTTCCTCAACGAGATCATCTGGGCCTACGACTACGGCGCCCGCGCCACGAAAAAGTGGCCCTCGAAACACGACACGATCCTCGTGTATGTCAAAGACCCGAAGCAGTACTTCTTCGATAACGTCGCCGTCGACCGTGAGCCGTACATGGCCCCGGGGCTCGTGACGGCTGAGAAGGCCGCGCGCGGCAAACTGCCGACGGATGTCTGGTGGCACACCATCGTCTCCCCGACGGGCCGGGAGAAAACCGGTTACGTCACCCAGAAGCCGGAGGGGGTGCTGCGCCGCATCATCCAGGCCTCGAGCGCCCCCGGGGACTGGGTGCTCGACTTTTTCGCCGGCTCCGGCACCACCGGGGCGGTCGCGGCGGCACTGGGCCGTCGTTTCGTGTTGGTAGATGCGAACCCGGACGCGATCGCGATCATGCGCGCGCGCCTGGGAGAGGAGGTCCGGTTCGAATGATGCACCTTCGAGTAATCAGCCCAGAAGCCCTGACTGACCAGGCTCTCGCGGAGTTGCGGAGTGAGGCTTCCGTTGCCAACCTCGTCGTGCACCGGGGCGCGGCCGTCGACCCCCAGGGCGACGTGATCATCGCCGATGTGGCCCGGGAGTCTGCCAACGAGGTCATCGAGGCGCTCAAACGCCTAGGGCTGCACAAGAGCGGCTCGATTGCGCTGGATGCCGTGGGCGTTGCGCTCTCTGCGGGCTCCGAACGGGCCGAAGAGGCCGCCCCTGGCGATGCCGGTGACGCGGTGGTCTGGGACGAGATAGAGCAGCGCACGGGCGAGGAATCGCGGCTGAGCCTCACCTTCCTGCTGTTCCTGAGCATCGCTACCGTTATCGCCGGGATCGGCGTGCTCCTCGACCAGCCGATCCTCATTGTGGGGGCAATGGTCGTGGGGCCCGAGTTCGGGCCACTCGCGGCGTTCTGTGTCGGGGTCATCCGGCATCGACCCGCCGTCATCGGGCGGTCATTGCTGGCGCTCGGGGCGGGGTTCGCCATCGCAATCGCGGTGACGATCCTCTCGACGCTCGGGCTTGATGCCGCCGGGCTCATCACGCGCCAGATGCTCGTCGACCCGCGACCCCTCACCGACTTCATTTGGCGACCGGACGCACTGTCATGGGTCATCGCCTTCCTTGCCGGAATCGCCGGGATGCTGTCGCTCACCTCGGCCAAGTCGGGTGCCCTGGTTGGTGTGCTCATTTCGGTGACGACGGTCCCCGCCGCGGGCAACATCGCCGTCGCAATCGCCTACGGGGCAGCAGACGAAGCCTGGGGATCGTCCCTGCAACTCGGGATCAATCTCGCCGCGATCGCGACGGCGGGCATCCTGACCCTGGCCGTGCAGCGCGCCACGCGGCGACACCGGCGTCGAGTCGTCACGAGGTGAAGCTCGGTACGATCGACGCATGAGCGATCGCCGTGAAATCGAGTGCTGGCTGACTGACATGGACGGCGTGCTGGTGCACGAGAACCGACCGGTGCCAGGGGCCTCGGAGCTATTGCAGCAGTGGCGCGACGAGGGCAAGCCGTTCCTCGTGCTCACCAACAACTCGATCTTCACGCCCCGCGACCTGAGCGCTCGGCTGCGGGCATCCGGGCTCATCGTGCCAGAGGAGGCCATCTGGACCTCGGCGCTCGCCACCGCCGACTTCCTCAAGTCGCAAATGCCCGGCGGCACCGCCTTCGTCATCGGCGAGGCGGGCATCACGACCGCCCTCCACGAGGCCGGCTTTGTGATGACCGAGAGCGACCCCGACTACGTGGTCATCGGTGAGACGCGCAATTACTCCTTCGAGGCGATCACGAAAGCGATCCGGCTCATCGGGGCAGGGTCGCGCTTCATTGTGACCAACCCGGATGCCACGGGGCCCAGTGCCGACGGACCACTCCCCGCGACTGGCGCGGTCGCCGCCCTCATCACCAAGGCCACCGGCAAGGAGCCCTATGTGGTGGGCAAGCCGAACCCGATGATGTTCCGCTCGGCGATGAACAAGATCGGCGCCCACAGCGAGAACACCGGCATGATCGGCGACCGCATGGACACCGATATTGTCGCGGGCATCGAGGCGGGGCTGCACACGATTCTCGTGCTCACGGGCATCAGTGACCAGGCAGAGATCGACCGCTACCCGTTCCGCCCGGACGAGATCCTGAACAGCGTGGCCGACCTGCTCTCAGCCGAGCCGGTCGAGTCTGAGCTGTAGCTCAGGCCTGCGGAACCGCCACCGAGGTGGTGAACTCCGCACCACCGGTGCGGCTGACGAAGCAGAAGTAGGTGCGATTGCCGTCGGCCCAGTCCTGCTCGGTGGCGGGGTAGCTTGCGGCGATCTCGACATCGGTGGCACCCGCGATCGCGGCATAGTCGATGATCTCGGGCGTCGAACACAGCAGGGCGATTCGCTTCTGCAGTTCCTCCACCCCGGGGTAGGCGGTGTCTGCGGCATCCGCGAACAAGGCTCGGCTGACCAGCTGTGCGGGGTGCGGGGTCGAGCAGTCCACGACGGTGTAGTTGTCTTGCCACGGCGAGTCGTACGGCGCGAGGCATTCCCCGCCCAGGAGGTCGTTCCAGTTGTGCTCGCCCGCCGCAACGGGCCCCGCGGGCAGCGCGGCCGGGTCGACGGGCGCAACACTCGCGGAGGGCGACGACGACGGTGCGGCGACCGGCGCCGGCGCCGCTTGCCCGATTCGTGTTCCCAGGAGGTACAGGGCGACGAGTGCAAGGGCCGCGAGCAGCCCGCCCGCGATCCCGAAGAGGATCTTCTGCAGGCGCGGGAGCGGTTCGCGCGTCACCGGCGGCTTCTGCCGGTCTACGACCGCGACCGCACTGGATGACCGGCGCACGGGTACCGCGATGACCGGCTCGTCGCCGTAATCCACGAAACTGTTGTCGCCGAAAAGCGAGTCGATGGCCGAGGTGTCGACGCCCTCGTCCTCGGGGGTGGGCAGGCCGACCGGGCTCAGCAGCTCTGTGGCACCGTCGAGGGCGGGGTCAACCGAGGCGCCGAACCCCGGGAACTCCTGGCGTGCCACGTCGGCCGCCGGGTAAGCGACCGTGGGCGGGTACTGCGGGGCAGCGGGGGGCAGCGGCGATGCCACGGTGGGAGTGTCCCAACTCGCGGGGACCACCGGGGATGCCACGGTCGGGGTGTCCCAGTCCGCTGGCGCTTCAGCCGGGGGTTCACCGGTGCGCGAGGGCTCGGTGGCCGGCTCCGGCGATGGGGACCCGCCCGGGGTCAGGCCCCAGGTGAACCCGCCGCCGGAGCTCGCTGCCGGTGGAGCAGCGGGAGGTGTCGGCGGGGCCGCGGGGGGCCACACCGGTTCGCTCGCCCTGCTGCGAGGCGGCTCAGGGTCTTCCCCAAACTGCTGGGCCAGCCAGTCGGCGGGGTCGGTGTCGTCGCGCTCGGTCATTCCAGCCCCAGGTCAGCCAGACCGATGGCGGCGAAGTACGGGTAGCCCGCCGCCTCGATGCGCTCGCGCGCTCCCGTGTTGCGGTCGACAACCACCGCGACCCCGGCGATCTCAGCACCCACTTTCAGCAACGCCTCAATCGCCGCCAGTGGTGAACCGCCTGTTGTCGAGGTGTCTTCGAGCACGATCACACGCTTGCCCTCGAGATCGGGGCCTTCGACCTGGCGACCCCGCCCGTGGTCTTTCGGCTCCTTGCGCACGACGAACGCGTCGTAGCCCAGCCCTCGCGCTGCGCCCTGGTGAAGCACCGCGGCGGCGATGGGGTCGGCGCCCATCGTGAGCCCGCCGACCGCCGCAACGTCGGGAACGGGGGCGATGAGGTCGAGCATGACCTGACCGATGAGGGGTGCGACCCTGTGGTCGAGACTCACTTTGCGCAGGTCGACGTAATACGTCGCCTTCTTGCCGCTGGTGAGAACAAAGTCACCGTGGAAAACGGCCTCGGCCGAGATGTGGTCAATGAGGCGCTGCTTGGTGTCCGTCACGGGACAAGACTACTGACTGGGCGACCCCGGAATCAGATTCGGAATCCACCGAGGACGACGAGTGAGCTCGCGACAAGCACGGTGATGAGGGCGATCACGGTGATGATGATCGCCCGGCGCGTATCAGCCCGATTGGCGGCTTCCCACTCATCCTCAGGGTCCTCAGGTTCGGTCACCCTTGCACCCTAGAGCCGCACGGCGCGCTTGTCGCCGCCCCATTAGAGGGGAGGAGGCGGGCCGACGGGGACGTCGGCGGGAGCGTCTAGCCTTAAGCAATGCGCGTAGGAACCTGGAACGTCAACTCCATCCGCTCCCGGGTTGGCCGCGTTGTTGATTGGCTCCTGCGCGAGGACGTCGACGTGCTCGCGATGCAGGAAATCAAGTGCACGGAGGCGCAGTTTCCCTTCGAGGCGTTCAACGAGGCGGGCTACGAGGTCGAGCTGCACGGCCTCAACCAGTGGAACGGGGTCGCCTTCGCGAGCCGCCTGCCGCTGGAGGATGTCGCGGTCGGCTTCGACACGGCACCCGGCTTCGGTAAGGCCCTCGATGACGGCAGCCTGCCCACGGAGGCGCGAGCACTCGGGGTGACCGTCAACGGCACGCGGCTGTGGAGCCTGTACGTGCCCAATGGCCGCGAGCTGGACAACGCGCATTATCCCTACAAGTTGGAGTGGCTCGCGAACCTCGCCGCGGAGACGACAGGGTGGATCGCCGCGAACCCCGAGCAGCCGCTTGCGCTCATGGGTGACTTCAACATCGCCCCGCTCGACATCGACGTGTGGAACATCGACCTGTTCGCGGGCAAGACCCACGTGAGCGCGCCCGAGCGTGCCGCCTTCGCGGCCTTCGAAACGGCCGGCCTCATCGACGCCCACCGCACGCGCGGGGTGGAGGGCTACACGTACTGGGACTACCAGCAGCTGCGGTTCCCCCGCAACGAGGGCATGCGGATCGACTTCATCCTGGGTTCGAAGCCGTTCGATGACCTGGTGACGGATGCGACGATCCACCGTAACGAGCGGAAGGGCGACGCACCGAGCGACCACGTGCCGCTCACCGTTGACCTCGACCTTGATACCGAGGACGAGGACGACCGCCCGATGTTCCTCTAGGGCAGGCGTTCAGCGCGGTGCCAGGAGAGCCGCGATCGCGACCAGCGCGACGGGAGACAGCACGGTTGTGAGAAACACCACGTCGCGGGCGAGGACGACGCCAAGGTCGTACCGCTGGGCGTAGTTGTAGACGTTCTGGGCGGTCGGGAGCGCGGCCAACAGCACGACGGCGAACAGGGCCTGCCCGTGAAGGCCGAACACGAACCAGCCGACCAGCCAGGCGACCACCGGCATGACGACGAGCTTGATCACGGTGGCGAGTACGACCTCCCCGCGGGCGGTGCCCGCCGCCAGCGGGGTGCGACCGTGCAGCGACATCCCGAACGCCAGCAGCACGACGGGCACCGCGGCCGCGCCGATAACGTGGGCGGGCTCCATCACCAGCTGCGGCAGCTCGATGCCGAGGAGAGCGACGAGCAAGCCCAGCACGGAGCCGAGAATGATGGGGTTGGTGACGGGTTGCACCAGGATGCGGCGCACCGACACCGTTCCACGCCGCTGCATGTCAAGCGTTGCGAGAGCCACGGGAGCGAAGACCAGCAGCTGCACGAGTGTGATCGGTGCCGCATATGCGGGCTCCCCCAGCACGTACAGCGCGACGGGGATGCCGATATAGCCAGCGTTGGTGTACCCCGATGCGAGCATCCCGATCACCAACTGCGATGCCGCCTGGGCGAAGAACAGGCGCACGATCACCGCGAAGAACGCAGCGGCAAGCACCGCTGCGAGGAACGACACCGGCAGCAGGCCGGAGAACAACACGTGCAGGTCGGCCTCCGCGAGCACCGTGAACAGGAAGAACGGCGACAGCACGAAGAACGCGACTCGCCCGAGAACGTACTGGGCGTGATCCCCGAGAACGCCACTTCGACCCACCAGGTAGCCGACGACGATGATGGCGGCGAGGGTCGCGAACCCCTCAAGCACGCCTAGCATGTCCCCCATTGTCGCGCATGGGCACCTAGGATCGTGACGTGCCAGATCTGACCGACACCAGGTTCGCGTCGAGCCCCATCGTGACCACCGTTTTCGAGCAGATTCTCGCGGCCGTCAACGACGGGAGCCTGCTCCCCGGCGAGCGGGTCAACGACGGCGAGATCGCAAAGCAACTCGGCGTCTCGCGGACTCCTGTTCGTGAGGCGATCCAGCGTTTGCGGGAGATCGGCGTCATCGAAGCGTCGGCTAGCCGATTCACGCGGGTAGCCAAGGTGAGCCCGCTGCAGACCGCGCAGTCGTACACCGTGTGGCTGGCGCTGTACGGGGCCCTTGTCGACGAGGTCATTCCGCGCGCTCCCGAGGCGTTGGTGCCGGTACTCGATGCCGATCATGCGCAGTACCTGGCAAGCCTGCCCACCGCCGACCCCCAACAGATCGCGACAGCAAACTTCGCCTTCTTCAGCCGCCTGCCCACCGAGTCACAGAACCCCGCCCTGCAACGTGCGATCACGTCGGTCGTGCACGTCGTGCGGCTAGGCAGCCTGCACCTGCCGGAGTACATCGACCTGGATGGGCTCGCGCGTGCCCAACGGCTGCTGATCGATGCGGTCAGGGGGCGGGATGTCGCGGTCGCCCGCGACGCGATGGACGTGCTCAGCGGCATCGAGGTGCCGCAGGGCTGAGCCCGCCCGCTAAGCTCGCGACATGGCAGACGAGATCATCATCGATCCCCACGAAGAGTTGCCGCCACCGCGCACCTGGGACTTTTTCCTGACGTTCTTCCTGCTCTTCGTGCTCGTGATCATCACGGCGATCTTCATGTTCTCGGGCTTCGGCCTGACGCTCACAACGATCGGCTGCGGTGATTCGGGCGGCCAGTGCAATTCGACGGTACTGAGCATCGGCATCCTCACCTCGATCGGTGGGCCGGCGATCATCGCCCTCGCGGGCATCATCACGACAATTGTCTTCATTGCCCGGCGACACCGCTCGTTCCTGGTGCCGCTGGTTTCGTGCCTGGTCTCGGTCGGCGTGTTTATGCTCGGCAGCTGGCTGGTCGACCTCGCGGTGCCGGGGCTCTAGGGCCCTGAGCTAGGGCCGCAGCAGCACCTTGATAGCGCGGCGCTCGTCCATGGCCGCGTACGCTTCTGAGACCTCGGCAAGGGGCAGCTCGAGATCGAACACGAGGCTTGGGTCGAGGGTGCCGGCGAGTACCTCGGGCAAAAGCTCATCGATGTAGTTACGCACCGGGGCCACTCCCCCGTTCACACCCACGTTGGTGCCGAACATGACGCCGATGGGCAGCTCCGGTCCGCCGTTGGGCACCCCGACGAAGCCGACCATGCCGCCCGGCCGTGCCGAACGCAGGGCCTGGTCCATCGACTCCCTGGTGCCGACGCACTCGAGCACACAATCGGGCCCGATGCCGTCGAAGAGCTCTTTGATACGGGCGATGCCGTCGGCGCCGCGCTCCTCCACGATGTCGGTCGCGCCGAACTGGCGGGCGACGGCCTGGCGCGCGGGGTTGCGCGACATGGCGACAATTCGGGATGCCCCGAGCCGCTTCGCGGCAAGCACCCCGCAGAGGCCAACAGCGCCATCACCGACCACAACGACGGTGCTCCCCGCCGTGACGCCCGCGGAGACCGCGGCGTGGTGACCCGTGCCCATGACATCGGCAAGGGTGAGCAGCCCCGGCACCAGGTGCTCGGGCGGGAGGCCGGGCGTTGCCACGAGGCTGCCGTCGGCGTGGGGCACGCGCACGAGTTCACCCTGGGCGCCATCCGCGAAACCGCCGAGGCGGTCATCCGACCCCCACCAGCCGCCGTGCAGGCAGGAGGTGCTCACCCCGTTGCGGCAGTTGATGCAGGTCATGTCGCAGTCGTAGAAGGGGGCGATGACGAAGTCACCCACCGCGATCCGGACTACCTCGGGGCCGACCGATTCGACGATGCCGACGAACTCGTGGCCGATGCGCTTGGGGCGCGGCGTCGCGGTGATGCCGCGGTACGGCCACAGGTCTGAACCGCACACGCAGGCCGCAACGACCCGCACGATCGCGTCGCCGCCGGTGGAGAGCACCGGGTCGGGCACCTCCTCGAAGCGGATGTCCCGTTCACCGTGGATGACTGTCGCGCGCATGCTCCGAGGTTACTCTTGAGCGATGAAGCGCCCGGTTCTCACCTCAGTCCTCATCGGTATTGGCGCGCTCCTCTATGGCGCCTCGCCCATCGATGTCATCCCCGAGCTACTCGCCGGGCCGTTCGGTTTCGGTGACGACGCACTCGTGCTGGTCGCGGCCGGGGTCGCAATCTGGCGCATCCTGCGTCGGCGAGGTCGCGGCGAACAGCCGCCGGTAGCTGGTTAGGGCTCCATTCGGCCGACGGTCAGGCCGTCGTCCCCGACCCCCACGAGCACCGTGTCGCCGTCGCGAATTTCCCCGGCAAGCAAGCCCTTGGCGAGCTTGTCGTCGATCTCGCGCTGCATGAGTCGGCGCAGCGGCCGCGCCCCGTACACCGGGTCGTAGCCGCGCTCGGCGAGCCAGCCGCGGGCGACGGGAGTGACCGCGAGTTCGAGCCTGCGCCCGGCGAGGCGCCGCGCCAGCCGGTCGATGTAGAGCTCGACGATCTGGCTGAGGTCATCGGCGGTCAGCGGCGCGAAGACGACGATGTCGTCGAGGCGGTTGACAAACTCGGGCTTGAAGGCTTGGCGCACGAGGTCGTTCACGGCGGCCTTGCGCTGCTCCCACGGCAGGGACTGGTCGGTGATGAACTGGCTGCCGAGGTTGCTGGTCAGGATCAGGATGACGTTCCTGAAGTCGACGGTGCGCCCCTGCCCATCGGTCAGGCGCCCGTCATCGAGCACCTGCAACAGCACGTCGAATACTTCGGGATGCGCCTTCTCAACCTCATCGAGCAGGATCACCGAGTACGGCCGACGCCGCACCGCTTCGGTCAACTGGCCGCCCTGCTCGTACCCGACATAACCGGGAGGGGCACCGACGAGCCGCGAGACGGAGTGCTTCTCGCCGTACTCGCTCATGTCGATGCGCACGAGGGCCTTCTCGTCGTCGAACAGGTACTCTGCGAGCGCCTTCGCGAGCTCGGTCTTGCCGACACCGGTCGGTCCGAGGAACAGGAATGAACCGGTCGGCCGGTCGGGGTCCGAGATGCCGGCGCGCGTGCGGCGCACCGCCTCGCTGACCGCCTGCACCGCTTCCTTCTGGCCGATGAGGCGCTTGCCCAGCTCCGCTTCGAGGTGCAGCAGCTTCTCAGTCTCGCCCTGCGTGAGGCGGTCCACCGGGATGCCCGTCCACGCCGCCACTACGGAAGCGATGTCTTCCTCCGTCACCTGGTCATTGACCATGCGCTCCCCGATCGGCTCTGCGGATTCGGCAGCGGCGAGGGAGGCCTCGATTGCGGGGATGGTCTCGTAGTTGAGCTTGGACGCCTTCTGGTAATCACCCTCGCGCATCGCCCGGTCGAGCTCGATGCGGGCATCGTTGAGCTGCATCTTGAGGTCACCAACGCCGGTCAGCGAGGCCTTCTCGGCCTTCCATCGTGCCTCGAGGGCGGCGAGCTCCTCCTGCTGGACGGCGAGGTCGTCGCGGAGTTTGGCCAGGCGCGCCTTGGACGCGTCATCCTTCTCCTTCTTCAGCGCCAGCTCTTCAATGCGCAGCCGGTCGACGGCACGCTTGAGCTGGTCGATCTCGACGGGAGAGGAGTCGATCTCCATCTTGAGGCGCGAGGCCGCTTCGTCGATGAGGTCGATGGCCTTGTCGGGCAGCTTGCGCCCAGTGATGTAGCGGTTGCTGAGCGTTGCTGCGGCAACGAGGGATGAATCGGCGATCGTCACCTTGTGGTGGGCCTCATACCGTTCCTTGAGCCCGCGGAGAATCGCGACGGTGTCTTCGACGGAGGGCTCGCCCACGAACACCTGCTGGAACCGCCGCTCGAGGGCCGCATCCTTCTCGATGTACTGCCGGTACTCGTCGAGGGTCGTGGCGCCGATGAGGCGCAGCTCGCCCCGGGCGAGCATGGGCTTGAGCATGTTGGATGCTGCGACCGAACCCTCGCCGCCGCCAGCACCCATGAGGGTGTGTAGCTCATCGATGAAAGTGATGATCTGGCCGTCGGAGTCGTTGATCTCCTTGAGCACGGCCTTCAGGCGCTCCTCGAACTCACCGCGGTACTTGGCACCGGCGACGAGGGCCGAAAGGTCGAGGCTGACCAACTGCTTGTCTTTGAGGGAGTCGGCCACATCACCCGCGACGATGCGTTGGGCGAGTCCCTCGACGACGGCCGTCTTGCCGACACCGGGCTCACCAATCAGCACGGGGTTGTTCTTGGTGCGTCGGGTCAGCACCTGGCTGACCCGACGGATTTCGGCATCCCGCCCGATCACGGGGTCGAGCTTGCCGCTTCGGGCAATCTCGGTGAGGTTGACGCCGTACTGCTCGAGTGCGGTCTTCTGCTCCTCGTTGGTACCGGGGGCACCCTGCATGTTCGCCATCAGGTAGGCCTTTCTCAAAACTTGAGTTGTTGCGACTCAAGTTTACGCCAGCGTTCGCCCCATCGGGGGCTTTCCCAGTTCGCCCACGGCGAATCATCCGCACTGGCTATCGTTGCCGCATGACCGAATTCGCCACCCGCTTCGAAATCGCACTGCCCGCGTGGGTGGCCGAGGAACTCGAAGGCCTGCCGGCGGCGCTGCCCACCGTTGAAGAACGGATGCGCCTCGTGCACAGGCTCGCCGCCCGCAACTTCCGGGAGGAAACCGGCGGCCCGTTCGCCGCGGTCGTCGCGGAGTCCGGCACGGGCCGCATCGTCTCGGTGGGCGTGAACCTCGTGCTTGCCAGCGGAATCTCCTCGGCCCACGCCGAAGTGGTCGCGCTCTCGCTGGCGCAGGCCCGCTTAGGCGCATGGGATCTCGGGGGCTCTGGGATGCCCGGCCACGAGCTCGTGGTCAACTGGCGCCCGTGCATCCAGTGCTATGGCGCCACGATGTGGTCGGGCGTGCGCGGGCTGGTGATCGCGGGCTCCGGCCCCGAGCTCGAAGAGATCACCACTTTCGATGAGGGGCCCCTCGGTGAGGATTGGGCTGAGCAGTTCGAGGCCCGCGGTATCACGGTGACGCACGACGTGTTGCGCGATGAAGCCCTCGCGGTCTACCGCGACTACCGCGCGTTCATCGAGAGCGGTGCGGGTGTCGTCTACAACGCGCGCGGCCTGAGCGAGGCTTAGCGCCGCACCGAGCGCGTCACCGTGAATTTCGCGGTGCGCGCGATCTCGGTGGTCGGCCCGACCACCCGCTGCAGCGCGGGCTTGTATGCGAGGTGCGAGTTCCACACCGTCCAGAGTTCGCCGCCGGGCCGCAGCACCCGGGCCGCCGCCTCGAACAGCTTCGTCGAGACCCCTGAATGCACGGCGGCGCCCGTGTGGAACGGCGGGTTGAGCACCACCAGGTCAGCGCTGCCGGTGGGCTCCTGCGACAGCGCGTCATCCCGGGTCACCCGCACGTCGAGGCCGTTGGCCGCCATGGTCAGGGTGGCGGATGCCACGGCTGCCGCCGACTGGTCGGTGGCCAGCACCGCGGCCTGCGGGTTGAGCCGTGCCAGCCGCGCCGCGAGGATCCCGGTGCCGCAGCCGAGGTCGATGGCGGTCTCGAACGGTGAAACCTGGTCGAGGGCATCCAGCAGCACCCGGGTCCCGATGTCGAGGCTCGCGCCCGCGAACACACCGCCCGTCGCCACGATCCAAAGGTCGAGTTCGGCGTTCCAGTGCCGACTCGGCGCAGCGATAGTGCTGGCGATCGGCTCCCGCGCGATGAGCAGTCGCGACTTCTGGCGGGCGAGCGAGACATCGAGCCGAGCGAAGTGCCGCTGCAGCACCTCGTTCATCGACACCGTCATGTGCTTGAGCCGGCCACCGGCGATCACCACCACATCGGGCGCCGCGTGCGCGGCGATGAGCGAGGCGATCTCCTCGAGGGCGTCGAGCGACCGCGGCAGGCGCAGCAGCACGAGGGATGCCCCGGCCACGAGTGACGCGTCGAGCGGCAGCGACGTGAAGCGATCCTCCGCGGGGCCGGCGTTGGCGCGCAGGGCCAGCTCACCGGCCAGCGGATCCTGGTGCACCCGCACCCCGGTGGCACCGGCGGCCAGCGCGCCGAGAGTCAGGGCTCCGTAGCTGTCACCGATGACCGTGATGGCGGCACCGGCCAACCGCGGTTGCGCCTCGTCGAGGATGAGCGTGTCGGCGGCATCCCACGCCCGCAACTCTGGTGCCTCGAAGTCCGGCCAGCGCCGCAGGTCATCAAGCAGGGGCGAGGTCATCCCTCGCGCTGCCCCATGGGGCGCCACACGACGACGGAGGTGTTGCGCTTGACGCGGGTTCCCGCGCGCACCGACACCACCTCGCCCTCGGCACCTGCCGCGAACACGCGGCGACCGGGGCGCTGCAGCAGCTCGTCGGCGAGCGCCGACTCGAGTTCGCGTACGCGCGCGTCGAGCCGGGAGACCTGGTTCTCGAGCTCAAGGATCCGCTTGATGCCCTCGAGGTTCAGCCCCTCGGCGCTGAGCGCGGCAATCTCGCGCAGCTGCACCACGTCGCGCATCGAGTAGCGGCGAGACTGGCCGGCGGTGCGGGTGGGGCTGACGAGGCCGAGGCGGTCGTACTGCCGCAGGGTCTGGGGATGCATCCCCGCAAGTTCGGCCGCGACCGCGATCGCGAACAGCGGTGAGAACTCGTCCATCAGCCCAGCCCCTCAAGCCCTCAGTCGTGCACCGTCAGTGGTCGTTCTTCGCGCGGGAGAGCAGGTCGTCCCGGGGGTTCTCCGTCGGCATCGCCTTCTCGAATGCCTCGAGGTGCTTGAGCGCATCAGCGGTCAGGTGGCCGGGCACGGCTACCTGCACCTCGGCGAGCAGGTCGCCGACGCCCTTCTCGGTGGTGACGCCGCGGCCCTTGACGCGCAGCACGCGCCCGCTGGGCGTGCCCGGCGCGACCCGGAGCTTCACGGGCTCGCCGCCCAAGGTCGGCACCTCGATGGTCGCCCCGAGCACCGCCTCGGCGAACGTGACAGGCACGACGACGCGCAGGTTCAGCCCGTCGCGCTCGAACACGGGATGCTTGCGCACGGCGATGGTCAACACGAGGTCGCCGGCCGCACCCCCATCCCGGCTCGGCTCGCCTTTGCCCTTCAGGCGGATCTTCTGCCCGTCGCTGACCCCCGCGGGGATCTTGACGTTGATGGCCCTGCCGCCCTCGGGCTGCAGCTTGATGGTTTCGCCACGGATCGCGGTCACGAAATCGAGCGTCGTGTTGGCCGAGACATCCCGGCCCTTGGTCGGGCCGCCCGCCCCGCGGAAGCCTCCCGACGCCGAGCCAAAACCACCGCCGCCGAACATGCCGCCCAGAAGGTCTTCGAAGCTCGCGCTCGACTGCGTGCGCTGGCCGCCCTGGCTGAACATGCCGCCGAAGACATCCTCGAAGCCGCCGCCCTGCTGCCCGCCCGCGGTGAACCGCGCACCGGAGCCCATCGCCCTGATCTGGTCGTACTCCTTGCGCTGCTCGGGGTCGGAGAGCACCGAGTGCGCCTCACTGATCTCCTTGAAACGCGCCTCCGCCTTCGCGTCGCCCGGGTTGGAGTCGGGGTGGTACTGGCGGGCGAGCTTGCGATACGTCTTCTTGAGATCGGCTTCAGACACGTTCTTGCTGACGCCGAGCACGGCGTAGAAGTCCTTGTCGAACCAGTCCTGGCTGGCCACGGGTGCCTCCTAGTTACTCGGCGGGAACGGACACGGCAACCTTCGCCGCCCGCACCAGGCGGTCGCCGAGGGTGTAGCCGGGTTCGATCACGTCCGCGATCGTGTTGACCGTGACATCCGGGGTCGGAAGCTGCACGACCGCCTCGTGGAAAGCGGGGTCGAACGGCTCACCCTTCGCGCCCACCGACTTCAGGCCGTACTTCTCAAAGGCGGAGCGCAGTTTCTGCGCAACGATCGTCATGGGCGCGCCCTCGACGAGATCGCCGTGGGCTTCGGCCCGCGACAGGTCGTCGAGCGCGGGAAGCAGGGAACGGATGACCTCGGCGATCACCGCGTCGCGGTTCGCCGCGCGGTCACGCTCAACCCGGGAACGGAAGTTCACCAGCTCGGCCTGGGCGCGCAGCATGTCGGAGCGCATCTCGGCCACGAGGTCAACACTGGCCTGGTCGAGCAGGAGCTGGTCCTCCTCGCTCAGGGCCTCGCCCGGCGCGTCCGCCGGGGCGGGGGCGCCGTCATCCGACACCCCCACCTCCGGGTCAGGCTCACGAACATCGCCGGTCTCGGGGTCGACTCTCCGCTTGTCGCGGATGATCGGCTCCTCCGGGGTCTCGTCGTTGTTCTGCTTGTCAGCCATTTACTTCTTGGGCTCTTCCTTGGACTCGTCCTCGTCGTCAACGACCTCGGCATCGACGATGTCTTCGTCGCTCTCGGCAGCGGGCTGCTCTGCGTTGTCGTCGGCAGCGGGCTCCTGGGAAGCGGAGTAGATCGCTGCCCCGAGCTTCTGCTGGCTCTCGTTGAGCTTGTCGAATGCGGTCTTCACGGCCGCCTCGTCGTCACCAGCGAGCGCGGTCTTGAGCGCGTCGACATCGGCCTGCACGTCGCTCTTCACGTCGGCGGGGAGCTTGTCCTCGTTGTCCTTGATGAGCTTGTCGGTCGAGTAGGCGAGCTGCTCGGCCGTGTTGCGGACCTCGGCGGCCTCACGGCGTGCCTTGTCTTCGGCGGCGTGCTCTTCGCCCTCGCGCACCATGCGCTCGATGTCTTCCTTCGACAGGCTCGAGCCACCGGTGATGGTCATCGACTGCTCCTTGCCGGTGCCCTTGTCTTTTGCAGACACATGCACGATGCCGTTGGCGTCGATGTCGAACGTGACCTCAACCTGCGGGATGCCGCGAGGCGCCGGGGCGATGCCCTGCAACTCGAAGGTGCCGAGGTTCTTGTTGTCGCGGGTGAACTCGCGCTCGCCCTGGAAGACCTGGATGGCCACCGAAGGCTGGTTGTCGTCGGCGGTCGTGAAGGTCTCGCTGCGCTTGGTCGGGATGGCCGTGTTGCGCTCGATGAGCTTCGTCATGATGCCGCCCTTGGTCTCGATACCGAGGCTCAGGGGGGTCACGTCGATGAGCAGCACGTCCTTGCGCTCACCCTTCAGCACGCCAGCCTGGAGGGCGGCGCCGACAGCGACCACCTCGTCAGGGTTGACGCCCTTGTTGGGCTCCTTGCCGCCGGTCAGCTTCTTCACGAGGTCGACGACGGCGGGCATGCGGGTGGAACCACCGACGAGAACGACGTGCGCGACATCCTCAAGCTTCACGCCCGCTTCCTTGATGACATCGTTGAAGGGCTTGCGGGTGCGCTCGAGCAGGTCTGCCGTGAGCTCCTCAAACTTGGCGCGCGTGAGCGACTCGTCGAGGTTGGCGGGGCCGTTCTCGGTCAGCGACAGGTACGGCAGCTGGATGGTCGTGCTGGTCTGGCTCGACAGTTCCTTCTTGGCCTGCTCCGCGGCCTCCTTGAGGCGCTGCTTGGCGATCTTGTCGTTCGAGACATCCACGCCCGTGGTGTCCTTGAAGCGCTGGATCAGGTAGTCCACGACCCGCTGGTCCCAGTCGTCACCACCGAGCCGGTTGTCGCCGGCGGTGGACTTGACCTGGATGGTCGAGAAGTCGTCGTCCTTGCCCACCTCGAGGAGGGAGACGTCGAAGGTACCGCCACCGAGGTCGAAGACGAGGATGAGCTCGTCCTCCTTGCCCTTGTCGAGGCCGTAAGCCAGTGCGGCGGCCGTGGGCTCGTTGATGATGCGCAGCACGTTGAGGCCCGCGATCTCGCCGGCCTCCTTGGTGGCCTGGCGCTCGGCGTCGTTGAAGTAGGCGGGAACGGTGATAACCGCGTCGGTGACGGGCTCACCCAGGTACTGCTCGGCGTCACGCTTGAGCTTGGCGAGCGTGCGGGCCGAGATCTCCTGCGGCGTGTACTTCTTGCCGTCGATCTCGACCTTCCAGTCGGTGCCCATGTGGCGCTTGACGGATGCGATGGTGCGGTCGACGTTGGTGACGGCCTGGCGCTTGGCGGTCTCGCCGACCAGCACCTCGCCATCTTTGGTGAAGGCCACGACGGATGGGGTCGTGCGGAAACCTTCAGCGTTGGCGATGACGGTGGGTTCTCCACCTTCGAGGACTGCGACCACGGAGTTCGTGGTTCCGAGGTCGATTCCTACTGCTCGAGCCATGTGCTCTCACTCCTTGATCGTCTGATGCGCGGCAACTTGAGTCGCGCGATGTCAAGTTTGACGCGTGGACTCCACCGGTGTCAAGCCAGCCAGCTGAAAGTTGAGTGTGAGTGGCTCAAGTTCCTGCGGAAACCCGTTAACCGGCAGGACACCCTCAGCCAGTAGCGTGTGACCATGACTGAGGCATCCCCCGACAACGACGTCACGCCAACCGACCGCCGCATCCCCACCGCCGCCAACACCGGGGCCGTGGCGGTGATGGGCCTCGACCTGCAGGAGGGCCTCGAGATTCCGCGCAACCGCGTCGTCTCCTGGGCGCTGTGGGACTGGGCGACGCAGCCGTTCAACTCGGTCATTCTCACCTTCGTCTTCACGGCGCTGTACCTCACCACCGACGTCTTCCTCGACCCGTCCATCGCGGCGCTCCCCGACAGTGATCCGCTCAAGGAACGCGGACTCGCCGATCTCGCGAGCGGCCTCGGCCTCGCCACCACCATCGCAGGCCTCGCCATCGCCTTCATCGCGCCGGTACTCGGCCAGCGTGCGGACGCCTCGGGTCGCCGCAAGTTCTGGCTGCTCGTGTACACCGCGGTGCTCACGCTGTGCACGGGCGCCCTGTTCTTCGTCGAAGGCACCCCGAGCTTCTTCGTGCTGGGCGTCTCGCTCATCGCCATCGGCAGCGTCTTCAGCGAGCTCGCGGGCGTCAACTACAACGCCATGCTCGTGCAGGTTTCCACCCCCAAGACCGTCGGTAAGGTCAGCGGCCTCGGCTGGGGCCTCGGCTACATCGGGGGCATCGTCGCCCTCGTCATCGTCGTCGTGGCCTACTCGGCGGACTGGTTCGGCCTCCCCGAAGACGGCGGGCTCCCCTTCCGTCTCGTCGCCGTCGGCTGCGCGATTTGGACCATCGTGTTCTGCATCCCCTTCGTGCTCAACGTGCCGGAGCTACCCGCCGACCCCGATCGCAGTCGCGTCAACTTCTTCCGTAGTTACGTCGTGCTGTTCAAGAACATCGTCGCGCTGTACCGCGAGTCCCGCCCGACCTTCTGGTTCCTGCTGGCGAGCGCGGTGTACCGGGATGGCCTCGCCGGCGTCTTCACCTTCGGTGCCGTCATCGCCTCGGTCGTCTTCGGGTTCGAGTTCCTGGAGGTCGTCGGATTCGGCATCGCCGCCAACCTCGTCGCCGGAATCTCCACCATCATCGCGGGCCGCTTCGACGACCTGTTCGGCGCGCGCGCGGTCATCCTCACCGCCCTCATCGGCCTGGTCGTCGCGGGCACCGCCGTGTTCCTGCTGGAGGACGCCGGCAAGCTCGTCTTCTGGGTGGGCGGGCTCGCGCTGTGCCTGTTCGTGGGTCCAGCCCAGGCCTCAAGCCGTTCGCTGCTCGCCCGGGTTACCCCCGCCGGGCGCGAAGGTGAGATCTTCGGCCTCTACGCCACCACGGGCCGCGCTGCCAGCTTCCTCTCCGGGGGTGCGTGGACGCTGTTCATCGTGATCTTCGGGGCCACGAGCTTCGGCATCCTCGGCATCGTGCTGGTGCTGCTGGCCGGCCTCGTGCTCATGCTGCTCGTGAAGATGCCCAAGCACGTGCGCGCGTAGCTCGCCGCGTCACTCGATGCCCTCCGCGTCACTCGAAGGCCGAGCGGTCGACACGAGACGATCGAAGCGTCCGTCGAGACTCCAGTTCTGACCATCGCCCGGAGCAAATCCGTCATAACTGGAGTTTCGACACCGGGGCCCGACCCGGGTGGAGGCGGCCCGCCAGGCCAGTCGTGGCGCGGGGCCGGAGGAACGGGTGGTCCACGAGCGGACAAGCCCGCGGATCAGCGCGGGAAGAAGCAGGTTTCCGCGAGCGGCGCACAGGCAAACCATGTGGGGCTGATCGCGACCCACCAGATCATCAGCATCGTCACGAGGAAGCCCGTGATGAAGTTGAGTAAAAGGAACCGGCGCCAGCCGCGGTTGGCGGACTCGGACGCCTCGTCACTGACGTTCCAGAACGGGGCGCACACGGCCGCGTAGGGCAGCACCAGGATCGCGGCGAGCGGGCCCGGCCACTGCGTGAAGAGCAGCAGTACCCCGCCGGCCAGGTACGCAAGCACCGCCAGGCGCACCGTCGCCCGCGCGCCGATGACCGTTGCGATCGAGGAGATTCCGCCCTCGCGGTCGGCAATGACATCCTGCACCGCACCGAACGCGTGCGAGGCGAGCCCCCACAGGAAGAACGCGGCGAGCAGTGCCCACAGTTGCGGGGTGAACGCCGCCCCGCCCAACACCAGGCCGTAGACGGTGGGCGACACGAAGTGGGTGCTCGAGGTGACCGAATCGAGGAACGGCCTCTCCTTGAAGCGCAGCCCCTTCGCCGAGTACGCCACGACCGCAAATATGCTGATCGCCAGCACCAGCCAGCTCAGCGGGTTACCCACGAGCACGAGGTAGACCAGGAACGGCACCGTCGTCACGACCGAGGCGATGAGGGTCGGCCGGTGCATGCTGGTGTCGAGCAGCGCACCCTCCACCCCGCCCTTGCGCGGGTTGCGGAGGTCGGACTCGTAGTCGAAGACGTCGTTGATGCCGTACATCGCCAGGTTGTACGGGATGAGGAAGAACACCGTGCCGATCACGAATGTGGCATCGATGCGGCCCGTCGTCAGGAAGTAGGCGGCGGCAAACGGGAACGCCGTATTCACCCAGCTCAAGGGGCGGGATGACACCAACAGGGCCTTAAGCATCGGATCTCGGCTTCGCTCGATCACCGGTGGTCGAGCGAAGTCGAACCCCCAGCAACACCCACAGCGACGGCAGGCCGACGATCGCCGCGATCGCGTAGGCGAAGTCCTCCAGGGGCGCGACGCCGATGAACGCTCCGCTGATGAGCTGCTCGTTGTAGGCCACCAGCCCGACCGAGATCATGAGGTTGTCAAAGACCGCGGTCATCACGAGAACGACGGCGGCGGTGAGACCGACCGCCGCCCACGGCAGGCGGCGGGCCGCGGCCAGGCCCAGCACGAGGATGACCGCGAGGAAGACGGCGTTGAGGGCCCAGTAGGTCATGCAGTGTCTCGCTTGGGTCTCGACAAGCTCGACCACCGGCCGCTCGACCACCGGGAGAACGCGCCGAACAGGTTCATCGTGAGGTAGCACAGCAGTGCGAGGAAGAACACTTCCTCCACGGGGATCTCGGGCGCGACCTGCAGGCCCGTCATGAACTCGGTCTCACCGCGGAAGAAGATACCCAGGCCGACGCCCGCGAGATCCCAGGCCAGGAAGAACAGCACCCCCGCGGCCAGCACGATTGACGCGCGCCGGGCATCCCGCCAGAAAAACAACGTGAAGCGCCGGTCGAGCAGCACCATCCCGGTGAGCGCGACCAGCAGCGCGGCGAGGTAGAGAACCGGCATCAGCGCGGCGGGGTCTCGACGGGCTCGACCACCGGATAACCCAGTGGCGGCACCAGCGGCTCGGGCAGCGGCTCCGTCGAGGTGTCGCCGCGCAGGCGCTTGATCAGGATCTCGGCGCTGATCAGGCACATCGGCAGGCCGATGCCGGGGATCGTCGAGCCGCCCACGTAGTAAAGACCCTCGACCTTCTTCGAGACGTTGCCCGCCCTGAAGAACGCGCTCTGCTTGAGGGTGTGGGCGGGTCCGAGGGCGGTTCCCTTCCAGGTGTGCAGTTCGTCGGCGAAGTTGCCGGGGCCGACGGTGCGGCGCACGGTGACCCGCGAGGCGAGGTCCGGGATGCCCGTCCACTGGGCGATCTGCGCAATGACCCGGTCGGCCAGCGCCTCGATGCGGGTGTCGCCGTCACCGTCGGTATCGCCCCGCCCAATGGTCGGGTCGGCGGGGATCGGCACCAGCACGAAGAGGTTCTCGTAGCCCTCCGGCGCGACATCCGGGTCGACACCGCTCGGTTTGCAGATGTACAGCGACGCCGGCTCGGGCACCGTCGGGTTATGGCCGAAGATGGCCTCGAAGCCCTTCTCCCACTCCTTCGTGAACAACAGGGTGTGGTGCTCGAGCTCGGGCAGCTCCCCCTCGACGCCCAGGTACAGCAGCAGGGCGCTCGGGCCGGCGAGCTTGGTGTCCCAGTACTGCTGCGGGTAGGTCTGGTGCTCGGGTTCCAGCAGCACGGTTTCGCTGTGGTGCAGGTCGACCGCAGAGACCACGATCTCGGCGTCCGCGAACTGCACAGCGCCCGAGCCGTCGACGTACTCGACACCCGTGGTGCGACCGCCCTCGACAACGATGCGGGTCACCTCAGCGCGCGTGACGATGGTCGCCCCTGCCGCCGACGCCAGGTCGGCGATGCTGTCGATGACGCGCGTGAACCCGCCCATCGGGTACAGCACCCCGTCGGCCAGGTCGAGGTGGCTCATCAGGTGGTACATGCTCGGGGTCAGGTACGGCGACGAGCCGAGGAACACGGCGGGGTAGCCGAGCACCTGCTGCAGGCGGCGATCCCTGAAGCGCCGGCTGACAAAACTCGACAGCGGCTGGAGCAGCAACTGGATGAATCGCGCGGCCTGGGTCAGCACGTCTTTACGCAGCAGCGGACGGAAATCGGCAAAGGTCGTGTAGAGGAAGCGCAACTTCGCAAGCTCGTAAACCTCTTTGGCCGAGCTGAGATAGGCCTCAAGCTTCTTGCCCGCGCCCTTCTCCACCCCCTCGAAGAGCTCGATGTTCTCATCGATATCGGCCGAGATGTCGAGCGGCTGCTCCACGCCCTCGAAGAACACCCGGTAACCGGGATCGAGGGTTACCAGCTGCAACTGCTCCTCGGCGGTGGTTCCCATCAGGCGGTAGAAGTGGTCGAAGACCTCCGGCATCAGGTACCACGACGGGCCGGTGTCGAAGCGGAAGCCGTCGCTCTGCCAGGAGCCTGCGCGCCCGCCCACCTCGGGGCGAGCCTCCAGCAGGGTGACCTCGTGGCCCTCCTTGGCGAGCAGCCCCGCGCTCGCGAGCCCCGCGATGCCACCGCCGATCACGACAATGCGGCTCATGAGCGGCCCATCGCGGCGGCGAGCGCCAGCCGAGCCTTCACCGGGTTGGGCACGCGGACTCGCGCCTGCACGAGCTTCTCGGCGGGGGTCGCCCGCAGCCGCACCGACAGCTCGGCGAACAGCGCTTGGGCGAGGGCGACAGCGCGACGGGATGTCCGCGGCAGGTGCGGAACGACGGCTGCCGACACGGCCAGGTCGGCGTCGATGTCATCCAGCAGCCGCACTTTGGTCTGCTCGTCGAAACTGTCCACGGCCACGCCCGGGAAGTAGCTGCGACCGAGGGTCTCGAAGTCGGCGGCGAGGTCGCGCAGGAAGTTGACCTTCTGGAAGGCGGCACCCAGGGCACGGGCGCCCGGGGTAAGCCGGTCGTAATCATCCGGGTTCTCGTCGTGCAGGAACGCACGCAGGCACATCAGCCCCACGACTTCTGCCGACCCGTAGACGTAGGTGTCGAAGCTGGCCTGGTCGTGCTGTTTCTCGGTGAGGTCCATGCGCATGGACTCGAAGAACGGCGCCGTCAGCTCGGTGCCGAACGAGACGTCGCGGGCGGTGAGGGCGAACGCGTGCACGACGAGGTTGGCGCTGAAGCCGAGCTCCATCGCCCGTTCCGTCTCCGCCTCCAGCTCGTTCAATGCGCGCGCGGCCGAGACCGTGTCGATCTCCGCGCCCCCGTCGACGATCTCATCGGCAACCCGCACGAGCGCGTAGATGTTCTCGACGTGCTGGCGCACGCCCACCCCGAGCAGGCGCGAGGCGAGGCCGAACGAGGTCGAATAGCGACGGATGACGATGCTCGCGGTCTCCTCGGCGACGCGATCGTAGAGCGAGGTTCTCACTTCACGCGCCCCAGCACGGCGTCGGCCACCGGGTGCAGTTCGGTCCGCAGGGCGGCGGGGATGTGCGGCTCGGCCAGTCGCGCGAGTGCCCGGTTCGCGTAGTAGCGCGCGAGCCCCTCGGCGAACGACTTGGCGCCGCAGGCGACGAGCACCTCGCGCACCGCCGCGGCGCGCTCTTCGCTGAGCTCGGGGTCGCCGATCGATGAAGCGATCGAGTCCCACTCCCTGGTGCTCGTCGCGTAGGCGACAAGCACCGTGCGCTTGCCTTCGCGGAGGTCGCCGATCGTGGTCTTACCCGTCTCGGCCTCCAGCCCAAACACCCCAAGCAGGTCGTCGACGAGCTGGTACGCGATACCGATCTCGCGCCCGAAGTCGGCGAGCGTGCCGACCACCTCCTCGGAGGCGCCCGCGAGGATCGCGCCGGCCTGCAGCGGGCACTCGAAGGAGTAGACGGCCGTCTTCAGGCGCTCCATGGCCAGGATGTCGTCGACCCGCGGAACCTCCTCCGCCAGCTGGAAGTCCACGTCGATGAGTTCCCCCGCCGCTGAGGCAAACAGTGCGTCATCCATCACATCGAGCAGGCGGGACCGGGTCAGCCCTGACACCCCGCTGCGGTCGATGAGCCGGTAGGAGTTGAACAGGGCAAGGTCGCCGGCGATCACGGCGGCCGAGATTCCGCTGTGCTCCGCCATCCGTGGGTCGGCCCCGCGCGCGGCCGCGGCATCCCGGTAGCTGCCCGAAATGTTGGGCACGCCGCGCCGGGTGAAGTCGTGGTCGATGACATCGTCGTGGACGATCAACGCGGTGTGCAACAGTTCGAAGGCCGCACCGATGTAGGCCGCGGCCTCGGTGTCGGTGCCGCCGAGCGCCTCGTACGCGCACATCACCATGCGCGGGCGAAACCGCTTGCCGCCGATCGTGTTCTGCTCGAGGGTTTCCCACAACTGCACATACTGGGGGCCGAAGGGCGTTGCCCGGTTCTTGGCTAGGCTGAAGAAACGCCCCAGCACGGCGTCGACCTGCACCTGCCGCTCCTCGGAGAGGGTAGGCACCGCGGTACTATCCATTCCTGCAGACTACGCGAGGCGAAGACGTCGATGACACTCCCCGAAGAGGTCGTACTACTCGATGCCGACGGCGCACCAATTGGTACCGCGGGCAAGGTAGCCGTGCACACTACGGATACCGCGCTGCACCTCGCATTCTCGTGCCATGTCTACAACCGGGATGGCCAGGTCCTCGTCACGCGGAGGGCGCTGGACAAGCTGACCTGGCCCGGCGTGTGGACCAACTCGTTCTGCGGGCACCCCGCCCCCGGCGAAGCCATGCACGACGCGATCGTACGCAGGGGCATCCACGAGCTGGGCATTCACGTCACCGATCTCGAACTGATCCTGCCCGACTTCCGCTACCGTGCGGTCGACGCTTCCGGCATCGTCGAGAACGAGGTGTGCCCCGTCTACCGGGCCGTCACCACCGACTCCGTCGCGCCGAACCCGAGCGAGGTTGCCGAGTTCGCCTGGGTGGACCCCGAAGCCCTGCACGACGCCGCCGTCGCAGCCCCCTACGCATTCAGCCCATGGCTCGGCTGGCAGCTCGAACAGCTGCCCCGCCCGACAGTAAGGTAACCCATGTCATCGCTTATCGCCCCGATCGTCGACCACACCCTGCTCAAGCCGGAGGCCACGGCCGCCGAGGTCGCCGCCCTCATTGCCGAGGCCGCCGAACTCGGGACCTACTCGGTGTGCGTATCGCCGTCGATGCTGCCGGTGCAGGTTCCCGCTGGCCTCAAGGTCGCCGTGGTGTGCGGCTTCCCGCTCGGCACCCACACCCCCGCGGCGAAGGCCGCCGAGGCGCGCGAATCCGTCGAGCTCGGTGCTGACGAAGTCGACATGGTCATCAACATCGGCCACGCCAAGGAGGGCCGGTTTGACCTGGTCGAGGCAGACATCGCGGCGGTGCGCGCGGTGGTCCCCGCGCCGCGCATCCTCAAGGTGATTATCGAGTCGGCGTTGCTGAGCGACGACGAAATCGTGGGCGCGTGCCGTGCGGCCGCCGCTGCCGGCGCCGACTTCGTGAAAACCTCCACGGGGTTCTCGGCTGCGGGTGGGGCGACGGCCCACGCGGTGAAACTCATGGCCGAGACCGTCGGTGGCGCACTGGGGGTGAAGGCGAGCGGGGGCATCCGTACTCTTGCTGATGCCCAGGCCATGATCGATGCCGGAGCCACGCGGCTCGGCCTGTCGGGCACCGCGTCGATCCTCGCCGAAGAGGCAGGGCTCATGCCGGGCGCAGCGACCTCCGGCTACTAGTTGCCCGCTGAGCCTGCATCCGTCGACCGCACGTCGGTGCGGTGGAAGTTCTGGAAACTGCGGGATGCCGTCGGCCCGCGCTGCCCCTGGTAGCGGTTGAGGTACACCCCGGACCCGTAGGGGTTGTCGACGGGTGAGCTGGTGCGGATGAAGCACAGCTGCCCAATCTTCATGCCGGGCCACAGCTTGATCGGCAGGGTCGCGACGTTGCTGAGCTCGAGGGTGACGTGACCGGAGAACCCGGGGTCAACGAATCCCGCCGTCGAGTGCGTCAGCAGGCCGAGCCGTCCGAGCGAACTCTTCCCCTCGAGGCGCGCCGCGATGTCGTCGGGCAGCGTCACCAGCTCGAAGGTGGAGCCGAGCACGAACTCGCCCGGATGCAGGATGAACGGCTGGTCGGCGTCCACCTCCACCAAGTGGGTGAGGTCGGGCTGGTCTTCTGCCGGGTCGATGAACGGGTACTTGTGGTTATCGAACAGCCGGAAGAACCGGTCGAGGCGCACGTCGATGCTCGACGGCTGCACCATCTCAAGGTCGAGGGGCTCCAGGCCGATGCGACCGGCGGCGAGCTCGGAACGGATGTCGCGGTCAGAAAGCAGCATGCGGCCAGACTAACCAACCGGGCACGGCTGTTAGTGTTGTCTACCGAACGGGTTCAGGCCCGGTCACGCGGATGTAGTTCAATGGCAGAACTTCAGCTTCCCAAGCTGATAGCGCGGGTTCGATTCCCGTCATCCGCTCTCCGAAAGCGCGGGTCACGCGGTGAGGGCAGTCACTTGCGGTGGCTGGCCAGCCTGCTCCGTCAGACACCTCCCTGAAACGGTCCCACTCCGCAGGACGCGGTGCGACTTGTCATGCAGAGCGGAAGGCGCCAGGGAGCCGCACTGCGCGAAGGGACTCACCTGCCCAAGGGTTGGTGCGGGCGGCGCGCGGAAGTACGCTGCTCCCATGTCGCCCGCCCCCACCTCCACACTCCAGGGCTGGACGCGCGCACCGTTCACCGGCGCCGGCGTCACGCATGACTGTTTCGAGAAGGGCACGGGCCCGGGGGTTGTGCTGATCCCAGAGCTGCCGGGCATCACGCCTGAGGTGCTCGGACTCGCCGAGCACCTCGTCGAGAGCGGCTTCACCGTGGTCGTCCCGTCGCCCTTCGGCATGCCGGGGCGGCCCTCTACGGTCGGCTACGTCGCGCGCGCGGTCGCGCGCGTGTGCATCTCGGCGGAGTTCCGTGCCTTCGCGACCAATGCGCACCGCCCGATCGCCGACTACGTGCGCGCCGTGGCCGCAGACCTCGCCGCGCGCACCCCGGCAGCCGGTGTTGGCGTCATCGGCATGTGCTTCACGGGAGGTTTCGCGCTCGCGGCCGCCGTGGACGAGTCGGTGCTCGCAGCCGTCGCCAGCCAGCCGTCCACCCCGTTCCCGCTGGGGCGTGCCCGCCAACTCGACCCCGGGATGTCCGCAGCCGAGTTCGACGCACTTGCCGCCCGCTCCACCACCGGTGCGGTGTGCGCCCTGGGGCTGCGGTTCAGCGAAGACCCGAACGCCCCGCGAGCCCGGTTCACGACCCTCAAGGAGCGCCTCGGTGATGCGTTCGAGGTTATCGAGCTCGACTCCTCGCCCGGCAACGCGGGAGGCTTCTCGCCGCGAGCGCACTCGGTACTCACCGGCGAGGTGCGCGAGGTTCCGGGGCATCCCGCACTCGCTGCCCGCGAGCGCGTCGTGCAGTTCCTACGCGAGCGGCTGGCCTGACCTACCCCGCCTGCCGCACCATCCACTTTTCGGCATCCTGGATCGGCGCGAAGCCGAACTTCGCGTACAGGCCGTGTGCGTCGCGCGTCGCGAGCATCGTGCGCCGCAGGCCGAGACCCTCGAGCCGTTCGGTGACTCCCGCGATGAGGGCGATGCCGACGCCGTCACCCCGCACGCTCTCGTCCACGAAGACGTCACACAGCCAGGCAAACGTTGCCCGGTCGGTGACAACGCGGGCGTAGGCAACCTGGCGGCCGGACTCGGCATGGAACATCCCGAAGTTCAGTGAGCCGTCCATCGCGCGGTCGTGCTGTTCGCGCGGCCGGCCCAGGGCCCAGTAGGCCCCGGTGCTCAGCCAGCCATGGATGGTCGGCCGGTCCATCTCTGTCGGGTCGTCGGAGAATCGATAATGCTGGGTCACTCTCCGAGCAAAGCGGAGCGACCCCGCACTGGCAAGACACCAATCGCCGGTTCGCGGCTACATTAGGAGCGTCAGCCGCGTCGAAGGCAGGTCATGACTGAACTGGTGCCCATCCCCTCCCCCGGCGCCCCGTTGTACTACGGCGAACCGGGCAACCCTGTTGTCGTGATCCTGCCCGACATGTTCGGACGGCTGCCCTGGCTCGATCCCTATGCAACGGCGCTGGCCAGTCGCGGTTTCAGGGTGGCGGTGCCCGACCTCTACAACGGCGTCTGCACCGTCGACACCGAGACGGCGAAAAGCCTCATGGGCGATCTCGATATCGGCACGGCTCTCGCCCTCATCGATGACGCCACCGCGGGCGCCCAGGATGCGGGGGTGGAGCGCGTAGGCCTTGTCGGGTTCTCCCTCGGCGGTTGGCTCGCGCTCCTTCACGCCCAGGCTGGCGCTGTCGACGCCGTGGTCGCCCACTATGCGAGCCTCGCTCCAGAAGATCACGGCGTGTTGCCCTGCCCGGTGTTGCTGCACTGGGCCGAAGTCGATGAGTGGGTGGAAGGCGAAGATCCCGCCGCGTTCGTGGAGCGACTCAAAGACCACGGCACCCCGGTCAGTGAGCATCGTTACCTGGGCACCCGGCACTCCTTCGCCAACGCTACAGTGCCGGGCGCTCTCGATGCGCAGGCAGCCGCGCTGGCCCACGCCAGGACGGTCATGTTCCTGCAGAAGACCCTGGTCGATTGACACGAGGCGGATTGCACGAGCCGGTACCGTGGATGCCGTGCCGACATTTCCCGCAGACACCGTCGCCGGTGTGCTCCACCACATGAACGACGACCACCTCGATGACAACCTGCTCATAGCGCGGGCGTTCGGCGACCGCGCGGCGACCGCCGCGGTGATGACGACCCTCGACGGCTCCGGTGGAACCTGGACGTACACGGTCGACGGCCAGGAGCGGGAGCTCACGGTGCCCTGGACCACTGAGATCAGCGAGCGGCCGGAGATCCGCCGCGAGATCGTGGTGCTTTACGACCGGGCCTGCGCGACGCTCGGCATTGAGCCCAGGCCACATGCGTGACGCCAACCGCCTGCTGGGGGTAGTCGCCGGCTCCGGCTTCCTCGTTCTCGGCGTTCTCGGCCTCCTGGCCGGGGTGGGCTCGTTCGGTGCTGCTGACGACACCCTGCTGTTCGGCCTCCTCGGTGGTAACACTCTGCAGGGCATCCTGCACGTCCTGTTGGGCGCGGCACTGCTGATCGCGGCCCTCTCGGGGCCCGCCGCCGCGGCTACCGTCAATTCGATCGCCGGCGGCCTGATGCTGATCCTGGGTGGTGCCGGGCTCTTCCTGGTGGGGAGTGAGGTGAACGTGCTCGCGCTGACCGTCGCGGACAACGTGGTGCACTTTGCAGCGTCAACGGTGTTGCTGGCCGCAGGGCTGGGCGCCCGCAATCCGGCAGTGGCACCCGTTAACGAATGACCCCTACACTTAGGGTCACCTAACTCGTCGTCAGGAGATCCCGTTGAGCGTCATCCCCTTCTCGCAAGCCCTTCGTGAACGCACCTGGGGCAGCCACGGTGACAGCGAGGGTGCCGAGTTCATGAAAGACCTCATGACCGGCAAGGGCACGCGCGAGGACTACATCGCGCTCGTCGCCCAGCACTACTTCATCTATGCCGCGATCGAGGCGGCCGCCGAGGTCTTCGCGGGCGACCCGGAGGCGGCCCCGTTCATCGCCCCGCAACTGACCCGGCTCCCGGCCATCGAAGACGACCTCGAGTTTCTCATCGGCGCAGACTGGCGCGAGCAGATCAGCCCGCTGCCGACCACGGTCCGCTACGTGCAGCGCATCGAGGAGGTTGCCGCCGAGGGTTGGGCTGGCGGCTTCATCGCCCACCACTACACGCGTTACCTCGGCGACCTGTCGGGCGGCCAGTTCATCCGCAAACTCATGCAGCGCCAGTTCGGCTTCGAGACGAACGGGGTCGGTTTCTACCTCTTCGACCAGATCGCAAGCCCGAAGGAGTTCAAGGAGACCTACCGCGAGCAGCTCGACGCCGTGGGGTGGGATGCCGCGCAAAGCGACCGGGTCATCACCGAGGTGCTGCTCGCGTACTCCTTCAACACGGACCTCTTCGTGGACCTGTCCGCCGCGAAGGCCGCCGCCTAGCCAATCCCCCCTCTCGCCTTTGCCGTCCCGCTCGCTCCACCAGCGCGTTTCTCCGGAGTTTTCGATCCGCGCCGCAGGTCGGGCCTGGCAGCGACCGAGCTAGCGAGGTCGCCGGAAGCGGCGCGGGTCGAAAACTCCGGAGAAACGCGCAACCACGAGCTACGCGTTGATGGCCGGGATCGGCTTGGCCCGCGACATGAACCGCACCACGTTCTCGTCGACGATGATGTCGCTCGGTCGGAGCGGCCGAGTCAGGTACAGCCCGTCGAGGGCGCTGATCCGGCTGAGGGCCACATAGGTCTGGCCGGGGGCGAACGACCGCTGCCCGAGGTCGACGATCGCCCGGTCGTAGGTTTTGCCCTGTGACTTGTGGATGGTCACCGCCCAGGCCAGCCGCAACGGGAACTGGGTGAACTCGGCGACGACGTCTTTCTTGAGCGACTTGGTCAGCGGTGAGTAGCTGTACCGGAACTTCTCCCAGATCGCGGGCCGCACCTCGTGTCGTTCCCCGTCGATGTCGACCCAGACGGTGGTGTCGATCTTGGTGACCGTGCCGACGCTGCCGTTCACCCAGCGCTGGATGTCACCGCCGACGTCATTGCGCAGGAACATCACCCGAGCCCCGAGCTTGAGCTCGAGGGCTTCGTCGGCGGGGTATGACCGGCCACCGAAGTCGCCGCTGACTTCGGCTTTGGCGGTGAGCACCCGGCCGGGCAGGCGCGCGAGCTCGGTGGCGTTGATGCGGGTGACGGTGCCGTTGGTGGTGGCGAGGGTTATGGCTCCGTCGGTGGGGGCGGGGCGCGCGCCGACTTCGTTGAGCCGCGCCGCGATCTCGGCGGTGACCCCGCCGTGCCGCACGGCGTTGAGCATGTACTTGAACTCGCCCTCGTGCTGGCGGTGGATGGTGGTCAGCTCGTAGATGGTGAGATCCGTGTCATCCCACACTTTCGCGTCGAAGAACCACATGGAGCGGTAGTGGTCGGTGAAGTACGCCCGTTCGTCGCCTTCGCCGGGCACAGGGGCGAGCTGGTACGGGTCGCCGAACAGCACCACCTGCACCCCACCGAATGCTTCGTTGCGGCGCGAACGGGCCTGCCGCAGTGACCGGTCGATGGCGTCGAGAAGATCAGCGTTGACCATGGAGACTTCGTCGATGACGAGGGTGTCAATGGTGCTGAGCAGTTTGCGCAGCTCGGCGCTCTGCACGATGTCCTGGTCGGCGATCACCCCGATGGGCAGTCGGAACAGCGAGTGGATGGTTTGCCCGCCGACGTTGAGCGCGGCGACCCCGGTGGGCGCGCAGATGACGAGCTGCTTGGAGGTGTGCTCGGCGAGGTGGTTGAGCAACGTCGATTTGCCGGTGCCGGCGCGGCCGGTGACGAACAGGTTCTCCATGGTCGTCTCGATGGCATCGAAGACGGCCTGCTGCTCGGGAGCCAGGGGTTGCTCGGTCACCGCTTCACTGTACCCGCGCGGTTCGGTGGCAGCGGCAGGCTCGGCCCGCGGTGGACAACTTAGGATGTCAGCATGCGCCGCGAGATCATTACCTGGTCAGTGGTGGCCGCGATTGTGCTGGGCGCATTCGCTGGCACGGTGCTCATCCTGAACTCCACGTTGTACAGCGCGGCCGGTTTCGTGCGCGGCTACCTCGACACTCTTGCCCGCCGGGATGCGGCCGGCGCGCTCGAGATGGTCGGTGAGATCCGGGCGACGGATGTCTCGACCGAGCTGTTGACGGCCGACGCGATGGGCGAGCTCGACGACATCCGGCTGCTCAGCGACACCGCCGAACCGTCGGGGGTCCACACGGTGGTGTACTCGTGGTCGGCTGCCGGCGCTGAGGGTGAAACCTCGTTCCAGGTCGTCCGCTCGGGCACGCTGCTGGGCTTGTTCTCGACATGGGAGTTCTACCAGGACCCGCTCGGCGTGATGCAGGTGACGGTGCTGCACGGCACCGAGTTCACGGCGAACGGGGTCGACCTGGTGGCGCCCCAGCAGGATGTGCCGTCTTCCTATCTCGCGTTTGCCCCGGGCAGCTACGAGCTCGCTCATGACTCATTGTTCCTCAGCGCGGAACAGTCAGTGGTGACGGTCGCCCGCCCCGGGGCCGCGGTGATTGCTCCGGTCGACCTGCAGCCGACGGCCGCTTTTGTCGACCAGGTCTCTGAGGAGCTGAACGAGTACCTCGATGAGTGCGCGACCCAGACGGTACTGCTGCCGACGGGATGCCCCTTCGGCCAGCCCATGGGCAACCGCATCATCAGTACGCCGGTGTGGTCGATCACCAGCTACCCCGAGGTGACGCTCGTGCCGGGCCCGGAGCCGGCGAGCTGGTTCATGCCGCCGACGGAGGCCGCCGCCCACCTGGTGGTTGACGTCCGGTCGATTTTCGACGGCTCGGTGTCAGTGTTCGATGAGGATGTGCCGTTCACGACGAGCTACCTGGTGACGTTCCTCTCCGACCGTGAACTGCTGATCACCGCACAGTAAGGCTGGTCACCTAGCCGCGGGCGGCACGCCGGGCGAGCATCGCGTTGTACTCTTCGAGCTCGGCATCCCCGTCCCGGTCCGCTTTGCGGTCGTAGCGTTTCGATTCGCGGTCGTCGCTGCGCGCCCACATGATCGCGACGACGATCGCCAGCGTCACGGTCGGCAGCTCGCCGACGCTCCAGGCGATCCCGCCGCCGGCACGCTGGTCTTCGAGCGCGCTGATGCCGGTCTCCCAGCCCATCGCGCCGTACCAGTCGGCGAGCAGCAGGCCGGTGCCGGTCATGAGGGCGAGGCCGAAGAAGGCGTGGAAGGCCATGGTCCCGAGGAGGATCAACAGCCGGATGGGGTACGGCGGGCGGGCCGGTGACGGGTCGATGCCGATGAGCGTTTGCACGAACAGGTAGCCCGTGAGCAGGAAGTGCACGATCATCCACTGGTGGCCGATGTGGTCGGTCGTGGCCCAGCGAAACAGCGGGCTGTAGTAGAACAGCCACAGGGAGCCGACGAAGAGACCGGATGCGACGAGCGGGTTCGCAAGGAATGTGAACGGCCGCGAGTGCACGAGTAGCATGATCCACTCCCTCGGGCCCCGGCTGCCGTCGGTGCGTTTGGCTATGGTGCGCAGCGCGAGCGTGATGGGGGCGCCGGGGACCAGCAGCACCGGGATCATCATGCCGAGTGTCATGTGGGCGAGCATGTGCTGGGAGAACAGGAACCGCTCGTAGACGTTGACCCCGCCGTTGGTCACGTAGAACAGCACGAGCATGCCGCTGACCCAGAGCACGGTGCGGTACCAGGGCCAGGCGTCGCCGCGGCGGCGCAACCGCACCACCCCGGCGACGTAGAAGAAGATGCCAAATGCACACAGCAGGATCCAGATGAGGTCGAAGTTCCACAGCGTGAACAGGGTCTCGACGCTGACCGGGGGTGGAAGGGGACTGCCCGTCAGGAGTTGCGCCGGGGTCGAGCCTGCGAGTTCCTCCGCGGGAGTTTCGGGCACCGGGGTGGCCGTGCGGGCGAGAGCCGCCGCCACGCCCGATGCGATTCCCATGAAGCCGAGTTCGGCGACCACGATCCACCAGAAGTACCCGGTGCCGCCGGTGGGTGACTTCTGCAGGCGGCCGATGAAGTACCGGCGCTGGAGCATCCCGAACAATCCAAGCACGAGCAGGGCTACCACCTTGGCGAGCACGAGCGCGCCGTAGGGGCTCGCCAGGTTACCGAGACTCTCGACCCTGATCTCGGCGCTGAGGTATCCGGAAGCGGCGACCACCACGAACGACACCAGGGCGATCGTCGAATAGCGCACGAGCACAACGGGCAACCGGCCCTTGTCGAGCAGGGGCCTGCACAGCGCGAGGGTCAACAACCCGCCCAGCCAGACGGCGGCGAACAGCACGTGCAGGAAGAGCGCGCTCGTGGCGGCGTCGTGGTCTTCGGTGCCACCGCGGTGGCCCTGGAGGGTCATCGGCACCAGCCCGACCACCGCGAGGACCGTCACGAAGACCAGCGCCGTCAGGTTACGCACCGCAAAGCACAGCACGGTGACCACAGCGGCGACCAGCACGGTCACCAGCCAGGCTTGGCCCAGCTCGGTGTTGCCCAGGAAGAAGGCGAGAGTCTCGCCGAACCGGGAGTCGAGGCTGAACGGCTCGTTGAGCACGCTGAGGAAGGTGTAGAAGCCGGCGAACGCCGAAGCGACGGTCCACACGGCGGCCGCGCCCGCTGCCACGTCCAGCGCCCTGCCGAACTCCGGCTTGCTCGAGTCGAGAGCGAAAAGGGCGAGTACAAGGGCGCCGACGGTGCCGGCGGCTCCGATGTTGACCAGGAGCTTGGAGATCGGCAGGCCATACCTCGTCACGGCGCCCGGGTCGACGAGGGCTGGGGCATCCGCGCCGCCGCCGTAGGCAAGTGAAACGAGAAGGGCGATGAGGGCGGCGAGGAGAAGTGTCGCCGGGCCGGCGACCCGGACGAGGCGAGGCACGGCACCAGCCTATGCGCCAGCCGGTGGGAGTGCGCCCGGGAACGACGAAGGGCGGCACCCGTATGGATGCCGCCCTGCGTCGTGTGTGGCTACTAGCCCTTGGCCGCGGCCTTCAGCTTGCTGCCGGCGCTGATCTTGACGCCCTTGCTTGCCTTGATCTCGATGGTCTCGCCGGTCTGCGGGTTGCGACCCGTGCGTGCGGCACGGTCGGTGCGCTCGACGGCGATCCACCCCGGGATCGACACCTTCGTGCCCTCACCGAGCGACTTCGACAGGACGGCGAAGAGAGCGTCGACAACGCCGCTCACGGCCGCCTGGCTCTGGCCAGACTCTGCGGCAACTGCCGCGACGAACTCGGTACGGTTTAGTGACTTGTCAGCCATGGGATGTCCTCCTAGGACCTCATGCAGCGATCGGTGCTGCTGATGTTATTCCGGGGGTGAAACCCCCGGAACCGCCTGAAATCTACCAGCTTGACTTGGTAATTCCGGGCAATTCTCCCCGGTGCGCCATATCGCGGAAGCGAACGCGCGATACGCCGAACTGGCTGAGGAAACCACGCGGACGACCGTCGATCGAGTCGCGACCGCGGACGCGGACGGGCGAAGCGTTGCGGGGAAGCTTCTGCAGGCCGATGCGGGCGGCCTCGCGGGACTCGTCGGTCCCCGCGGGGTCTACGAGGGCCTTCTTCAGCTCAAGGCGCTTTGCGGCGTACCGCGCCACGATGACCTTGCGCTTCTCGTTCTTGGCAATCTTGCTCTTCTTGGCCATGGTTAGCGCTCCTCGCGGAATTCGACGTGCTGGCGAATGACCGGGTCGTACTTCTTCAGCACCAGTCGATCGGGGTTGTTGCGACGGTTCTTCTTCGTCACGTAGGTGTAGCCCGTTCCTGCGGTTGAACGGAGCTTGATGATGGGACGGACGTCCTGCTGCTTAGCCACTAGATCTTCTCCCCACGGGCAAGGAGATCCTTGACCACTGCCTCGATGCCGCGAGCGTCGATCACCTTGATGCCCTTGGCGGACAACTGGAGGGTGACCTTACGACGAAGCGACGGCACGTAGTACGTCTTCTTCTGGATGTTCGGGTCGAAACGACGCTTGGTGCGCCGGTGCGAGTGTGAGATGTTGTGCCCAAAGCCGGGAACGGCTCCGGTCACCTGGCAGGTTGCTGCCATGGGTGTACTCCTGTTCTGGTTACCGTAGGGCCGAGGCCCTACCCAAGATCACTTGTCGGCACACCGTGATCCCGATCATGCATGGGCGGCGTACGTGCGGGCGGAAATGCCCAACCTGAACATGCTACACGGGCACTGCCCGTCTCGCCAGCGCTGAACCACTAGAGTCTCCCCATGTCGATTGCCGCTGCTCGTGGTTGAGCCCGCTCCCGACGAGGAGGTCGAGGCGATCGGGCGCCTCGGCGTTGCCCTGCTGGACGCTGGGTACGCTGTCACCGACGTCACTCGGGTTGCGCGGGCGGTCGCCCGAAGCAACGCCGCGGAGTTCACGGTTGGTGCGCTGCCGACCGGGGTCTTCGTCGATGACGGTGACCGCACCAGGGTGCTCGTGTCGAGCGGCACGTCGTTCACCTTCGAACAGGTTGGCGTTGTCGGCAGGCTCGCGGCCGAAGCAGAGCAGGGCATCCCCTGGGCCGACCTGCAGACGGGCCTCGACGGCCTGCACGCGATGCGGCCGCGATATCCACTGTGGCTCTCGCTGGTGGGCAGCGGACTGATCTCCGGCGGGATCGCAGTGGTGTTGGGCAATCCGTGGTGGGCGGTCGGGCTCGACACGGTACTGGGCATCCTGGTGGGAGGCGTGCTCACGATCGCCGGCACGAAAGCGCGAATCGCTGCCGTGCTTCCATTCTTTCTCGCACTGGCCGTGGCCCTGCTCGTCGGGCTCACAGCCAGCATGTTCGGCATTTCGGCGGTGCCGTTCTTTGCAATCTCCGCACCGCTGGTCATGCTCATCCCCGGTGCCGCGGTGACGAACGCGCTGATCGAGGTGAGCGCGGGCGATGTCGTCTCCGGCGGCGGGCGGCTCGTCGCGGGCCTGACGGTATGGGCCATGCTCGCCGCGGGCACCGTCGCGGGGGTCGGCATTCTTGGCGGCCGCCTCGACGCGACGATCATCGTGATGGGCACGGGTTCGGGGACCCCCGCCGCCGCAGTCGACCCGATTCTCGCCTGGCCGGCGGTCGCGGTGCTCGCTATCGGCGTTGGCCTCTTCCTCTCGGCGACTATCCCACTCACGCTGGTGATCGCGGCCGTCCTCGTGCTGTCATACGCCGGCTCGGTGCTACTGAGCCCCGTTCTCGGTGCCGGCCCCGCCGTCGGGCTCACTGCCGCAGTGCTGCTCGCGGGGTTGCGGATCGTCGAGCGACTGTGGCCCAGCCTGCCGGCGATCGTCACCTTCCGACCAGTGTTCTGGCTGCTGGTTCCCGGATCGCTCGGGCTCATCGCGGTCAGCAGCCTGGCCACCCACTCCTCGGGCAGCGAAGACCTCCTCGCCACGACAGCGTCGACGGTCCTCGGTCTCGTGATCGGCGTGCAGGTGGGTGCCGTCGTGTCCGAGGCGTTCGGATCAGGCCCTGGCCGCAACGCCAAGACGAGCCACGGCCGGGTAGTGCGCGGCCGCTAGCTGCAGCGGGTGCAGAGCCCAAACACATCGACGACGTGCTGCGGCTGGGTGAAACCGTGTTCGGCGGCGATCGCACTCGCCCACTCTTCGACAGCGTCAGCTTCGATCTCCACGGTCAACCCGCAATTGCGGCAGATCAGGTGGTGGTGGTGGCTGCCCGGGGTGCACGCCCGGTAGAGGCTCTCGCCTTCCTGTTGCAGCGAGTCGGCATCACCCTCGACCGCGAGGTCGGCGAGCGCCCGGTACACGGTGGCAAGGCCGATGGATGACCCACCGTCGCGCAACAGGGCGTGCAGCGCCTGCGCGCTCACGAAACCCTCGGAGGTTCCCAGTGCCTCGCGCACGGCTTCGCGCTGCCAGGTGTTGCGCTTCATGCCTGCGACCCTACCGGCGCGACCTTCGCCCCGGCTGAGGCCCTCCGGGCACCGATCACCCGGCACACAAGGTAGATCAGGAACGAGATCGTCGTGATGTACGGGCTGATGGGCAGCGAGCCGCCGATGGCCAACAGGATTCCGCCCACCGCCGAGACGAAGCCGAAACCCATGCTCAGCACCGGCACGAGCACGGGCGACGACGACACTCGCAGCGCTGCTGCCGCGGGGGTGACGAGCAGTGCGAGCACGAGCAGCGCCCCGATGATCTGCACCGAGACAGCAACCGTGAGGCCGAGCAGCAGCATGAATACGAGCGCGAGGGTGCGCGAGGGCACACCGCGCGCCGCCGCGACCTCGGGGTCGAGGCTGTCGAAGGCGAGCGGACGCCAGACGATGGCAAGCACCGCGAGCACCAACACGCTGATGCCAATCAGCAGCCAGAGCTGCGGGATGTCGACGGAGATGATCTGCCCCGTCAGCAGCCCGAACTTGTTGCCGCTGCGCCCCGGATAGAGGGCGAGGAACAGGATGCCCAGGCCCAGGCCAAACGGCATGAGCACGCCGATGATCGAGTTGCGGTCCCTCGCCCGCGCGCCGAGCAGGCCGATGATGGCCGCCGCAATGAGCGAGCCCACGAGGGAGCCGAGGACGACATTGGCGCCAAGCAACAGCGCAGCGGCGGCGCCGGCGAACGACAGCTCGCTGATGCCGTGCACGGCGAAGGCCATGTCGCGCTGCATGACGAACACCCCGATGAGGCCACCCACGATGCCGAGTACGGCCGCGGCGACGATGGAGTTCTGCACGAGCGCCAACAGCTCACCGTAGTTGCTGAAGTTGAAGAGGGTTCCCCAGAGGTCGTCCACGGTCATCCACCCAGCTCTTCGTGGTGGTGTGGGCTTTCGGGGATTCCCGCGACAAGCACTCGTCCGCCCGCGCGAATCACCTCTACCGGCGTTCCGTAGAGCTCGCTGAGTACCTCACTGCGCAGCACCTCATCGGGGGCGCCGATCGTGAACCGACCTTGCGCCAGGTACAGGATGCGGTCGACCATCCCCAGCACGGGGTTCACGTCGTGCGTGACGAACACGACGGCAGTGTCGTGCTGGCGACGGCGCTCGTCGATGAGTTCGGAGACGGCACGCTGGTGAGCGAGATCGAGACTCATGAGCGGCTCATCGCACAGCAGCATGATCGGGTCACCGACCAGGGCCTGGCCGACGCGCAGCCGCTGCTGCTCGCCGCCGGAGAGGGTGCCCATCGGCTGGGAGGCGTAGTGGGATGCCCCGACCGCGGCAATCACGGAGTCGACCCGCTCGCGGTCACCGCGCGACGTGACGGGAAGGCCGAAGCGATGCCCGTTGACGCCGAGGGTGATCAGGTCGCGGCCCCGGATCGGGGTTCCCTGCGGCACGATCTTCTGCTGCGGGATGTACCCGATGCGCCGGTCCCCGCGGTGCGCCGGCCGACCGGCGATCCTGATCGTGCCCCGATCCAGCGGCTGCTGCCCGAGGATCGCGCGCAGCAGGCTTGTCTTGCCGGATCCATTGGCACCCAGAACAGCGACGAACTCACCGGGCTGGATGGCGAGGTCGAGGTGCTGCCACAGGACGCGGCTACCGAACGCCAAAGCACCGTCCCGGATCTCCAGGACGGTGCTCCGCGATGAAACAGGGGTCATTCGGCGAGCGCCTGCGCTACCGCATCGAGGTTTTCGCTCATCCACGCAATATAGCCGCTGCCCTCAGGGAGCGTCTCGGCGAACGACACGACGGGAACCCCTGCGGCTTCGGCCGCGGCGCGCACCTGCTCCGTCTCGGGGCTCGCGGTCTGCTCGTTGTAGGCGAGCAGCCGGACAGCGCCGGTGTCGAAGAGCTCAAGCGTGTCCTGCAGGGTTGCCGGCGCGACGTCAGTGCCTTCCTCGATGGCTTCGGAGAAGTCATCCGGAGTCAGGTTCTCGAGGCCGAGTTCGTCAAGGAGGTACAGCGGCACCGGCTCGGTGATGGCAACCCCGCCCCCACCGACGGTGGTGGCCAGCTCGTCTGCACGCGCCTCGAGGCCGGCGAGCTCTTCGGCGAACGCGGCCTGGTTCGCGGTGTAGGTCGGGGCATTGGCCGGGTCGAGTTCACTGAGTGCGGCCGCGATGTCTTCCGAGAGGTGCTCCATCGCGTGGAAGCTGTACCAGACGTGCTCATTGAAGCCCTCGATGTGGTCGTGGCCCTCGTGCTCGTCGTCGGCATGATCGTCGTCAGCGTGCTCGTCCCCGCCCTGGCCCTCCTCGGCGTGGTCGTCGAGCAGACCGGATGCCTCGGTCGCCGAGATCACGATCGGGTCGGTGCCCGCGGCCTCCAGCAGGGTGTCGATGAACGGGTCGTATCCCCCGCCATTCTCGATGACGAGGTTTGCTTTCGAGAGGGCGAGCTGGTCCTGTGCGGAGGCCTCGTAGCTGTGCGGGTCCTGCGCGGCGCTCGTGATGAGGCTCGTGACCTGGGCCAGGTCACCCGCGATCGTGCCGGCGATGGTTCCGTAGACGCTCGTCGAGGCGACGACTTCGAGACGGGAGTCGTCGACCGACGGGGCGGCCGGCGCGCAGCCGGCGAGCCCGAGCGCGGCAGCGGCGATCGGGACGGCGAGGAGCAGGGGGCGGGCAGGTCTCATGGAAAGCTCTCTAGTGATAAGGATATTGAGATTCGTTATCAGTAGTGTGGCATGCGACAACGCCGCTGGCCAAATCGGCCGGTCAGTCGAGCAGCAGTGCCGGCTCCTCGAGCACGCTCGCGATGTCTGCGGTGAACCGGCTCGCGACATCCCCGTCGACCACCCGGTGATCGAAGCTCGCGCCCACTGTCGTGACGAAGGCCGGGCGAACTTCGCCGTCGACCACCCAGGGCTTCTGCTTGATCGCACCCAGCGCGACGATGCCCACCTCGCCGGGGTTCAGGATCGGCGTGCCGGTATCCATGCCGTAGGAGCCCAGGTTGGTGATGGTGATCGTGCCGCCGGCCATCTGGGCCGGCTGCGTCTTGCCGTCGCGGGCGGTGATGGTCAGCTGCTCGAGGGCGACCGCAAGCTCGAGCAGGCTCAGGTCCTGCGCGTCCTTGACGTTCGGCACGATGAGGCCGCGCGGGGTCGCCGCCGCAATGCCGAGGTTCACGTAGTGGTGGACCACGATCTCCTTGTCGGTCCAGCTTGAATTGACCGTAGGGTTGCGGCGCACAGCCCAGATCACGGCCTTCGCCATGACCAGCAGCGGGCTGATCCGCACCCCTGCAAAATCGGGCGAGTTCTTCAGGCGCTTCACGAACTCCATCGTGCGGGTCGCGTTGACATCGCTGAAGACGCTCACGTGCGGCGCGGTGAACGCACTCTGCACCATGGCCGTCGCGATTGCCTTGCGCACACCCTTCACCGGGATCCGCTCTTCGCGCTCGGTGCCCCACTCGGGAGTCTGGATGTTGCGGAACACGCTGGCCTGCGAGGCCTGCCGGATGACGTCGTCGCGGGTGATCTCCCCCGCGAGCCCGGTCGGGATGACCGTCGACAGGTCGACCCCGAGGTCTTTGGCGAGCTTGCGGATGGGGGGCTTTGCGATGATGGCGGATGCCGCAGCGGCGGGCACACTCGTCGGCCGTGCGGCGGGTGTCGCCGGTGCGGGGGTGGAGGTGGCAGCCGCGGGCGCCCCCCGGCGGCGGCGTGAGCCCGCGTGGCCGGCGGCCCCGTACCCGACCAGCACCGCCCCGGGCTTCTCCTCGGCGGCGGCCACGGTCGCGGCCGTGTCGGCGATCTGGGTGGCCTCATCGACCTGGGGCACGACGGGTGCGGCAGCCTCGCCCTCCGAGGTAACGGTGATGATCGCGGTGCCCACCTCGACGGTCTCGCCTTCCTCGACGAGGATCGCGGCAACCGTGCCCTCGAACGGGGACGGCAACTCGACAAGCGACTTGGCCGTCTCGATCTCGACGAGCACCTGGTTGATGGTGACGGTGTCGCCCGGCTTGACCTTCCAGGCAACGATCTCGGCCTCGGTCAGGCCCTCGCCCACATCGGGAAGGGTGAAATCTGAGTTCGCCATTGCGGTCTCCTAGTAGGCCATGGCCCGGTCGACCGCGTCGAGAATGCGGTCGGCGTCGGGGAGGTAGATCGTCTCGAGTTTCGCGGGCGGGAAAGGGGTGTCGAATCCCGCGACGCGCAGCACGGGCGCCTCCAGGGAGTAGAACGCGTGCTCGGTCACGGTGGCAGCAATCTCTGAGCCGACCGAGACGAAACCCGGGGCTTCGTGGGCAACAACCAGGCGACCGGTCTTGCGGACCGAGGCAAGAATCGGCTCGTAGTCGATCGGCGAGATTGACCGTAGGTCGATCACCTCGACGCTCGTCCCCTCTTCCGCCGCGATCTCCGCCGCCTGCAGGAGCATCGTGACCATCGGGCCGTAGCCCACCAGGGTCACCTCGGTGCCTTCGCGCACCACCCGGCTCGCGTGCAGGGGGAAACCGCTCGCCGAGGTATCGACGTCAGCCTTCGGCCAGTAGCGGCTCTTGGGCTCGAAGAACAGCACGGGGTCGTTGCTGCTGATCGATTCCTGGATCATCCAGTAAGCGTCGTGCGGGTTCGACGGGGTGACCACTCGCAGGCCGGCGGTGTGCGCGAAGTACGCTTCCGGGCTCTCCTGGTGGTGCTCGACGGCGCCGATGTGGCCGCCGAACGGAACCCGGATGACCACGGGCATGCTCAGTGAACCCTCGTGCCGGCTCGTGAGCTTGGCCAGCTGGGTGGTGATCTGGTCGAACGCGGGGAAGATGAAGCCGTCGAACTGGATCTCGCACACGGGGCGGAACCCGCGCATGGCCAGGCCGATCGCGGTTCCGACGATGCCGGACTCGGCGAGTGGCGTGTCGAGCACCCGGTTTCCACCGAACTCCGCGTGCAACCCTTCTGTCACCCGGAAGACGCCGCCGAGCGGCCCGATGTCTTCGCCCATCAGGATGACCTTGTCGTCGTCACTCATCGCGCGGCGAAGCCCGTTGTTGATGGCCTTGGCCATGCTCAGGTTCTCGATACTCATGCCTGGCCCTCCTCGAGGGACGCCTCATACTGCGCGAGCCACTGGCTTTGCTGTTCCATGACCGGGTGCGGCTCCGAGTAGACGTTCGTGAAGATCGAGTCGACGGGCGGAAGCCCCAGCGCCAGCGTGCGGGCCCGGATGTCGGCGGCGAGGTCTTTGCCCTCTTCCTCCACCTCCGCGAAGAAGGCGTCACCTTCACCCTTGGAGCGCAGGTAGGCCTCGAACCGGGTGATGGGGTCGCGCTTGACCCAGAAGTCGAGCTCGGTGTCATCCCGGTACTTCGTGGGGTCGTCGCTCGTGGTGTGCGCACCCATCCGGTAGGTCAGCGCCTCGATGAACTGTGGGCCGCCGCCAGCGCGGGCCGCGTCGAGCGCAGCACTCGTGACGGCGTAGCTCGCCAGAACGTCGTTGCCGTCGACCTGCACGCCCGGAATGCCAAATCCGCTCGGCCGCAGGTACAGCGGGGTACGGGACTGCCGGTCGACGGGGACCGAGATGGCCCAGTGGTTGTTCTGAAGGAAGAAGACTTGTGGAGTCTGGTAGCTGGCGGCGAAGACCAGCGACTCGTTGACGTCACCCTGGCTGGTCGCTCCATCGCCGAAGTAGACGATTACCGCTTCGTCGGTGTCCGGATTGCCGGTGGCTGTCGCCCCGTCAAGCTGGACCCCCATCGCGTACCCGGTCGCGTGCAGGGTCTGGGAGCCGAGCACGAGGGTATACAGGTGGTAGTTGTTGTTCTGCTTCGGGTCCCACCCCCCGTGGCTGAGGCCGCGCAGCATCTCGATGACCCGCATCGGGTCGACGCCGCGGATCCGGCCGACCACGTGCTCACGGTAGGACGGGAAGATGTGGTCCTGCGGCTTTGCTGCGTAGCCCGAGCCCACCTGGGCCGCCTCCTGCCCGAGGCTGGGAATCCACATGGCCAGCTGGCCCTGGCGCTGCAGGTTTGCCGCATCGAGGTCGATCCTGCGGATGACCACCATCTGCCGGTGGAAGTCCCTCAACTGCTCATCGCTGAGTTTTTCGATGATGGGGAGGTACTCGGCCGATGCTTCGCTGGAGACCAGTGCGCCTTCGGGTGACAGGAGCTGGACCGTCGCTGCGGTGTAAGGCATTTGACTAATCTAACGTGGTCGCTGGAGAGTCAGCTTGTCGCATCGACACAACCTCAGCCGAAGCTTGCAGGAGTTTCTCTACAGATTCCGATTCGCCGACGCTCACCCGCAGCCCCTCACCGAGGGCGCGGGCAACGATGCCGTGGTTAAGGAAAACCTCGGCCGCGGCTGCGGTGAGCTCACCGGTGGGCAGCCAGACGAAATTGCCCTGCGGCGCCGGGGCATCCCAGCCCTGTGCCCGCAGGCCGGCGTGGATCTCATCGCGCAGCACGTTCAGCCGCGCCACACGGTCGAGCAGTTCGGCCTCGTTCTCCAGCGAGATGAGGGCCGCCCGCTGGGCCATCTCGGTAACCGACAGCGGGATCGCGACGCAGCGCGCAGCATCCATCACATATTCCGCCCCGACCGCGTACCCGATCCGAAGGCCCGCAAGCCCGTACGCCTTGGAGAAGGTCCGGAGGACAACGAGGTTGGGGTAGTCATTGATGAGGGATGCCCCGCGCACCGCATGCGGGTCCGTGACGAACTCGATGTAGGCCTCATCGAGAATCACCAGCACCGTTGGCGGGACGAGCGCCATGAACTCGATGAACTCCTGGTGTGTGACGACCGTTGAGGTGGGGTTGTTGGGGCTACACACGATCACCAGTCGGGTGCGGTCGGTGATTGCGGCCAGCATTGCCGGGAGGTCGTGCCGATGGTCAGCGGTGTTGGGTACCTGCACGCTCGTCGCGCCGGCGGTCGCGACCAGCGTCGGGTAGGCCTCGAAGCTACGCCAGGCGTAGACAACCTCGTCGCCGGGCGCGGCTGCCGCAGAGATCAACTGGGAGAGCACGGACACGGAGCCTGCTCCCACCTGGATGCGCTCGGGCGAGATCGCGTATCGCTCGCCGAGCAGGTTGCGAAGTGCCGCGGCCGACGCCTCCGGGTACCGGTTGATGCTGGACGTGGCAAGGCCCGCAAGGACGGCGGGCAGTGGGGGAAACGGGTTCTCGTTCGAGGACAGCTTGAAGGCGTCCTCCGCGGCGGCCTTTCCCTGCCGGTATGGGACCATCTCGGCGACTTCCGGTCGCAGTCGTACTCTGGGCGCAGTCACGGGACAAGCCTAGGTCCGGCAGCAGCCCTGCGTTGCGGCCGATGACAGGGGCCGGGCATAGTTGGGGCATGAGATTCCTGGTTCGCCTGCTGATCAACGCCCTCGCCCTGTGGCTCACCACCTTGCTTGTGGCGGGCGTGAGCGTCGTGCCCTTCGCTCCCGGCGGAACGCTCGAAATCGTGTTGACCTACCTGCTGGTTGCGGCGATCTTCGGAATCGTCAACGGGGTGATCGGGAACTTCATCCGGATCGTCGCCTTCCCGCTCTACATCCTGACCCTCGGCCTCATCTCCCTTGTCGTCAACGCCCTCCTCCTGCTCCTGTCTGCGTGGCTGTCGGGCCTGTTCGGTTTCGGACTGCAGGTGGAGAACTTCTGGTGGGGAGTGCTCGGCGCCCTCGTGCTCGGGCTGATCAGCTGGCTGATCGGAATCCTGCTCCGCCCGTTCACCGGCTCGAAGTCTCGCTGACCCGCTCGAACCGGTAGGCGGTGCTCGACACGAGGGTCGCCCCGTCGGTGAACCCGTCGAGCTTCATCCGCGAACCCCGAAGCTGTTCGCTCTCCGCCTTATCCATCAGGCGCGCCGTCTCTTCGTAGCTCCCCCGCAAGTGCGCGGGGACGGGATGGTCCTGCGGGATGTCACGGCCACCGAACACGTCGCGCTCGACGATCACGGCGTGCTGGTTCTCCTGCACGCCGCCGAGCGCCGGAATCGGGTCATCGGCGTGTTCCACGAGCACCGCGGGGAAGCCCTCGCGAATGGGCACTTGCCCCGTCGGGCCGCCGAATGTCGTAACCCCGTAGGTGTTGAACTCCTCCGAGGCTGCCAACCGCGCCGCCGTGCCCGCGCCTTGCGAGTATCCGGTGAACTGGACTGGGGTGTCCGAATCCGCCCCGGCCAGTCGCAGCGCCTCCGTCACCGCTGCGACGGAGGCGCTGTCGGGACCCGCCGCGTTAGCGAGGTTGCTGGTCATGTCCCAGGGCTCGTCGGTGGCAACCGGCGAGAAGTCGGCGGTGCCCGCCACGTACACCTCGTAGCGGTCGGGGCCGGATGGCATTTCGTAGCGTTCGATGATGACCTGCGCCCCACCCGTCTCGTCAGTGTCAGGTACCCTGGCGAGCCGGTCGGCGTACCCTGAGGGAGCACCAGCGGTGTCGATGGGCCGGCTTGAGACGAGGCGAACCGGCGTCTCGGTGAGCATTCCCGCCGTCGAACCCACGCCCATGATCGAGCGGGCGGCGAGCCCGAGTTTCTGGTTGATCAGCCCGGCGATGGGCTGCGGCACCCCGAGCGCGCCGAGAGCCGCGCCCCCGATCCCCTCCGTCGCCGTGCGGATCAGCGACACGGTTGCCGCATTGGTGAGAAGTGACGATGCGCTGGGCATGTGGGCGACTGCCCCGAGCGCGAGCCCCCGCCCGAGCGGGCTGGCGAGAACAAGCAGGCTGGAGAGACCCAGCAGCGCTACCCCACCACCCGAGGCCAGCAGCAGCCCCGGGAGCATCCGACCGACGAGCCCTCCCAGCTCCGCGGTCACCTTCTCCATCACCGAACCGGCCAGTCGTTCCGCAAAGCCGTAGCCCACGGCCGCGGTCTCCAGGGCCCACCCGATTGTCTCCGCGCGAAACTGTGCCTGGACGAGCGTTGCCGCCAGCCTGTCGAGATCAGACTCCACACGGGTGGCACCCGTCGGCGCTCCGCTCGACTCCAGCCAGGCCGGGGACGCAGCAGCGTCGATTGCCGCCAAGGCGCGACGGATGGCGGCGAGTTCCGTGCCCAGGCTCGCGAGTTGCTGGCGCGACGTGTAGAGCTCGTCGGTTGCTACCGCGGAGGAGCCGCCGCCGGAAATGATGAGGTCATCAGGCACGAGCCATCACCTGGCTCACGGCCGCCCGGGTGCGTTCGAGTGCCGATTGTGCCGCATCGATACTCGCGTCGACCGAGGTGTCGAGAGCAGCGAGGGCGGCGTCATAGGCGTGCCTTGCGGGCCCATTCCACGAGGCCGCAGGAGACGGCATCAGGTCGCGGCGCGCGCGGCGAAGTCGCGAAAGCACGGCCGTGAGCTCGCGCAGCTGATCCTCGAGGGTGGACAGCAGCGCGGCGTCCTGGGGGCGGGTCATGAGTTCTCCTTTCGTGTGACGAGGGTCGGGCATCCCGCGCTCGACTCGTTCCCGGATCGACTCGAGTGCGCGCTTCTTGCCTCCATGAGGGCGTGTTGGGGAGAGGAAACTGCGGGACAATGGAGCCATGAGCTTCGAGCGCACCTTCGACGAGAATGCGCTGTTCCGTGTGTGTTTCGTGTGCACGGGTAACATCTGCCGCTCGCCCATGGCCGAAACGGTGTTCAAGTCGCTCGTGCGCAAGGCCGGGCTTGAGAACCAACTCGCGGTGATCTCCGCCGGCACCGGCGATTGGCACGTCGGTGAGCCCTCTGATGACCGCACCCTCGCCGCCCTCGCCGCGAAGGGCTACAACGGTTCGGGCCACCGCGCCCGGCAGTTCGACCCGGCCTGGTTCGCCAACCTCGACCTCGTCGTCGTGTTCGACCGCAGCCAGGAGCGCATCCTCAAGACCTGGGCAACCACCGAGCAAGACCAGTCGAAGGTGCAACTGCTGCTGACGTTCGACCCGGCGCAAGGGCCGCTGCTCGACGTGCCCGACCCGTACTATTCCGACGCGCCACTCTTCGACCAGGTCCTCACCATGATCGAGAAGGCCTGCGAAGCACTCTTCCGGCAGATCACGCCGGGAATCAGACAGGGAGTCTCATGAGTCCAATGCCCGACCAGCCGCTGAGCCCGCTCGATGGGCGCTACCGACCGGCCGTCGCTGCCCTCGGGGACCACCTTTCCGAGGCGGGGCTCAACCGCGCCCGGGTACGCGTGGAAGTGGAGTGGCTGCTCCACCTCACCGACCGCGAGCTGTTCGGTTCACAGCGACTCGACCACGAGGACGCCCGGCTCTTGCGCGAGTTCGCTGCCGAGTTCGGCCAGCCCGAGATCGATCGCCTCGCCACACTCGAGGCCACCACCCGGCACGACGTGAAGGCCGTGGAGTATCTCGTCCGCGAGAAGCTTGCCGAGCTCGGCCTGACGGGGGTCGCAGAACTCACCCACTTCGCCGCCACCAGCGAAGACATCAATAACCTCTCGTACGCGATCACTGTCGGCGCAGCGGTGCGCGAAGTGTGGCTGCCGAAGTTCCGTACGGTGATCGCGGCCCTCCGCGCCCGCGCCATCGAGATGCGGGATGACGTGATGCTCGCGCACACCCACGGCCAACCCGCCACCCCCACCACGATGGGCAAAGAGTTCGCCGTGTTCGTGTATCGGCTCGAGCGCATCCTGGCGCAAGTGGAGTCGACCGAGTACCTCGGCAAGTTCAGCGGAGCGACCGGCACCTTTGCGGCCCACCTCGCCGCCGATGAGGGCCAGGACTGGCCGACGATCTCGCGTGAGTTCGTGACATCCCTCGGCCTCACCTGGAACCCGCTCACGACCCAGATCGAGTCACACGACTGGCAGGCCGAGCTCTACTCGCGGATCAGCCACGCGAACCGGGTACTGCACAACCTGTGCACCGATTTGTGGACGTACATTTCCATGGGCTACTTCCGGCAGATCCCGCAGGAGGGCGCGACCGGATCGTCGACAATGCCACACAAGATCAACCCCATCCGGTTCGAGAACGCCGAGGCAAACCTTGAGCTGTCGAGCGCGTTGCTGGAGTCCCTCGCGGCAACCCTCGTGACCAGTCGCCTGCAGCGTGACCTCACCGACTCGACCACCCAGCGCAACATCGGCGTGGCCCTCGGGCACTCGCTGCTCGCGCTCGACAACATCGAGCGCGGACTCAAGGAGATCGACCTCGCCCCTGACGCCCTTAGCCGGGATCTCGACTCCAACTGGGAGATTCTGGGCGAGGCCATCCAGACCGTCATTCGCGCCGAGATCACCGAAGGCCGCAGTTCGATCACCGACCCGTACGCGATCCTCAAGGAACTCACGCGCGGCAAACGCGTGGGGCAGGCTGAGCTCGTCGAGTTCATCGACGGCCTCGACATCGGGGATGCGGCGAAGGCACGGCTTCGCACACTCACGCCGGCGACGTACGCCGGTCTCGCTTCGCAGCTGGTGGGCTACCTCGGGGCCTAGTGGCCGCGCCGCTCGTCGTCATCCTGCTCGCGCAGGTCGTTCTTCTCGTCGCCCGTGGGCTCCACGGCGAGCGCCAGCATTGCGAGCACGACAAGCGAGACGATGAACGCCAGCCCCAGGAAGATGAGGCCAAGCACCAGGTCGCGGGTCGACATGAACACGACCGCGCCCGCGAACACCCCGAGGACCGCTGAGAGGCCGAGAAGCTCAAGGGGGCGCAGGCGTTCACGCCAGTTCGGTGCTGACATCTAGGCCTCGCCTGGTTCTGGGGCCTTCGCGGTGACGGGGGCCGCTGACCATTTGAGCGAGAGGCCCGCGATCACCAGGTACACGCCCAGTATCGCCCAATACGCACCGAGCGTGCCCACCACGATGATGGATGCCGTCAGCGCTCGTTCGACGCCGTCGGGACCGGTGAACTCCTGGACGTAGTCCGGGGGAACGAGCAGGACGACGATGGCCAGCAGCACGGTGAGCCCGCCGACGAAGATGCGGTCGCCCGCACCCTGCACCCGGCGACGCCCACGCATCCCGAGATAAAGCTCAAGGAAACCCGTGAGGGCTGAGAACGCCGTGATGAGGAAAACGAGGAACGGTAGTCCGCCGCCGGTGATCGCCAGGGCCACCACTCCGGCGACCACCCCGAGCAGTCCTTGGGCGAGGGTGAGTGCGCGATCAATCCCCCGCGCTGCAGCGCGCAGTGCTGCCGCGACCAGGACCGCCCCGCTCACGACCCCGAACGCGCCGAAGGTCAGGTATCCAAGGGTAGGTGAGTGGTCGGCGCTGAAAGTGACGACGATGGCCACCACGATTGCGGGGACTGCCCGGGCCACTGGCACGTACCAGGGCGTCAGGGCATTCACGTCGTCCAGTCTACGAGCCGGGCGGCAGGTCGACGAACCGCGAGAAATGCCCGTGGAACCCGACCGTGATCGTGCGCGTGGGGCCGTTGCGGTGCTTCGCGACGATCAGGTCTGCTTCACCAGCGCGCGCGTTCTCGGCCTCGTAGGCGCTTTCGCGGTGCAGCAGGATCACCATGTCCGCGTCTTGCTCGATCGAGCCGGACTCGCGCAGGTCTGAGAGGGCGGGCTTTTTGTCGGCGCGCTGCTCGGGGCCTCGGTTGAGCTGGGAGATCGCAATCACGGGCACGCCAAGCTCTTTGGCGAGCAGCTTCAGGGCACGAGAGAACTCGCTGACCTCCTGCTGACGTGACTCGACCTTCTTGCCGCTGGTCATGAGCTGCAGGTAGTCGATGATGACCATCTTGAGCCCGACCTTCTGCTTGAGCCGGCGGCACTTGGCCCGGATCTCGACGAGCGTCATGTTGGGGCTGTCATCGATGTAGAGGGGTGCGTCGTTGATGCGGCCGCGGGTCTGGGCGATGGTGGTCCAGTCGTTGGCGTGCACCGTGCCCTTGCGCATGTGCTGGAGCGGGACGGATGCTTCGGCAGACAACAGCCTCATCGCAATTTCGCTTCGCCCCATTTCCAGGGAGAACACGATCGACGGGAGGTCGTGCTTGATGGCGGCCGCGCGTGCGATGTCGAGGCCGAGAGTCGACTTACCGATCGCGGGTCGCGCGGCAATGATGATGAGCTGGCCCGGGTGGAGACCGTTGGTCAGCTCGTCCAGTTCGGCGAAGCCGGTTGGGACTCCCACCATCTGGCCGTCGCGGCCTCGGGCGGCCTCGATCTCGTCGATGGCCGTGGTGACCGCTTCGGTCAGTGGCACATAGTCTTCACTATCGACCCCGCCATTGACGGCGTAGATCTCGGCCTGCGCGTTGTTGACCAGGTCGACGACTTCGCCCTCGCTGGCGTAGCCCATTTGCACGATACGGGTGCCCGCCTCGACAAGCCTGCGCAGCACCGCCTTCTCCGCGACGATCGTGGAGTAGAAACCGGCGTTTGCTGCCGTCGGGACGAGTGCCGTCAGGGTGTGCAGGTACTCGGCGCCGCCGGCGCGACCCAACTCGCCGGTCTTCGTCAGCTCGTCGGTGACAGCGATAACGTCGGTCGGCTCGCCATGGGAGTACAGCGACATGACCGCGTTAAAGATGGTCTCGTGCTTCGGGATGTAGAAGTCCACGCCACGCACGACTTCGATCACGTCGGCAACGGCGTCCTTGCTCAGGAGCATGCCCCCGATGGCGCTCTGCTCGGCAAGCAGGTCATGGGGAGGTACCCGGTCACCCCGGGCATCCGACCGCTCCCCCGACTGGCGCTGGTCGCCAGCGAGCCCCAGGTGCGCGATCGACATCTATTCCCTTTCGTGGAAGAAGCTACGCCTCAAGTTGTAGCCGCGCCCCCCGACACCGCCGGTGTGTCCGACGCCGCCGAAGCCTGGTCGCCAGGCGGGCGCCTCCATCACGGTGAGGGGCTGCACCACGATATGGAGCAGTGCATAAGCCCAACAAACGAGCCTGTGGATGAAGCTGTGGGAAACGGGCGGGAAACGCCGAGCACGATGTGGGGAACCTGTGGACTCGCCTGTGCAAACTCGGCTCATTTCTCCCGAATAATGCGGCACCACCAGCATTTTTGTTTCTACACCTGTGTGTGTAGAAACATGTCTGAACTGCCACTTGAGGGTTGTCCGGTTTCGCTGCATCCTGTGCACAAACTCGCCCAAAAAACAGACGGCGGAGAGCCGAAGCCCTCCGCCGTCTACCCCCAGTATGAGGGGGATGATAGGTGTTACTTGCTCGCGACCACCTGGATCGTGATGGTGGCGACGATGTCGTCCCGCAGGCGCACGGTGGCCTCGTGCTCACCCGTTGCCTTGATGGGCGAGGTGATCTCGATCTTGCGCTTGTCGACGGTGCCGAGCCCGGCTGCCGCGACGGCATCGGCCACGTCAGAGGTCTTCACCGAACCGAAGAGGCGTCCGCCTTCGCCCGCCTTCACGGTGAGCTTGACGGTGGTGGCCTGGAGGCGAGCCTTCAGGTCCTGCGCCTCTTCGAGGGTGGCGTGCTCGCGAGAGGCGCGGGCCGCCTTGATGGATTCGATCTGCTTCTCGCCACCGCGGGTCCACGCCACGGCGAAGCCCTGGGGGATGAGGTAGTTGCGAGCGAAACCGTTCTTGACGTCAACGACGTCGCCGGGGGCACCGAGGCCGGTGACCTCATGCGTGAGGATCAGCTTGGACATTGTCTGGCTCCTTAACGGCCCGAGCCGGCGTAGGGCAGGAGCGCCATCTCACGGGCGTTCTTGACGGCCGTGGCGATGAGGCGCTGCTCCTGGACGGAAACACCGGTGATGCGGCGGGCGCGGATCTTTCCACGCTCCGAGATGAACTTGCGAAGCGTCGCGACGTCCTTGTAGTCGATGACGCCGACGCGAATCGCCTTGGCCGGGGCGGCGTTCTTGCCGTCCTTGCCCTTGCGAATGGGCTTGCGGCGGTCGCCGCTGCTCTTTCCTGCCATGAGTTGTGTTGTTCCTTAGAAGTTGGGGGCGCCCCTTAGAAGGGCGTCTCGTCTGAGTAGTTGCCTGGCGTGTTCCATACGTCACCGCTGGCGGAGTCTGCCGGGGCAGAAGCTGCCCACGGCTCTTCGGCCGCAAGTCCCGAGTTGACCTGGCCGCGCGGTGCGCCGCCACCGTCACGGGATGACGCTGCTCGCGTCACCTGTGCGGTCGCGTAACGCAACGACGGGCCGATCTCGTCGACCTCGAGCTCGATGCTGGTTCGCTTCTCGCCCTCTTTGGTCTCGTATGAACGCTGCTTGAGTCGACCGGTCGCGATCACTCGCGAGCCTTTCGTGAGCGAACCGGCGACGTGCTCGGCAAACTCGCGCCATACGCTCGCGCGCAGGAACAGTGCCTCACCGTCTTTCCAGTCGTTGCTCGCGCGGTCGAAATTGCGCGGGGTAGAGGCAATGGTGAAGTTGGCTACCGCGAGCCCGTTCTGCGTGTAACGCAGCTCGGGGTCACTCGTGAGGTTACCCACGACGGTGATGACGGTTTCGCCGGCCATGTGCTACTCCGCGGCCTTCGGGGCTGCCGCGGCGGGCTTGGCCGGCGCAGCAGGAGTCTCAGCCGGCGCAGCGGCGGAAACCTTCGTGGGGGCTGCGGCCTTGCGGGCTGCCTTCTCGTCGGCGAGCGCCTTGGCGGCGGCCACCTGGGCGAAGCCCTCTTCGGCGCGGAGAACCTTCGTGCGCATGACTGCCTCGCTGAGCTTCAACTGGCGGTCGAGCTCGACGGTTGCGTCGGAACTCGCGGTGAAGTTCACGACGGCGTAGATGCCCTCAGACTTCTTGTTGATCTCGTAAGCCAGGCGACGGCGACCCCACACGTCGACGTTGTCGATCGTGCCGCCATCGTTACGGATGACGTTGAGGAATTTGTCGAGGCTGGGAGCCACGGTGCGCTCATCGATCTCTGGATCGAGGATGACCATGAGTTCATACTGGTGCGTCACAAACCCACCTCCTTCGGACTAGAACGGTTGCAGGCGATCTGCAACAGGAGGGTGTTGACGGTTGGCCGGCTGCGGAGTGCAACTAGACAACCTGCCCAGTGTAGTCACTGATGGGCATGCGCCTCAACAGCTATCGGCGACCGGCCCACCACTGGAGCAGCCGGTCGCGGGCAACGTCGGCACCCAAGGGTCCCTCGTCGAGGCGCAGGTCGAGAAGGAACCGATACGCCTGGCCCACCTCCGGGCCGGGCTTGAGGTCGAGGATCGCCATGATCTGCTCGCCATCCAGGTCCGGGCGCACCGCGGCGATGCCTTCGGCCTCGGCGATCGCGGCAATGCGCTCCTCGAGGTCGTCGTAGGCGAACGACAACCGGTCGGCCTTGCGTCGGTTGCGCGTCGTAACATCGGCACGGGTAAGGATATGCAGCCGCTCCAGCTGGTCGCCCGCGTCACGGACATAGCGGCGCACGGCTGAGTCCGTCCAGGCACCGTCGGTGTAGCCGAAGAAACGCAAGTGCAGTTCGATGAGCCTCGACACCGCAGCAATGGTCTCGTTGTCAAAACGCAGGGCCTTGAGTCGACGTCCTGCCAGCTTTGCTCCCACGACGTCGTGGTGGTGGAAGGTAACGACGCCACCCGCTTCGATGCGGCGCGTCGCAGGCTTTCCGATGTCGTGGAGCAGCGCGGCAATCCGCAGTGCAAGATCGGGCGCCGCCCCCGGGTGCCGGGACTGCTCAAGTTCGATCGCTTGCTGGAGCACGGTCAGGCTGTGCTCGTAGACATCCTTGTGGTGGGCATGCTCGTCGACTTCCAGGCGCAGCGCGGGGATCTCCGGGATGACCAACTGCGCGATACCCGTGTCGACCAGCAACCGGATGCCCGGCACCGGGTCATCCGTACGCAGCAGTTTGGATAGCTCATCGGCGATGCGCTCGACGCTGACAATCTCCAGCCGGGAAGCCAGCTCGGTCATCGCCTGCACCGTGGGTTCCGCAACGATGAACCCGAGCTGCGACGTGAACCTGGCGGCCCTGAGCATGCGGAGAGGGTCGTCGCCGAACGACACCTCGGGTGCGCCGGGCGTCGAAATGCGCTGGGACAGCAGGTCGTCGAGGCCACCCCATGGGTCGACCAGAACGCGCTCGGGGAGCCGGAGGGCCATCGCGTTGACGGTAAAGTCGCGGCGAACCAGGTCGTCCTCGAGGCTGGTGCCGAACTCGACCGTCGGCTTCCGGCTGCCCGCCTCATAGGAGTCGGCGCGATAAGTGGTGATCTCAACGGTCTGCCCCGAGATGCGGGCGGCAATCGTCCCGAAGTCACGACCCACGTCCCACTGGGTTTCTGAGATCGGCGTGACCAGCCCGAGGATTTCGTCGGGGCTGGCGCTCGTGGCAAAGTCCAGGTCGGTGACCGTGCGCCCGAGGAAGGCATCTCGAACCGGCCCGCCCACCAGCGCCAACTCGTGGCCTGCTGCGGAGAAGGCGGCAGCCAGCCGAGCCACGGGGCGGGACCCGGCGAGCTCTTCGAGGCGGACCAGTGCCGCGGCGACGCTCATGGAGAACAGCATGTCATAGGGCCTAGCCCGCCGGTTCGCGTCGGCTCCCAGCCGCGAATGAATAGAATCGTCGCATGCTGGCCGAGCGAGTTCCCCTGGTCGGCCCATGTCCCTGAGATTCCTGAGCGCAGCGCTCGCCCTCGGGCTCGGGCTGTCGGGTGCCACCGTCGGAGTTTCTCCCGCTGTGGCAGCCGTCGACCCGGGCACGGTTTCCGTAGCGATCGCCGTGCCGATCACGGTCCCGGGCGGCACCGATGCGCTGCTGGGCGCCGACGAACTACTCAATCTCATGCGGCCGTCCGGATCGCTCGCTCGACAACTCGACGCGGTGATCAACCGCCCCGTCACCATCGCAATCGACCCGAGGATCATTGTTTCGGTCCGCGCCCTGGGCACTTCTGCTCCCCCCACCGCGTTGGGCTGGCTCGCACGCCTCGAGTCCGCCACGAACCCGGTTTTTCCACTCGCGTACGCGGATGCGGACCTCACGCTTACGACCCAGGCCGGTGCCGCAACGGTTCCGCAGGTCGAATCCCTTGATTTCGCCATCGACGCCGAGCTTTTCGCGGCGGAGGCCAGTGACGGGCCGACCCCCGCTCCCCCCACTGCTGACGCGACCGTCCCGAGCACCGCCGACCTCCTCGCGTGGCCATACGAGAGCACCCACATAGCGTGGCCCCTGGAGAACACGGTGGTCAGCACCGACCTGCCGGTACTCGCGGCGAGTGGCTACACCACGACCATCCTCAGTTCGACAAACGTAGAGACTCCGGCGGGCGGTGGGGCTGCGGCGACCGTGGCCGGACAGGGCGTAGTGGTGTCGGATTCCACGGCGTCTGAGCACCTGCGTGTCGCGAGCAGTGCCGCGACGGAGGAGGTCTGGGATGCCGCAATGGCGGCACTCGAAAGCCAACTGGTCTCGAGCTCAAGCACGCAGCCTGATGGTGCGAGCGTGCTGATCACTCTCGATCGCGGGCCGCTCGGGTTCGCCAATCGCCTCTCGGACACCCTCGCACGGCTGCAGTCTTTGGCCGGGATCTCGTTGGTCTCAGCACTCTCACTCGCGGAGCGGACGTCGGTTGAGGCCACCATCATCGACATGCCCCAGGGCCAGGAACGAGTCGACCGGGTCGCCCGGGCGCTCCAGGCTGAAGCGGCCGAGCGGTCGTTTGCCACCGTGGCCGACGACCCCGGGCGCATCACCGCTGCGCGCCGAGCCGAGCTCATGGCCCTGCTCGCCAGCGATTGGCGCAGTAGCAGTCGAGGCTGGATCGAGGCCGTCGACCAGTTCATCGTCGATTCCGAGGAGCTGCGCTCGTCAGTACAGCTTGTACAAGGCGACGACGCGACCCTCTGGGCGGACAACGGCCAGTTCCTCCCCATCACGATCAGGAACGACCTGTCCCAACCGGTCACGGTTGTTGTCACCGTCAAGCCGAACCGGGCGCTTCTTTCCGTCGACGAGGGGCCGGTGCAGGTCGTGGTTGACGCGGGAGTCCGTTCGACGACCAATGTTCCGGTGCAGTCGCTGGCGAATGGCATCGTGACCGTGCAGGTCAGCCTGAGCACGACGGACGGGGTGCCCCTCGGATCCCCCATCCGAACCGAGGTGAATGTGCAAGCCGGCTGGGAGACCCCGATCGTAGTCATCCTCGCGGCCCTCGTGGTCGTCATTCTCATCCTGGGCATCGTGCGCACGGTGATCAGAGGCCGACGAGCCCGCAATGACTGATCCGAGCCTCGACGAACCGCGGGAGGCCTCCGTACCCGCCGCGCCCGTGGCCCGGATCGGCCGGGCAAGCACCCTCCTGGCGTCTGGCACCGCCGTGTCGCGGGTACTCGGTTTCATCAGCGTCATCGTCCTCGCCCGAACCATCGGCGTGTTGGGCTCCGGCGCCGCCGATACTTTTCGCCTCGCCAACCAACTGCCCAATAACATCTACGCGATCATCGCGGGTGGCCTGCTCAGTGCCGTGCTGGTGCCGCAGATCGTCCGGGCGAGCGTGCAGCGTGACGGGGGCGAAGCCTTCATCAACCGCCTGGTCACGCTCGGCATCCTGCTCTTCACGCTGTGCGCGGCAGTCGCGACGCTCTGTGCTCCCCTGCTCGTCCGGCTCTACGCCACATCGTCAGACACCGCGGGCTTCACGGACGGCGAGTTGGCCCTTGCGACAGCCTTTGCCTACTGGTGCCTCCCACAGATCCTGTTCTACGCGATCTACAGTCTCCTCGGCGAGGTCCTTAATGCCCGGGGGGTGTTCGGTCCGTTCACCTGGACGCCTGCCCTCAACAACGTCATCACGATCTCGAGCCTCCTCGCCTTTGGTGCGCTGTTCGGCAGCGCCAAGTATTTGGCGGCGGACGCCTGGACCCCCGCGATGATCGCCCTGCTCGCCGGGGGCGCAACGCTCGGAATCGCCGTGCAGGCACTCACCCTGTTCCTGTTCTGGAAGAGAGCGGGACTGCGCTATCGGCCCGACTTCCGGTGGCGTGGCGTGGGGCTTCGTGCGGTCGGGAAGTCGGCCTCCTGGGTCTTCGCGATGATCCTCGTGACGCAGCTGGCCGGGGTCGTTGAGGTCAATGTCGCAACCATTCCCCAGGGAGACAACCCGTCCGTTGGGGTGATGTCGACGGCCTGGCTGATCGCGATGCTGCCGCACTCGATCATCGCGGTGTCAGTGACAACGGCGTATTTCACCCGAATGAGCACGCACACTCGCGACGGCGACCTGGTCGCCCTACGCTCAGACCTCATCTCGGCGCTACGCACAATCCTGTTGTTCATGATCTTCGCCACCGCTGCACTGGCCGTGGTGGCCCTGCCGTTCAGTGCGGTGTTCGACGACCGTTACACCTCGGTGCTCGCTTTGGGCGGGGCCCTGTTGGCGACGCTGCTAGCTCTCGTCCCGTTCTCGGTGATGTTCGTGTTCCAGCGCATCTTCTTCGCCCTGGAAGACACCCGAATGGCATTTTTCCTGCAGTCCGGCCGCTCGGTGCTGTTCGTGGCGCTAGCCCTGCTGGTGCCGATGTTCCCCGACAGTCAGATTGTCATCGTGCTGTGCGTCGTGGGGGCTATCGCGGGCGTTGCCCAGACCATCGTGGCCGGCGTCATCCTGCACCGACGGCTGGGGGGTATCGGGGTGGGGGAGCTCGGGCGGCAGGCCGCGTGGTTCCTGGCGGCGGTCATCCCCGCGGCTGGCGTCGGCATCGTCATCCTGCTTGTCCTCGGTGGGTTCGGCCCCGGAGCCTTCCCCGTTAGCAGCGATCTCGGAGGCCTCGCCTCGGTGGCGCTCGCCGGGTTCGGGATGACCGTGGTCTACGTTGCCGTTTTGGCCCTCACCCGCAACCCGGAGCTGGTCTCCCTCGCCGCGCCGCTCACTCGCCGGTTGGGCGGAATAGCCCGCCGATAGGATGTGTTGTACCGGGCAGTGACAACCCTGAGGAGACACGCCAACGTGCGCCAGATCATCATTATCGGCTCCGGCCCGGCCGGCTACACGGCCGCCATCTATGCCGCGCGGGCAAGCCTTGAGCCACTGCTCATTGCTAGCTCTGTCGAGGCGGGCGGCGAGCTCATGAAGACCACAGAGGTCGAGAACTACCCGGGCTTCACCGACGGCATCCAGGGCCCCGAACTCATGATGGCGATGCAGGCGCAGGCGGAACGCTTCGGCACCGAGATCATCCTCGACGACGTCGTGAAGCTTGAGCTCGAGGGGCCGGTCAAGCGGGTGACTCTCGGCAATGGTGATGTGCACGAAGCACTCGCCGTGATCTTTGCCACCGGGTCGGCCTACCGCAAGCTCGGGCTGCCCGATGAGGAGCGGATGAGCGGCCACGGTGTGTCGTGGTGCGCCACCTGCGACGGGTTCTTCTTCCGCCAGAAGACCATTGCGGTCGTCGGTGGTGGCGACTCGGCGTTGGAAGAAGCCACTTTCCTTACCCGCTTCGCGGACAAGGTTTACCTCATCCACCGCAAGGACACCCTCCGTGCATCCAAGGCGATGCAAGAGCGGGCTTTCGCCGACCCGAAGATCGAGTTCCTCTGGAACAAAGAGGTCGCCCACATTTACGGCGATGAGCTCGTCACCGGAATCGGCATCGTTGACACCCTTGACGGCACAGAGACGACCCTCGACCTCAGCGGCCTGTTCATCGCGATCGGCGCAGACCCCCGCACGCACCTGGTGCACGGGCAGCTCGAACTCACCCCCGAGGGCACAATCGCCGTTGACGGCCGGTCGTCCCGCACGAACCTCGCCGGCGTTTTCGCCGCCGGCGATGTCATCGACCCGACATATCGGCAGGCCGTAACCGCTGCGGGCTCGGGTACCGTCGCGGCACTCGATGCCGAGCACTACCTCGCAGGACTCCCCCAAGAATCAGCGGCGCAGGATGCCCCGGCGGCTTCCCTGCCGGTCACCGCCTAACCAGATAAGGAAAGACAATGTCATCAGCCAAGGACGTCACCGACGCCACCTTCACCGAGGAAGTCCTCAACTCGAGCGACACCATCATGGTGGACTTCTGGGCAGAGTGGTGCGGCCCGTGTCGCGCCGTCTCCCCCATCCTCGACGCGATCGCCTCGGAGCACTCCGACAAGATCAAGATCGTCAAGCTCAACGTTGACGACAACCCGCAGATGGCCATGAAGTACCAGATCACCTCCATCCCCGCGATGAAGGTCTTCCGGGGCGGCGAGGTCGTTAAGACCGTCATCGGTGCCAAGCCGAAGCCCGCCATCGAGGCAGACCTCGCGGAGTTCCTGGCCTGAGGCCAATCCGCTACGACTGGCCCCGCCCCCGTCCAGGGGCGGGGCTTTTCGCTTTTCTGGCGATAACCTTGACCCTTGACCAGATGGGACCCGTCATGACAAACCAGGGCAATAATCTCGACCCGTGGTACGGCCACTACGCCGATCGCACCGCCGGCCTCGCAGCCTCTGAAGTGCGTGCCCTCTTCGCCGTTGCCTCCCGTCCCGAGGTGGTCTCGCTCGCGGGCGGCATGCCCTTTGTGTCTGCTCTGCCAAAAGAGCTGGTCAACGGCGCAATTGAGCGGGTTATGCGTGACCAGGGACCGGTCGCATTGCAGTACGGGTCAGGCCAGGGGATGCCCGCGCTGCGCGAGCACATCCTCGAGGTGATGGCACTCGAGGGCATCCGTGCGAGCGTCGACGACATTGTCGTCACCACCGGCTCACAGCACGCCCTCGAGCTCGTGACCAAGCTTTTCATCAACCCCGGCGACGCCGTGCTTGCTGAGGCGCCGAGCTACGTCACCGCGCTCACGGTATTCAAGTCATTCCAGGCTGATGTCACCCACGTCGCCATGGACGAGTTTGGGCTCATTCCGCAGGCGCTCCGTGAGACCATCGCGAGGGTCAGGGCTGAGGGCAAGAACATCAAGTTCCTCTACACGGTTCCCACCTTCAGCAACCCTGCGGGCGTGACCCTGACCTGGGAGCGCCGCCTCGAAGTCCTCGAGATCTGCCGCAGCAACGACATCCTCGTTCTCGAAGACAACCCGTACGGTCTCCTCTACTTTGACGGCCAGCCTCCGCACGCCATGCGCTCGGTTGAGGAGGACGGCGTCATTTACCTCGGCACATTCTCGAAGACCCTCGCGCCCGGCTTCCGTCTCGGCTGGGCGCTCGCCCCGCATGCTATTCGAGAGAAACTCATTCTTGCAAATGAGGCTGCCGTCCTCTCGCCCAGCTCATTCACCCAGCACATCGTCGCCGAGTATCTCGGTTCCGCCGACTGGAAGGGCCAGATCGACACTTTCCGCGGGGTATACCGTGAGCGACGCAACGCCATGCTGGCAGCACTCGACGACTACCTGCCTGACCTCAGCTGGACCAATCCCGCTGGCGGCTTCTACGTCTGGGTCACGCTACCCGAGAATCTCGACGCGAAGTCCATGTTGCCGCGCGCGGTCAAAGAGCTGGTTGCCTACACGCCAGGAACCGCGTTCTACGCCGACGGGGCGGGCCGCAACAAGCTGCGCCTGTCGTTCTGCTATCCCACCCCGGAGTTCATTCGCGAGGGAATCCGACGCCTGTCCGCGGTCATCAACGGTGAACTAGAGCTCCTCACGACCTTCTCGCAGACGGCCCCGCTGCCCGTCGTACGCCCGCAGGGATCGATGATCAACCCGCCAGCGAACCTCGGCTGATGGCCGTGTCCAAAGTCCTCGTTCTTGCCGGTGGGATCTCCCACGAGCGTGACATTTCGCTGCGCTCCGGCCGACAAGTCGCCGACAGTCTCCTCGAGCACGGCATCCAGGTCGAGTTGAGGGATCCCGACGCCAGCCTGTTGTCTTACCTCCGGGAAAGTCGTCCTGACGTGGTCTGGCCGGCCCTGCACGGGGCAAGCGGTGAGGATGGGGCGTTGCGCGGCCTGCTCGACTTCATCGGTATCCCCTATGTCGGCTCCCGGTCCGACGCGTCACGCCTGGCCTGGGACAAGCCGACGGCGAAGACCCTTGTACAACGAGCGGACGTGAAGACGCCGCCCTCGATCACGCTCCCCCGCGATGCCTTCCGCGAACTCGGGGCAAACGGCATCCTTGATGAGATCTCGGACGAGTTCTCAGGGCCACTTGTCGTCAAGCCCGCGCAGGGTGGCTCCTCCCAGGGCGTGACTCTCGTAGATGATCGCTCACTGCTGCCTCGGGCCATGGTGGACGCGTATACCTACTGGGATGTGGCACTGATCGAACAGCGGATCACTGGGACCGAGATCTCCGTCGGTGTCATCGACAGCGGCGATGGCCCGGTGGCACTCCCGGCCGTCGAGATTGTGCCGTTGTCGGGCGTCTACAGTTTTGAAGCCCGATACAACCCTGGAGAAACCCGGTTCTTCGTGCCCGCCCGCATCGACGACACCGTGGCGGAGAAGGCAGCGGAGGCCGCCCTCGCCGCCCACCGGACCCTCGGCTTGCGCCACCTCTCCCGTGTAGACCTCATCGTCGACGGGGCGGGAACGCCCTGGTTCCTGGAAGCCAACGTGATGCCGGGTCTCACCGAGACCTCGGTCTTTCCCCAGGCGTTGGAAGCAGCGGGACACGACCTGGGCTGGGTCTACTCAGCCCTGGCTGACGCGGCCATCGCCGAGTCCCGCGCCTGAATAGTTGTGGCGCGTTGACGCTTAGCGGCTGAAGCCGTCCTGGCCGAGCTCCGCCAGGATCCGGTTCAGGTCAGCGACCGTGGCGAAGTCGATGATCACCTGGCCCTTGCTTGCACCGAGCGTGACCTTGACCCGGGTGTTGAGCCGATCAGAGAGCCGTTCCGCGATCTCGTCGAGCTGCCCCTGGCGCTTGCCAGCCACGGGTTTCGGTGCCTTTACAGCCTTTCCCGCAGCCTGGCCTGCGGCCGCCTCAGCCGCTCGGACCGAAAGGTCTTCGTTGACGATCTTGTTGGCGAGGTGTTCCATCGCAGCGACGTCACCCACCGACAGCACAGCGCGGGCGTGCCCGGCACTCAACACGCCAGCGGCGACCTTCTTCTGCACTGACGGCGGGAGTCGCAGCAGCCGAAGGGTGTTGGTGATCTGGGGGCGCGACCGGCCAATTCGGCTGGCCAACTCGTCCTGGGTGATCCCAAAGTCCGCGAGGAGCTGCTGGTACGCGGACGCCTCCTCCAACGCGTTGAGGTTCGCGCGGTGGAGGTTCTCGAGCAGGGCATCCCGAAGCATGTCTTCGTCGGCCGTGCTCTTGATAACGGCGGGAATCGTCGCGAGGCCGAGCGCCTTGGTGGCGCGCAGGCGCCGCTCCCCCATGATGAGTTCGTACTGGGGATCCCCGTCGGCTGCGCCGGCAAGCGGGCGCACCACGATGGGCTGGAGCACGCCAATCTCGCGAATGGAGACGATGAGCTCGTCGAGTTCCTCTTGGCGGAACTCGGTGCGCGGCTGCTTGGAGTTGGGGACAATGTCGTCGGGTGAGAGGTTTGCCAGCCGCGCCCCCGGCACGGACAGGAGCCCCTGGGGCGCTGAGCCCCCGGGGAAGAACACGTCAACGGGTCGCTGGGTCGCGTCGTCACCGGCCGGGATCAAGGCGCCGATGCCTCGGCCGAGGCCTGTGCGCTTGGGCGCGGCCATTACTGGGGTGCTCCGCGACGCGCGATCTCTGCCGCCGCCTCGAGGTACGACAGTGATCCAGGCGAGGCGCCGTCGTAACTGATCACACTCTGTCCGTAGCTCGGCGCCTCGGAGATCCGCACCGAGCGCGGGATGACCGTGTCCAGCACCTGCGCGGGGAAGTGGTCTCGAACGTCTTGTGCTACCTGGTTGGCGAGATTGGTGCGGCCGTCATACATGGTGAGAAGGATCGTCGAGACGGACAGCTGTGGGTTCAAGTGCCGTTCGATGAGCTGGATGTTGGTGAGGAGCTGGCTAAGCCCCTCCAGCGCGTAATACTCACACTGGATGGGAATCAACACTTCCTGGGCGGCCACGAAAGCGTTGATGGTCAGAAGGCCGAGTGACGGCGGGCAGTCGATGAACACGTAATGGAACTGCTCGGGGGCCTGCGCGAGGAAGAGTTCGAGCGCGGTGCGCAGTCGCTGTTCACGTGCAACCAGCGACACCAGCTCGATCTCCGCCCCGGCGAGATGGATGGTTGCGGGGACGCAGTAGAGACCCTCGAACTCGGGACTCTTCTGCACGACCGATGCAATGGGTTCGTCATTGATGATTACGTCATAGACACTTGCGGTCTCAGAACGGTGCTCGACTCCCAGCGCCGTGGAGGCGTTGCCCTGCGGGTCGAGATCGATAACCAGCACATGGGCGCCCGCACGCGCAAGCGCTGCGGCGAGGTTGACCGTGGTGGTGGTCTTTCCGACCCCACCCTTCTGATTCGCGACAGTGAAGACTCGGGTGCGCTCAGGCAGCGGGAGGGTTTCCGCGGCAAGCGCCTGCTTGCGGCGGTTAATCTCTGCCAGCTCCAGGGCGAGCGGGGTTGAGTCATCGAAGCTCGTGGCCGAAACGGCGAGGTCTTCGGGATGTTTCACGTGAAACCTTCTGGCTGGGCGCGGGCGGATTTGTCCGTGGGGTCGATCGGGGTCAGTCCACTGTAGCCCGAAACACCCGGGTCTCCTCAGGAGTGATCCCCTGTCCCAGCACCAGAACCTCTACCTCAGAGAGGTTCGCCTTGCGGATGCTCGATCGGGCCGCGTCAATCTCCTCGTTGACCCGCGAACCTTTCATGAAAACCATCTCACCGCCGCTGCGGACCAGGTGTCGAGTGGCTGGGATCAGCTTGCTGAGAGCCGTGACCGCGCGGGCGGTGACCTGGTCCAGCGGGGCATCAAGTCGAGCATCTTCTGCGCGCACCCTGACCACCACCACATTGTCCAGACCCAGGTCCTCGGACTCAGCGACCAGCCAGTCGACCCGCCGTTCCATGGGCTCGATCAGTACGAACTTGACGTCCGGGCGAGCTATGGCCAGCACGAGGCCCGGAAGTCCCGCCCCGCTCCCCACGTCGCCCACCCGACCGCGCAGCAGCGGGGCAAGAAGGACGCAGTTGATGATGTGGCGACTCCACAGGCGGGGAAGCTCAAGGGGGCCAATCAGCCCCAGTTCCTCTCCTCGGCGAGCGAGGTCGGCCGTGTACTGGCGAGCCAGTTCGATCCGATCCCCGAAAAGATCAGGTGCGACTGCCGGCTCCGCCTCCAGTTGGGGATGCCCGTTCAATGTTTCACGTGAAACTATGCGCGGGTGATGACCGTGTGGCGGTCCCGGCCTTCGCCCTCGGATTCCGAGGAGAAGCCACGCTCAGAGACGATGTCGTGCACGAGCTTGCGCTCGTATGACGACATCGGCGGCAGAGCTGCCGACTCCGCGCCGGCCTCGATCCGCTCCACCGCCTTCTCGACAAGAGTCGCCAGCTCAGCTTCGCGCGCCTCACGGGAGCCGCCGATGTCCAGGATGAGACGGGAGAAGTTTCCTGTCTTGGCCTGCACGGCAATGCGAGTGAGCTCCTGGAGCGCGTTGACGGTATCGGGGCGCGCGAGCAATCGCAGGCTGCCGTGCTCGGTCGATGTCACCGAAAGATAGGCACGACCAGCACGTGCGTCGATCTCGATGTCGCCATCGAGATCGGTTATATCGAGCAGCTCTTCGATGTAGTCCGCCGCGATATCGCCCTCTTCCTCCAGCTGGCTCACCGTCGGGACATTGGTCCTGAGCTGCTCGGCATCAGTCTCGATGGTCTCGGTGCCGGATACGTCAGTCATCGTTTGTTGCTTCCACTCTTCTTCTTGGCGCGGCTCTTTCCCACCGGCTGTTGACGCTGGGGCTTGACGGATTCCTCGACGACGAGCGAACCTTCGGGAGTCTCTTCGACGATCCCCTTGCGCTGGCGACGCTTGGCAAGCCGAGCCTCCCGCGCGAGTGCCGCCTCGCTGCCGGGAGTCGGCATGTTGCGGATCACCAGGAACTGCTGGCCCATGGTCCAGAAGTTCGAGACCAACCAGTAGAACATCACGCCCAGCGGGAACGTAAAGCCGGAGAACGCGAAGACCAGCGGCAGCAGGTACAACAGGATTCGCTGCTGGCGGTACATCGGGCTGGCCTTCATCTCGGCCGACTGGTTCTTGGACATGATCTGCAGCTGCGTAATGAACTGCGAGCCGGTCATCAAGATGACCATGATCACCGCGATGACGATCACCGCGACGTTGCCGTCAGCCGTGCTGATCGCGAGATGCAAGGGAGCAATGTCAAAGAGCGAGGAAGTTCCGAAGGACTCTGACAGCACGGGGTCAAGCAATCCCACGCCGGGGTTGCGGCTGCCGTCAGCGTTGACGTGCTGGGCATTACTGAGGACGGAGAACAGGCCAAAGAAGATGGGCATCTGCAGAAGCAAGGGGAGGCACGAAGCCAGCGGGTTGGTTCCCGTCTTCTTGTACATCTCCATCGTCTCCCGTGACATGGCCTCACGGGAGAACTGGTCTTTCTTACCTTTGTACTTGTCCTGGATCTTCTTGAGTTGAGGCGCGACTTCGAGCATCCGCCGCTGGCTCTTGATCTGCCGGACAAAAATGGGGATGAGCGCCGCGCGAACCACGAGCACCAGCCCCACGATAGACAGCACCCAGGTAAGTCCCGCGTCAGGGTCGAGACCAATGGCGGTCCATAGAGTGTGGAACCCCACGAGAATCGCCTCGATGACCCACTTGATGGGCCACAGCAGAGTATTGAAGAAGTCCATGCGTTCGGGTCAGCCCTTTCCGTGGCTACTGGCAAAACTAGGGTTTGGCACTACGAAACCAAATCGCGTCACCGCGATCCGGTCGTGCGTGCGGTGAGGAACGTCGTCGATCCCTCCCTCCGCCCAGGGGTGGCATCGTGCAATCCTGCGAGTACCCAACCACACACCACGCACGACGCCGTGTTGCTGGATGGCTTGCATCGCGTAGTGCGAGCACGAGGGGTAATAACGGCACACGTCGCCATAGAGAGGAGATACCACGGCGCGATAAACAGTGAGGACTGCAACGCAGGCATTGCGGGGAGCGAGGATGAGGTGTGCGATCACACGCTTCATGACCGGACCGCCCGCCCGATTCCCTCACGGAATTCTCGTTGCAGGACCGCCCACGGCAGCTCCGCCGCTCCTGGTTGCGCACGAACTACGACGTCGTGACCGCCCGGAATCGTCTGCAGGAATTCACGGCTGGCAGCGCGCAGTCGGCGGCGCACGCGGTTTCGTGCCACAGCATTACCTACCGACTTCGACACGACAAATCCAAACCGCACAGGCGAATCAGATGCTCGGGCAACCACGTGGACCACCAAAGAGCCCGCGCCACTGCGTCGCCCGCGTCTTACCGCGGTGCGGAAGTCGGCGGGACGAGTAACCCGATTGGCCCTGGCGAGCACGCGAAAACGAACTACGCGGAGAGTTCGGTGCGACCCTTGCGGCGGCGAGCGGCCAGGATGGCACGGCCCGCGCGGGTGCGCATACGAAGCCGGAAGCCGTGCACCTTGGCGCGGCGACGGTTGTTCGGCTGGAAGGTTCTCTTGCTCATAGCGGTATCTCCAAAGCCCAGCTCTGAAGGCCGGAAAGAAGTGGTAGCCCGAAGGCTGGAAGTCAACTGATTAAAAGTACGGCGTTAATCGGGTGCGGTCAAACTTTGAGCACAGTCCTTGGCATTATCCACACCGTTGCCGGCTGGGTTGGTAACGACATGCTGTGGACAACTAAGGTGAAACCCCAGCCGTTTCGCGGCAAGTGCCCGGCAATAGTGCAGTGTCGCGGCATATGAGCGGTGGATAACCCTGTGAGTAATGCACGAGAAGGACGTGGCCCGGATGACGGAGACAGCAGACACCACACGGGAAATCTGGCAATCAGTTTTATCGCGTCTCACGTCAGACGAACGCATCACCCCGCAACTGCTCGGATTCATCAACCTGGTCGAGCCCAAGGGGGTTATGGCGGGAACCTTGTACCTCGAGGTGCCGAACGAGCTAACTCGCGGCATGCTCGAGCAGCGCATCCGTCTACCTCTCCTGAATGCCATCTCAGGGTTGAGTGACGCAGAAGAGGTCTCCAGCTTCGCCATTGTGGTCAACCCCGACATTCGAAACGACGTGCTGGAGCAGCCCACCGACCACGTCGAACAACAGTCGTACATCGACCCCGTGGCCGTGGCCTCCCCCGATCCCGGCGCAACCCGGCGGTCCGACTCTCGCCTGAACCCGAAGTACAGCTTCGACAACTTCGTCATCGGCGGGTCCAACCGGTTCGCGCATGCCGCCGCGGTGGCGGTGGCGGAAGCTCCGGCGAAGGCATACAACCCGCTCTTCATCTATGGCGAATCCGGACTCGGTAAAACTCACCTCCTGCATGCAATCGGCCATTATGCCGAGAGCCTGTACCCGGGGATCCGGGTGAGGTACGTCAGCTCCGAAGAGTTCACCAACGACTTCATTAACTCGATTGCCAATAACCGGGCGTCGTTCTTCCAGTCGCGCTACCGGGAGATCGACATCCTGCTCATCGATGACATCCAGTTCCTGCAGGGCAAGGACTCAACGCAGGAAGCGTTCTTCCACACCTTCAATACCCTGCATGACCACAACAAGCAGGTGGTCATCACCAGCGACCTCCCGCCGAAACACCTCACCGGATTCGAAGACCGCATGCGATCACGATTCGAGTGGGGCCTCATTACGGATGTCCAGGCACCCGACCTCGAGACACGAATCGCAATCCTCCGCAAGAAGGCCCAGAGCGAGAAGCTTCAGATCGGAAACGACATCCTGGAATACATGGCAACGAAGGTGTCGTCAAATATCCGGGAACTCGAAGGAACCCTGATCAGGGTCACCGCTTTCGCCAGTCTCAACAAGACTGCGGTCGATCTTTCCCTCGTCCAAACCGTGTTGAAAGACCTCATCACCCTCGACGAAGACAATGTCATCGCGCCGGTCGACATCATTAACCACACTGCTGACTACTTCAAGCTGACCGTGGATGACCTTTACGGTTCATCGAGATCGCAGGCCGTTGCCACCGCTCGGCAGATTGCCATGTACCTGTGTCGCGAGATGACCAACCTCTCCCTGCCCAAGATCGGCCAGCTGTTTGGCAACCGCGACCACACCACCGTGATGTACGCCAACAAGAAGATCACTGAACTGATGAAGGAACGCCGGTCGATCTACAACCAGGTCACGGAGCTCACCAGCCGCATCAAGCAGAACCACCGCTACAAGGGTTGAGTTTTCACACGGTGTGGAAAGTATGTGGATAACTACCGGGAATCGCCGGTGATCCTGTTGAAGGAAAAATCGGATCTGTGGAAAGGGAAATGGGCTCATCTCGCCGGGATGAGAGAGGGCGCTCGTTTTTCCTCAGACCGCCCACAAGTAACACGCGTGTAGTTACGAGAGCCTGGGCGGTTTTCGCACAGTTATCCACAGTGTGCACAACGGTTAAGAATGTTGTCTCTTTAAAGAAGAAGTTGGGAGCTGGACAACCCATGGTTCTGCGCCCGGTGGCCTGTGCCAGTATTAACCGGCCAGACCACGACCGTGTAAGGGGTGAAACCGAGTGAAGTTCCAAGTCAATCGTGACGTCTTCAGCGAAGCCGTCTCGTTCGCGGTGAAGCTCCTCCCCCAGCGCACCACGCTCCCCATCCTTAGTGGTGTATTGATTGAGACCACCGATGGCGGGCTCGTGCTCTCTTCCTTCGATTACGAAGTTTCGGCGCGAACCGAGATCAGTGCGCAGGTAGAAGAGCCCGGTCGTGTCCTGGTGTCTGGCCGACTTCTGGCCGACATTGCCAGCCGCCTCCCCAACGCTCCGGTCACCTTCTCGACCGATGAAGGTCGCATCACTGTCGCTTGCGGCGCAGGACAGTTCACACTCCTGAGCATGCCCGTGGAGGAGTACCCGACGCTTCCCCAGGTATCTGGCGAGGCTGGCTCGCTGCAGGCGGAAGATTTTGCCGCAGCAATCTCCCAGGTCGCTATCGCGGCATCGCGCGATGACGTGACTCCTGTCATCACCGGCGTGCAGCTCGAGGTCTCAGAAAACAGCCTGTCGCTCGTTGCCACCGACCGCTACCGTGTTGCCGTTCGTGAGATCTCGTGGGACTCGGGCAGCTCCGGCGTAGAGTCCGCCACAGCCCTCGTGCCGGCGAGGACACTTGCCGAGATCGGCAAGACATTCGGGCACAGCGGCACGATCTCCGTCGCGATCACCTCTACGGATGATCGCGAGCTGATCGCATTCCAGGCGGACAGGAAGACCGTCACCTCCTTGCTCATCAAAGGAAACTTCCCACCGGTTAAGCGACTGTTCCCCGAAACGGTGGACAACTATGCGGTTATCAACACGGCAGAACTCATTGAAGCGGTTCGCCGAGTCTCCCTGGTTTTGGAACGAGAGGCAGCGCTTCGATTCACCTTCTCGATCGAAGGCGTCACGCTCGAGGCAATCGGATCGGAACAAGCCCAGGCGTCCGAATCCATCGATGCTTTCCTTACCGGCACCGACACGGTTGTCTCACTTAAGCCGCAATTCCTCCTCGACGGCCTCAGCTCGGTCCATTCCGAATTCGTGCGGATTTCTTTCACGAAGACGGAGAATCCCAACAAGCCGGGCCCGGTGTTGATCACCAGCCAATCCTCCAAGGACCAGCCCGGCGCGGACAACTACAAGTACCTACTGCAGCCCAACCTGCTGCTGCGCTAACAACAGCTCCCGGAGGACAACCGATGCACATCGGAATAATCGGTCTTGGCAAGATGGGCAACAACATGCGCGCCCGCCTTCGCGAACATGATGTCGAAGTGACCGGGTATGACCCGAATCCGGCCGTCACTGACGTCGCGACCCTCGCCGACCTTGCGGCGGCACTTCCAACCCCGCGGATCGTCTGGGTGATGGTTCCGTCCGGCGCCATCACCGAGGAGGTAATACACAACCTTGCCCCAGTGCTCGAAGCCGGCGACCTGGTAATTGACGGAGGAAACTCCCGATACACCGTTGATTCGGTCCATGCTGAATATCTCGCCACGCACGGCATTAAGTTCATGGATGTCGGTGTCTCGGGTGGTATTTGGGGTCTCGAGAACGGCTACGGTCTGATGGCCGGCGGGGATGCCGAAGACGTCGAGCGTGCGATGCCAATATTCGATGCCCTCCGACCGGAGGGGCCGCGCGACGAGGGATTCGTCCACGCGGGGCCGGTGGGTGCCGGTCATTACGTGAAGATGGTTCATAATGGTATCGAGTACGCCCTGATGCAGGCCTGGGCAGAGGGATATGAACTGCTGGACAATCGCAAAGACCTCGTCACCAACGTCACCGGGTCGTTCAAAGCGTGGCAACGGGGAACAGTCGTTCGTTCATGGTTGCTCGAGTTATTGGTGAAGGCGCTCGAGGAGGATCCCGAGTTCGCGGACATTTCTGGTTATGTGGAGGACTCGGGCGAGGGTCGGTGGACAGTCCATGACGCCCTTGATCGCGCGGTCCCGGTTCCCACGATCAGCGCAGCGATTTTCGCGCGGTTCGTCTCACGCCAGAAAGACTCGCCGTCCATGAAGGCGGTCGCAGCTCTTCGCAACCAGTTTGGTGGCCACGCCGTCCGCAAGAGCTGACGACGCGTTTCTCGTGATCGTTACACATCTCACGCTCACCGATTTTCGTAATTACGAGTCGCTTGACGTCGAGCTGCATCCAGGGTCGACCCTCTTCGTCGGAAGCAACGGGCAAGGCAAAACCAACCTGGTCGAGGCGCTCGGATACCTCAGCACCCTCGGATCACACCGGGTCTCCTCAGACCAGGCGATGATCCGGCAAGGCCAGGGCGCAGCGATAGTGCGCGCTCGGCTTTTCCACGACGGGCGCGAAGTTCTTGCCGAAGTGCAGATTAACCGCTCCGGTGCCAATCGCGCGCAGGTTAACCGATCGGCGATCAAGACGCGCGAGCTGCCCCGGTACTTCTCCAGCGTCCTGTTCGCGCCCGAAGACCTCGCCCTCGTGCGAGGCGAACCCTCGGGGCGACGCCGCTTTCTCGACGAACTCCTGATACTGCGCGCACCCAGAATGAGCGGGGTTATCGGTGACTACGAGCGGGTACTCAAGCAGCGGAACATGTTATTGAAGACGGCCAGGAACGCCCGAGGCGACCTGGGAACGCTCGACATTTGGGATGAACGCCTCGTGGCGTTCGGCTCGGAGATCATCCAGGCCAGGAGCGTGCTGATCGACGAACTGGGCCCCCTGGTTTCTGATGCATACTCGGCGGTCGCGGGCGCGGACCATGCGGCACGACTTTCGAGCTACCTCAGCGTGTTCGCGTCATCCACCGATGATGAGGCCAGCGATATCTCGGCGTTGCGCTCCGGGCCGCTTGATCTCGCGGCAGCAGCAGATGGATTCCGCGACGCCCTGGCGAGAGTGCGCCGTTCAGAGCTTGACCGCGGGCTCACCCTGGTGGGGCCGCATCGGGATGATCTCGTGCTCGGGTTGAACGGCCTTCCCGCACGGGGGTATGCAAGCCATGGCGAATCGTGGTCTTTTGCCCTCGCGCTCAAGCTTGCGTCCGCGGCTGTTCTTCGGCGCGAGTCCACGAAGGGCGACCCCGTGCTCATCCTTGACGATGTATTTGCTGAGCTTGACGAGTCGCGTCGTGCGCGGCTGGCGGATGCGGTGGGAGACTTCGAACAGGTCCTCATCACGGCGGCAGTGTTCGGGGACGTGCCTGAACGGCTGGCATCCCACATTGTCCGCATCCGTGCAGGGGAGATGGTCACCGATGACTGACGACGACCTCACGAGGGAAGAACACGTGGCGGTGTACCTGAGATTCCGCGAGATTTTTGGCGACGCCGCGGTGCGCTCCTCAACCGCGCGCAAACGAAAGGCGAACAAGCTCAAGGAGGGCGCGAGCGTCCCCTTCGCTCCCGGCCGCGACCCGCACGAACTCGGTGACGTTATCGACGGCCTCGCCTCGAGGATGGGATGGACTTCGCCGCTGGCACGGAGTGAACTCATCGCCTCGTGGCCGATGATAGTGGGAACCGAGACGGCCGAACATTCCCTCCCCGCCGGCATCGACGACGGCGTCCTTGTAATCCAGTGCGATTCGACGGCATGGGCCACCCAGCTTCGCCTGATGCGAACGCAGATCACGACAACGATCGCCCAGCAGTACCCCGACGCGGGAATCGAGTCCGTTCGCTTTGAAGGACCTAACGTTCCCTCCTGGAAACGCGGGCCCAGATCAATTCCAGGCCGCGGCCCACGCGATACTTACGGCTAGTAGTCCAAAACAGGTCAACCTCGCCGTGAAATGTCCCCAGATCGCCATATTGGCCTCTCGCGCGCACCTCATTTGGTAGACTGGATCTAGTCGTCGGCGGCACCTTCCCACGCGGGGAATTCCGCCCCGAATGACGTGAGCAACGACCGGCAGGAGCCCAACTTCAGATGACTGCGCCCGCATCAGACAAGCCCGAGGATTCCGCCGAAGAGCAGTCGTCGCATCCCCCTCTCTCCAACGGGCATGTCGCCGCAGACAGCTATGGCGCCGACCAGATCCAGATCCTTGAGGGCCTCGAGGCTGTCCGCAAACGGCCCGGGATGTATATCGGATCAACCGGTCCCCGCGGTCTCCACCACCTGGTCTACGAGGTTGTCGACAACTCGGTGGATGAGGCCCTCGCCGGGTACGCCGATGACATCCGCGTATGGATCCGGAAGGACGGCAGCGTCAGGGTCGCCGACAACGGTCGCGGCATCCCTGTCGACCTGAATGTGCAGGAGCAGAAGTCCACGGTCGAGGTGGTCATGACCATCCTGCACGCCGGCGGCAAGTTCGGCGGTGGCGGGTACACGGTCTCCGGCGGGTTGCACGGCGTTGGGATCTCGGTGGTTAACGCCCTGTCGAAAGAGGTCGACACCGAGGTCCGTCGCCAGGGACATGTCTGGCGCATGAGCTTCAAGAACGGTGTTCCCACGGCCCCTCTCCAGAAGGGTGAGGAGACCACCGAGACCGGAACGACCCAGACGTTCTGGCCGAGCCCCGAAACGTTCGAGACGGTCGAGTTCGACTACGAGACGCTCCGGGCCCGTTTCCAACAGATGGCATTCCTCAATAAGGGCCTGCGCATCACGATCACCGACGAGCGCGGTGATGAGGACGTTACCGAGAGCTACATGTACGAGCGCGGGCTCGTCGACTACGTCGAGTACCTCAATAAAGCGAAGAAGAACGAGCTCGTGCACCCGGAGGTCATTGCCTTCGAGTCCGAAGACACCGAGCGGAAGATTTCGCTCGAGGTTGCCATGCAGTGGACCAACGGCTACACCGAGAGCGTCCACACCTATGCCAACACCATCAATACGCACGAGGGCGGCACCCACGAGGAAGGGTTCCGCGCGGCGTTGACCACCTTGGTGAACAAGTACGCACGCGAGAAGAACATCATCAAGGAAAAGGACGAGAACCTCTCCGGCGACGATGTTCGCGAAGGCCTCACCGCGGTGATCTCAGTCAAGCTCGCCGAACCGCAGTTCGAAGGCCAGACCAAGACGAAGCTCGGCAACACCGAAGCAAAGGCGTTCGTGCAGCGGATTGCGGGCCAGCAGCTCGGTGACTGGTTCGACCGCAACCCCGCGCAGGCACGCGATGTGATCCGCAAGGCGATCCAGGCATCCCAGGCGCGTATCGCGGCCCGCAAAGCGCGGGAGCAAACCCGGCGCAAGGGGCTGCTTGAGTCCAGCGGGATGCCGGGCAAACTCCGGGACTGCTCGAGCAAAGACCCGGTGCTCTCCGAGATCTTCATGGTCGAGGGCGACTCGGCTGGCGGCTCCGCCGTCCAGGGCCGTAACCCCGAGTTCCAGGCGATCCTGCCGCTGCGCGGAAAGATCCTGAACGTGGAGAAGGCGCGGCTGGACCGGGCTCTTGCCAACCACGAGGTGCAGTCGATGATCACGGCGTTCGGTGCCGGGGTGGGTGAGGACTTCGACCCCGAGAAGGCCCGGTACCACAAGATCGTGCTGATGGCCGATGCCGACGTCGACGGCCAGCACATCACGACGCTGCTGCTCACCTTGCTGTTCCGCTACATGCGGCCGCTCATCGACCTGGGCTATGTCTACCTAGCGCAGCCTCCTCTCTACCGGCTCAAGTGGAGCAATGCGCAGCACGAGTACGTGTACAGCGACCGTGAGCGCGATGCGCTGCTGGAAGCCGGGCTCGCCGCAGGTAAGCGCATTCCGAAAGACAACGGGATCCAGCGCTATAAGGGTCTCGGCGAGATGGATTACAAGGAGCTGTGGGAAACCACGATGGATCCCGCGACCCGCACACTCTTGCAGGTGACGCTCGATGACGCGGCGGCCGCTGACGAGATCTTCTCGACCCTCATGGGCGAAGACGTGGAGTCCCGGCGCAGTTTCATCCAGCGCAATGCCAAAGACGTGCGCTTCCTCGATATCTGACGCGCGCCACTGATCTCGACTTCGCTCGACCACCGATAAAGGATTCGCATGGCTGACGTAACAGAACCCGAAGAACCTGCTCTCACCGACAGGGTTGTCGACGAGAGCCACGACAAGATCTCGCAGGTCGACCTGCAGCTCGAGATGCAGCGGTCATACCTCGACTACGCAATGAGCGTCATTGTGGGCCGGGCACTTCCCGAAGTGCGCGACGGACTCAAGCCGGTGCACCGCCGCGTGATCTACGCGATGTACGACGGGGGCTACCGGCCCGACAAGGGCTTCTCGAAGTGCACCCGCGTGATTGGCGACGTCATGGGGCAGTTCCACCCCCATGGTGACTCCTCCGTGTACGACGCGCTCGTCCGACTGGTCCAGCCGTGGAGCCTGCGCTACCCCTTGGCGCTGGGGCAGGGCAACTTTGGTTCTCCCGGCAACGACGGCGCCGCAGCCCACCGGTACACCGAGACCAAGATGGCGCCGCTCGCCATGGAGATGGTCAGGGACATCGAGGAAGAGACCGTCGACTTCCAGCCCAACTACGACGGCCGCACACAGGAGCCGACCGTGCTTCCGAGCCGGTTCCCGAACCTGCTGGTCAACGGTTCGGTCGGTATCGCGGTGGGCATGGCCACGAACATCCCTCCCCATAATCTTCGCGAAGTCGGCGAGGGCGCGCTCTGGCACCTCGCGAACCCTGACGCCTCCCAGGAAGAGCTGGTCGAGGCGCTGCTCCAGCGGATCAAGGGACCTGATTTCCCGACGGGCGCCCAGATTCTTGGAGTCAAAGGAATCCAGGACGCGTACCGCACCGGTCGCGGGTCGATCACGATGCGCGCCGTGGTCAACGTCGAAGAGCTTCAGGGCCGCACGTGCCTCGTGGTCACCGAGCTGCCGTACCAGGTCAACCCGGACAACCTCGCCCTCAAGATCGCGGAACTGGTCAAGGAGGGCAAGCTCGCGGGCATCGCCGACATCCGGGATGAGACATCCGGTCGCACGGGCCAGCGCCTGGTCATTGTGCTCAAGCGCGACGCCGTCGCCAAGGTCGTGCTCAACAACCTGTACAAGCACACCCAGCTGCAGGAGAACTTCGGCGCGAACATGCTCGCGATCGTCGACGGCATTCCCCGCACGCTCGCGATCGACGGCTTCATCACCGCCTGGGCGGCACACCAGATCGAGGTCATCGTCCGGCGCACCGAGTTCCGCCTGCGCAAGGCCGAAGAGCGCGCCCACATCCTCCGCGGTTACGTGAAGGCGCTGGATGCCCTCGACGAGGTCATCGCCCTCATCCGCCGCTCCCCCACCGTTGAGGAAGCGCGCGACGGGCTCATCGACTTGCTGGATATTGACGAGCTGCAGGCACGGGCCATCCTCGACCTGCAGCTGCGCCGGCTTGCTGCGCTCGAGCGCCAGAAGATCCTGGACGAGTTGGCCGAGATCGAACTGGAGATCGCCGAGTACAAGGTGATCCTGGGCGACCCGCAGCGCCAGCGCGACATCGTGAGCGAAGAGCTCACCGAACTGATCGCCAAGTACGGCGACGACCGCCGCACCGAGATCATGTACGGCTTCGGTGGGGACATGAGCGTCGAAGACCTCATCCCCGAAGAGGAGATGGTGGTCACCGTCACGCGCGGTGGTTACATCAAGCGAACCCGCAGCGACCATTACCGCAGCCAGCACCGCGGCGGCAAGGGAGTTAAGGGCGCCCAGTTGCGGGCCGACGACGTGGTTGACCACTTCTTCGTGACCACTACCCACCACTGGCTGCTGTTCTTCACGAACACCGGGCGGGTGTATCGCGCGAAAGCCTACGAAGTCCAGGAAGCGGGCCGCGACGCCAAGGGGCAGCACGTCGCCAACCTCCTGGCGATGCAACCCGGTGAGGAGATCGCCCAGATCCTCGATATCCGTGACTATGCGGCGGCCACCTACCTGGTGCTCGCTACCCGCGGGGGCCTGGTCAAGAAGACGGCACTCAGCGAGTACGACACCAACCGCACGGGCGGCATCATCGCCATCAACCTCCGTGAGGGCGACGAGGTCGTTTCGGCGATGCTCGTGGAGGAAGACCTCGACGTGCTCCTGGTCTCGCGCAAGGGCATGTCCATCCGGTTCACCGCTTCAGATGCGGCGATGCGGCCGATGGGCCGATCGACCTCCGGAGTTATCGGAATGCACTTCCGTGAGGATGACCAGTTGTTGAGCGCGAGCGTCGTCAGCGACAGCGGGTACGTCTTCGTGGTCACCGAGGGGGGCTATGCCAAGCGCACTTCGGTGGACCAGTACCGACTGCAGAACCGTGGTGGCTTGGGCATCAAGGTGGCCAAACTTGCCGAGTCGCGAGGGGACCTTGCGGGCGCCCTGATCGTTGACGACGAGGACGAGGTCCTCGTGGTTCTTGCCAGCGGCAAGGTGGTACGCTCGTCTGTCGCTGAGGTTCCAGCCAAGGGGCGTGACACCATGGGTGTTGTGTTTGCGCGGTTCGCCGACGAAGACCGGATCATTGCGATCGCCAGGAACAGTGAACGAAATCTAGACAATCAGGATGCCGACGAGCCAGTCGACAACGACGGGACCGGCGGCGGGGCCGCTGGGAAGGACGAGTCAGTAGATGAGTAGTGTCGCGGAGAAGCTCCAGCGCAAATCGCAGCGCCAGGTCGCGGTCAAGCAGGTGCGCCTCAAGCTCGTCTACATCGACTTCTGGTCGGCGGTGAAGCTCTCGTTCCTCGTCGCGGTTTCGCTCGGCATCGTGCTCATCGTTGCAACGATCCTGATTTGGATCGTCCTGAACTCGACAGGCATCTTCGGCGACCTTGACGGGATTTTCCAGGACATCCTCACCGACCCGAACTTCAGCGTTGCCGCCAGCTTCTCGCTGGGCCAGGTCGCCTTGTTTGCCGTCATCATCGCCCTTGTGAACACGGTGGTGGGGACTGCACTCGGCGCTATCGCGAGCATGCTTTACAACTTCAGTGTTCGGCTGACCGGTGGCCTGCTTGTGGGGTTCACCAACAACTAGCGATACAGCACACGATTACGGCAAACGTGGCTGGATAAGATAGGTTCTTATCTGGTCTGGGGGATATAGCTCAGGCGGTTAGAGCGCTTCGCTGATAACGAAGAGGTCCGAGGTTCAAGTCCTCGTATCCCCACTGGAATCCCCACAAGGGTTTCCTTCACTTCATCCCGCCGCCGCGGGGCCTTAGCTCAATTGGTAGAGCGCCTGCTTTGCAAGCAGGAGGTCAGGGGTTCGATTCCCCTAGGCTCCACGAACCGCATGAAGAGCGCCGCCAGCAATGGCGGCGTTCGTGCGTTAACGTAGCGGCGCTCTTCATGCGGTTCGCGCAGGTTAGTCGCGAATCGAAGCCCCGGGGCCCCCGCCAGCGCAGTCCGGACCATTGCGCCTCGGCTGACGCGCACCTCCCTCAACTGCAATGGGCCGGCGGCACTGGTGGGGCGTCGACTCCCCTCCGAGCGGACCGCCCGTAACGCGGTTGTCATAATTCGAACGCTCGCCGGAAATATGCCCGCGGTACCGTCCGAGGATCACATTCACCCGCCCATTGGAAGGACACAGCCCATGGCCGTTCCCGGAGCTTCGCCCCACCGCAGATTTGCCCTCATAGGAACGGTCGTCGCGGCGACCATCCTGCTCGCCGGATGCGCGAGCGGCGAGACCGAAGAGCCCGCCGAAGACGAGTCGTTCGGCGAGATCAGCGTGCAGTATTCGTGGATCAAGAACGAAGAGTTCACCGGAGAGTTCTACGCGTATGAGAACGGCTACTACGACGAAGCCGGTTTCGATGACGTCATCGGTATTTCCGGCCCCGATACTGGTGTCGCCAAGCTGCTGAGTGGCACGGTGCAGGTTGCACTGAGCGACTCCGCCTCGATTGGTGCCGCGATCGCCGAAGAGGATGCCCCCCTCAAGATCATCGGCGCTACCTTCCAGAAGAACCCCTTCACGGTGCTCTCACTGGCGGACGGCGCCAACATCGCCACCCCCGAAGACCTGATCGGCAAGACGATCGGCGTGCAGGATTCCAACTCGAGCGTCTTCGCGGCGCTGCTTGCGGCCAACGACATCTCGCCCGACCAGGTGACGGTTGTTCCGGTCGACTTCGACCCGACCCCGCTCATGAACGGTGAGGTCGATGGCTTCATGGCGTACCTGACGAACGAGGCCCTCACGGTTGAGCTCGCCGGCTACGAGATCACCAACTTGCCTTACGCGGAGAACGGCGTGCCGTTCGTGGCTGAGACCTTCTCGGTCACCGACGAATACCTCGAGGCAAACCCGGAGCTCATCAAGGCCTTCCTGATCGCGGAGATCAAGGGCTGGACCGACGCTTTCAAGAACTCCACGGACGACTCGGTCGAACTGATCACCAAGTACTACGACCAGGCCGCCGAGGCGGGAGACGGGCTTGAGGCAGTCTTCGGTTCGCTTGACCCGGTGAAGACCGGCCTTGCGCTCGAGGCGACGAAGCTGCTGATCTCCACTGAGGAGACCGAGGAGAACGGCCTGTTCACCATCTCCGACAGCCTCAAGGCTGAGACGGTGGCGTCCCTTGCCGCCGCCGGCTGGGATGTCACGGTGGAGGAGCTCTTCGACACCACGATCATCGACGAGATCTACGCCGAGTTCCCCGAGCTCAAGGCTTACCTCTCCTAATCGATGGTAGATAACACCACGGATGCCGGTGCCCTCCAGGGGGGCACCGGCATCCACATCACTGGACTCAACAAGACCTTCAAGGGTGCCGGCGGCAAATCGGTCGTCGCCCTGCAGGATGCCACTCTCCACACGGAGCGTGGCTCGTTCCTGGCACTGCTGGGCCCCTCGGGGTGCGGCAAGTCAACAATTCTCCGCATCCTCGCCGACCTCGAGCACGCGTCGGGTGGCGATATCAAGGTCGATGGAAAGTCGCCGGCCGAACTGCGCAAGGCCAGCGAACTGGGCATCGCTTTCCAGGACCACGCACTGCTGCCGTGGCGCAGCGTGTACACGAACATCCGGCTGCCCTTCGAGGTGGCGGGCAGGAAGCCCGACACCGACTACATCGACGAGCTGATCGACCTCGTCGGCCTTCGCGGCTTCGAGAAGGCGCGGCCCGCGCAGCTCTCCGGCGGGATGCGCCAGCGCGTGTCCATCGCCCGCGCGCTTGCGCTCAAGCCGTCCGTACTGCTCCTCGACGAACCGTTCGGGGCGCTGGACGACATGACGCGCCAGCGCCTCAACCTCGAGCTGCTCCGGATCTGGACGGAGAAACCCGCGACGACCCTGCTGGTGACGCACGGGATCTCTGAGGCGATCTTCCTTTCTGACCGGGTGGCGGTCATGTCCCCCCGACCCGGCCGGATCAAGGAGATCATCGAGGTTGACCTGCCTCGCCCCCGCACCCCTGAGATGCAGCGGACCCCGGAGTTCCATGCCCTCGTCGACCACGCATCCGAACTGCTGTTCGGCACTGACGGGACGGCCGAGGTGTGACCAGGCGCAAGCTGCCCGGGTGGCTCACCGGGCTCATCGGCATCGTTGTGCTGCTACTGGCCTGGTGGGTTTTCTCACTGCTCATCTTCACGCCGGCGGAGGGTACCGATTTCACCCCCGTCCCCTCCCCCTTTGCGGTGTTCAGCCAGCTGGCCGAGGACGGCTTCGCCCCCTACTGGGCGGTTTTCCAGGTCACCATCACCGAAGCGCTCATCGGCTTCGCCTGGGGTAATGCGATAGCGCTGCTGCTGGCTTCGACCGTTCTCCTGGCGCCGAGGCTGGAGACGGTGGTGACCCAGATCGCCGTGGTTACCTACTGCCTCCCGATTGTCGCTGTCGGAGGCATTGCCATTGTCATCCTCGGCGGGGCGAAGCGCGCCGGCGACCCTTCCGCAACAGCGATCTTCCTCGCGGCGCTCGCCGTCTTCTTCACCACGGTCGTGGGCTCCGTGTTGGGCTTCAAGGCTGCTGATCCGGCGAGCGTCGACGTGGTGCGGGTCTTTGGCGGTGGCCGCTACACCCAGCTCGTGAAGGTACGGCTCATCGCCGCCCTGCCCGCCATCCTTAACGCCCTGCAGATCGCGGTGCCGACCGCCTTCCTGGGTGCGGTGCTGGGTGAGTACATGGGGGCCACTGACCGGAGTGTGGGCATCCTGCTCATCCGCCTGCAGGGCAACCTCGACTCCGAGCGGGTGTGGGCGGTGTTCATCCTGTGCGCCGCCGTGGCGCTCGTCGGCTACGGGCTCGTCGGGCTGGTCTCCCGCGTCATCACCCCGTGGGTGTCAGGACGGGGTGCGGCATGACGGCGATACACCCCCACGACGTCGAAGCGGAACGCGCAATCCAGCGGCGCCTTCGGGCGGACGGAATGCGCTACCTCGGCAGGTCGGTGGGCCGCGCACTGCTGAACGGCACCCTCACTCTCGTGGTCGTGTTCGCGCTGTGGCAAGCGGTGGTCAGCTTCACGGGCATCTCTGCCTATGTGGCCAAGGGCCCGCTCGATGTCTGGGAGTTCCTGGTCGAATCGGAGGAGTCTGCCGAGAACTGGGCGAACCTCGGCTCGCTCGTGGCGCAGACCCTGCAGGATTCCGCCGTGGGCTTTGTGGCCGGGCTGATCACCGCCGTGGTGCTCGCGATGCTATTCACCCTGTCCAAAGCGGTGGAGGCGGGAGTCATGCCGCTGGCCCTGCTGTTGCGCAGCGTGCCGCTCGTGGCGATCGCACCCGTCATCATCCTGATCACCGGCCGAGGCACCACGGCCTCGGTTGCCGTCATCGGCAGCATCGTGGTGCTGTTCCCGGCCCTGGCCTCGGTCATGTTCGGTCTCAGCCGCGCGAGTGCGGAGAGCCTCGACCTGGTGCGGGTGTTCGGTGGGTCGAACGTGACAGCGCTGCTTAAGGTGAGCATCCCCGGTGCTCTTCCCTCGCTGTTCGCGGCCGCACGTGTTTCCGTTCCCGGCGCCGTCACGGGGGCGCTGCTTGCCGAGTGGTTGTCGACCGGGGTCGGTATTGGCGGGATGATCCAGAAGTACAGTGCATCAGCACGGTTCGACGAACTGTGGGCGTCGGTTGCGGTGATCACTCTCGTGACCCTGCTGCTGTACAACGTCGTGGCGCTCATCGAGACCATCGTGCTGGCCCGGGCGGGAATGACCACCCGCCTCGGGTAGCTTTCAGGCCAGGTGCAGCGTGTGGATCACGCGAGGATCCAGCGCGGCCCGACCGCCAAGCATCGGGATCTCCAGCACGACCGAGATACCGGCGATCGCCCAGCCCGCGCGCTCAATCAGGGTCGCCGCCGCACCTATGGTTCCGCCCGTCGCGAGCACGTCGTCGACGAGCAGCACGCGCGTGCCGGGCGGGACCTGGTCGACATGGACCTCGAGGGTGGCCTCCCCGTACTCGAGCGAGTAGCTCTCCGCGATGCGTGGGCCCGGGAGTTTGCCCGCCTTGCGCACCAGCAGCACTCCCAGCCCGCTGCGGGCGGCCGCGGCGGCAGCGAAAGCGAACCCTCGCGCCTCCACTCCGGCGATGATGTCGATGTCTCCGCGAAAGGGCTCGACGAGTGCATCCACCACCACGGCAAGGGCGTCGCCGTCGGCGAGGACCGGAGTGAGGTCGAGGAACTGCACGCCGGGCTGCGGGAAGTCGGGGATGACGCGCGAGAGCGACTCGATGGCACCCGCTGCGGTCAGCGGTGGTACGGAAGGCATGCGACCACCCTAGACAGCCCGTGTGGCGGGCGTGTTTCGCGTGGTCCCACGCCTAGCTTTCGTCGGCGAGAGGGGTTTCGGGCTCGTCCTCGACCCACAGGTCATCATCGGCGCGCAGGGTCTGCCATGCGGCGTAGGCGACAGCGGCTGCGGCGACGACGCCGAGGCCGATCAGGATGTACCGGCCGGGGCCCGCGGGTTTCGGCTTGATGATGCCCACCTTCGTGCCGACGTCGGTGCCGATCCGCGTGGCGCGGCTGATGGCATCCCGAACCTGCTGGTTCTTGGCGACCTCGATCGCGGCAAGGGCCGTCCCGAGCGCAGATGTGACGCCGGGCAGCACATCGTGCACGAGGCGATCGCGACCACTGCTGGCCACCGAGCGTGCGCCGGCGATGCCGGAGCTGACCGCGGGCTTGACCGTGTCTTCGAAGGTGTCGCGCACCCGGGGGGCGACGTCTTCGCGGGCATACCGGGCCGCTTGGCGGCTGGCATCCCGAACGACCTTGGAGGCGTGGTCCAGAAGCTCCTTCTGGTCATCCCACAGGTCCTCGGCCTGGCTCTTCAGTCGGTTGAGCTCTTTCTGGCGCTTGCGCGATAGTGCCATGGGGAAACCTCCATTGTGGGCTGCGTTCTTCAGTCCATACTGTCACGCTGCCCCGGGCACCGGTACGGGGTTGACGCGGATCGCGGTGGGCGAACACAGCCGCCGCGCGGGGGGCGCCGTGCAAGAATTGAGCCCATGCATACCGCTGTCGCCACCATGAAGACCACGCTCGGAACGATCACGCTGAACCTCTACGGCAACCACGCGCCGAAGACGGTGGCGAACTTCACGGGCCTCGCTACCGGCACCAAGGAGTGGACCCACCCGGCGACCGGCAAGGTCTCGACCGACCCGCTGTACGACGGTGTGATTTTCCACCGCATCATCAAGCAGTTCATGTTGCAGGGTGGCGACCCGCTGGGCCAGGGCATCGGCGGACCGGGCTACGAATTTGATGATGAGATCCACGGCGAGCTGACCTTCAACGAGCCCTATGTTCTCGCGATGGCCAACGCGGGAACCCGCGGTGGTAAGGGCACGAACGGTTCGCAGTTCTTCATCACCACTGTTCCCACCCAGTGGTTGCAGGGCAAGCACACCATCTTCGGGGCTGTCGCTGACGAGGAGTCGAAGCGTGTCGTCGACGCCATCGAGGCCGTCGAGACGGATGGCCGTGACAAGCCGCTCACCGACGTCGTCATCGAGAGCATCACGATCGCCGAGGCCTGATCCTCGGTGTCGAGCACGCCGACGAGATCGGCTGATTCCTGTTACAGGCATCCTGATCGCCAGAGCTACATCCTGTGCCAGCGCTGTGGCAGGACCATCTGCACCAGCTGCCAGACCCAGGCGGCTGTTGGGGTGCATTGCCCGGAGTGCGTGAAGGAAGCGCGCGCGACCGCGCCACGCACCCGACCGGCACTGCTCACCGCATTCCGGCCGTCGAGCGGCAGGCCCCTGGTCACCTGGTCGCTCATCGCGGTGACGGTCGCGGTTTTCATCCTGCAGATGATTCCCGGGAGCCCCGTAACCCAGGCGCTGCTGTACTACCCGCCGTTCACGTACACGGAACCCTGGCGCATGATCACCACGGTCTTCGTGCACTCCGAGGGCTCCATCTTCCACATCCTGCTGAACATGTACTCGCTGTTCATCTTTGGGTCGATCCTTGAGCAACTCGTCGGTCGGTGGAGATTCCTGGCGCTCTACCTGCTCAGTGGCCTTGGCGGATCGGTGGCTGTCTTGCTGCTTTCTCCGCAAGCACTCGTGGTGGGGGCATCCGGAGCGATCTTTGGCGTGGTTGCTGCGTTCGTCGTCATCCAGCGTGGGCTCGGTCGCAACAACGTCCAGCTGCTCGTGCTCGTCGGCATCAACCTGGTGATCGGATTCGTGCCTGGCTTCAACATCTCCTGGCAGGCTCACCTCGGTGGGCTTATCGTCGGAGCGGCAATCGGGTTGGTCTACCTGCGCACCCGCAGGGTCAACCAGCGCACCATCCAGGTCGCCCTGATGGGAGGCATCTTTGCGGTGCTGCTTGCCCTGACGCTATTCCGACTGTTCGTCATCGGATAGTTATCCACAGGCCCATCCACAGTGGGTATAACTACAGGCGTGTAGTTCTCAGCGGGGAGAGCGTTACCGCCAGCGGGTCGTCATGAGGAACCCGACAAACAGGATTCCGAAGCCAACCAGGATGTTGGCGGAGCCCAGGTCAGGAATCGGCAGCGCGCCGTTGCTGACATAGAAGACGATGATCCAGATCAAGCCAAGCAGCATGAAGCCGAACATGACGGGCTTGAACCAGATGGCATTGGGGGCCTGCTCGCCGGAGGTCGTCGCGGCAGGACGGTCGGGTTTGGAGCGTGTCGTACGGGCCATGCCCCGATTGTAGCGTGATCGCCTTGCCGCCCCACCGGCAAGCCCGATCTCGCCCGGTATCCGCAGGAACAAGCACCTAGAATCGAGGCTATGTCCATCGAGCAGGAGGAGCCCACGCTGCGCAAGCGCAAGCAGGCCCCCCGGGTGAGCGTCATCGGGGTGCTCGGTGAGTTGTTCATCACGACAGGCGTCATCGCGCTCCTGTTCCTGGGGTGGCAGGTGTGGCTCGGTAACCTCATCGAGGGCAACACCCAGAAAACTGAAGCGCTCCAGTTAAGCCAAAGCTGGCGTGACGACAAGGCGGAGATGGTCACGGTTCCCGCAGGCCGAGAAGACCCGGGTCCCCCGGTCGTCGGGACGGCCCCCGCCAATGCGGTTCAGTTCGCCAACCTGATCGTGCCCCGATTTGGCGCAGACTATGTGCGCCCGATTGCCGAGGGCGTCGGCACGCGTGACGTGCTTCGCGTGGGAGTCGGCCACTACCCGGGAACTGCGATGCCGGGAGACATCGGCAACGCCGCATTCGCCGCCCATCGCACGGGGCTCGGTTCACCCTTCTTTGACATCGACAAGCTCGTCGTTGGTGACTCCATCTACGTGGAGACGGAGGCGGGCTGGTACCGCTATCTCGTCCGCGGGCTTGAGTATGTGCGCCCCACCGGGGTTGGGGTGCTTAACCCCGTGCCGCAGTACCCGGACGCGCAGCCAACCGATCGCCTGCTGACCCTGACGAGCTGCAACCCCATCTACACGGCGGACGAGCGGATCATCCTCTACGCGGTCTACGACACCTGGTACCCCCGCGCCCAGGGTGCGCCGGAAGAGATTGCCGCTTTGATGACGGGAGCTGGCTGATGTACGGAGCGTTGTGGAGAGTCCTGCCCGGACCGTGGTGGCTGCGCGTGCTCATGTTGCTGGTGCTGGCCGCCGCCGTGTTGACGGCACTCGTCTTGTGGGTATTCCCCTGGGTCGACCAGTTCGTGACCCCGCAGGATGTCACGGTGGAGGAACCATGACCCGCGTTCTCGTTGTCGACAATTACGACAGCTTTGTCTACACGCTCAATGGCTACCTGATCCAGCTGGGTGCCGAGACCGAGGTGGTGCGCAACGACGCCTTCGCGGCACGTGATGCGGCCGCGGTGATCCGCGAGTATGACGCGGTGCTGTTGTCGCCCGGTCCGGGTACGCCGGCGGCCGCAGGCGTGAGCATCCCGATCGTCACGGCTGCGCTGGATGCCGGGCAGCCGCTACTCGGGGTGTGCCTCGGCCACCAGGCCATCGCGGAGGCGCTTGGCGCGACCGTCACCCACGCGGAAGAGCTCATGCACGGCAAGACCTCGCTCGTCGAGCACGATGACAGCCAGTTCTACACCGGAGTGCCGCAGCCGTTCACCGCCACTCGCTACCACTCACTCGCCGTTGTCGACTCGACGGTTCCGCCCGAGCTCGTGGTCACCTCGCGCACCGCTGGGGGTGTGATCATGGGACTGCGCCACGAGAGCGCGCCACTGTACGGCGTGCAGTTCCACCCCGAGTCCGTGCTCACCGAGGGCGGTTACCGGATGATCGGGAACTGGCTTGCCGTCGCCGGACTGCCGGAGGCGGCCGAGACCGCGCGCAGCCTCACCCCCATGGTCAAGCTCGCCTGACCGCTCGGCTGGACAGGGCCTGTGGGGGCGTCGCGCGATCAGCCGCCGCAGTAGCGCAGGCTGATCTTCGACTTCTGCGGCTGCTCGCCGATGATCGACTGGGAAGCGACCGTGCCGCCGGTGCAGGCGGTGTCGACCGTTACGGCGACATTGAGCTGCAGCTGGCTGAGCGTCGTGCTCGCCTCCTGGATGGACTTGCCCGCGACATCGGGGACGAGAACGAGGCCGTTAGAGACGACGAGGTCGACCTTGTCCCCCTCGCGGATGGTGCCGGAGGGACCGGCGGTGGCACCTGCAGCGGGGTTCGAGCTGATCACTGTTCCCTGCGCCAGGTCGGGAGAGTAGTCAACGGTGCTTTGCCCGTGCTCAAGGCCCTTGGCGGCGAGGGCAGCGATTGCGTCGGCCTCCGACATCCGCGTCACATCGGGTACCGTCACGGCGGGCCTGCCGGAGGAGACGATGACCGTCACCTCGTGGCCGGGCTCAACCGTCGTACCCGCCTCGGGGTTGGTGCGGAGGATGACGTTCTCTTCGACGCTGTCCGACGCCTCGTCAGACTTGACGGCGACGAGGTCATTCTCCTCGAGGAGGGCCTTACCCTCCTCCCATGTCATGCCGCTGACGCTCGGGATGTCGGTTGACAACGTGCCGATCTGGGTGGGGGTAAGACTGAAGATCCAGAACACCACTGCGGCAACCATGACCACGAGGATCGCGATGCCAGCCCAAATCCACGCCACCGGCGGGCGGTTCTGGGTCCTCACCATCCTGTCGTCTTCGTCGACCGTCAGCTGGCGCAGGGTTGCTTCGGAGCCAGCCACGGAGCTCGGGTTGACGCCGAACAGCGTGGAGTTGAAGTCGTTGACCGCAAGCTCCTTCCGGGCAGGCACGGAGCCGGCCGCGGCCGCGGTGAGGTCATCACGGAACTCGCTGGCGCTCTGGTACCGCTCGAACCGGTCTTTAGCCAGGGATCGCAGGACTACCGCATCGATCGCCGGCGAAACCTTCGGGTTGAGCGAGCTCGGCGGAACAGCCTCGGCGTTGACGTGCTGGTAGGCGACGGCAACCGGGTTTTCGCCGCGGAACGGCGCGCGGCCGGTCAACAGCTCGAAGAGCACGATGCCCGTGGAATACAGGTCGGTGCGGGCGTCCACCGCTTCACCGCGAGCTTGCTCGGGGGAGAAATAGCTGGCCGTTCCGACGATCGCGCTGGTTTCGGCGATCGTCGCCGCCGAGTCGGAGATGGCCCGGGCGATACCGAAGTCCATGACCTTCACCTGGCCACTGGCGGTGATCATGATGTTGCCCGGCTTGATATCGCGGTGCACGACACCTGCGCGATGCGAGTACTCAAGCGCGGTGAGGACCTGCTCGATGATTCGGCAGGCCTCTGCGGGATCGAGGGGGCCTTCGGCCACGACATCCTTCAGAAGGCGGCCGTCAACGTACTCCATGATGATGAACGGCACGAGCGTTTCGTGCCCGCCAGCGTCGGTGACGGTTTCTTCCCCGGCGTCGAAGATGCGAACGATCGTCGGGTGCGCCATCTTGGCGGCATCCTGCGCCTCACGGCGGAAACGGCTGCGAAAGGCAGGATCATTGGCCAGTGAGGGCTTGAGGAGCTTGATGGCGACTCGCCGCCCCAAGCGGGCGTCGGTGCCGACGTGGACGTCGGCCATGCCACCACGACCGATGAGGTCGCCGACCTGGTAACGGCCAGCGAGCTGGCGCACGCCGTGAGCCACGCCTTCGATCACGATTCAAACTCCTGGCTGCGATGGGGACACTGTCCAGTCAGTGTAACCTCTGCCCCTGCGTGCTCTGCCCGTCAGGCACTTACTCTGCGGTCACGCTCGTGGGATCCGAGACCGGCGATTCCATGCCGCTACAGACGGCGCTGTACGACACGACTGCGACCTGTTCGGGCGTGCTGGGGATGCGGATCTTCACCGAGGTCTCGTTCGGTCCGCGCTGTGCGTTGCCCGAGACGAACTGGCTGTTCTCGTCGATGAGCACGATGAAGCGTTCGAGGGTCGTGCCGGCGGAGCAGCCGGTGTAGGTCGGCCAGGTGAAGGTCACTTCCGACCCCGCGGGTGCGGTGTCCGACGGAACCGTCATCACGCCCGGCTTGGCCGGCGGCTCTGGCTCGGGGATGGGTGAGTAGAAGTCGACCCGGATGGTCTCACCTTCGCGGACGTTGCCCGTCGGGCTGACGCTGTAGGCGAGCCCAACCTGCTCCTCGGTCTCGGCAACTCGGCCGTCACGCGCGTCGAGGACCAGCCCCAGGCTGTCCAGGTAAGCCTCGACGGCCTCCTTGGTGCGCCCGGTGATCTGGGACTGGTCGAGCGGGATCAATTCGCTAGCCGACGACGAGGGAGACGACGACGGCGGGCGGCTCGACTGCGACGACGACGAGGACGGGGGCGCTGGCGCCTCCTGCCCACCGCCGAGGACCAGGGCAATGATGGTGCCGATGAGGACCACCGCAAGCAGCGCGATGAGCGCGATGAGCGGCCAGGTCCACGGGTTGCGGGCCTTCGGTTCGGGCTCGCCCGCAGTGGTAGCCGCCGTGCGGGTGGTGAGCACGCGAGTAGCTTCGGTCGGCTGGCCGTAGTTCGGGCCAACGGTGGCGGCGTGTGAGCCGCTGCCGAGGATTCCGGGAACGGCAGCGGCGGCAGCCGGGACATCCCCTCGCCGCAGGGATTGTGCTGCACGCGCCAGGTGCGCCGCAGAGGCGGGCCGGTCTGCGGGGTTCTTCGCGATGCACGAGTACACGAGGTTGCGAACGGGTTCGGCGACGGTGGCCGGCAGCTCCGGCGGGGTCTCGTTGATCTGGGCCATCGCGATGGCAACCTGCGATTCGCCGGTGAACGGCCGGCGACCCGCGAGGGCTTCATAGGCGACGATGCCGAGCGAGTACAGGTCGGTGGTTGGGGAAGCGGGATGACCGCTCGCCTGCTCCGGCGAAAGGTACTGCACCGTGCCCATCACCTGGCCGGTGGCGGTGAGGGGAACCTGGTCGGCGATCCGAGCAATGCCGAAGTCCGTGATCTTCACGCGGCCGTCGGGTGTGATCAGGAGGTTGCCCGGTTTCACATCGCGGTGGACGAGGCCAGCAGCGTGAGCCGCCTGCAGGGCGAGCGAGGTTTGGGCGACGATGTCGAGCACCCGGTCGCTGGAGAGCACGCGCTCGCGTTCGAGAATGGCGCTCAGCGCCTCGCCGGGCACCAGCTCCATGACGAGGTAGGCGCTGCCGTCTTCCTCGCCGTAGTCGAAGACGTTGGCGATGCCCTCGTGGTTGACGAGCGCGGCGTGGCGGGCTTCGGCGCGGAACCGTTCGAGGAAGCCCGGGTCGCCCAGGTACTCGTCCTTCAGGATCTTGATGGCGACCGTGCGCCCGATGACCAGGTCGGTGGCCTGCCAGACCTCACCCATGCCGCCGATTGCAACGCGGCTGGCCAGCTGGTACCGGCCACCGAAAGTGAGCCCGCTCGTGGGTCTCATTTGAATAGCACCGCCTCTAGTACTTTCCTGCCGATCGGAGCCGTGATCTGGTTCGACTCGCCAGCCTGGCCGAGTCCGCCTCCGTTTTGAACAACCACAGCCACCACAACCTGCGGGTCGTTTGCGGGGGCGAAACCGGTGAACCAGAGCGAATACGGGTCATCCGGACCGTTCTGGGCTGTGCCGGTCTTACCTGCCACATCGACCCCGTCTATTCTGGCATTACCCGCCACCCCGGTCGCTACGGCACCCACCATCAGTTGTGTCAGGGTCGACGCCGTGTCGCGGCTGATCGCTTCGCGGAACACGGTGGGCTCGAGGGTCTGGATGGGGCTGAGGTCCGGTGATACGACGCTCTCAACCAGGTTGGGCTGCATGATCGTTCCCCCGTTGGCGATGGCCATCGAGACCATGGCCATTTGGAGCGGGGATGCCCGGACGCCCGACTGCCCGAAGGAGGCGAGCATCGTCTGCGGTGCATCGAGCACCCGCGGGAACACGCTCGGCGTCGACTTCAGCGGCACCGACACGCTTTCGTTGAAACCGAACTCATTGGCCTGGAGCAGGATGTCGCGATAGCCGAGCGCGGCACCGAGTTCAGCGAACGGGATGTTGCAGGAGAGCCGCAAGGCGGTCGCGATCGTCACGTTCTCTCCTGGGCCACAGGTTCCGTCGCTGGCGTTGCTGATGACGTTGCTGGATTGCGGAAGCTGCAGCGTCGCCACGTTGGGGAACTCGCTGTCGGGCGTGTACTGGCCGCTCTCGAGCGCGGCGGCGGCCACGACGAGCTTGAAGGTCGAGCCGGGTGGGTCGAGGTCACCCGCGAGCGTGCGGTTGATGAGTGGGTCGCCCGGATCATCCAGCAGGGCGTTGTAGGTGTCGATGACCTGCTGGGAGTCGTGGATGGCAAGCAGGTTGGGGTCGTAGCTCGGCTTCGACACCATCGCCAGGATCGCCCCGGTCTTGGGGTCGATGGCGATCACGGCACCCTCGTTGTCGCCCAGCGCATCCCACGCGGCCTGCTGCACTACGGGGTCGATGGTCAGTTCCACCGCCGCCCCCTTCGGGTCCTGGCCGGTGAGAATGGCGTTGACCTGGTCGAGGAACTGGTCGTTTGAACTGCCGCTGAGATAGCTGTTGAGCGAGCTCTCGAGCCCGGTGTTGCCCTGGTTCAGCGTGAGGTAACCGGTGACGGGGGCGTACAGCGGACCGTTGGCGTAGACCCGGAGGAACTTGTAGGCGTCGTCCGAGGGCTCGGAGTATGCGATCTCCTGCCCGTCAATGAGGATCGGACCCCGCTCGGCCGAATAGCTCGCATAGAGCGTGCGGGAGTTGCGACCGTCAGCTTTCAACTGGTCTGCCGAGAAGACCTGGATGACCGAGGTGGAAACGAACAAACTGAAGAACATCAGCAGCACGACGACGCTTACGCGCTTGAGTTCTTTATTCACTGCCCCACCACCAGTCGGCCCGGCTCACCGTCGACAGCTGCTGGCGGCTGGTTGCGGACGGTGTCCGAGAGACGCAGCAGCAGGGCCGCAATGATCCAGTTGGCTACGAGTGAGGAGCCGCCTGCCGCGAGGAATGGAGTGGTCAGGCCGGTGAGCGGGATGACCCGGGTGACGCCCCCGATGACGACGAACACCTGGAGCGCGATGGCGAAGGACAGCCCGACGCCGAGGAGGCGGCCGAAATCATCCTGCCCGGCGAAGCCGATGCGGAAGCCGCGCGAAACGAACAGCAGGTACAGGCCGAGGATGGCGAACAGGCCGACGAGCCCGAGCTCTTCGCCGAGCGCCGAGATGATGTAGTCGCTCTCGGACAGCGGTGTCGTGCCGGGGCTGCCCCTACCGAGCCCCATGCCGATGAGCCCACCGTCGGCAAGCCCGAAGAGACCCTGGACGAGTTGGTAGCTTCCGCCGAACTGCGCGTCGTAGAGCTCAGAAGCAAAGGGGTTTAGCCAGGCATCCACGCGGTCGCCGACATAGCTGAGCAGCCGGCTGGCCACGAAAGCACCGATGAGGAAGAGGCTGAGCCCCAGCACAATCCAGCTGGACCGTCCCGTGGCGACGTAGAGCATCACGAGAAACAGGCCGAAATAGAGCAGCGCCGTGCCGAGGTCGCGCTGCACAACGAGCACGAGCATGGATGCCGCGAAGACGACGAGCAGCGGACCCAGGTCGCGGGCGCGCGGCAGGCGCATGCCGAGGAACTTGCGGCCCACCATCGACAGCGAGTCGCGGGCGGTCACGAGGTAGCCGGCGAAGAAGATTGCCAGGGCCACCTTGCCCAGCTCACCCGGCTGGAACGAGAACGGGCCGATCGTCACCCAGAGCGCAGCACCGTTGATCGTGGTGCCGATCACGGGGAGCATCGGAAGCACGAGCAGCACGATCCCGCTGAACATGGCGACGTAGCGGTACCGCTGCAAGACCCGGTGGTTGCGCACGATGAGCAGCACGGCGATCGCGAGGACGATCGCGATGCCCGTCCACACGACCTGGCGGATGCCAGCGGAGTCCCAGCCGCTGGCGCCATCGCCCAGGTCGATGCGGTAGATCATCGCGATGCCGAGGCCGTTGAGCACGGTGATGACCGGGAGGATGAGGGGGTCGGCATCCGGCGCGACGATACGCATGGCGAAGTGCATCCCGAACACCAGCAGGCCGAGCAGGGTCGACAGCGCCAGCATCCCGTAGTCCAGCTCCCCCACCGCGCCCAGCTGGACGAGCGCGACCGAGCCGAGGTTGATCGCAACCGCGAGCAGCAGCAGCACGAACTCCAGGTTGCGCAGGCGGGCCGGCACCCGCAGGCGCAGGCGAATTGTCGACGTGAACGTCGACACGGGGTTGGCGCCCGGGGTCAGGTCACGGACTGCGGACATTCGACAACCGGTCCACTATGCGTTGGGCGTCTGCGAGGCTGCTGGCGTTGATGGTGGCTTCAACCGACGCGCGACTGTACTGGGGCAGCTCGTCCAGGGTGATCGTCGTCGTTTCGTAGACGTGCGACAGCTGGATGGGCCCAATGTCTTGCTGGACCCCGCGGAAGATTGCGACGCGGCCTTCATCGGACCCGACGTAGTAGTGCCGTTGCGTGTAGCCGTACCCGATGATGCCTGCCGCGACCAGCGCGCCGATCACGAGAACGATGAAGGCGATCCAGGAGATCCGGCGGCGGCGGGCCCGACGCCGATCTTCGATGATGAGCGCGTTGAGGTATTCGTCAGATTCGGGCTCGAAGTGGCTGTCATCCGGCTGGGTCGCCTTCAGTGGATGCAGCAGCAGGCTCGGCAGGCGCAGTGGGCGACGCACGTTATCAGCTTCGAACACCAGTGGGGCCGCCGCCGACCCGACCGTGACCGGGGGCACGCGGGCGGAGTCCCCGGACTCGTCCACATCGACGATCACAACCGTGACATTGTCTGGCGCCCCCTGGTCGAGGCTCTCCTTGACCAGGCGCTCGGCCGCGGTCTGCGCAAACGGCACCGTGGCAAGCACGTTTCCGATCTTGTCTTCGCTGACGTAGCTGCTCAAGCCGTCTGAGCAGAGCAGCCAGCGATCGCCAGGCCGGGTCTCGACGATGGTCGTGTCGATCTCGGGCGACGCATCCACGTCGCCGAGCACGCGCATGAGCACGGAGCGCCGGGGGTGCACCGCCGCCTCCTCAGCCGTGATGCGGCCGCTGTCGACGAGTCGTTGCACGAAGGTGTGGTCGGCGGTGACCTGGTTGAGCTTGCCGTCGCGGTGCAGGTAAATCCGCGAGTCGCCGATGTGGGCGATGGCCACATGGCCGCCGACACGGACCATGCCGCTGACCGTGGTACCCATTCCGGTGAGTTCGCCGTGCTCGAACACTGTCTCGGCGAGCAGCGAATTGGCGGCCAGCAGGGCTGACCGTAGCGCGAACTCGGCGTCGTTGGGGGACGCGTACTCCCGATCGGTCTCCATGATGCGCTTGACCGCGATCGCCGAGGCGACATCGCCTCCTGCGTGGCCGCCCATGCCATCGGCTACGACAAAGAGGTGGTGGCCGGCATAGCCGCTGTCCTGGTTATTGGAGCGGATCTTGCCGACATGCGAGACAGCGGCACTCTTGTCTGTAGTCGCCATCTGCCTACCGCCGAAGTTCGAAACTGGTCGTACCGATCTTGACCGGCGTGTTGAGAGGAACATGCGTCGGGACGATGACCCTGGTTCCGTCCAGGAACGTACCGTTGGTCGAGTCTAGGTCCTGGATGACCCAGCCGTCGCTCCACAGCAGCAGGCGTGCGTGGTGGGTGGAGGTGTAGTCATCCCTGATGACGAGGCCTGATTCGCCCGCCCGCCCGATGGTCAGTTGCTCATCAGGAAGGTCGATCTCGAGACCCTCCTTCGCCCCGCCCGTGATGACCAGGCGGGTGGCATCCCGTGACGACGCCGGCTCATCGCGGGCGACGCTGGGCCGGGGGGCGGGCGTCACAGGTGGCGCAGGAGCCGTGTACTGCGGGGCAGGGGTGGCCTGGGCGGAGGGCATCCGTCGAGTTCGCTGCCCGAACAGGTCGGAACGAAGCGCGTACACGATGGCGAAAACGAAAGCCCACAACAGGATGAGGAAGCCGATCCTGAGGACCAGGAGGGTCAGCTCGCTCATGCGCGGTCTCCGGTGTCTGCAGATCGGGCGAGCACACGGAAGACAATACGCGTGCGGCCAATGTCGATGACGGAGTCGGGCGGGAGTGGCGCCCTCGCGACCGGGTTGCCGTTGAGCTTTGAGCCGTTGGTGGAGCCGAGGTCGTTGACCTCAGCCCGTGTGCCGTCCCAGAGGATCTCGACGTGCTTCCGGGAAATGCCGGTGTCGTCGACGGTTATATCGGCCTCACTGCCGCGGCCGATGACCGTGCGGGAGTGGGTCAGCGGGTGGCGGGTGCCGTTGATCTCGACGACCGGCGTCCAGTCGACGGCCCCCTTCACATTGACCGAGGTGATGTCGATCATGCCCTGGCTCAGGGAGGGGTCTTCGGAGAGGGTGATCGAGATTCCGCCGGCGAACGAGTAGTGCTGCGCGGCCGCGTGGGCCTGCACCAGCTGCGTTAGCTCGTCGGTCAGGGTCGCGCCGAGGGCAGACATTTGTTCGTAGTCGGCCCGGCTGAGGCGCACGGTGAACTTATTGGGCACGAGGATGCGATCGCGGGCGACCACCGCAGCACGGGTGTCGAGCTCGCGCCTGAGCGCCGCGGTGATCTCGACGGGCTGGAGTCCACTTCGAAAGGTCTTGGCGAACGCACCATTGACGGCACGCTCGAGACCTTTCTCGAAGTTGTCCAGCAGACCCAAGACTCTCCTTCGTCGCACCCCGGCCGAATAACCCGATGTTAGTCGGTGCTGTTCGGTGCGGGCTGATCGCCACCGGGGACGATACCGTGGGCGGGTGCTGGTCACCGAATTGTGGCGTTACCCCGTGAAGTCGCTTCAGGGTGAGCGTATGCCCTCGGCCACCCTTGGAGCAGAGGGTCTCGAAGGCGATCGGCGATACGCCATCTTCGATGCCGGGACCGGCCTCGGGTTGACCGCTCGCCGGGTGCCGGAACTGCTCTTCGGCTCGGCCCGATACCTTCCCACCGGCGCGGTCGAGATCGTGCTGCCCGACGGCTCGGTTGCCCGGGATGATGCGGCGCTCAGTTCATGGTTGGGGCGCCCCGTCGTACTGCGCTCAACCGACCAGGTCGCGGAGCGGCGCTACGAGAACGTCGACGACTTCGAACATGAGGGCGAGAGCCCATGGCATGCCTTCGACGGATCGCGCGGATCTTTCCGCGATTCGGAACGCACGGCGGTATCGATCGTGTCCGAGGTCTCCCTCGGCGACTGGGACCGGCGGCGATTCCGGTCGAACATCGTGGTGTCGGGCGGCGGGGAGGACGCCCTGGTGGGAGCCATGGTTCGGCTCGGGGCCGCGACTCTTGACGTGACCAAGCGGGTCGGCCGCTGCGTGATGGTTACCCGCGAGCAGCCCGGTTCGATCGACAAAGACCTCGGGGTGCTGCGGGCCATCCACCGCGAACGGGAGGGTCGCCTGGCGATCGGTGCCGTCGCCGTCGAGGGCGGGGTCGTCTCGGTCGGAGACGAGCTCGCCGCACTGTGATAATCTCGCTCAGTCGGCGGCTCGCTGCCGACAGGTGAGCGCGAGTGGCGAAATTGGCAGACGCGCACGGTTCAGGTCCGTGTGCCCGTGAGGGCATGGGGGTTCAAGTCCCCCCTCGCGCACCGAATGAGAAGGACGCCCAAGTTGGGCGTCCTTCTTTCGTTAACCCCGCGTCCTTCTCATTCGGTGCGCGATCGTCCGGACCATCGCATCTCGCGCAACGTGCACCCGCGGCTATCCGCGATGGGCCGGCGGCACAGGTTGGGCGTCAAGTCCCCCCTCGCACACTGTTTACTTGAATTGACGTACTATCTCAGACGTAGTATGTTCAAGACAGCATCTGGTAGGGGAGGGTCACCATGATCAGTGCCGACGCCATCCGCGGCTACGTCGACCTCATGGTGCTCTCACTGCTGCGCCCGGGCCCCTCATATGCCTACGAACTCGCGCAGCGCATCACCGCGATGAGCGGCGACGAGTACACCATCAAGCAGACCACGCTCTACTCGGCCGTGAAGCGGCTCGAAGCGAGCGGGCTTGTGAACTCATTCGCCGCGGTCTCGCCGTCGGGCAAGCCGCGCACCTATTACCGCATCACCGATGAGGGCCTCGCCCACTTCGACCTCAAAGTCGAGGAATGGCGTAGCACGAAGTCCGTTGTCGACCGGTTCGTCGACGCAGAAAGCGAAGGAGTCACCCCGTGAACGTCATCATCGCCTACCTCGAAACGATGTTCAGCACCTACCCGCAGACCCCGCGACTCCTTGAGGCGAAGGCAGAACTGCACGGCATGATGGAAGACGCATATGCGAACCTGATCGCCGAAGGTCATTCCGAGAATGAGGCAGTCGGGCAGGTCATCCGCGACTTTGGCAACCTCGAGGAGGTCGCGCCGGTGCTCGGCATCACCTCGGACATTAGCGCGCCGGCCCCCGCCTCCACCCCCAGCGCCCCGGATCGTTCACACGCGCCGGTCACGCTGGAGGAAGCTCAGGGCTACGCGGATGCGCAGCAGCGCATCCGATTCCGCGTCAGCACGGCCATCATGCTGTTCGTGCTGTCTCCCGCGGTGCTGATTTCGCTTCCGGTCGCTGCGGAGTCGGGCCTGCTGTCGATCGCAGATAGCGCCGGAGTGTTCATCGGCCTCCTGGTTCTCTTCGTGCTGGTCGCCATCGGCGTGACCATGCTCGTTGCCGCGTCACGCGAAACCGCTCCGTACAAGCGCATCACGGAGAAGCGATTCGCAGCTGATCCTGCGGTGACGCGCTGGGCTGAGGCGCTCGCCGGAGCGCATGAGGGTCGACGCATCCGCGCCCTCCAGATCGCGATTGGTCTCTGGATACTCGCCCCCATGCCGCTCATTGCATTCGCCCTCCTCCTTGAGGGCTCTCCCCACGGCGAATTCTGGACCGTGATCGGGGTCGTGATCATTCTCGTGATCGTTGCGACCGGCCTCGGGATTCTGCTGCCCCAGACCTGGGCGCAGACCCTCGCGGAGGAACTGGGGGCGGGCACGCCCGCTGGCGCTGGTGACGACGATGAGCACAACATCGTCGGCGTGATAGCCGCGTTCTACTGGCCGCTGCTCACGGCGATCTTCCTTGCGTGGAGTTTCATCGGCAACAACTGGGGCATCTCCTGGATCGTGTGGCCCATCGGTGCCGTACTCTTCGGCGCAATTGCCGCGGGCGGTGGCGCGCTCGAGAGCTACCGCAAGGCGCAGCGATAGGGACCCTCGCTTTGCATGCGGGGCAGGAGTAATACAAGGGGGTCGTCGCTTCACACCCGAGTGCTACCGTCACCCCATGACGCGAATCGCGGCGGTCGCACCGGTGCTGCCCGAGCACGTCTACACGCAGGCCCAAATCACCGAGGAACTGGCGCCCCTCATCTCGGCGGTGCCCGGACGCCGGGCGGTGCTTGAACGGATGCACGCTGCCAGCGGTATCGCGACACGGCACACGGCGCTCCCGCTTGAGCGGTACCGCGACCTCGGGACCTTCCGGCAGTCCAACGACCTCTTCATCGAGGTCGCCACCGACCTCGCCGAACGCGCGCTGCGGTCCGCGCTCATTGCGGCGGGACTCGAAGCGCCCGATGTCGACTTCGTGATGTTCACCTCGGTGACCGGAATCTCGGCCCCCTCCATCGACGCGCTGCTCGTCTCCCGCCTCGGCCTGCGGCCCGACGTGAAACGACTCCCCTCCTTCGGGCTCGGTTGCGTCGGGGGAGCCGCGGGGCTGGCACGCGTGAATGACTACCTGGTCGGGCATCCGGACCAGGTCGGAGTGTTGTTGAGCGTGGAGCTGTGTTCGCTCACGCTCCAGCGTGATGACGAGACGATGGCCAACTTCGTCGCGACCGGGCTGTTCGGCGACGGCGCGACCGCCGTGGTGCTCGTCGGCGACGCGCGGCCGGAGCCGGGCATCCGGATACTGGACAGCCGCAGCTCGTTTTACCCCGACACCACCGACGTGATCGGCTGGAACGTCGGCGGCTCAGGCTTCGAGATCGTGCTCACCGCTGGGGTCGCCGAAGTGATCGAGCGGCACTTCCCGGCGGAGGTGGAGGCCTTCCTCGCCGACAACGGCATGGCGCTGCGGGATGTCGCGGCCTGGGTTGCCCACCCGGGTGGGCCGCGCGTGCTCGAGGCATTCGCCCACTCCCTCGACGTGCCAGTGGAGGAATTTGAGCGGTCGTGGGCGACACTGGATCGTGTGGGAAATCTCTCGTCGTCAGCTGTCCTGCACGTGTTGGCCGACTTCATTGACGCGGGCCAGCCGGCCGGTTCGCGGGGCTTGCTATTCGCGCTCGGCCCCGGGGTGAGCGCCGAGTTCGTGCTGCTGGAGTGGCCGTGAGCATCACCCTCTACGTCGCGTTCGTGGTTGCCACCGGTGCCGAGCGCATCATCGAACTGTTCATCTCGAAGCGCAACGCCACGCTCGCCCTCGAGCAGGGCGGGCGGGAGTACGGGCAGCGTCACTTCCCGTGGATGGTCGCCCTGCACACTGCGCTGCTGCTGGCCTGCATCGCCGAAGTCGTGCTGCTCGACCGGCCCTTCATCCCCCTTCTCGGCTGGCCGATGCTCGTCATCGCCGTGCTGTGCCAGGCCGGGCGCTACTGGGTGATCAGCTCACTCGGCTCGCAGTGGAACACCCGCGTCATCGTCGTCCCCGGCGCCAAGCGAGTCACCTCTCGGGGCTTGTACCGGTTCCTGACCCACCCCAACTACGTGATCGTCGCCATCGAAGGCATCGCCCTCCCGCTCGTGCACACGGCCTGGCTCACCGCGATCGTGTTCACCGTGCTCAACGCGGTATTGCTGCTGGGCTTCAGGATCCCCACGGAAAACCGGGCACTGCGCGAGTTGCGATGACCGACGCCGACGTACTCGTCGTCGGTGGGGGACCCGTCGGCCTGGCGGCGGCCATCGAAGCGAGGCTGGCCGGGCTTAGCGTCGCCGTGCTCGAACCGCGCGACGGCGTCATCGACAAAGCCTGCGGTGAAGGCCTCATGCCCGGAGCCCTCCCGCTGCTGCACCGGCTCGGCGTCGACCCCGACGGCATGCCCCTGCTCGGCGTCAGCTACCGCAGCGCCACCCGGCGCGCCGACCACCTGTTCCGCACCGGCCCCGGGCGCGGAGTGCGACGCACCACCCTGCACGCCGCATTGCTTTCACGTGCCCAAGAACTCGGGGTGCAGCGCGCGGTGACTCGCGTCGACTCCGTGGTGCAGGATGCCGCCGGGGTGACGGCGGGCGGCCTGCGAGGTGCCTGGCTGTTCGGGGCGGACGGGCTGCACTCCACCGTGCGCCGGCTCGTCGGGCTCGAGAGACCCGTGCGTGGCGCCCGCCGCTACGGGCTCACCCGGCACTACGAGCTTGCACCGTGGAGCCCGTTCATTGAAGTGCACTGGACCCGCGGCGCCGAAATATACGTCACACCGGTGTCGCCCCAGCTTGTCGGGATCGCGATGCTCGGGGCGCCGCGCGGGGACTTCGGGAGCGTGCTGGCGGGCATCCCGGAGCTGGCCGACCGGCTTGCCGGGCTCGAATCGTCAACCAAGCTGCGGGGCGCCGGCCCCTTCCGGCAGCGGGCCGCGCGACCGTCGAGCGGGCGGGTGCTGCTGCTGGGGGATGCCTCGGGCTACGTTGACGCGATCACCGGTGAAGGGCTGCGACTCGGTGTCGAGCAGGCCCGGCTGGCTGTCGAACACGTGCTGGGCGCGGGTGACTACGACCGGCAGTGGCGCCGGGCAACCCGCAACTTCCGGGTGCTCACCGGCCAACTGGTCGCGGCCGCGACCTCGCCGCTGCGACCAGCGATCGTCCCGGCCGCAGCCCGCCTGCCCCGTCTCTATGGCGCGGTCGTGGAGCGGCTCGCGCGCTAAGCCGCGACGGGTTCGCGACGGCGGGTGGTGGCGAAACCGAAAGCCGCAGCGACAAAGAACATGAGCACGCCGTAGACCGCCGCCGGCAGCGACATCTCAAAGTTATCGAGCACCGTCTGGGCGATCACGATCGACAGTGTCGCGTTGTGGATGCCGATCTCAAACGAGCTCGCGATCGCCTGCTCACGCGTAACCCCGAACAGTCGAGGCACGAGGCGCCCGATTGTCAGGCTCAGCAGGCAGAACAGCACCGTGATACCGGCGAGGGCCGCGAAATTCTCGACCAGGGCGGTGAGGTTCGACACCACCGCGCCGACGATCACCACGACGAGGATGATGACGGATGCGATGCGCACCGGCTTATCCATGGAGTCCGCGAACGCTGGCCGCCACCGGCGCACGAGCATCCCGAGCGCCACCGGCAACAGCACGATCGCCACCACCTTCAGCGCCTCGACCAGGTCGATGCCGAGTTGGCCCTCCCCCGCCATGAAGTAGGCGATCGACAGGTTCGCGATGAGGGGCAGGGTAACGACGGAGATCACGGAGTTAATGGCGGTCAGCGAAATATTGAGGGCGACATCGCCACGGAACAGGTGGCTGTAGAGGTTGGCGGTGGTTCCACCCGGCGAGGCCGAGAGCAGGAGCATCCCGACCGCCAGTGCAGGTGGGAGCTGGAACGCGAGCACCAGGCCGAAGCAGACCAAGGGCAGCAACACCAGCTGGCACACCAGGGCGACGATCACCGCTTTGGGCTGACGGGCCACGCGGGCGAAATCACGCGGGGTGAGGGTGAGCCCTAACCCGAACATGATGATGCCGAGGGCAACGGGCAAGGCAATGGTGGTCAGCGCTGATCCCATGGGGCAATACTGGCGGCGATCGGCCTCAGGCGCTAGTCGCCGTGCGAACAGGCGATACTGGCTACCGTGAGCAAACTCTCCTGGTGGGAGCGCCTGAACAAGGCGCTGTTCCCCTATATGGGCCCGGCCCAGCTCGGCCCGTTCGGGGAGCCGCCCCTGCCGTCGACCGAAACGAAGGCCTGCCCGCTGTGCGGCGAACCCATGTCGCGGCACCGCTTCGAGCGCAGCACCGACCACACGGCGACCCGGATGCACTGCCCTCGGGTTGCCTCCTGAGGCCTCAGCCCAGGATCAGGTGCCGCACGTCGTTCGGGGTCTCGGCAACCGCGATGGCACCGGCCGCCTCAGCCTCGGTGCCATAACCCCAGTTCGCGAGGATCGTCGGCACACCGTGGACCGCGGCCCCCTCCACATCGTGCTTGCGGTCGCCGACCAGCACGGGCCGCGAGGTGTCGACGCCAATCTTGCGGAACCGGGCGAGTGCCTCCTCCACGATGTCAGCTTTGGCGCTGCGGATCTCGTCGATCGAGGCGCCCGCAAGCACCCGGAAGTATTGGGTCAGGTTCGCGTGGTCGAGGATGACGGATGCCGGGAACTCGGGTTTCGACGTCGCAAGCCCGAGGGGCAGCCCTGAGGCGTGGATAGCCCGCAACAGCTCAGGAACCCCGGCGAACACCGGGCTCTCCTTCGCGCCGTTGGCGATGTAGTGGTCGCGGTAGATCGCGAGGGCCTGCGCTGACTCGATCTCGGACATCCCCGCCAGGTCGCGGAAGGAGTCGAGAATCGGCGGACCCACCCAGGCGAGCAGCTCCGTGTCACTGGGTACGGGCAGGCCGAGCTTCTCAAACATGTAGCCGAGCGACGCCGTGATGCCGGGTGCCGAGTCAGCGATGGTGCCGTCGAGGTCGAAGAGCACGCAGGTGTATTCAGGAGGCACGGCGGTGGAGGGCACGGCTCAAGCCTAGGCGGGCGCCTGTCCTAGAACAGGCGTGAGTGGCTGTCGTCGAGCCCGCGCATGGCGTCGTAGTCGAGCAGGAGGCAGCGAATGCCCCGATCCTGTGCGAGAGTGCGCGCCTGTG
>JBIITJ010000035.1:0-26910 GCA_044340535.1 Rhodoglobus sp.
CGCCGGAAGCGGGCCGCGCCGGAACCTCCGGAGAAGCGCACCAACGGAAACCCTCAGTGCCCGCGGTGATCCTGCACCGTCATCCGTGGGCCGAAGCGGGGCTTGGCGAAACCGCTCGCCTCGATGAGCCGCATGATGCGCTGCCGGTGCCCGGCCCACGGGGCCAGGAGTTCGAGCATCCCGTCGTCGTCGACCGGTTTGCCTATCAGCGCCCAGCCGACCACGGCGGGCAGGTGGTAGTCGCCGACGCTCGGCGAGTCGGGGTCGCCGTGGGATCGCTGGGTGGTCTCGGCGGCCGTCCACACCCCGACCCCGGTGACGCTGCGCAGCTTGAGGCCCGCCGCCGCGCCCGGATCGTCGAGCGTGCGCTCGAGGGATGCCGCAACCCGGGCCACCCGCATGATCGTGGCGGAGCGTTCCGGCCCGACGCCAGCCCGGTGCCACTCCCACGACGGGATGCCCCGCCACGTGTCCACCGCAGGGAACACCCGCATGCCCGCCGGTGCGGGGCCGGGCGCGGGCTCCCCGTACTTCGTGACGAGCACGCGCCACGAGTGCCGGGCCTCTTTGCCCGTCACTTTCTGCTCCAGGATGGCGGCGAGCAGCATCTCGAACACCTGTCGCGTGCGCAGCAGTCGCAGGCCGGGGTTGCGGCGCAGCGAGTCTGCCAGGAACGGGTTTCGGGAGACATCGCAGCCCTCCCAGTCGTCCCCCGCGCCGAGCAGTTCGGGCACGCCCGCGATCGCCCACTCCGCTCCCGGCCCCCACGCGGTTGCCGCGATGCCGTCACCGGCGCGCCTCAAGTGCAGGGTCGCGGCTCCTGCGGGAGTGCGCAATGTGCGCCACACCCCGGATGGCTCGGTGCGGAAGGTGGGGTCCGCGGCTCCCCGGCGAAGCGGGCCGAGCGTGCTCGACAGGCTCACGGGTGTCGCGGGGGCGTACACCGTTGAGACCGGAGCCAGGACATCCATCGCCTGCGATCCTATGTTGGGGCCCCGACTCCCGATCTAGACTCGGGCAGTGGCCGTCCCCAAGATCCTTCTGTTCTACGTGTTCACGCCGCTGGCTGACCCGGAGGCGATCCGGTTGTGGCAGCGCGACCTGTGCGAGTCGCTGGGGCTCGGCGGCCGGATCATCCTGTCCAAGGACGGCATGAACGGCACGGTCGGCGGTGAACTGAAAGCGGTCAAGCGCTACGTCAGGAAGACCCGCGAGTACGCGCCGTTCCATGACATCGACTTCAAGTGGAGCGAGGGCACCGGGCACGACTTCCCGCGCCTGAGCGTGCGGGTGCGCGACGAGCTGGTGAGTTTCGGCGCCCCGGGCGAACTCGAGGTGACAGAGGCTGGCGTGGTGGGTGGCGGCGAGCGACTGAGCCCGGAGCAGCTCCATGAGCTGGTGGCGCACAAGGAGGTGACCTTCTTTGACGGTCGCAACGCCTTCGAGGCACAGATCGGCCGGTTCCGCGATGCTGTCGTGCCGGATGTCGCGAACACGCGTGACTTCGTCGCCGAACTCGACAGCGGCCGCTACGACCACCTGAAAGACCAACCGGTGGTCACGTACTGCACGGGCGGGATCCGCTGCGAGGTGCTCTCGGCCCTCATGGTCAAGCGCGGTTTCCGTGAGGTGTACCAACTCGACGGCGGCATCGCCACGTACGGCCAGAAGTACGGTGACTCGGGCCTGTGGGAAGGCTCGCTCTACGTGTTCGATGACCGGATGTCGGTGACCTTCAGCCCCGACGCGGCTGTCATCGCCAGTTGCGTGCTGTGTGGCACCGCGACGAGCCGGATGCAGAACTGCAGCGATCTCTCCTGTCGCGAACAACTCGTGGTGTGCGCCGAGTGCGGGCAGTCCCCCGTGCACTGCGCGCAGCACGCGGACAGCCACAGCCGCCAGGGATAGGACCTACGTCACGAGGGTGCTCGCGCTGATGCGCAATGATTGACCCATGAAGATCGGAATCCTCACCAGCGGCGGAGACTGCCCTGGACTGAATGCTGTCATCCGCGGCGCCGTGCTCAAGGGCACGCAGATCTACGGGCGCGAGTTTGTGGGCTTCCGCGATGGCTGGCGTGGCGTTGTCGACGCCGACGCCATCCCCCTCGAGCGCAAAGACATCCAGGGCATCAGCAAGCAGGGTGGCACGATCCTCGGGACCTCCCGCACCAACCCCTTTGAGGGCAATGGTGGCCCTGACCGGGTCAAAGAGAACATGAAGCAGCTGGGTGTCGACTCCCTCATCGCCATCGGCGGCGAAGGCACGCTCGCCGCGGCCAAGCGTTTGAGTGACGCCGGCATCAACATCGTCGGCGTCCCGAAGACGGTCGACAACGACCTCTCGGCCACCGACTACACCTTCGGTTTCGACACCGCTACCCAGATCGCCACCGACGCGATGGATCGCCTGCGCACCACGGGTGACTCGCACGGCCGCTGCATGGTCGCCGAGGTCATGGGCCGCCACGTCGGTTGGATCGCGCTGCACTCCGGCATGGCCGCGGGCGCCCACGCCATCCTCATCCCGGAGCAGAAGACGAGCATGGACCAGATCTGCGTCTGGGTGAAGTCCGTCATGGACCGCAACCGCGCGCCCCTGGTCGTTGTCGCGGAAGGCTTCAAGCTCGACACGATGGATGACGCGCACTCCGAACGCGGACTCGATGCCTTCGGTCGCCCGCGGCTGGGTGGCATCGGCGACATCCTCGCGCAGGAGATCGAGGCGCGCCTCGGCATCGAGACCCGCTCGACCACCCTCGGCCACATCCAGCGCGGCGGCACCCCGACCGCGTATGACCGCGTGCTCGCGACCCGCTACGGCATGGCGGCTGTCGACTCGGTCATCCACGAGCGCTGGGGCCGCATGGTCTCGCTGAGCGGAACTTCGATCACCCACGTTGCTTTCGAGGATGCCCTCGGCAAGCTCAACTCGGTGCCGCAGTCGCGGTACGACGAGGCGGCCATCCTCTTTGGGTAGCTGGCGCGCGTGGCACGTGTCGCGTCCGGCGGACGCGGCACAGCCCGCGCTGGTCGAATTCACCGACCTGTCCGACGAGGTGCTCGGCAGCGATGCCGTCACCGTGGACGTCGAGTATTCGAGCCTCAACTACAAGGACGCGCTGGCGCTCACCGGCAGGCCCGGCATCGTGCGGACGTTCCCGCTCATCCCCGGCATCGACCTCGTCGGCACCGTCGCGCAGTCGGATGACCCCGCCTTCGCTCCCGGGGACCGTGTGCTGGTCAATGGCCGCGGCCTGGGCGAGACCCACAACGGTGGCCTCGCCGAACGCGCACGAGTTCCCGCCGACTTCCTTGTCCCTCTCCCCGACGGCCTCTCCCCCGTTCGCGCGGCCGCTATCGGTACGGCGGGCTTCACGGCGATGCTCGCGATCCTGGCGCTCGAGCGCGCCGGGGCGACCGAGGACGTCGTCGTGACGGGTGCCTCGGGCGGCGTCGGCTCCATCGCGATCGCCCTGCTCGCACGGCTCGGTCACCGCGTGACGGCTGTCACCGGGCGAGTGGGCGAGCACGACTACCTTCGATCCCTCGGCGCCGCCGACATCCTCGACCGCTCGGAACTCGAGAGCCAGGGTAAGCCGCTGCAATCGCAACGCTGGGGTGGGGCCATCGACACCGTGGGCGGTCCCGTTCTTGCCAACGTTCTCGCGCAGGTGCGGTACGGCGGCATCGTCGCGGCCTGCGGCAATGCGGCCTCCTCGAGCGCGACCCTCAGCATGATGCCCTTCATCCTGCGCTCGGTAAGCCTCGCGGGCATCAACTCGGTCGAAACACCCCGCGAACTGCGGCGTGAGGCCTGGGGTCGCCTGGCCCGCGACCTCGACCCCGCGATCCTCGACTCCATGACCTCGACGGTGGCCCTGGCTCACGCTGGGTCCGCCGCTGAGCGACTGCTGTCCGGCGGCGTCCGCGGGCGCACCGTCGTCGACGTCCGCACCTGACCTACTGCTGGGCGACACCCCGTGCCACACTGGCGGGATGGATGCATTCGTGATCGTGGGCTCGGTTTTCGTGTTCGTTGCCGCCGTAATCCACTTGCTGATCTTCTTCCTCGAGAGCGTGCTCTGGTCGAGGCCCACCACCTGGAAGCGGTTCGGCGTGGCGAGCCAGGCCGACGCGGAGACCCTCAAACCGATGGCCTTCAACCAGGGGTTCTACAACGTGTTCCTGGCCCTGGGTGCCGGAACCGGTCTCGTGCTGCTGGGGTCAGGCAGTTGGGCGCAAGCTGGGGTCGCGCTGGCACTGTTCTCGTGCCTCAGCATGGTGCTCGCAGCGGTCGTGCTGGTCGCCTCGTCGCCGAAACTGCTGCGCGCCGCCCTCATCCAGGGTGTCGCCCCGCTTCTCGCGATCGTCTTCCTCGCCGCGGCCCTGCTCACGGCCTGAGCCAACAGGCGACGCGGCACTGTCAGGCGCCGCCCGAGCCTTTCGTGGCGTGCTCCACGAGCGCCTCGATCAGTGACTCCGCCGAGCGATCCTCGGCGATCAGGTCAACCCTGAGCCCGGCTGCCCTGGCGTCAAAGGCCGTGCGTGGGCCGATGCAGGCCACGATGGTGTCCTCCGGCAACGGCGCCAACTGGGTGGCGATCTGGCGCGCCACCGAACCCGAGCTGACCAGGATGGCGCCGATGCGGCCGGAAGCCACGTCCGCTCGCACCGAGTCCGAGACATCCACCCCCACGGTGCGGTACGCGGTGACGAAGCGCGCGTCGAGCCCCAGCTTGCCGAGCCCGGTCACGAGGTTGGGTTCGGCGATATCGGATTGCGGCACGAGGGCGCGACCCGTGGTGGCGGACTTCGGCCATTCCTTCACGAGCCCGCGAGCAGAGTTGTCGCCGGCGGGAACAAAGTCGGCGCGATAGCCCGCGAGCGCAAGCGCGGCCGCCGTGGTCTCCCCCACCGCGGCGACCTTGGTGGTCGGCGGGATGGTGGCCTTCTGGCCCACGAGCACGTCAACCGTGGTGGCGCTCGTGACGACAACCCAGTCGTACAGCCCGTCCCTGAGTTCGGTGAGCGCTTCAGCGAGAGCGTCGGCATCGTCGGCGCTCGCGAAATTGATCATCGGCGCGATGACGGGTGTCGCGCCGTATCCTCGGAGGGTCGCCGCGACGCCGTCGCCCCACTTTCCGCCTCGGGGCACCAGCACGCGCCAACCGCCCAGCGGTTTGGCTGCCATGTGCCTATCCTCCCTGACCGGGAGGAGACACGCTAATCGAGGGCGTGATCAGTCGTCGCTGAAAATCGCCCAAGCCACGACGCTCGCGACCGCAACCGCAGCAGCGGCGGCCCCGATGAGCCAGGGCACGGGGTTCGATTCGTAGGACGATCGGGCCTTCGCAACCAGTTCCTCGGCGCGCTTGGGAACATTGAGCTTGTCTTCGATGGCGTCGAGGGTCGCCTCCAGGTCGGCTCGGGTGGCATCCACTCGTGATTCTGCAGTGCTCATGACGACTTTCGCTTTCCGGTGCCCTTGATTGCGCGGACATCCTTTTTGATGCTCTTGATCGTTTCGGTGGGGGCCGGGGGGATGCCCTTCTTGAGGCTCGCCACCCCGGCGAGGGCGAGGATCACCGCAATGAGCAGGATGGCACCGCCGATGATCAACGCTGCAGCCCATGCGGGCAGCACTGTTGCCAGCCCCAGCACGGCGGCGGCAATCAGCACGAGGCTCGCAAAGAACGCGAAGACGCCCGCGCCGACCAAGAGGCCGAGGCCGATGCCCGCCTTCTTGACCTTTTCCAGGATCTCGTTCTTCAGCGCCTCCAACTCGCCCCTGACGAGGTCGACCAGCAACGTGGGCAGGCTCCCGATGAGGGTGAACAGCGAACGCTTGGGAGGTGTCGGGACGCTAGTCATGCCGCGCTACTTCGCGGTCGACTTGGCCGTTGTCGACTTGGCGGCCGTTGATCGCGTCGCAGGCTTGCGAGCGGGGGTCTTCGACCCCGACACCTGGGAGACGACCTTCTTGGCGCCGTCGGCGAGGAACTCTGCGACCTCGGGAGCCTTGTCCTTGACGAAGCCCTGGGCGCCGTCAACCTGCTTCTGGACTCGCGGGTCATTCCAGAACTTCTGCGCGGTCGCCTTGATCTCTTCGTACTTCTCGCGTCCGGCGCGTGTACCCAGCACATAGCCGATACCCAAACCGACCACCAGGAGGATCTTGCCTTTCATGGTGTTCTCCGTTTCGTTTGCCGTACGTTCCACCCTAGCCCCGCCGCCCTGTTCGACGGCAGGGCATGATCCGGGGTTCCGCGGCATCATCGGCGCGACTACAGTTCATCCTCACGCATTTATGCCGCGAGGGGAATGCGTCAGGCTTCGGCGGCCGCTTTTGCCGCTGCGGGCAGTGCCTCGAGGATTCTCGCGAGCGCGGTTTCGTCGTGGGCCGCAGACACGAACCAGGCCTCGAACACGCTTGGCGGCAGTGAAACACCCGCGTCGAGCATGGCGTGGAAAAACGGCGGGTACCGGAACGTGTCCTGGTCTGTGACCTCGGCGTATGTCCGCGGGGGAGCCGGCCGGAACGCCACCGAGAACAGGCTTCCGGCACGCTGGATGCTGTGGGCGACGCCCTCCGCCGTGAGGGCCGCCCCGAGACCGTCGATGACGCGATCCGCGGCGTTGTCGAGCGCGGCGTAGGCCGAGGCATCCGCCAAGCGCAGTGTCGCGATACCTGCCGCGACCGCGACCGGGTTGCCGCTGAGCGTGCCCGCCTGGTAGACGGGGCCGAGCGGGGCGAGCAGGTCCATCACCTCGGCGCGACCGCCGAGCGCGGCGAGGGGCAGGCCGCCGCCGATCACCTTTCCGTAGGTGACGAGGTCAGGCCGATAGCTCGTGTCGAGCCCCCACCACCCGGCGGGGGAGACGCGGAAACCCGTGAGCACCTCATCAAGGATCACGAGCGCGCCGTGGCGGTGCGCGAGTTCGGTCAGCGCGGCATTAAAGCCGGGCTCGGGCGGCACCACGCCCATGTTCGCGGCGGCGGCCTCCACGATGACGGCGGCGATCTCGCTGCCGCGCGCCTCGAACAGCTCCTCGAGCGCGGCGAGGTCGTTGTAGCCGATGACAATGGTTTGGGCCGCGATCGGTGCGGGCACCCCCGCCGATCCCGGGATGGCGAGCGTCGCGAGCCCCGAGCCGCCCTCGGCGAGCAGCCCGTCGGAGTGGCCGTGGTAATGCCCGGCGAACTTCACCAGCAGGTCACGACCGGTGGCACCGCGCGCGAGGCGGATGGCCGTCATGGTCGCTTCGGTGCCGGTGGAGACGAGCCGCAGTTTCTCGACCAGGGGGCCAACCCGGTCACGCACGATCTCGGCCAGGACGGCCTCACCGGGAGTCGATGCGCCGAATCCGAGGCCGCGCGCCGCGGCATCCTGCACCGCAGCAATCACCTCGGAATGCGCGTGCCCGAGCAACGCGGGACCCCACGCGCCCACCAGGTCGACGTACTCGCGACCCTCGACATCCGTGATGTACGCGCCGCGTGCGGACACCATCGACCGCGGAGCCCCGCCCACCGAGCCGAAGGCGCGCACGGGCGAGTTCACCCCGCCGGGCAGCACGGCTTTCGCCCGCTCGAAGGCCTCTTCGTTGGTGGTCATGCGCGCAACCATCCTGCGAGCTCGGTCGCGTAGTAGGTGAGAACCGCGGCGGCACCGGCGCGACGGATGCTCGTGACCGACTCTTCCACGGCGCGACGGCGATCGATCCAGCCGTGGGCGGCGGCGGCCTCGATCATCGAGTACTCCCCGGAGACCTGGTACGCCCACACCGGCACCGGTGAGATGGCCGCGGCATCGGCAAGCACGTCGAGGTAGCTCATCGCCGGCTTCACCATCACGATGTCGGCGCCCTGCTCGACGTCGAGCAGCACCTCGCGAGTGCCCTCGAGCCGGTTGGCCGGGTCTTGCTGGTACGCCCGGCGGTCGCCGACGAGTGAGGATTGCACGGCCTCGCGGAACGGCCCGTAGAACGCCGAGGCGTATTTCGCGGCGTAACCGAGTATGGGGGTTTCGGTAAAGCCGGCGCCGTCGAGGGCGTCGCGCACGGCCGCGACCTGGCCATCCATCATGCCGCTGAGCCCCAGCAGCTGGGAGCCGGATGCCGCCTGCACGAGCGCCATCTCGCGGTAGCGCTCGAGGCTCGCGTCGTTGTCGACCCGACCGGACGAGTCAAGCACCCCGCAGTGCCCGTGGTCGGTGAACTCGTCGAGGCACAGGTCGGTCTGCACGACGAGTGCGTCACCCGCCTCCGCCACGGCGATCCGGGTAGCGACGTTGAGGATTCCCTCGGGGTCCGTGGCTCCTGAGCCGACGGCATCCTTCACCTCGGGCACCCCGAAGAGCATGACGCCGCCGATGCCCAGCTCCGCGGCCTCGGCAATCGCGCCGCGGAAGGAGTCGAGCGAGTGCTGCACGACTCCCGGCATCGAGGAGATGGGCTGCGGCTCCGTGGCACCCTCGCGCACGAACATCGGCAAGATCAGTTCCGCGGGGTTGAGCCGCGTCTCAGCGACTAACCGCCGCATCGCGGGCGACTGGCGTAAGCGCCTCGGCCGCTCGATCACGATGCCGCCATCAGTTCGGCTGCGCCCAGGTCGAACAGCTCGGTCGAGACCCGCGCGGCGAGTTCGCCGGCCGGGTCTTTCGTGTCGGAGACGTAGAGCGCGTGCGAGCTGGTGACGTAGCGGTCCGGCCCGTACACGCGCACCGAGAGGAAGAGCATGCCGTCGTCGATGATCGCGTGGGCGCCGACCGGCGCCGAGCATCCCGCCTCGAGCAGCGCGAGCGTCTGGCGCTCCGCCTCGACGACGATTCGGGATGTCGCGTGGTCGAGCACCTTCGCCAGCTTCTCGTCACCCGCGCGCACCTCAACCGCGAGGGCCCCCTGGCCCGGCGCGGTCGGCCAACCATCGATGCCGAGAAAGTCAGTGACGGCGCCCAGCCGACCCAAGCGATCGAGGCCGGCGGCGGCGAGCACCACGGCATCGAGGTCGCCCGATTCGACGCGACCCAGCCGGGTGTCGACGTTGCCGCGCAGGTCGACGATCTCGAGGTCGGGGCGACGCGAGCGCAGCTGGGCGACGCGGCGCGGTGAGCCGGTGCCGACCCGCGCGCCCTCGGGGAGGGTGGCGAGACTCAGGCCATCCCGGGCACACAGCGCGTCCCGCGCGTCGACGCGCTTCGGCACCGCTGCAATCGCGAGACCCGGGGCCGCGGCGGTCGGCAAGTCCTTGAGGGAGTGGACGACGACATCCACTTCCCCGGAGGTTAAGGCGTCACGAAGGGCCGTCGCGAAGACACCCGTGCCGCCGAGGCTGGCCAGCGGCTCGGTTGAGCGGTCGCCCTCGGTGGAGACCGTCACGATCTCCGGCGACACGCCCGTCTTGGCGGCGAGCGCAGCGGCAACCGTGGTGGTCTGGGCGAGGGCGAGGGCGCTGCCGCGCGTGCCGATCCTCACGGTGCCAACCCCGCGAGCGCCGGCTTGAACCCGAGACGCACGTTCTCGCAGCAGCCAGGACGGCACACGTCGTACCAGGGGCCGAGCTCCGTCAGGGCCGGGCGGTCGGCGGTGGCGACGCCATCGCGGCGCTCGAGCACGAGGTCGACAAGCCCGCTCACGAAGGCGGCGTGCACTCCAGGGGTCGGCACCCGCACGGCAAAGACCCCGTGCTCCTCAGCGGTTTCCATCGCCTCGGTGTCGAGATCCCACTTGACCTCCATGTGGTCGGAGATGAAGCCCAACGGCACGATCACCACGGCCTTGACGCCCGACTCGGCGAGTTCGGCGATCCGGTCGTTGATATCGGGCTCGAGCCACGGCTGCGTGGGCGGGCCGGAGCGGGACTGGTACACGAGGTCCCAGGCGATCCGGTGATCGAGCGTGTCGAGATCCCGTTTGCCGGGATCCGCGTCGAGGGTCTCGACAGGCTCGACCACCGATTGTGCGGCGATCACGACCTCGGCGACCGCGAGGTGCTGCGCGGCGTATGCCCCCTCCGGCCCGAAACCGCGCTCGCGTGGCCCAGAGCGCTCGGCGTCGGCCGACGGGATCGAATGGGTAGCGAAGAGCACGTGCGTCTGCTCCAGCGGGATGCCCCTGCTCGCGACATCCGCCAGCCCCTGCCGCACGCCCTCAATGAAGGGCTGCACGAATCCCGGGTGGTCGAAGAACTGGCGAACCTTGTCGATCTGGATCTCGCCGTCCAGGCCCGTCTCCTCGAGGGCGATCGCGTAGTCCTCGCGGTACTGCCGGCAGCTGGAGTACGAGCTGTATGCGCTGGTCCCCAGGGCGATGAGCTTGGTGAAGCCGCGCTCATGCGCCTCGGTGAGGGCATCGCGCAGGTACGGGCTCCAGTTGCGGTTGCCCCACAGCACCGGCAGGTCAATCCCGCGGCGGGCCAGCTCCGCCTCGAGCGCCGCCTTCAGTTCGCGGTTCTGGTCGTTGATGGGGGAGACGCCGCCGAACGCGCGGTAGTGGTGGGCGACCTCCTCGAGGCGCTCCTCCGGGATGCCCCGGCCGCGCGTGACATTGCGCAGGAACGGGATGACGTCGTCCTGGCCTTCCGGCCCGCCGAAACTCGCGAGGAGGATTGCGTCGTAGGCGACCGGCTCCTCGACGTGCTCGGGGCCATGCTGGGCTGCCGGGGTGGCTCCGGGGACGCGGTGATCGAGCTTGTCGAGATCCTCACGCTCGATCTCGACGGGCTCGATCACCGGACCACCGTTGGCTATCGTCACGACAGCACCTCCGCGATCTCGTCGACAGTGATTCGTCGGCCCGTATAGAACGGGACCTCCTCGCGGACGTGCCTGCGGGCATCCGTCTGCCGCAGGTGCCGCATGAGGTCGACCAGGTCGACCAGCTCGGGGGCCTCGAGCGCGAGAATCCACTCGTAGTCACCGAGCGCGAAGGAGGCGACGGTGTTGGCGAGCACCTGGCGGTACTCGGAGCCTTTGCGCCCGTGGTCACCGAGCATGGCCCGGCGTTCCTCCTCGGGCAGCAGGTACCACTCGTACGATCGCACGAAGGGGTAGACCGTCAGCCAGGGTTCTGGCTCTTTGCCGCGCATGAAGGCGGGCAGGTGGTTGGAGGTGAACTCGGCGTCGCGGTGCACGCCCATCGCGTTCCAGGTCGGCAGCAGGGCGGCGAGCGGCTCGCTGCGGCGCAGCTCACGCAGCGCCCACTGCAGCGTCTCGGGTTCCGAGCCGTGCAGCCAGATCATCAGGTCGGCGTCGGAGCGCAGCCCCGACACGTCGTAAAAGCCGCGGATCGTGACCCCGGCGGCCTCGACCGCGCTGGTGGCAGCGGAGAGGTCGCCTGACGATGCGGGGTGGTGCGGGTCGCGGCGCAGGACCGCCCAGAGGGTGTAACCGAGGGGCTGTGGATCGTCGTCGGGCATGCTTCCATCCTCCTCCCTGCACACGCGCGGGGCGAATTGGCAGGCGCTATCCCAGCAGATCGTCGGCTACGCGGTTCGCGTGTGCGATGATCGCGGCCAAACCCGAGCCCGCGACGGTCTCGCCGACCACGATTCCTTCGGGGGTGCGGGATGCCCCGGGCCGCACCCACTCCACGCGGGCGAAGTCCACCACGCTCGCGGCGGGCAGCTCCACTCCGAGCAGCAGCTGGGCGTCGAGCCTCGCGGTGTCGGCCAACGACTCGGGTTCCTCGTCATAGGACAGGCGGAGCACGTGCCGGCCTCCCGCGAACTCGCGCAGCCAGGCCCACTTGGCCGTGGAGTGCGTGATGGCCCTGGCCCGCACCGTCGGGGTGCCTGACGCCACGAGCACGCCAGTGCCGCGCGGTGCGGAGTCGAGGGCTGGCGCGTCGACGACGAGGGTGGCGAGCACGATGCGGCGACCGGCAACCGGTTCTAGGGCCGCAGCCAGGACGACCTCACCGGGCAGGGTTTCACCGGGGGAGACCCGTCGCCCGAGTTGAACCTCGACCCCGTAGGTCTGGAGATCTGCGGCGAGCGCACCGACCAACCGGTGCAGCCCGCCACGAATCCCCGATACGGCCGAACCGGCTGGCGCCGCGTCGCGCATCGAGCGCACCGCCGCGGCGAGCGAGCCGTGCTTGGCGAGGGCGGTGCGCAGCCCCGGTACGGCACGGTCGAGTGGAATATCGTCGGGGTGCACCGAGTGCACGCCGTGCACGACGGGGGCGACCAGCTTCTCGAGCACGCCCTCGCCCATCCTGCGGCGCACGAAAGCCCCGAGGCTGACCGTTTCCCCCACCCAGAGCAACGGCATGACGTAATCGAGCTGGGCCCGCGCCGCCGCCCGCGCCCCGACCACGGCGATGACATCGCTGGCCAGCGGCACGCCGGGGATTCCCAGCACTCCCGTGGCGGGAAGGGGGAGCGCGCTGCCCGAAGCCGCCTGCAGCCAGGCCCGGTCTTCGGCCGGGGTGACGATGTCGGCACCGAGGCCGAGTTCGGTCGCGAGAGCCGCGACCGTGCCCCCGCGGTTGGCGAAGCTCTCGGCACCCGCATCGAGCGGGATGCCACCGACCGTGTGGCGGGCGACGGTGCCCCCAAGATGGTCGGATGCTTCGAGCACGGACACCCGGTGGCCGGCGCGGGCCAGCCGCCGCGCGAGTACGAGCCCCGCGATGCCGCCACCGACAACCGTGTACTGCAGCTGCTCAGGCACCGACGAGTCAGGCACCGTGGACGATCTCCACGATCCTGGTCAGCACCGCCGGGTCCGTGTCAGGCGGCACGCCGTGGCCGAGGTTGACGATGTGGGCCGGCGCCGCGAGTCCGCGATCCATGATGTCCTGCACGTGGGCTCCGAGCACATGGGCGGGCGCACCGAGCAGGGCCGGGTCGAGATTGCCCTGCAACGGGACTCCGCCGCCCAGGCGGCGCTGCGCTTCGTCGAGCGGGATGCGCCAGTCGACCCCCATCACGTCGGCACCAATGCCGTGCATCGCCTTCAGCAACTCGCCGCTGCCCACCCCGAAGTGCACCTTGGGCACATCGAGGCCGCGCAGGTGCGACAGGGCACGCTTGGAGTGGGGTGCGACCCGCCGCACGTACTGCTGCTCGCTGAGCGAGCCAACCCAGGAGTCGAAGAGCTGGGCCGCCGAGGCGCCGGCGAGCACCTGCGCCTTCAGGAACTCGCCGGTAATGTCGGCACACCAGTTCAGCAGCGTTGCCCACGACTGCGGGTCGCTGTACATCATCGTGCGGGCACGCAGCTGGTCTTTCGACGGGCCGCCCTCCACGAGGTAGGAAGCGAGGGTGAACGGCGCACCGGCGAAACCGATGAGGGGAGTGTTGCCGAGCTCGGCCACCGTCATGGCGACGGCCTCACGGATCGGGTCGAGCGCCTCGGGGTCGAGCGGGCGCAGCGCTGCAACGTCGGCGGCGGACCGGATGGGGTTCGCGAACACCGGCCCCTTGCCCGGGACGATCTCAACGTCGACCCCCGCGAGCTTGATCGGGATGACGATGTCGCTGAACAGGATGGCCGCATCCACCTGGTGCCGACGGACCGGCTGGAGGGTGATTTCGCTCGCCAGGGCCGGGGTGAGGCAAGCCTGCAGCATGTCGTTGCCGACTCGCAGCTCCCGGTATTCGGGTAGCGACCGACCAGCCTGGCGCATGAACCACACCGGCGTGACTTCGGGTCGATCGCCCCGATAGGCCCGGATGAGGTTCGAGGTGCCGGTTCGGCCGTCGAGGAGCGGATGTTCGATTGGCAGGGGCACGGGTTAACATTAGGACGTGCTCCTGTGCCTCAGCTCGAACCATCGCAACGCGAGCTTCGAGCTACTCGAGAGCCTCTCGATCGGAGCCCCGCAGGCCACCGCAACCCTGCTGGAGTCCAACGACTTCGTCACGGGTGCCGTCGTGCTCGCCACCTGCAATCGTTTCGAGGCCTACCTCGACATCGACGAGCCCCTCACCGCCGCAACCGCGGTCGCGGTCACCTCGACCCTGTCGATCCTGGCCGAGGCCAGCGGCGTCTCGGCGGAAGAGCTGCGCTCGTCGATTGCCGTCCACGAGGGGCAGGATGTCGCGGCCCACCTGTTCGCGGTGACGAGCGGACTCGAGTCCGTTGTCGTCGGCGAAGACGAGATCGCCGGCCAGGTCTCCCGCGCCCTCGACGAGGCCCGCGTTGGCGGCACCACGAGCCGCGACCTCGAGCGCCTCTTCCAGCGCGCAACCCATACCAGCCGGGGGGTCAAGAACCTGACCTCGATCGGCGGGCGCGACCGCTCGCTCGTGCGCCTCGCCCTTGAGCTGGCGTCGAGCCGGGTGCCCGACTGGTCGGCGGCGAGCGTGCTGATCGTGGGAACCGGGCAGTACGCCGCAACGACGGTGGCGGCCCTGCGGGACCGGGGCGCGATCGACATCCGGGTCTTCTCTCCGACCGGCCGCGCCGCGCCGTTCGCGGTCAAGTACGGCCTGTCCACGAGCGAGGACTTCGAGGTGGATGTCGTCGTCACCTGCACCGCGAACACCGTGCTCGGGCCCGACCGGTTCACCGGGTCACAGAAGCGCATCGTGATCGACCTGGGACTGCCGCGCAACGTCGACCCGGCGGTCGGCGCGCGGGAGGGCATCCAGTTGCTCGACCTGGAGACCATCAGCCTGCACGCCCCGCTCGAGGAGTTATCGGCCCACGATGACGCCACGGCGATCGTGCGCTCGGCCGCCGCCGAGTTCACTGCTGAGGGGGAGATCGAGCCGTCGATCGTGGCCCTGCGTTCCCACATTTTCGAGCTGCTCGACGCTGAGATCGGCCGCGCTCGTGCCCGCGGGGCGGGGGAGGAGACGGAGTCTGCCCTCCGGCACCTGGCGGGAGTGTTGCTGCACGGCCCGTCGCGACGCGGCCGGGAGCTGGCGCTTGAGGGCAGGGCCGACGAGTTCGTCGCGGGCCTCGAGGCGGTCTACGGGGTGCGGGCAGAACCCCGCATCCGTCACGAACGGTCTGAGACCGCGTGACCCCGTGGGCCTACACCGGGCCGATTCGCACCGAGCGGCTCGTGCTGCGCCTGATGACGCGCGACGACACCGACGATGTGCTCGCCTGGATGAGCGACCCCGAGGTCACCCGGTACCAGCTCTACGAACCGCGCTCGCGGGAGCTCGTGGTCGAGCACATCGACAAGGTGGCGGCGGCCGGCGCGCTCGCCGACGACGGTGATTTCGTGGAGTTCGGGATCGAGCTGCCCGCAACGGCCGACGACCGCGCCCGCGTGATCGGCTGCCTGTACTTCAAACTCACGAGTGTGGCCGATGCTGGTGCCGAGATCGGCTGGGCGCTCACCGCCGCCTACCAGGGCAAGGGCTACGCCTTCGAGGCGGCGAGCGCGGTGCTCGACCTCGCCTTCGCGGGGCTGGGGCTGCACCGCGTGCACGCTAATCTCGACCCGCGCAACACGGCATCCATCGGCCTCTGCCTTCGGCTCGGCATGCGCGAGGAGGCGCATTTCGTAGAAGACCTGATGTTCAAGGGGCAGTGGGCCGACACCGGCGTCTACGGCCTTCTCGACCGCGAGTGGCGCGCCCGCGCCTGACTAGCGCCTGCGGAACCAGCCCGCGACGGTCCGCACAACGGGGTTATTCGCGACGGCGATCAACACACCGATGCGGGATAGCTGGTCACCCACCCCGGGGAACCGCATCAGCCGGCGCATGGGCATGGACGCGACCATGTCGAGCAGGCTCGTGCCGCCCTCCTCCCTGTCGGCCGCACCGTCGCTGGCCCGGTTGAGCAGTGGCCCGGTGACCGGGTGGCGCAGGAACTCCTCGACCCGCGAGTCGAGGGTGAGCGGCCCGGGCTTCGGCGGGGCGAGCGTGACCGTCGCCGACAGCACGATGTCGTGGGCGGAGCGGCCGATCGCCACCGTGTACTCGCCGCCCTGCACGGTCCAATCACCCCCCTCGGTGTCCCAGTGGCTGTACGCGCGACGGTCGAGTTCGAAGTGGATGCGCCGGCTCTCCCCGGGCTCGAGCGCAACTTTCTCGAAAGCCCGCAGTTCGCGCCGCGGCACCGCGACACGACCTTTCGGCGCGGAAACGTAGAGCTGCACGACATCCTGCCCCGCCCGCGCCCCGGTGTTCGTGACCGTGACGCTCGCCGTGACGCCGCGACGGCCAAGCTGAAGATCGCCGTAGTCAAAGCGGGTGTAGCTGAGGCCGTGGCCGAAGGGGTAGCGCACCGCAACGTCGGCGGACTCGTAGTAGCGGTACCCCACGAATATGCCCTCTCCGTAGCGCACCACGTCGTTCTCGCCCGGGAAGTTCAGGTAGCTCGGGGTGTCTTGCAGGCGGTACGGGATGCTCTCCGCGAGCCTCCCCGAGGGTGCGACCCTCCCGAACAGGATGTCGGCGAGCGCCGAGCCTCCCGCCTGGCCCAGCAGCCAGGCCTCCACGATCGCCGGAACGGAGTCGTGCCACGGCTCGAGCGAGACCACCCCGCCGTTGGTCAGCACGACGACGGTGCGCGGGTTGGCGGCGGCGACCGCCGCGATGAGCCGGGTGTGGGCGGCGGGCAACTCGAGGTGGTTGCGGTCGTATCCCTCGGACTCGTCGCCGTCTGGCAGTCCCACGAACAACAGCACGGCTTCAGATCGCGCCGCCACGGCGACGGCCTCGGCGATGAGCGGGGCGGGGTCGGCGCGGCGATCAAAGCTGTATCCCGGGGCGAACTCGACGGGCGCAATGCCGCTGATCGCCTCGAGCGCACTGTCGACCCGCGTCGGGTTCACCTGCGAGGAGCCCGCCCCTTGGAAGCGCGGGCTGCGCGCGAACTCGCCGATTACGGCGATCGACTGCGCGGTGTCGAGCGGCAGCAGGTCACCCTCGTTGCGCAGCAGCACGATCGACTCGGTCGCGGCCTCCCGCGCGAGCTGGTGGCGTGAGGCCGCGGTAGAACGTGCGTCGGTGGTCGAGCGTGCCGCGAGGCGCGCGAGCCGCTCAACCCGGGCCGCAGCGGTGTCGAGGGCCGAGGCATCCAGTTCGCCCGATCGCACTGCCGCGACGAGCGCGCTGGCGCTGCTGGCCTGCGGGCCCGGCATCTCCAGGTCGAGCCCGGCGGCAATCGACGGGATGATCCGGTCGACGGCACCCCAGTCGGAGACCACGAGCCCCTCGAAACCCCAGTCATCACGCAGGACTTCGGTCAGCAACCAGTGGTTCTCGGCGGCGTAGATGCCGTTGATGCGGTTGTACGAGCACATGACGGTCCACGGCTGTTCGGCCGTGACCACCCGTTCGAAGGCGGGGAGGTAAATCTCGCGCATGGTGCGTTCGTCGACCTCGGCGCTGACGGTCATCCGGTCGGTTTCCTGGTTATTGGCGGCGAAGTGCTTCAGCGAGGCCCCCACCCCGCGCGACTGCAGGCCGCGCACCCACGCCGCGCCGAGCTCACCCGACAGCAGGGGGTCTTCGGAGAAGTACTCGAAGTTGCGGCCGCACAGTGGGGAGCGCTTGATGTTCACCCCGGGGCCCAGCAGGACGCCGACGCCCTGCTCACGACTCTCGTCGCCGAGCGCGGCGCCCACCCGCTGCAGCAGCGCGGGGTCCCAGCTGGAGGCGAGACCGGCGGCAGGCGGAAAGCAGGTCGCGGGCAGGCTCTCGCCGAGACCGAGGTGATCGCCGCCGCCGGCCTGCACGCGCAGCCCGTGCGGCCCGTCATTGAGTGCGATTGACGGGATGCCTGCGCGCTCGATGCCGACGGTGCTCCAGAAGGTCGCACCGGCGACGAGCGCCGCCTTCTCCTCGAGGGTTAGCTCCATGCCTCTACCGTACGGCGCGGATCGGGGCGATCAGGAAGGCCCCGATAACGGCGAGGATCGCACCCACGATGAACAGCGCGGTGTAGTTGCCGCCGCCCCCGATTGCCAGGAACACGGGGGCGATCGCGGGGGCCACGGACTGCGGCAGCGAGTTGGCGATGTTGAAGATGCCCATGTCTTTCGCCGCCGCGTGGTCCTTATCGGGCAGCACGTCGGTGATGAGCGCGAGGTCGACCGCGAAGAACGCGCCGATGCCGACGCCCATGACGGCCGCCGCGAGGTAGAAGGCCGGAAGCGTGTCGGTCACGGCCAGCAGCACGAGGCCCACCGAGACGACGGCGGCCGCCCCGAAGACGAAGGGCTTGCGCCGGCCCATCCGGTCTGACAACCGCCCGCACAACAGGGCGCTGACCGTCAGCACGCCCGAGAACACCAGGAGGGCGATCAATTGCTGGACGATGCGCTCATCGACCGGAACCCCGAGGCGGTCGGTGATGAAGTACGGCTGGTAGGTCGTGTAGACGGCAAATCCCAGGATGACAAAAAACCGCCCGAACCAGGCCCAGGCGAAGTCGTACCGTTTGCCGGGCGCGATCGAGAAGCCCCGGATGAACCGGCCGAGGGCGAACCGTTCGACCGGGTCGTGGGGCACATCCCTGATGAGGGCGGCCAGCAGGATCATGAGGGCGGCACCGACGACCCCCGTCACGAGGAACATCGCGGGGGTGCCAGCCGGCTGCACCCCGAGGGCAAGGCCGATGCCCACGAGCGGTGAGACCTGCTGGGCGATCCCGAGCACGGCGCTGACCCTGCCCCGCTGGGCCAGCGGTACCTGGTCGGGGAGGAGGGCCTGGAGCGCCGCCAACACCATGTTGAGGGTTAGCTGGGCGAGAATCCAGCCTGCGGCAACGACGAGCAGGTTCGGAGCGAAGCCGACAATCGCCAGCGCCGCCACGCCGCCGAGTGCGCCACCGATAATCCAGGGGCGCCGGCGGCCCAGTCGCGATCGGGTCCGGTCGCTCAGCGCGCCCGCCAGCAGGTTGGCGAAGATGGCGACGAATGCGCCAATCGCGGCGATGACGCCGAGGCTGGTCTCCTTGCCCACCGGGTCGAGGTCTTCGATCTTGATCGCCAGCGTGGTGACCACGGGCGTTATCAGCGCGACGTATGCACCGACATATCCGATGGCATAGAGGGCGATGAAACGGGGGCGCGCTTCGGGCAGGGACGTCGTCGTCATCCCCTGAATCTAGCGTCAGCGCGAGAAAAAGTACGAGGCCCGGCATCCCCCCGAAGGGATGCCGGGCCTCGTAAGAGGGGTCGCTACCTGGTCGCGACCCAACGGCGGCGAGCGATCAACAAGCCGCCGAGACCTACGAACACCATTCCGCCGGCCAGCGTGAGCAGGCTGCCCTTCGACTCACCCGTGAACGCGAGAGTCTCGAGCTCGCAGGCGCCGGTGGGAGCGGTGAAGGTGAGCACGATCGGGTTGACCCACGCGGGGTCAAGACCGTCGGTCGTCTTGGTCGGAGTCGCGACGAGCGTCACCGTCCCGGCGCTGGAAACCTTGTAGGTCCCCTCGGCCGTCGGCACACCATCTACGGTCCAGTCGATCGTGCCGGGCACAACCTCGCCGAGCGTGTATGTGCCTGCCGTGGTGCAGCTCATCGGTGTGGTCGAGTAGCTCGGCGTCACGATGGGCAGGGTCGGCGGGGCGCACTTGTCGGTGTCTTCAACGAAGAAGGTCCAGGTCAGGGATGACGCGGGCTCGAGCACGTAGCCCTTCGCCGCGACCGCGGTGACGATGTACTTGCCGGCGTCGACCTCGGTGTACGCGGAGGTGAGGGGCGTGACGGCCAGGGTCGTCGTGTTCTGGGCGCTGTACGACACGCGGGCGTCAGGGGTGATGCTGATCCACCGGGTGTAGGTCGCGTCGAGGTCGATCGGGGCGGCACACGCCGAGGCGGTGGGGGCTGTCTTGATCGTGACCCCACACTCCGCCGCCTTCTCGTCTGCGGTGGGTGCACGGTTCGTCACCACGGGGGTGCCGGCAACCTCGGGCTGCTTGACCCATTCCTTCTTCGTCGTGTCGAAGGTGTAGTCGGTGGTGTAGGTGACCGTCGTGATGACGACCTCGTCGGCCGCGCACTCGTATACCTCCTTCACCTCATCCCGGGTCTGGGGGGTCGGCTTCGTGTACGGAGGGCACTCCGCAACCACAAGCGTGAAGCTCTTGCCCGCGGCGGTCACCGTGTAGCTGGCGCCCGCGGCATCCGCCTTCGGCATGACTACCGTCGCGGTGTCATAGGCGGCAACGGTCTTGTCAAGCTGCGGGTATCCGGCAACCTGGAACAGCACGGGGGTGTTGCTGGTGCTGTTGTCGAAGGTGATGCTCACGTCGCGCTGCGTGGCGGTTCCATCGGCCTGGTAAACACACTGGCCGACAACCGCGACCGGCTTGGGCTCGGTGATGCAGTCGTAGTAGACCTTGGTGTTCCCGGTGTAGGTGACAACCTGGTTACCGGTGAAGACGTATCCCTTGGCCGGGGTCGCGGTCACCGTGTAGTCGCCGGTTTTCGGGTCGAACTGGGTGTCGTACACGACGCCCGTGGTGGTTTCGGCTGTGACGCTCGGCGTGACGCCACAGGCGTCGGCCACCACGACCTTCGGCTGAACCGGGGTGACCTCGGTCGTACCGCATGCCGCGGGGAACGAGTTGAACGTGGTGGCCTGGCTGTTGGTGGCGTTGTTGCTCCACTTGACCGAGATCGCCAGCGATACCGCGCTGTTCTTCGTCACGTGCTGCGTGAAGACGGTCGGCACCGACTTGCTGGGGTTCGAGTAGTAGTACGGGTTCGCGGGGAGCGCGGTGCCCACCGGCACGGCTGCGTTGTCGCTCGCCGTGATCGTGCCGTCGAGGTTCTCTGAGTTCACCACCTTCCAGGTGATGTCCCAGCCACCGTCGGTGGTACAGGCCGCGGAGGCGGTGATGTCGGTGTGGTGCGCCTCGGCGGGCGCAGCAATGGCAATGACGGATATTCCGGCGGCCAGCAACAGCGTCGCGGCAGCAGCAAGGAACTTGGTGAACACGGTCGATCTCCAGGGATTCGGAGTTCGGGCACAACCGTTGAGTGCTCGCGTTTCGGGGCGCGCGCACAAGTATCGGGTATTGCTCGACTGCACCATTCTCGGGTGTGAATCGGCACGGCATTCGGGACCGTGACGATTGGTGCTGGGCCAGCGTACCTTGTCCCCCCTAATGCGGACAACCCACCCGAATTGGGGGTGTCCACCTAAAGGGGGACACGATACCTGCCTAGGGTCAGTGCACGTACTCGAGGAGGTCGTATCCCACGGCCCGCATCGCGTCGAGCACGCGCAACCGCGACGCCAGGCCGTCGTCGTTGAACTGCACCGATACGGCGTAGGAGACGGCCTTGCTCGCCCCCCGAAGCGCCCCGGCCTCGGCACGAACCCCGACATCCGTGCCCGTCTTGTTGACCAGCAGGGTCTGGTGGTCGGGTCCGCGGTGGGAAAGGGGGTCGAGGCCGAAGGCGCTCGCCACGAGGGAGAGGTCGGTGTTCAGCGACAACCAGCCCATCACCCGCTGGCTCGTGAGGGCGTCAACGACCTCACTGCGCGCGAGGGCGCCGAACAGCCAGCTGAGTTCGGCGGTAGACCCGACGGAAAGCTGCGGCGCGTCATCCGGCCCCCTGCTGTCGCGCACGAGGTCAAGCAGCGCGGTGCGCATGAGGCCGAGCGACTCCGCCCGCGCCCGCACCGCGGCAAGTCCCACCTGGCGCAGCAGCACATTGGTGGCGAGGTTGTCGCTCGAGGCACCGACGAGGGTAGCGAGGTCGGCGACGGGGAGGGATGGCGCCTGCAAATGCTGCCACACGCCGGAATCACCGACGGCATCACGCGGGGTCTTGTCGAGGATCCCGAAACCGGAAAAATCCCGGCTGGTCAGCCGAGCCGACACCTCGATGAGCAACAGCACCTTGCCAATGCTCGCGGTGGGCAGCACGATGCGGTCGTCAATGGCCAGCAGGGTCCGGCCCGAGTTCAGGTCGACAACACTCGCCGACACCTGCGCGCCCTCGTAGGCGATCTTCCCGAGCGCGGCGAAGGTGCTGGAGAAGTTGGCTACCCCTCCAGTTCCGGAGTGCTTGGGCTCCCGCTGGGCGCGCACGCGCTCCCAGCGTTCCCGCGCTCGAGTTGTATCTACCAAATAGTGACGCGGTCCTTCGGGTCCAACCACAGCGAGTCAGTTTCGGTGACACCAAATGTCTCATAGAACTCGTCGATGTTGCGAACGATCTGGTTGCAGCGGAACTCGTTGGGGGAGTGCGGGTCGATGGCGATGAGGCGCTTGACCTCCTCGTCACGAGCCTTCAGCTGCCAGGCCTGCGCCCAGGAGAGGAAGAAGCGCTGCGCGCCGGTGAGGCCGTCGATGACGGGCGGCTCGGCCCCGTCCAGTGAGATGAGGTAGGCCTTCCACGCGATCGACAAACCGCCGAGGTCCCCGATGTTCTCGCCGATGGTGAGCGCGCCGTTGACGAAGGTATCCGGCACCTGCTGCGGGGCCAGCGCGTTGTACTGCGCAATGAGCGACCCCGTGCGCTCCTCGAAGGCCGCGCGGTCCGCCGGCGTCCACCAGTCGGTCAGCCGCCCGTCGCCGTCGTACTTGGAACCCTGGTCATCGAAACCATGGCCGATCTCGTGGCCGATCACCGCGCCGATCGCGCCGTAGTTCGCCGCGGCATCCCGGTTCTCGTCAAAGAACGGGAACTGCAGGATGGCCGCGGGGAACACGATCTCGTTGAAACCGGGGTTGTAGTAGGCGTTGATGGTCTGCGGGGTCATGAACCACTCGTCGCGGTCGAGGGGCTTGCCGATCTTGCCCAGTTCCCGCTGGAACTCGAACTCGTTGGTGGCACGGACGTTGCCAATGAGGTCGCTCGCATCGACCTGCAGTGCCGAATAGTCGCGCCACTTCACCGGGTAGCCGATCTTGGGAGTGAACTTGCTGAGCTTGTCGAGGGCGCGCTCGCGGGTGTCGGGGCCCATCCAGTCGAGCTCGGTGATCGACTGCCGGTAGGCCTCCACCAGGTTGGCGACCAGGGTGTCCATCGCGGTCTTCGCCGCCCCGGGGAAGTGCCGCTCAACGTAGATGCGCCCGACCGCCTCACCCAAGGCACCCTCCACGAGCGACACCCCCCGCTTCCAGCGCGCCCGCAGTTCCGGGGTGCCGGTAAGGGTCTTGCCGTAGAAATCGAAATTGGCCTGCACGAAGTCGCTCGAGAGGTACGCCGCGTTCGAGCGGATCACCTGCCAGGCCAGCCAGTCGCGCCAGGCCTGCAGGTTCTCGTCACGCAGCGCCGAAGCAAGCCCGGTCACGAAGCTGGGCTCGCGCACCACGAGCTCGTCGAATGCATGATCCGGTGCGCCGAGCGCGGAGAGCCACAGCCCGAGGTCGACCCCGGCGGCGAGTTCCGTCGCGGAGGCCCAGGGCATGGGGTTGTATGTCTTTTCGCTGTCGCGCGTCGCGACGTTGTCCCAGTGGTGGCTCGCCAGCTCGGTCTCGAGAGCGAGGATGCGGGCGGCACGCGCCGCAGGCTCATCGAGACCCGCGAGCGTGAACATCCGTTCCAGGTACTCCCCGTACTTGGCTCGGATCTCGGCCGATTTCTCTTCGCGGTAGTACGACTCGTCGGGCAGCCCGAGACCACCCTGCTCCACGAAGACCAGGTAGCGCTCGGGGTTGCCCGGGTCGTTGTCGACGTACAGCTGGAAGAATCCGCTCGAACCGCCACGCTCCAGGCGGCCGAGCGTCGCCAGCAGCGAGTCCACGGATGTCACGGCCGCCACCTCCGCGAGCGCGGCGCGAATCGGCTCAGCGCCGAGCTCCTCAATGCGGGCTTCGTCAAGGAAGCTTGCGTACAGGTCGCCGACCTTGCGGGCCTCCGTGCCGGGTTCTGCCGACTGGGATTCGATGATGATGTCACGCACCGCCTTCTCAGCCTCCTCGGCGAGGAGGTAGAACGAGCCGTAGCGGGCTTTGTCGCTGGGGATCTCCGTGCGGGCGATCCACTTGCCGTTGACGTGGCGGTACAGGTCATCCTGCGGGCGGACGGCGGGATCGAGCTCCGCGGTGTCGATTCCGGACGAGAGGGGGGTGTCGGCACTCATGCCGACCAGCCTAGTTGCGGCCTATGTTGTAACCATGGCCCAGCGCATCCTCTTCATCGGCGGTAACGGCACCATCAGTTCCGCAATCAGCCCCCTCGTCGTCGAATCGGGCGCAAACCTGACGCTGCTCAACCGCGGAGCCTCCTCCTCACGGCCACCGATCGAGGGTGCCGCCCACCTTGTCGGCGACGCGGGCGACCCGGAGTCGATCGCGGCCGCCATCGGTGACCGCGAGTTCGATGTCGTCGTGAACTTCCGATCCTTCCTGCCGAAGCAGGCCGAGGCCGACGTTCGCCTGTTCGCGGGCCGCACGGGCCAGTACGTCTACATCAGCTCGGCCTCTGCCTACCAGAAGCCCGTCTCCCGTCTGCCCATTACCGAGTCGACACCCCTCAGGAACCCGTACTGGGAGTACTCGCGCAACAAGATCGCGAGCGAAGACGTTCTCGTCTCCGCCTACCGCGAGAGCGGTTTCCCGGTGACCATCGTGCGCCCCTCGCACACCTACGACCGCCGCAGCATCCCCTTCGACGGTGGATGGACGATCATCGACCGGATGCGGCGCGGCCTGCCCATCGTCGTGCCGGGCGACGGCACCTCGCTGTGGGTGCTCACCCACCACGAGGACTTCGCCCGCGCGTTCGTCGGGCTGCTGGGGCACCCCCAGGTCATCGGCGACACCTTCCAGATCACCTCAGACGAGGTGCTCACCTGGAACGACATCGCCCACACGCTGGCTCGCGCTGCCGGGGTGGAGGCGCGGATCGTCGCGCTGCCCGCCGAGACCATCGGCGCCGCGATCCCCGCTTGGCGCGACGGACTGGTCGGCGACAAGGCCAACTCGGTCATCTTCGACAACAGCAAGATCAAGTCGGTGGTCCCCGGCTGGTCGGCGAGCATCCCGTTCTGGCGCGGCGCACAGCAGATCATCGACTGGTACGACGCTGACGACGACCGCCGTGTCGTCGACGCCGACGTCGACGCGTCCCTGACCAGCCTGCTGGGAGCGCACTGATGTCCAACGCCGAAACAGTGGCGACCAGCTACGCCGGGGGCCTCACCCGCCGCCAGGCAATCGCCTGGCGCAACGCCGTCTTCGTCATCTTCGTGCTGCCGGGTCTCGCGATCGCGAGCTGGGTATCGCGGCTGCCCGCGGTGCGCGATGCGCTCGACATCCCGCTCGACCAGGTGGGGGTGCTCATCCTCGGCATGGCGGGTGGTTCAATCATCGGCCTCACCCTGTCGAGCCACATCGTGGCCAGGTTCGGCGCGCGCACCACCATTCTTCTCGGCCTCATCGTCTCTGCCGTCGGCGTAGTGATCGTCGGCCTCGGGGCCACGGTCGGGCCGGTGTTCGCCGTCGCCTTCACGGGTCTGTTCATCTTCGGCTTTGCGTCGGGCATCACTGACGTCGCCATGAACGTCTCTGGCGCAGCGAACGAACGCACCCTCAAGCGCGCGATCATGCCGATCTTCCATGCCTTCTTCAGCTTCGGCACCATGATCGGCGCCGGCCTCGGCGCTCTCGCCGAACTCGCCTCGGTTCCCATCGCCGTCCACTTCGGCGTCATTGCGATCGCGATCGTCGCTGTCGCCCTCGTTGCCGTTCGCTTTCTCCAGTCCGAGCACGGCATCGAGGAGGGCACGGAGCCCGTCCCCGAGGATGACCACTCGAAGACCTGGCGCGGCCGCCTCAGCATCTGGCGCGACCCGCGCACCCTGCTCATCGGGGTCCTGGTGCTGGGTGCCGCCTTCGCGGAGGGTTCCGCCAACGACTGGCTGGGTCTTGCCATGGTCGACGGCCACGGGGTCGCAAACGAGACCGGCGCCCTGGTGTTCGGCATCTTCGTGACCGCGATGACGGCCGGGCGGTTAGGCGGCGTGTTCCTGCTCGACCGGTTCGGACGAGTGCCCGTGTTGCGGGCATCCTTCCTCCTCGCTGCCGCCGGGCTGCTCGTGATCATCTTCGTGCCCGACCCGCTCATTGCCACCTTTGGTGCGATCGCGTGGGGCCTCGGCTCTGCCCTGGGCTTCCCGATTGGGATGTCCGCCGCCGCAGACGATCCCCGGACGGCCGCTGCCCGGGTCAGCGCGGTGGCAACGATCGGGTACTTCGCGTTCCTCGTCGGGCCGCCGGTCATCGGATTCCTCGGTGAACAGCTGGGCCTGCTCAACGCCCTGCTCGTGGTGCTCGTGCTGTGTGCGATCGGCGCTCTCGTGTCGGGTGCTGCGCGCGAGCCCGCGACGCAGGAGACCCCGCCCGCCTGACCACGGAGGCTCAAGCTCCCCGACCCCCGGCGCGTTCGTAACTCCTGCAACCGGCTCGACACTGGTCGCCTGCCTCAGACGATGGCTGCGCTCCGCCCTCACCACGAGGAGCTTCTGCAGGAGTTATGAACATTCACTGGTTGGGCCCGAGCCTGTTCTCAGTGTCGAGCCGACCCCGTACTCTGGGTTAGTGCGTCTCGTCATTGCCCGATGTTCCGTCGACTACGCGGGGCGGCTGAGCGCGCACCTCCCCCTCGCCACTCGCCTGTTGCTGGTGAAGGCCGACGGCAGCGTGCTCGTGCACTCCGACTCGCTCAGCTACAAGCCGCTGAACTGGATGAGCCCACCCTGCACGATCACGATCATGGAGCCGGAGGACGAGCAGTCCGAGGCGGGGGTCAGGGAGATCTGGCGCGTCGCACAGGCCAAGACCGCCGACCTGCTGGTGATCTCCATCCACGAGATCCTTCACGACACGTCACACGACCTGGGCATCGACCCCGGCCTGCAGAAGGACGGCGTCGAGGCCCACCTGCAGAAGCTGCTCGCCGAGCACATCGAGCTGCTGGGCGAGGGGCACCGGTTGGTGCGGCGCGAGTACATGACGGCAATCGGGCCCGTCGACATCCTGGCGACGGATGCTACCGGCGGCAGTGTCGCGGTGGAGATCAA
>JBIITJ010000036.1:0-26374 GCA_044340535.1 Rhodoglobus sp.
GCCAGTGATTTTCTGAGCCCCAGGCGGCAGTTGCCGTCTGGGGCTCAGTCTATCTCTGGACGTTTACGGACGGCTACGGGCAGTAAACGGACGGGATTTCGGACGGAGCGGATAACCGCTTCTGCGGTGCCGTCGGCGGTCCCGTACGGCCGGGTCAGATGCGCGTCGCGGTGAGCACGGGGAGGTCGCCGCCCGCAGCGTAAGCCGCCGACTCCCGCTCGGCGACTCGGCGAGCACGTCGCTCGGCAAGGCGTGCCCGGATCAGGATGATGAGCGTGATCGGGCCGTTGACGAGGAACTTCAGTGCGTTCCAGATGAACAGCGGCACGAGCAGGTTCAGCCAGCTCGGCCCGCCGTCGGAGATCCAGACGGTCAGGAGCCACGCGCCGAGCAGGTACGGCGCGGCGATCAGCATGGCGGGCACGCCCCACTTCAGACCGCGTCGCGTGCGCAGTGCATCGAGCAGGATGTTCGTCGGCATGTAGGTCCGCAGGAACAGCCGGACGCGGTTGCTGAGATTCCAGAGCAGTCGGAGCATGATGTCCGCCTCCTGAGAGGGTGCGTAGCTCCGCCGAGGAGGTAGATCATGTGGGGAGCGTCCCGATGGGACCGTCGCAAGCGACCTAGAAATCGTGGCTACTACCTCGAAACCCAGGGTACGCCCGACTTTGGACACAGGAAAGAGCGGCTGTCCGCTGTCATGCAACTTGTCAGCGCCCTGGGACTTGCCTGGCCCGAACGACTTCAAAACAGAAGAGACCTCGCTCGACGCCGGAGCTTGGCTTACCGGCTCCCCATCCCGTTGAGTCGTGGCAACGGAATCGATCAACGTAAACTAACGATATAATCGGCGTATGCCGATGACTGATGCGCCTGAGCAGCTCGCTGCCGTTTCGCTGTTCCACTCCCTCGCGGACCCGACGCGGCTGCGCATCGTTCAGCGGCTGATGGGTGGTGAGGGGCGGGTGCGAGACCTGGTGGATGAGCTGGGGCTCGCGCAGTCAACGATCTCCGAGCACGTCGCCTGCTTGCGTGACTGCGGATTAGTCGAGGGACGGGTGGAGGGCCGGCAGGTATTCTATTCGCTCACGCGGCCGGAGCTGAACGACATCCTGGAGGCCGCCGAGGTGTTGCTGGCTGCCACCGGGCACAAGGTCGACCTCTGCGCGACCTACGGACGACCCGAGGCAACCGGGGCTGGACGATGATCGGGACGATCGCGGCGGCGATCGGGCTGTTCGCCGCGACCAACATCGACGACATCGTGGTGCTCACCGTGCTGTTCCTGGCAACGACCAGGGGCTCCCTCAAGGGCTGGCAGGTGGTCCTGGGGCAGTACCTGGGCTTCATCGCCCTCGTGGCGATCAGCGTGGTCGCGGCCCTCGGCCTGACCATCGTCCCCGATGAATGGGTCGGGTTCCTCGGCCTGATCCCGCTCGGGATCGGCGTGTACGGGCTGGTGCGCTACCTGCGCCGCCGCAGCGAGGAAGACGACGATGACGACGAGAGCTCCATCATGGCGGGCGGGCTGCTCGGGGTCGCCGGGATCACGATCGCTAACGGGGCCGACAACATCTCCCTCTACACGCCGGTGTTCCGCACCCAGCCGCCGCTGGACACGGTCGTCACCATTGTCGTGTTCCTGCTGCTCGTCGCGGTGTGGTGCCTGGTCGCCCGGGCCATCGGCACGAACCGGCGGATGACCGAGGCTCTGGAGCGCATCGAGCACTGGCTCGTCCCGGTCGTGTTCATCGGCCTCGGCCTCTACATCCTCATCGAGTCGGGCGTCGTGCCGCGCCTGATCGACGTCCTGACGTGACCAGTCGCAAAGGCCGCTCGGTGCTGGCGGCAGGCGCGGCGGCGACCGCGCTGGTCGCTGCGTTCGTTCTGGACCGGTTGAGCAAAGCGTGGGCGCTGGCGTCGCTGTCCGACGGGGCGGTCATCCCGTTGGTCCCCACCGTGCGGCTGGAGTTGTTCTTCAACCCCGGAGTCGCGTTCGGGATCGGTGCCGACGTCGGCGCACCGCTGGTGGTCGGCCTGATAGTCCTCATCGCCGCGCTCGTGGGCTGGATCGCCGTGCGGCTGGCCCGGACCGCCGACCTGACCGGGACGATCTTCCTGGCGATCGCGGCCGGCGGGGCGCTGGGCAACCTCTGGGACCGGATCAGCCGCGCCGAGAACGGACCGCTCACCGGCCACGTCGTCGACTTCATCGCCGTCGACTGGTTTGCGATCTTCAACGTCGCCGACATCTTCACAACCTGCGGAATCGCCCTCTGGGCGCTCACCTTCCCGCTGCGCGGCCGCGGCCCCAACACCGCAGGCCGGCGGCTAACGAACGTCCACCCTCAAGGGCAAGCCTGATCAGGCAAGGTCAGAGTGCGTCAGCAGTTGCAGTGTGCATGGCACTGGGGGGCGGCTACAGGCGCAGTGCGGACATTCCGACGGCGCGGGCTGTCGAATCCGGTTCGGCCGCGCGTGCCACGAGCTGTTGTGCGCGAAGAATCGCGTCGTGTGCTCGCGCAGCGTCTGCGCGCTGCCGGGCGTCGTCGCCGACGAGTCCGAGCGTGCTGGCCTCGGTGATGCCGTAGGTATCGCGGTAGGCAGCGACGGTGCGTGCCTCGCGTCGCCACAGAGCCGCGAGCTGCGGATCTACGGGCTCTGTGCCGAGTTCCACCACCCATGCCGCGGACGCGCCGACCGCTTCGGCGACGAGTGCGTCCGCGCGCTGCTCGATGAGTGCGGCGCGTTCGCGGAGCGCGGTGCGCATGTCCTCGTCCATTGTGCCGAGAGCTGGGGTGATGAGTCCGGCGATGGGCGTGGCGGGCTGGCGCACGCGCCCGGCACCGTTCGTTCGGGTCAGGGCTCGGATCACGCGTTCGTGGAGCACTGCGGCCAAGTCGTCCGCATCGTCGAGCGGGCGTGAGGTGACGAGCGCGCGCAGCAGGCGATCCGCGTCGTACCCGCCCGCTTCGGCGCGACGCAGCTCGGCACCGAGCGCGCCGAACGCGGTCGACCCGATGGCGGCGTCGGCTTCTGCCTCGGGGACCTGGGTGGCTCGCAGGAGGGCTTCCCATCTCGGTTGCTGTGCGGCGGAGGCGATGGTCTCGTACTCGGCGGCGAGTTGTGCGACCGAGCCCCAGGTGTCCTGCTCGGCGGCGATCATCTGGCGGGCAGAGAGTTCCGCGCCGACGTGCTGGAGCACCCCGGCGAGCACCTTGCGCGCCGCGACCGCGGCGGTGTCCTGGGTGGGCGGGTGGATGTGGTCGTCGTCGGGGCGGTTGATCGAGACGTAGGCGGTGTTCCCGAGTCGGCCACGGGTCATGGCGACGTAGAAGTTCTCTCGCGTCGCGCCGGGCTCGACAAGGGTATGCCCGGTCTCGACCGTGACCCCTTGCGCCCGGTACGCGGTGACGGCGTAGCCGAGTTCGACGTACTCGGCTACGTACTCGACCGGGAGGCGCACGCTCGCGCCCCAGCGCCGTCCGGCGGGTCGCACCCGCAGCGACCCGTCGGCGCCGATGGCGGTGATCGTCCACCGGCTGCCGTTGCGCACCCATCCGCGCCCTGCGCGCAGCGCGCGGTCGTTGCGGCGGGTGATGATCGCGTCCCCGATGGATGCCTCGGTGCCGTCGTGCAGCCGTACCTCGGCGCGTGCGTCGACCACCTCGGCGAGTATGAGGTCGGCGCGGGCGCGCTGGTTCAGCGTCGTGACCATCGTGCTCGACTCGGCGATGAGGATGCTCGCCAGCCCGGCTGCCCGGTCGCGCTGCCATGCGGCGTAGGCGGCGTCGGCCATGCGCTCGACTTCGCCCGCGCGGATGCGGCCGTGCGCCTGGTAGGTGTCGATGGCCTCGACACGACCGTTGCGCAGGTCGAGCGTGGCGTCCTTCTCCCAGGCCGCGGCGATGCGGCGCACGTCGGTCAGCTCGGGCACGTCCTCACGGTCGGCGACGAGCATCCCGAACGCTCCCCCGGCATCGACGGACTGGAGCTGGGCGGGGTCGCCCACGAGCAGCACCTTCGCCCCGGCGTCGGCCGCCACGCGCACGAGCCGGTCGAGGGCAAGCGTCCCGGCGAGCGATGCCTCGTCCACGATCACGAGCTGCCCGGCGGCGAAGCCGACGCCGTGGTCGCGGTAGGTCTGCCACCACTTCGCGGTGTTCTCCGTCGGGATGCCCAGGTCACCGGCCAGCACCTCGGCCGCGACCGCGGACGGTGCCAGGCCGACGACCGAGCCGTGCCCGTGCTCAGCCTCCCATGCGCGGCGCAACGCGCGCAACGCGGTGGTCTTGCCCGCCCCCGCGGGGCCGACGAGCAGGTCGAGCATCCGGCCCGACGACGCAATCGCTGCGAGTGCGGCGCGCTGATCGTCGCCGAGCGCGCGCCCACGGCGGGGTTGCAGCGCGTGCGCGATGGTTGCGTCGGCCAGGCGCGGTGCAACCTGCTCGCGGGAGCGTGCAAGCAGCCGGTCCTCGGCGGCGAGCACCGCGGCACCGCTGTAGCGGGCGGCGTTGCGGGGGCGGAACATGCTCGTCCCGTCCGTGCGCTGGAACGCAACGGGACTGGAGGCCAGCTCGGGCGGGGTGAGCCGGATGGATGCTTGCTCCGCGGCGCCAACGATCATCCCCGTGATCGCCTCACGATCCTCCGTGGCGGCGAACCGCCAGCCCATCGCCTGCCGCGCGGCCTCGGCGTAGAGATTCCAGTGGCTCCACGTCGTGCGCTTCTCCGCGACCGCTGCGACCACCGCCAGGCCGAGCCGAGCGATCTGCTCCAGCGGCACATCCTCCGCGCGCAGCAGCTCGACTGGCTCGACCTTGACGGCTTCCCGCGCCCATGCGCTCGCGTCTCGGCCGAGCAGTCGGCTCGCACGGGTGCGCCACTCCTGGGCGAGGTCGGCCAGCGGGCGGACTTCCTTGTCGGGCCGGGTCGCCAGCGTCGCCTGCTGCCGAAGCCGGATGATCGTCTGCCGCGAGGGCGCGTGCCCGTGCGTAGCCTCGTACTCGGCGATCAGGCGATCCTTCTCGATGTCGATGTGCCGCGACCGGGACGAGAACTCCGCAACCAGGCCCTCCGGCACCGTGGCGACCGCCCACACCGGATTGCGGTCGGCTCCCCGATCGCGCCGCTCCCAGCCCACGCCGAGCGCGCAAGTCAGGTGGTCGGCGAAGACCGCGGTGTGCAGCTCGCTCAGCGCCACGGTCGCCGCGTGCAGCGGCCGGCTATCCAGCGACCGCCACTTGCCGTCGAACAGCGTGCGCACCTTGTTACTCACCACGACATGCGTGTGCAACTGCGGATCGCCCGCCCGCGAGTCGAAATGGTCGAACGCGGTGGCGATCAGCCCCGTCACCTCGACCTGTGCAACCGCGCCGTCGCGAGAGGTTGAGCCCGACCGCGTGGCCGCAACCTCCCGCTCCATGAATGCAACGACCTCCGCAACGGCGGCATGGTGCGCCTCGGCAATCCGCGCCTGGGTCGCCGCGTCCGCTACACCCCACAGCACCGACGCCGACTTTGGCAACGAGAACGTGAAGTCAAACCCCGCGACCGCCCGCCGCGACGTGCGCGCCGATTCCTCCGCCTCGATCACGGCGACTGCCTCGGCACGCTCCGTCGCGCCCAGCGCCGGATCGAGCCTGGCGAGCCGAGCGGCGATCCGATCCTCGACGCTCGGAAACACCGGGTACGCCTTCCCCAGTGGATCGCCCGTCACCGGGTCAAGGCCCATGCCGAGCAGGAGCTGGAGCTGCGCCTCCGACACCTGCGCGCCCTCGTGGATCTCGCCGTGCCCGAGTGCGGCGAGGCCGCTGCCCATCCACCGGCCGGGCGGGGTGCCCTGCTCGGCGTAGTAGCGGGTCAGAGGCGTTGACAGCGCCCGCTCCCCGTCGGCGGACGCCACCGTGCGCAGTAGGTACTTGTAGCCGTCCCCCGCACCCATGACTCGCATCGAAACCGACACCCGGCACCGCCTCTCTCGTTAAAGAGGTGAGCCGCCGAGCCCGCCGTCAGGCGGGGTCAGCCTCGATGTGCCAGACGTGTACTGGTCTCTGGGGGCCAATCGCCATCCTCGGGCAACTCGCGGTCCTTCGTTCGACGCTGCGGCCGGCCACCTCTGCGTTGTCTGAGGTGGGCTCGAGCAGGGTGGCGAGCACGTTGACCGTGGTCGTCTTGCCAGCGCCGTTGTGGCCAAGCAGACCAAAGATCTGACCCGGCGCGACCTCCAGCGAGAGCGCGTGGAGGGCGAGTGTCGATCCGTACGACTTCGACAGCTAGTTCATCACGGAGCGCATTGATGGAATAGGCGGGACTGCGTTGAGTTATACCCCCAGGGGGTATAGTGAGTTGTGGTTGATCGGCGTGCGCGCCGACGCAAGAGCATGGAGGACACGTCGTGAGCGTGATTGTTGTTATTGCCGCTGTACTGATGACAGGCGTACTCGCCTGGTACTTCTTCGCCCGACGCGTCGCAAAACGCGCAGCCGTTGATGGAGACGTACAGGTCCAAACCATCACGGTCAAGGGCGGCTACTCCCCAAGCGTCATCGAGGTGGTGCAAGGAGTGCGGACCCGGCTACTCTTCGATCGCCAAGAGACAGGCGACTGCTCCTCGCGCGTCGTATTCCCCGACTTCAAGGTGAACCGGGGCCTGCCGGCATATGCGACCACCGCTGTGGAGTTCGTCCCCAAGCAAGTCGGCGACTTCGGTTTCGCGTGCGGGATGAACATGCTCCACGGCACGGTAAGGGTCGTCGCCGGGTCCCCCGACGATACCCGGACCGGGACCGCGCTGCTCGAGGCACCACCGGAGATCGCTGCCAGCGAGCCAACCGGGAATACCGACTCGTCCGGAGACGATCATGGCGACCAAGAGGCGGCTGAGCACGCGAAAGAGATCGCCGATCTGCGCCGTCGGGTGATCGTGGGCGCGGTGCTCACGTTGCCGGTGTTCCTTTCGGTGATGGCCCACGATCTGTTCGGGGCGATGTGGGTCCCGTCACTGCTGCTGGCGCCGTGGTTCCAGTTCCTGCTGGTCACCCCCGTCATGTTCTACACGGGCTGGCCGATTCACCGCACCGGATGGCTTGCCCTGACCAACCGGCAGGCCGAGATGAACTCGCTGATCACGCTCGGCACGATCGCCGCGTACGGGTTCAGCCTGGTCGCCACCTTCCTACCGTGGGTGCTGCCCGCCGAGGCGCGTGGAGTGTATTTCGAGGCCGTCGGCGTGATCCTCACCCTGATCCTGCTCGGACGTCTTCTTGAGACCAGGGCGAAGGCCGGCACCGGCGAGGCGATCAGAACTCTCATCGGCCTGCAACCGCGCACCGCGCGGGTCGTCCGCGGAGACAGCGAATTGGAGATCCCGGTCGGCGAGGTGGTTGCCGGCGACATCGTGGTGATCCGCCCTGGGGAAAAGCTTGCGGTTGATGGGCAGGTTATCGAAGGTAGTTCCGCCGTCGACGAAGCGATGATCACGGGCGAGCCGATTCCGGTTGTCAAGCAAGCGGGCGACACGGTCATCGGTGCCACCATCAACCAGACCGGCTCGTTCCGCTACACCGCCACCAAGGTCGGGGCCGACACGATGCTGGCGCAGATCATCCGCCTGGTCCGCGAGGCACAGGGTTCCAAAGCGCCGATCCAGCGCCTGGCCGACAAGGTCTCCAGCTACTTCGTGCCCGCGGTCATCGCCATCGCGATCTGGACCTTTGCCGCCTGGTGGGTCTTCGGACCGCCTCCCACCGGGGTGTACGCACTCGTGGCCGCGGTCGCCGTCCTGATCATCGCCTGCCCATGTGCGCTGGGCCTGGCCACGCCACTATCGATCACGGTCGCCACCGGCAAGGCGGCCGCCAACGGCATCCTCATCCGCTCCGCCGAGGCTCTCGAAACCGCGCACAAGTTGAACACCGTCGTGCTAGACAAGACCGGCACCATCACCAACGGCACGCCGACACTGACCGACGTCCTGCCGGTCGAGGGATCCAACGCCGATGAGCTACTCCCGCTGATCGCCGCTGCCGAGCGCGACTCCGAACACCCACTGGCCTCCGCCATCGTCGCAGGGGCCGAGCAGCGCGGTCTTGCGATCCCCCGCGCGAGCACCTTCGAGTCGATCACCGGCCAGGGAGTGCGGGCCGAGGTGGCGGGCAAGACCGTACTGGTTGGCAACGCCCGACTTCTAACTACAGCCGGCATCGACGTTTCCGCCCTAAACGCGCAGGCGGACGGGCTGGCCGCCGACGGCAAGACCCCCATGCTCGCGGCGATCGACGGGCGACCTGCCGGGGTGATCGGTGTCGCGGACACGATCAAGGATGGCTCGATCGCAGCAATCGCCGATCTGGCAGCCCGTGGCATCGATGTTGTGATGATGACAGGGGACAACCGCACCACCGCCGCGGCCATCGCCCGTCAGGTCGGCATCGCCCGAGTGGTCGCAGAGGTGCTGCCTGAACACAAGGCTCGCGAGGTTCGACGCCTACAGGCTGAGGGCCGCGTTGTTGGGATGGTCGGAGACGGCATCAACGACGCCCCGGCACTCGCTCAGGCCGACGTCGGCTCGGCGATCGGCACCGGAACAGATGTGGCAATCGAAGCCTCCGACATCACTTTGATCTCCGGAAATCTGGCCGGGCTGGTTACGGCGATCGACCTGTCCCGAGCCACCATGCGCAACATCCGGCAGAACCTCGGATTCGCCTTCGGGTACAACATCGTCGGCATCCCGCTGGCCGCGGGTGTGCTGTATCCGGCGTTCGGGTTGCTGCTCAGCCCGATGATCGCCGCGCTGGCGATGGCCCTGTCATCGCTCTCGGTCGTCACTAACTCCAGCCGGCTCCGCCGGTTCACCCCCAAGCCCGTGGCCGTCCCGGCCGCGGCATCGCCCATCGATCCGGTCGTCGAGATCGGCAATCAGGAACTACCAGAGGAGAACCCCATGACCAACCACAACGAGCCCAGCTCCGACAACACGACCCTTGTCACCGATCCGGTCTGCGGCATGAGAATCGACCCGAAGACTGCCGCCGCAACCCGCGAACACGACGGAACGACCTTCTCCTTCTGCTCCACTGGTTGCGCTGACACGTTCGACGCCGACCCACACCGCTACGGCCACCCGCACACCGACCACTGAATCGACGGGCAGAAACCAGGAATGCACGGATACGTCGGCAACAAGGATGCACTGCTGGCGCGGCTGCGGAAAGTGGAGGGGCAGGTGCGAGGCCTGGCCAGGATGGTCGAGGAAGACACGTACTGTATCGACGTGCTCACCCAAGTTTCGGCGACGACCAAGGCGCTCGAAGCAGTAGCGCTGTCGCTATTAGACGATCACCTCACTCACTGTGTTACCGAAGCAACCCAGCAAGGCGGTCAGGTCGCCGAGGACAAGCTGCGCGAGGCAAGTGCCGCCATCGCACGCCTCGTCCGCTCCTAGCCAACCAGGCGTGCAGGCGGGCCAGAACAGGATCGCGATTAGGCTGAAGGGGGTCGACCGCGATGAAGGAGGTGAGTGTGTGAGAACTAAGACTCTGCTCACCCACCAAAACCTCCCGTGGCGGCGCTTGGCGATCGCCCTGATCGCGGTGCCGGCGATCCTCATCGGTCTGCTCGCCATGCATGTTCTCACCAACGGCGGCGTGACCGAGGCAAGCACACCACACGCCTCCACCACCCACACTCGCGACGCTGCTCCGGCGCAGAGCCCGGAACACGCAACGGCCTCCACGCTCATACCCATCGACAACCCGATGTCCGGGGGCTGCGGCGGCGAATGCGCGCCGAACCACGGCATGCCCAGCCACGACATGCTCAGCATGATCTGTGTCCTCGCGCTTCTGATCACCCTCGTTCTCCTGATCCCGCAGCTGACCCTCACCCGCTGGGAGCAGCTACGCCGCGCCCTTCTCGCGCTGATCGCCAAAGCAGCATCGCTGGCCCCTCCGTCTCCTCCCTCTCTTCACGTTCTCTCGATCAGTCGAACCTGATTCCCGTCACCCGGACCTCTGCCCGGGACGACCTGCCGCCCCACACCGGGGCGGCCCGAATCAACCACGTTCACTGACCGAAAGAGAACCAAACGATGAAGCTTCGTACCTTCGCACTGTCCTCCAGTGCGCTCGCAATCACCCTCGTCCTCGCCGGCTGCTCTGCGCCTCCCGGAGGGATGAGCGGGATGGAGCACACATCCACCCCCGGTCCGTCCTCCACTACAGCGGCGACCTTCAACAATGCCGACGAGACGTTCGTGATGGGCATGATCGCCCACCACGAACAAGCCATCGCGATGGCTGACCTGCTACTCGACAAGGAAGGGGTCGACGAGCGCGTCATCAGCCTCGCCCTCGATATCAAGGAGGCCCAAGGCCCCGAGATCGAGACGATGAAGGGCTGGCTCGCCGACTGGGGAATCGCCAGCGACGACTCCGGCATGGAAGGCATGGATCACAGCGGCGGCATGATGTCCGACGAGGACATGGCCGCACTTGAAACCGCCTCCGGGGCGGACGCCTCTCGGCTCTTCCTCGAGCAGATGACCCAGCACCATCAGGGTGCCATCGACATGGCCCAGCAGCAGCTCGACAACGGTGAGAACCCCGATGCGCTCGAACTGGCGCGAACGATCATCGACGCCCAGACGGCCGAGATAGCGACGATGCAGGACATCCTCGCCACCCTGTAGCACCCCGGGTTGTGGGCGGCCGGTTCTGCCGGCCCCCCACAACCCCAGGCCCCATCTCCCACCGTCAATTCCCTATCGGATCGGACGCTTCCCTTGGAAACACGAAAGATCGCTCTTTTCTTCTTCGGCATAGTTCTTCTCGCCGTAGCGCTCGGCGCCGCCGTCATCGCCATCACCTGGATCGGGTCCCGATGAAAAGCACCCGGATCCTCGCCCTCAGCTCGGCCCTCGCCGCCGTGCTGACCGCAACCATGCTCCTCACCGGCTGCTCCCCCACAGTGCCTCCAGCCACACCCACATCTGACCCTGCCCCCGTGTTCGAGCACATCCACGAGCTGGTCGTCGACCCAACCGACGGCGCCCTACTGGTGGCTACACACGAGGGCCTCTACCGACTCACCGTCGACAAGAGCGGGAGCGCCACAGCGGTCGGGCCGATCGGCGGCCTGGACTTCGACCCGATGGGCTTCACGCTGGCAGACGGAACCGCCTACGCTTCCGGGCATCCTGGGCCGACAACGCCGGACGCTTTCGGCAGCCCGAACCTGGGCCTGATCACGAGCGCCGACGTCGGAGAGACGTGGACCAACGTGTCGTTGACCGGCATCACGGATTTCCATGGCCTCACTGTGATGACTTCTGCTGGCAAACCCCGCGTATTCGGATATGACGGCTCCGCGGGACGCCTGGAAGTGAGCCTCGACGGCGGGCTGACCTGGACCGCCGGTGCCAGCCTTGCCGCGCGCGACATCCTCGCTGTCGGCGACCAGCTGTACGCGACCACCACAGAGGGCCTGGCGGTCAGCACAGACAATGGCGCCTCCTTCACCGTCGACACCGCGGCGCCAGCTCTGTACATCATCGCCGCCGACGATGACGGGGCGCTGGCTGGCGTCGATACCACAGGTACTCTCTGGACTCGCCTTCCCGGACAGGAGTGGGTGCACGGCCACACCGTTACCGGGACACCTCAAGCCCTCGCCCTCGCCGGGACCCGAATCTACGTCGCCGACGATCGCGGGATCGCGCTCACCGACGATGCCGGCGCCACATGGACCGTCCTCAGGATGGAACCATAAGCGCGCCGGCGGCGGTGCTGGGGTGGTGCTTCTAACGGTGTTGGCTGGTTGCTCGACTCCCTCGACGGTCGGAGGTTCCAGCTCCAGCGTGAAGCCCGTCGGGTGAACGTCCGTCACGAGAACGCAAGCCCTTTGCAAGCGTCAGCGGGCGGCCTAGCGTCGAATGATGGCACTCAACTGATAGGAGCATCATGTCTGTCATCAAAGAAATGCTGGAAACCTACCCGAAGGACCTCGGGAACGTAGACCAGGCCAAGCTTGCTGAATGCATCGCAGCGTGCGTGGAATGCGCCCAGGCGTGCACTGCCTGCGCGGACGCCTGCCTCAGCGAAGACATGGTCGCGGAACTGACCAAATGCATCCGCACCAACCTGGACTGCGCCGACCTCTGCGCCGCCACGGGATCCATCCTCTCTCGGCACACCGGCTACGACGCCAACCTCACACGAGCGGCCCTTGAAGCATGCCGCGCCGCCTGCGCTAGCTGCGCCGACGAGTGCGAACAGCACGCCGACATGCATGAGCATTGCCGTATCTGCGCGGAGGCCTGCCGCCGCTGCGAGAAGGCCTGCACTGAGCTGCTGAATTCTCTCTAATACGCCGCCATCGAGCACCGCGAACCGGAAGGGGTTCTTTTCTCATGTCCATCAACAGCGATAGCGCGCGCAGCGACCACGACAATGAACCGCAGAAGACCCATCGGCCGATGAACATGTACATCCGGTTCGGGGCGATGATCCTCACCGCCATGGTCATTATGTATTGGGTGATGTTCGTCGGCTCTTGGGAGTGGAGTCACATTCGCTTCAGCGAAAGCCGTGTGTTCATGGCTCTCACGATGGGCGGCACGATGGTTCTCATCATGCTCGGCTGGATGCTGAACATGTACAAGAACACCAAGGCCAACATCGCCATCATCGCCGTGGGCGTCGTCCTCATCGGCGGCGGCGTGTACCTTGACCGCAGTCAGATCCTGGTCAACGACACGGGATTCATGAACGCGATGATCCCGCACCACTCTCTCGCCATCACCCGCTCCGAGCGAGCCCAGATTCAGGATGTCCGTGTCTGCGAACTCGCCGTGGGCATTAGCGAAGCTCAGCGGCGAGAGATCCTGGAAATGGGGTGGCTGATTCAGGACATCGAACGCAATGGGGTCGCCTCGACAACCGAAGAAGCCGATGCCAGACCCGTCCCTTCCTACGACGAGCAGGCCGAACGCCAATGCCCCGCCGACTGAGTGTCAGCGTGCGGCGTTGGCCGCCGCGATCCACGCGCGCGCGTCGTCCGCGAGTAACTGCCGGGCGACGCTGACCGGGTTCCGGCGGATGTTCAGCTGCGGGGTCCATGCGCGGATGACGTCGGTCTCGAGGGGCTCGAGCTGCGACAGAGGCAGTTCCGCCGGCATCGGCCACACGGCCAGGGTGAGGGTGCGGTGCATCCATGATGTGAGCCGGGCATCACCCTCCTGATCTAGGCCGTAGTTAGCTGGCCGTTCCGGCCGGTCGAGGTTGCGCGGCACCCCGCGCAGCTGCAGCGGCTCGCGAAGCAAAGCGGCGAAGGAGCGCCGGACAGTTGACCCTCCGGTGCGTGCTGGCACTTCCGGGTCGATCGCGAAGTGCTGACCGAGCTCCCTCGTCACCAGGCTGCTCCTGGACATCCCGACATAGAGAGGGACGTCGCGACGGTGCTCAAGACCGAGCTCAGACCATGCCTCCTCCGCGGCGTGGAACGCGTACAGACCGGGCACGGGCTCAACGTGCGTCGGCGCCTCCACGATCGCCACCGTTCCGCCCGGCAGAAATGGAGCGCCTCGACGCTGCCCGCCGCGCGCTGTAGTCGCGTTGCTGCGTGGCAGACACCGCTCCTCATGGACGTTGACCTCCTCGGTGTCGAAGGAGATCCGCAACACGTTCCGGTTGGCGAAGAAGGACTGGGATGTGGGCGGCGAGCCAGGCGATCACCGCGCTCTGCCATCGGTCGGGGTCGGAGTTCCACGAGAGCGTGTGTCCCGCTTCGAAGACCTCTAGCGAAACAAGGCCGGGCCGAGAATCTCGGAGTGCTTGCGCGAGCCGTATCGGTGCGGAGTCGTCGTGGGTGCCGTGGAGGATGAGCGTGGGGGTGGTGAGTTCCTCGGCACGGGCCGTCCAGTCGAGGGATCGGAGCGGGATGCGGTCGGGCAGGCAGACCATGCGAGCCAGGGGGCGGATCGTCAGCCACGGGATCGCGAGGCTTCCCGCGGCTGCGGGGAGTCCGCTGCGGGTGCAGTTTGCTTTGATGACTTCGGTCCAGTCGAGCACGGGTGATTCGAGCACCAGACCTGCGACGATGCGGCGATGCGGCGAGTGGTGGGCGAGCTGGAGCGCGATGGCGGCACCCATCGACCATCCGAAGAGCACGACCTGTCGGGCTCCGTGCCGTATCGCGTACTCGATGGCGGCCTCGGCGTCGTCGGTCTCGGTGAGGCCGAGGGTTGAGCGGCCGTTGCCGCCTCTCGGGCCTTCGCCGTCGGCTCGGTAGGTGATGACGAGCGAGGTGTAGCCGCGGTCGGTTGCGGCGAGCACACCGCGAAGTGTTCCGGCGCGGAGACTGCCGAGGCCATGTATGTGGATCGCCCACGTCGAACTGGCGCTGTCGCCGTCGATGCGCCAGGCGGGGGCAGGCCCCGCGGGAGTATCGATGGTGATGTCGTGTGCGTGGAGGCCGGCGTCGCGAGGGGTCGCGTAATAGATGCCGCTCCACGAGACGCGATCGCCAGCCCTGAGAGTGAGTTCCGGTGCAGTGCTCGTCACCTGTCGCGCGATCAGGGTTGGTCCACGGTCGAGCACGTCCGCAGAGAGTTGCGCCCAACCTCCGTTCTCGAACCAGAGGTTGTAAGCGCCTTCGGCTGCGGTCTGGTGAGTTCGGTCGAGCACGATGAAACAGGCGTCGCCGTCGTATTCCACCTCGCGGACGATCAGGTCGTATCTTCGCGTGCTGGGGGATGTCAGCCGCCGCGCGATCATCCAGCCGACACCCAACGCGGCTGCCGCAACGAGTCCGGTACCTAGTGCGACCCGACGGATCACGAGCTGCCCCCGTCGTCGACCCCGGTCGCTGGTGAAGCGGTGGCCCGTGTCGCCCTCGTGTCGAGTCCGAGGAGGTGGCTCTCGGCGCTCTCCAGTAGCGCGCGCTCGGCTGCGCTGATGTCGAAGGTGACGCGCGGGTCGATCATCGCGTCGCGGATCTCGACGATCTCTCGGTGTAGACGGCTCTCCGGGTCATCCGCGCCCGCAGCGAGCGGGTCTGCTTGGCTCAGCCCAGGCCGCACGAGGGACGCCTGCTTCCACAGAGGCTCCAACTGTGCCGCGAGGCCATCGGTGCGCTTCCGCCGCATGTCGTGCTGGGCGCGACGGACGGCTGGTTGCACGGCGAAGCCCGCGCATAGGAATAGGAACGCGAGCAGGGAGAGCGGTTCATAGGCTGGTTGGACGGCACGCATGAGATCGAGTTGGCCGGTGACGTGTGCGACGTCCATCGTCAGCACTGCCAGGCACAGTGCCCCGCCGTGCGCCGATCCCGGGCTCAGCAGCCCTGCGGGGAGTCGCTGGATGCCGCAGCTCCGCAGGTACTGCCGCGCGGCGAGGATCATCATCGTCGTGATTACGAGGAAGAAGTAGCTGAAGTTGATGATCGAGTAGGTCGCTGCCGCGGGTTGCGCGCCGAAGTCGATCATGAATCGAGTCGTGGTTGCGCCTCGGTCGATGAACATGAATGTCGTAGTGATCGCGAGAAGCGAGATGACGAGCACCGGGATGCCCACTGCGGCCCGCACGAACCTGGGTCGGTACTCGTCGGCCTTCATGACGCCTCGACCGAGGAAGAAGATCCCGGTCATCAGCAGCCCATCCGCAACGAGGGTCGTGACATTCGTTCCACCAAGAAGCGGATCGGTGGCGAGGTAGATGGCGTCGACGTTCAGGGTCATCGCGACGGCGATCGTGACGGAGGCGTGGGTGATACTCCGATCCGTCCGTTTGCGGCGGAAGATGAGCAGGCTCGCCACGAGCGCCCACATGAGCGTCGCGACGAGCGTCTGGATCAACCGAAAATCTCCAAATAGCGCGACTCGGCGAACACCGATCCTCGGATGCCCGCAGCCAGCCGATCAGCGAGGGACTCGGCAGCGATCTCCGTCTCACTGTCAATGTCCTGCCGCTTGAGCAGGCGTCCGCGCGTGTGGGGAGGGATGTTGGGCAGCAAGACATCCCCGGCCGTGCAGTCATCGCCCTCTGTGTGACCGAGGATCATGTGGGCGAACTCGTGAAGGACGAACTGCTGGCGGTGCAGCGTGGAGTCGCTGCGTGCGTGGAGCACGAAGTCTTCGGTGTCGGTGACCAACCAGAGCGCGCAGATGCCGTCGCGGGTGTCGAGGTCGGCGAGTTCTACGACACGGAGTCTGCGATGCCGCCTCTCTTGAACGGCCTGGAGAAGGTGCTCCAGCGTGAACCTGCTGCCGAGCCGAAGTTCGGCGACGGCCGCCGAAACGGTCTCTTCGGTGTTCACGGTTGCCTCCTTTCGGCCGAGCATGTACTGATCTCGGCGCTGCGGCGCGCGAAGCCCGTCAGGGCTCAGGTGTACGCGTCAACTCCTCATCTAGAAACGTGCTGATGGCTTGAAGTGCTCTCGGCGAGATGTCGCCGAGAGTGCGGGCGGCGTAGGACTTCACCTTCGCCGCGCGCATCGAACGCACGAGATAGAGCTGAGCGGAGACCTTCTCGGGAGTAGCCGCGCCGCTCTCACCCGAGAGAAAGGCAGCATCGACATCGAAGAAGGCAGCGAGCCCCTCGAAGATGGCGGGGTCTTGAACGTATCGGTGGCCGTTGACCATGTACGTCCATCGTGACCGCGACAGACTGATGCCACGTCGTCTCAAGTAATCCGCGATCTGCGTGTAGGTCGGCTCGGAGCCAGACTCAGCGACGGCGACATCCATCAGAAGTCGCAGGCGCTTGGCGAGGTCGTCAGCCGCAGCCTGACTTTCGTCTTCGGTCATCCTCGCTGACCCCCTTCCCTACGCCAGGGCCAAGGCATGGGCGCAGTCCACCCAAGGGTGGTTGTGCATGCCCAAACCTACCGTTTGAGCATGCACAAATCAACTGTTGCGCATGCTCAACACCCGATGTTAGAACGGGACTCGGAACAGTTTGAGCATGCTCAACGCGCGGCCCGGTGAGCGAGAGGAGACGATTCCATGAGCACAACGCCATCCCGCAGCCGCCAGGACATGGCATCGGGTCGGGTACTGCCCCACCACCTCTCGGAAGCCCTGGCGCACCTGATCGACAAGAGCCTCATGGCTCACGACCAGGCCACCGGAGGTGCCGAGATGACGATGCCGGAAGCGTCGCGCGCCGAGCGCGAGCCCCTCGATGCGGCTGCTTTGCTCGCCTCCGTCGCGGGCATCTCGCCTAGCGTCGCGGCGCACCGCTACGCCCAGGCGGGCGTGCCCGTGTTCCCCTGCGTCGCTGGGGGCAAGCGACCGCTGACCAAGCGCGGATTCCACGAGGCCAGCAGCGATCCTCGACAGATCACCCGCTGGTGGGCGCGCTGGCCGCGCGCCAACATCGGCGTGCCGACCGGACACGTCTCCGGGCTGGAGGTCGTGGATGTCGACGTGCACGGCGCGATCCGCGGCTTCGCGGCCTTCGAGCTGGCTCGCCGCGAAGGGCTGACAGATCGCTGGGCCGCGTTCGTCCGCACGCCCTCTGGCGGAGTCCACGCCTACTACCCTGCCGATCCCGAACACGCCCAGCCGTCCTGGCAGGCGGCGCGCGCGGGCATCGACTTCCGCGGCGCAGGCGGCTACGTCGTCGCGCCGCCTTCGATCATCCCCACCGACGGTGGGCCGTGCGCCTATGCCCTCATCGGGTCCGGGCGCGGTGACGCCGTGCCCGTCGATGCCCGCGCGCTGCGGCAGTTCCTCGACCCGCGGCCCGTGCGGTCGCTGGCTGCTGTCCCCATCGAGCGGGTCGACGGGATCGACGTGGAGCGGATCGCACGCTGGGTCGGGATGCGCGGCGAGGGCGAGCGCAACCGTGGTCTGTTCTGGGCGTCGTGCCGACTCATCGAGGCGGGCATCCCGCCTGACCGGGTGCGGGCCGCGCTCGGGCCGGCCGCGGAGCGCGCAGGCTTGCCCGCACCGGAGATCGAGACGACGATCCGCTCGGCGCATCGCATTGCGACGGGAGCGCCCGCAGCGCCCACCGCCAGCCTTGTCACCGGCTCGACATCTCGGCCTTCATCAGGACAGGTGCTCTCGTGATCCCCAGTATCGCGCAACGCCCGCGCGGGCGGCTTGCCGTGTGGACGGCGGTGGCCGGGACCGTGTTCATTGCCGCTGCCGCCTTCTGGCTGTCGTTCACGGCGCTCGCCGACCTCGCGCGACGCTCCGGCGTCGATGAAAGCCAGGCTTGGGCGTGGCCGCTCATCGTGGACGGCATCATCGTCGTCGCCACGGTGTCCGTCGTAGCCCTGGGAGGGCAGCGCGCCGCCTGGTATCCGTGGCTGCTACTCGTAGCCGGAGCCGCGGTCTCGGTCGCGGCCAACGCGATCCACGCGGTCGTCGCCGCCGACGCCGACGTTCCCTCGGCCCTCGCAGGAGCGGTCGCTGCCGTCCCGCCGCTCGTGCTCCTGGCGATCACGCACTTGACCGTCGTGCTCACCCGACGGTTCCGTGCGGAGCCATCGGTGCAGCCCGCCGGGTCGGTGTCGAACGCGGTCGAGTACTTGTCGCCGGAACCGCCCGCGCACCTTGCTCCTAGAGAACTCGCCCTGCGACTGAAGGAGGACGGCATGACGAACAAGGCCATCGCTCGTGCGACCGGAGTGCACCCGTCCACGGTCGGCCGCTGGCTAGCGACGCCCGCGCTCGCCGCCACGCCGGAAGGAGGCACGCTGTGAACGACGAGACACCAGACACGAAACGTGCGCACGAGGCTGCGGAGGCTCGACGTGTCGCCGAGCAGCGCCGCGACGAGGTATCGGAGGTGTCGGAGTTGGCGCGCCACGGTGATCCGTCCCGCCCCGCGCGCGCATCGTCTGCGGCCACGTCGCTGGAAGGTCGGCTGCGGGCCGACAACGATCACAGCCAGGTGGTGTGGGTGCGGCCGACCGAGCTGCTCCCGTCTGCCTCGGCTCGCATGATCGGGCGCGGGATCGACTTGCGCTCAGAGCTGGCGCGCCGCGCCGAGGAGCATCGGCAGATTTCGCCGCAGGCGACTCCGGTGACCCGGCCCGGTATCCGTGCGCGTGCGCAGGGCCTCGCGCCGCTCTCTGCATTCGGGCAGTCGCCCACGCACCAGTCCTCTGTCAGCCGCGACCCGCTCCGACGCCTGTAAGCGCACCATGTCTGCCCCGGCCGCTCCAACGTCGTTCCGCACCCCGGAGGGACTGCGCGCGCTCCTGGAACGTCTGCACGGCGACGGGAAAGGCGCATGGCGGCGCGACGTGGATGTTGCGGCGCTCATGGAGTACACGGCGGGTCGGTATGCGAGCCTCGCGCGAAAGCACGGCCTCGACCAGTGGGAGGCGGCGAGCGCCGCGTTCGACGCGATGCGCACCCCGGCCGTGCGCAACGCGGAAGATCCGTGGGCAGTCATCACCCGCGCCGTGCAGGTCACGCTGATCGCCGAGGAACGGGGCAATGGCCTGCTGTGCTCAACGCATCAGGCGCGCAGGCCGCAGTACAGCGGCTTCCACGACCCGGAGCGGTTCAGCGACCGGGAGAACCCGCTCACCGACTACCACGAGGCGTTCCAGGTCGCGCCCGCGGGTGAGGTCGGGGACGAACCGGACGACGAGGTATCTGGCGTCGTCCACGCGGTCGAGGACGCGATCAAGCTGCTGACGCTGCTCGACTGGCCGGAGCAGACGGCGCGCGCGGCAATCGAGCACATCTGCACTCGACTCGGCGAAGCGCCGTCGCGGGCGAGCGCAGCGGAATCACTGCGGCGAGACCCACACGCTCGGGCCGTGCTCGATCTGTCGTCGACGAGCTGGAACGCACTGCTCCGTGCGATCCTCGGCAACCCCGATCCCGACCAGGCGCACACCGCCGTCGGCCGCGGCGTGCTGTTCCGGCTCCTTGTCGGCGAGCCCCTACGGGCGCTGCTCACCGATGACGACCTCGTGCTGCTGCTTGGCCTGAACGCCCCGACTCTGGCTGGGGCGAGGTGAGCACATGGCGGCGGGCACAGGGCACATCGAGCTGGAGCGCACCATCGACTCCATCGTCGTCGGCAACCGCCATCGCACGGAGCTGGGCGACATCGATGCGCTCGCGGCATCCATCGAACGTGACGGGCTGCTCCAGCCCCCGACCGTGACACCGGACGGGGTGCTCGTGTGCGGCGCTCGACGCATCGCGGCGCTGCGCAAGCTCGGCCACAAGAAGGTCAACGTCTTCGTCCGCTCCGGGATCAGCGACCGGCTCCAGAGGCTCATGGCGGAGCAGGCCGACAACGTGCTGCATAAGCCATTCACGCAGACGGAGGCCGCGGCGCTGTACCGCGAACTGAAGACGCTCATGGCCGAGGACGCTGCTCGTCGTCAGGCGGCGACGCAGTTCGGTGCTGGCGAGAAAATCGCCGGAACGAGCGGTGGTGCCGTGACGGCACCACCGCTCGTCGGTGCTCCGGGCAAGTCCCGCGCGCAGGCTGCGCTCATGGTCACCGGGCGCAAGTCGTACACGAGCCTGGAGCAGATCAACGACCTCCAACGGATCGCCAACGACCCCCGCCAACCAGAGGACGTGCGCGGCTTCGCCCGCTCCGAACTCGACGCCATCGACCGCGGCTCGTCGATCACCACGGCGCACGCCCGCACGATCGCCATGCTGGCGATCCCGCAGGAGGAACCCGACCCACCAGGCGAACTCGAGCTGCTCGCGCAGGAGGCGCTGGAGCGCGCGAAGCTAGGGCGCAAGCGAGGCCCGGCCCCCGCGCCAGCGTCGAGCGCCGCGCCGGTTCGCTATCCGGTGCGGGCGTTCACCCTCACCTGGAACGACCTCGATCAGTGGTGGTCACACTACGACCCTGCCGAGGTCGGCACCGCGCTGAGTGATGACCAGTGGGAGCACTTGGAGACGATCCTCGACGCTACCGTCCGCTTCTTCGACGCGGCCCGCGCCGCCCGAGCCGCCCGCCAACGCCTCGCCAAGGAGAGTGCCTGATGCAAGAGCCTCGCTTCCATCGTCGCCTCATGATCCTCCTGATCGTCGGTGCCGCCGTGCTTGCCGTCCTCGTCGGAGTCGGGCTCTACGGGCTGTTGCTCGCGCCTCGCTCCGACCCCTCGCCCGTAAACACCGCGGACGATCCTCCCGGCGCGTCGACCAGCACGCCGTCGCCGACATCGAGCGCGCCGCCCGTCGTCCGTGAGTCCGACGACCCCGAGACGTTTGCGCGCGCCCTCGCCACCGCGCTATTCACATGGGACACCGCGACCGAGTTCGGGCCAACCGACTACGCACAGGTCATCGTGGACGTGGGCGACCCTTCCGGCAATGAGACCGCCGGGCTCGCCTCCGACGTGCGCACTTACCTCCCGACCGCGGACGCCTGGGCGCAGCTCCGCACGATGCAGACGCGCCAATGGCTCGACATCAACGACGTGTTCGTGCCGGACGAGTGGGCGACGGCGCTGGATCAGGCAGCCGAGGGACAGATCCTTCCGGGCACCGTCGCCTACACGATCACCGGCATTCGGCAACGCGAGGGCATCCACGGCACCGAGCCCGTGACCAGCTCCCACGAGGTCGCGTTCACCGTCTTCATCACCTGCGAGCCGACCTTCGATACCTGCCGCGCGCTTCGCATCTCCGAGCTTGACAACCCCCTGCGTTGATCGGCACCCGCATGAAGAAGCTCGTTGTGGTCATCGCCACCCTCGTCGCAGTGCTCCCCATGAGCCTGGTCGGCGTGGGTCTGCTCGTGTCGCCCGCTGTATTCGCCGCATGTCTCTCGTCAAGCTCCCTCGTTGTCGGGCCGATCCCGGAGTCGCTCACAGCCACGACGCGCGCGGGCGAGACCGTGACCCTCAACCACGAGCAGCTAACCCATGCAGCCACCATCATCACGGTCGGCGCGCAGACCGAGGGCGTTGGTCGCGCTGGCATCGTCATCGCGCTCATGGCCGCACTCACCGAGTCGCGGCTACGGATGCTCGCAAACTCGGCTGCGATACCAGAGTCGAACGATTTCCCGAACGACGGAGAGGGCAGCGATCACGACTCTCTTGGTCTATTCCAAATGCGGCCGAGCGCAGGATGGGGCACCGTCGCAGAGCTGATGAACGCGACCTACCAATCGCGCGCCTTCTACGGAGGTTCGAGCGGGCCGAACTACCCATCACCGCGCGGACTGCTCGACATACCCGACTGGCAGCACCTCGACCCTGGCGAGGCAGCGCAAGCGGTCGAGGTCTCGGCATATCCCGACCGCTACCAGAACTACCAGCCGGTCGCCGAGGCGATCCTCGCTGCACTCACGCGCCGCGCCGAAACCACGCCGGGCGGTACGCCGCTCGGCAACGTACCCGAGACGACCGCCATCGTCTTCCCGCTGCCGAGCGGGACGTGGGTGAACACCAGCGACTTCGGGTGGCGCGAAGACCCCTTCACTGGTGAGCGAGCGTTCCACTCGGGAACGGACTGGGCTGCCGACGACGGCACGCCGATCCTCGCGCTCGCCGATGGCGTGGTCAGCTTCGCCGGGCCGTCGGGCGGCTACGGCAACCTCATCATCATCGAGCACACCATCGATGGACAGCGCATCGCCTCCGCCTACGCCCACATGTGGCAGAGCGGCGTCCTCGTCAGCGTCGGGGATCGCGTCGTTGCAGGGCAGCACGTCGGCAACGTCGGTTCGGCGGGCAGGTCGACCGGAGCCCATCTGCATTTCGAGATCCGGCCAGGCGGCTCGAACGCAGCGGCCGTCGATGCCGAGCCGTGGCTTGCCGCCCACGGAGTGCAGAACCTCGATGCCGCAAGCACCGCGGCGCTCTGCTCAGCAGAGATGGCCGCGTGACATGGACATATTCCCCGACTTCGGAGCCGTCGGCGGTCAGGCAGAACTGCGCGCCATCGTTGGCGCGCTGCTGACCATCGTGCTCATCCTCGCCGTGCTCATGCTCGTCATCTGCGCCGCAGTGTGGGCGATCTCGTCGGCGAACGGCAACATCACTTCGGCTGTCCGCGCGCGCACCGGATTCCTCGTCTCCGTCGGAGCTGCCGCACTCGCCGGCCTCGGCGTCACCTGGGTCAACTTCCTGCTCGGAGTCGGCGCGGGCATCTGAGGCGTCGTGCTGTCACCACTCGTGCGCTCGCCGCGCCACGAGCCGCAGCCCGATCACGTTCGTGCGCTGGATATAATCGCGCGCATGGGGAGCAACGCGTGATCCCGCCCTTCGAAGACGGGACCTGGTACCTCCCACAGGGGTTGCACACGGCGACGCTCGAAGAGATCGACGAACGCTTTGTCGCCGCCGCACCATTCATTGATCGGCGTCGCGTCGTCTTCGACGCATTCCAGCTCTGGCATGGGATCGTGAGCGGGATCGTGCCCGGCGCTCGCTTCTGGGTCGACGGCGGATTCATCACTCACAAGCCCTGGGCGGCTCCGTCGGACGTCGATGTTACGGTCATGCTCAGGCCGGACGAACTCAACAACCTTCCTGACGACGAGCAGCAGCACCTGGACCAGATGTTCACCAAACCTGGCCCGCCGCGTCAACAGCCCATGTCGGGGCTCGTCGACGCGTTCCTGTGCCTGCGTGGAGACGTGGACAGGACTCTTTACTGGCGGGAGCATTGGTCCACGGTGCTCGGCGAGAACCGGACGAAGTTAAACGGCACACAAAAGGGCTTCGTGGAGGTGAGGTCATGACGCTTTCGAACCAGGCACTCGATCAGTTCCGCGACGCCTGGCACGCCGCCGAAGGCGAGGACTTCGCCAGCCGCCTGCAGCGTCAATCCCTCGAAGCAATAGCATCCGAGAACGATGCACTGCGCCCGGTTCTCTTCGAGCTTACGAACCGTGCGCAGTCCGAGCTTGACCTGCATCTCGACGGCGAGACAGTGCACAATCATGAGGCAAACGCGGAGTCCTTCGCTTCCCTCGTGCGTGGTCTGGCCGATGCGACGAAGGAAGTCGCGAAGCACCTACTTGGACGCCAACGGCGCGCGTCAACGCTGCGAGTCCTCGCGCCGAGTCCTGGCTCCGTGCGTGTAGTCCTGAAGGCCGCGCCACCCGAGGAAGCACCAGGAAAGACCGCGCAGAACACTCGCACGCCCTCGGTCGACTCGACGTCCCTGGACACCGTAGCGGTGCTGCTTTCGCGCGCTCAACACGAAGGGGCAAGCCTCACCGACGACGTTCTGTCCGGGCTGGCTGCCGACCTGCCTCAGAAGGCGCACGCCGGACTGAAACGAGTTGCACGGGCAATCGACGAACAGAATTGGGATATCGCAGGTGAGTTGCGATCTCAGCATGGATTCCAACCGCTGCATGTCAGCCCATTAGGTGCCAAGGCACTGCTCCGAGTCCTCGACGAGCGCCAGGAGAGCAGCGATGTCGTGCGCCTCGATGGAGTCATCGACGGGCAACGCCGATCAGTTGGCGCTTTGTGGTTCACCCCCGACGGCGCAGCAGCGATCGAAGCCGCGGTTCCTAGCCCAGAGCTGATGGAGCAGGTCGTGCAGCATGATGCTGCGAACGCGCGCGTTCGCGCAGTGTTCGATGTCGTCACGATCGTAGGCAAGGGTGCGAACGCACGCCGACGCCAGGTCTACACCCTGCGCTCCATTGAGCCCTTGCCAGAAGCACCGACGCTGATCTGACGACGCATCGCGCCAAGGCGGGAGCATCCGAGCTGGCGTAGGGTTCGCCGCACGGCAACCAGCACTCTTCAGCGACGCTTGCGCGGCTTCGAGGGCCGCTCCAGCGGCGAGCCGTGGCCGACGACGTGCCACCAGCCGCAGTAGTGGCACTGCACGGCTTCTGCGCCCTTCGCTACGCGCGCCGCGACGGTCGCAGCCTCCAGCCGAGTCTCAATCGGAGGGCGCTTTGTCGGGCAACGAACTCCTCGCATAGCCACGACGGTAACCCTGACCTCCGACGTTCCTCGGGACGCCGTGCGCACCTGATGGACGAGACCCGCCCGTCCATTCCAAGGAGCACACAGTGATCGACATCGACCCCAATACCGACGGGTTGCCCGGCATCGAACAGCTCCGCGTCATCGTCGGCGCGGCCATGACGGTGGGGCTCATCCTCGCTGTCCTCGCCCTCATCATCTCGGCCGTGGTCTGGGGCTACGGGGCGAACAGCTCGAATCCGCACCTCGCCAGCCGGGGCAAGGTCGGCGTACTCGTCTCGTGCGGCGCGGCGATCATCTGCGGTGCGTCGGTGACGCTCGTGAACTTCTTTTGGAGCGTCGGCCAGTCGGTCTGACTCCACGACCGAGTTGAGATGGCTGAGCCGATGAGTATCTGTGATGTGCCCGTCATCGCCTCGGTGTGCGATGCCGTGGGTGAGGGAACTGCGTCGCTCATCTCCGCGCCGTTCGACTGGCTCGCGCAGGCAATGGGGCAGGCCGCCGCCTGGCTGTTCGAAAGCGTGTGGGCGGTGTTCGACTCGACAACGCTCGTCGACGTCACTGGAAGCCAGTACGTCTCGGTCTACAACGTGCTGTTCGGGGTGGCGATCTTCGTCATGCTCGTCTTCTTCTGCCTCCAACTCATCACCGGGCTCGTGCATCGAGATCCGATGGCACTGTCGCGCGCGGGCGTGGGACTCGCCAAGTCGGTGCTCGGATCGTTCGTCGCCATCACCCTCACCGCGACCCTGTTGGAGGTCACCGATCAACTCACCATCGGCATCGTGCAGGCGACTGGCAACACGATGGAAGGCATCGGCGACCGCATGGCCCTGCTCGCCGCTGGGCTGACGACGATCAACATCGCCTCGCCCGGCGTCGGTGCGATCATCACGATCTTCCTTGCCGGGCTCGGCATCGCGGGTGCGGGCATCGTGTGGTTCACGCTGCTCATCCGTAAGGCGCTGCTACTGGTCGCCATTGTCTTCGCGCCCATCGCACTCGCCGGGTTCACCTGGGATGCTGCAAAGGGTTGGTTCGGACGCTGGGCGGCGTTTGTCGTGGCGCTCATCTTCTCGAAGCTCGTCATCGTCGTCGTGTTCCTCGTCGCCATTGGGCAGATCAGCGCGCCCATCGACCTCGACCTCGCCTCGATCAGTGACCCGATCTCGGGCGTCGTGCTGATGTTCATCGCCGCGTTCGCGCCCTACCTGACGTACAAGTTCATCTCGTTCGTGGGCTTCGACATGTACCACGCGATGTCGAGCGAGCAGGAAGCGAAGTCGGCGCTCAACCGACCCGTCCCGCTACCGGTCAAGGCTCAGCCGAACGCGGCAAAGTCCGTCCTCGGAGGGCAAAGCGGCGCGAGAGGCGGGACTCCTCCCGCGCCGAGCACAGCTCCCGCTGCAAGTGGCGCAGCAGGCGGCGCTGCGGGCGCAGGTGGCGGGGCGGCCGCTTCCGGTGGCGGGGC
>JBIITJ010000037.1:0-26214 GCA_044340535.1 Rhodoglobus sp.
TCGGGGATATCTCTCCGGCCCGCTGGTTGGGCCTGGCAGCGGCGAGCCCGCCAGGGCGAGCCGCCGGATGCGGGCCGGAGAGATATCCCCGACCCGCATCCGTCACCACGGGCTACACCCGCGGCTTTTCCTTCATTTCAATCGTCTCGATCTCGTCGCCGACCTGGATGTCGTTGAACTTGCCGAGGCCGATACCGGCTTCGAAGTCCGTGCGAACCTCGGTGACGTCATCCTTGAACCGGCGGAGCGATTCGATGGCGAGGTTGTCGCCGACGACGACGCCTTCGCGGATGACCCGCGCTTTGGCGTTCCTGGTGATCGTTCCGGAGCGCACCACGACACCGGCGACGTTTCCGAACTTGGAGGAGCGGAACACTTCGCGGATCTCGGCAACACCCGACTGGACTTCTTCGAACTCCGGCTTGAGCATGCCCTTGAGCGAGTTCTCGATCTCTTCCAGCGCCGCGTAGATGACCGAGTAGAAGCGCACGTCGACACCTTCACGCTGCGCACGCTCGCGCGCTTTTGTGTCGGGGCGGACGTTGAACCCGATGATGATGGCGTTGTCGATGGTCGCGAGGTTGACGTCGCTTTCCGTGACAGCACCGACACCGCGGTGGATGATGCGCAACTGGACGCTCTCGTCGACCTCGATCTTGAGCAGCGAGTCCTCGAGTGCTTCGACAGCACCGGACACGTCACCCTTGATGATGAGGTTGAGCGATTCGACCTTGCCATCTTCGAGGGCCTTGGTGAAGTCTTCGAGGCTGATGCGCTTGCGGGCTTTGGCCAGCAGGGCGTTGCGTTCGACGGCTTCACGCTTTTCGGCGATCTGGCGAGCGGTGCGGTCTTCTTCGGTGACGATGAAGGTGTCGCCGGCCCGGGGGACGCTCGAGAGGCCCTGCACCTGCACGGGGCGGGAGGGGAAGGCCTCTTCGACGGCATCCCCGTTCTCGTCCATCATGGCGCGAACGCGGCCGTAGGCCGTTCCGGCAACGATGGAGTCTCCGACGCGGAGCGTCCCGGACTGGATGAGCACGGTTGCAACGGCACCGCGGCCCTTGTCGAGTTTCGCCTCGATGGCGACACCGCGGGCATCCTTGTTCGGGTTGGAGCGCAGGTCGAGACCGGCGTCTGCGGTGAGCAGCACCGCGTCGAGCAGCTTGTCGATGCCGAGGTTGTTGAGCGCCGACACGTCGATGAACATCGTGTCGCCGCCGTATTCTTCGGCGACGAGGCCGAATTCGGTGAGCTGCTGGCGCACCTTGGCGGGATTGGCGCCCTCTTTGTCGACCTTGTTGACGGCCACGACGATCGGCACCCCGGCGGCCTGGGCGTGGTTGAGCGCCTCCACCGTCTGGGGCATGATGCCGTCGTCGGCGGCGACCACGAGGATCGCGAGGTCGGTGACCTGCGCACCGCGGGCACGCATGGCGGTGAACGCCTCGTGGCCGGGGGTGTCGATGAAGGTGATGGCCCGCTCGAAGCCTTCGTGCTCGGTCCAGACCTGGTAAGCACCGATGTGCTGGGTGATGCCACCCGCCTCACCGGCCACGACGTTGGCCTTGCGGATCGCGTCGAGGAGCTTGGTCTTTCCGTGGTCGACGTGGCCCATGACGGTGACGACGGGCGGCCTGATCTCCAGGTCTTCGTCGGTTTCGTCTTCGAGTTCCTGGTCGAGGTCGAGGTCGAAGCCAGCAAGCAGCTCGCGGTCTTCGTCTTCCGGCGAGACCATCTCGATCTTGTAGTTGAGCTCTTCCCCGAGGATCTCGAAGGTGCCTTCGTCGAGCGATTCGGTGGCCGTGGCCATCTGCCCGAGGTGGAACAGTGCGGTCACGAGCGCGCCGGGCTGCACCGTGAAGCCGGTGATCGTCTCCAGCTTGTCGGCGAGGTCAGAGATCGAGGCGCCGCGACGCAGGCGGATGACCGTCTTGCCGTCACCGCGGGGAACGCTGACGCCACCCAGCGACGGGGCTTCCCTCAGTTCGAATTCGGCGCGTTTGGTGCGCTTCGACTTGCGGGCCTTGCTCTTGCCACCGCCACGACCGAACGCACCTGCCGTGCCACCGCCGGGGCCACGGCCACGGCCACCGGCGCCGCCTGCCGGCGGACGGTTGGGGCCGAAGTTGTTGCCGGGTGCACCACCGGGTGCGCCTCCGGGGCGGAAGCCGCCAGCACCGGCCGGGCGGGGACCGCCGGGACGCTGCTGGAAGTTGCCACCGGGGCCGCCCGGACGCTGGCCGAACCCACCGGGGCGGGCGCCCTGGCCGGGGCCGCCCGGGCGCGGTGCGCCGGGACGCGGGATGGAGCCGGGGCTTGCGGGCCTGCCCATTCCCTGGTTGGAGGTGAACGGGTTGTTACCGGGGCGCGGGATGCCGGGGCGCCCCATTCCCTGGTTGGAGGTGAAGGGGTTGTTACCGGGGCGCGGGGTCCCGGGACGCGGGATGCCGGGGGTGGCGGGCGCTGCTGCATCCGTCGACGCGGCGGGAGCCGCAGGAGCAGCGGCGGCGGCTTCCGCCTGGGCCTGGCGCTCGGCCACGGTCAGCGGCGGGGCTGCGGGGGCCGGGGTGTCGTGCTCGGGCTCGGGGGCAGTTGCCGCCGGCGCGGGCGTCGGGTTCATGGGCTTGGGGGCAGCCTTGGGTGCTGCCTTGGGGGCAGCGGCGGCGGGTGCCGGTTTGATGCCGTCGGCCTCGAGAGCGGCTTTGAGCTTCCGGGCTACCGGGGGCTCAATGCTCGACGACGGGCCTTTGACGAACTCGCCCATCTCTTTGAGTTTGGCGAGGGCGATCTTGCTGTCGATGCCGAGCTCGGCGGCGACTTCGTGTACGCGTGGTTTGGCAGCCACAATTCTCCTGTCTGGGCCTGCACCCGGACAGGGGCAGACCTATTTCTGGCGGACGGAACTCATTTCGAGCCGCTCATTAGTTGTCCATAGGTCAATCAGCCTTTGGGTTGGGGGATCCCGGAGGAATCCCGACTGTGGTGAAGAGCCTGCTCGTATCCAGCGCCTCGGTTACCCGCAGCGCTCTTCCGAAGGCCCTGCGCTTGGCAGCGGTTTCGACACAGCGTGTTGTTGGGTGAATCCAGGCGCCTCGTCCGGGAAGGGCAGCGGACGGATCCGGGAGCACTTCGCCATCTCGCGCGACAATCCGCAGTAATTCGGAGGTGTCGGCGCGGGAACGGCAGCCGAGGCAGGTTCTTACGGGTTCCATACTACCCCCGGATCAGCGGTGGAGGATTGTCAGCAGCAGGCGATCGCCCGGGTCGATCGCGCGCGCGATCACTCTTCCAGGATGGAGTCGGGCTGGATGTCGATCCGGGCGCCGGTCAATTTGGCCGCGAGCCGGGCGTTCTGGCCTTCCTTGCCGATCGCGAGCGACAGCTGGTAGTCGGGCACGAGGGCGCGCACCGCCTTGGTCGCTTCATCGATCACGTAGGAGCTGGTGACCTTGGCGGGCGACAAGGCGTTGGCGACGAAGGTGGCGAGGTCGGGCGAGTAATCGACGATGTCGATTTTCTCGTTGTTGAGTTCAGCCGTGACGGCGCGCACGCGCTGGCCCAGTTCGCCGATGCACGCGCCTTTCGCGTTCACACCCGGTTCCAGCGCCCGCACGGCCATCTTGGTGCGGTGGCCCGCCTCGCGGGCGAGGGAGGTGATTTCCACGATGCCGCTGGAGATCTCGGGAACTTCGAGGGCGAAGAGTTTGCGCACGAGGGCGGGGTGGGTGCGGCTCACGGTGATCTGCGGGCCTTTGAGGCCCTTGCTGACCGCGGTGACGTAGACCCGGATGCGCCGGCCGTGGGTGTAGTCCTCGCCGGGAACCTGCTCCTCCGGGGGGAGGATCGCCTCGATGGTGCCGAGGTCGACGTGGATCATCCGGGGGTTGGGGCCCTGCTGGATGATGCCAGCAACGATGTCGCCTTCGCGACCCTTGAACTCCCCCAGCACTTTATCGTCGCCGATGTCGCGCAGGCGCTGGTTGATGACCTGCTTGGCGGCGAAGGCGGCGATGCGGCCGAAGTCACCCGGCTCGTCTTCGGCCTCACCGATAACGGCACCCTCGTCATCCACTTCGGGAACCAGGATGCGGACCTTGCCCGTCTTCCGGTCAAGGCTCACTCGGGCCGTCACCGGCGCGGCGTCCTTCGCCTCGCCTTCGCTGACGTGCTTGACGTAGGCGGTGAGGATCGCCTGTTCGATGATCTGCACGAGTTCCTCGAACGGGATCTCGCGCTCGCGCTCCATGAGGCGCAGCACGCTCAGGTCAATGTCCACTGAGGGCCTCCTATATTCAGATTTTGGTGAATCGCGCGCGACTGCGCGCCGATGTCGGTGTCAAGTGTACGGCTCAGCCGACGAGCGCGGCACCCACCTCGTCGAGGGCGACGCTCGCGCGCTCACCGGTGGTGCGGTTCCAGACCTCAACCCGGCCGTCGGCGGCATCCCGGCCCACAATGACGATGAGCGGCACGCCCAGCAGCTCGGCATCGCCGAACTTGACGCCGGGCGAGACCTTGGGGCGGTCGTCGAAGAGCACGTCGAAGCCGCTCGCCTCGAGCGAGTCGACGAGAGTCTCGGCAACCGCGAACACGGTTTCATCCTTACCGGCGGCGATGACGTGCACGTCGAACGGCGAGACGTTCTTCGGCCAGATGAGGCCCTTGCCGTCGTTGTTGGCTTCGGCGATAACGGCCATCACGCGCGTCACGCCGATGCCGTATGAACCCATCGTGACGGTCACGAGCTTGCCGTTCTCGTCGAGAACTTTCAGGCCCAGGGTCTCGGCGAAGAAGCGCCCCAGCTGGAACACGTGGCCGATCTCCATGCCGCGGGCCAGCTCGACGGGCCCCGAGCCGTCGGGGGCGGGGTCGCCGGGAAGCACCTCGCCGACCTCAACCGTGCCGTCGCCGACGAAGTCGCGGCCCGCGACAAGACCGAACACGTGCCGGCCGTCTTCGTTCGCGCCCGTGATCCAGCCGCTGCCCTCGGAGACGAGCGGGTCGAGCAGGTAGCGGATGCCCGTGGCCGAGGTCTCCCCCAGCACGGCTCCCGAGGCCGACCACGGCCCGATGTATCCCTTGACCAGGCCGGGGCGGTCGTCGAGCTTGTCGAGACGGGCGAAGTCCGCCTCGGTCGCCGCCTCCACCTCGGCGGGGGCAAACGCCACTTCGGCACGCTTCATATCCACGTCGCGGTTGCCCGGCAGGCCGACGACCACGAGTTCGCGGGTGCCGTCGAGGGCGGTGAGGGCGAGCACGATGTTCTTGAGGGTGTCGGCGGCGGTCCAGGCTCGGCCGTCGGGCCGGGGGTGCTTCTCGTTCGCGACATCCACCAGGGTGGCGATCGTGGGTGTCCCGGGTGTGTCAAGCACCTCGGCAGGGGTCAGGCCGTCGAACGAGCGAGGCTCGGGGGGCAGCGCGCGGAACGCCTCGACATTGGCCGCGTAACCGCCGGCCGAACGCACGAAGGTGTCTTCGCCGATGGGGGTGGGGTGCAGGAACTCTTCGCTGCGCGCACCGCCCATCAACCCGCTGTCGGCCTTGACGATCACATACTCCAGGCCGAGGCGCTGGAAGATGCGCTCGTAGGCGTCGCGGTGCTGCTGGTATGAGACGTCCAGACCCGCATCCGTGTAGTCGAAGGAGTAGCTGTCCTTCATCGAGAACTCGCGGCCGCGCAGCAGGCCCGCGCGCGGCCGCGCCTCGTCGCGGTACTTGTCCTGGATCTGGTAGATCGACAGCGGAAGGTCTTTGTAGCTGGAGTACAGGTCTTTCACGAGCAGCGTGAAGACTTCCTCGTGGGTGGGGGCCAGCAGGTAGTCGGCCTCGCGGCGATCCTTCAGGCGGAAGATCCCGTCGCCGTACTTCTCCCACCTGCCGGTCAGCTCGTAAGGCTCACGAGGCAGCAGGGCGGGGAAGTGCACCTCCTGCGCGCCGAACACCTCGAGCTCCTCGCGGATGATGTTCTCGATCTTGCGGCGTACCTTCAGCCCGAGCGGCAGCCACGCGAACACCCCGGGGGCCTGGCGGCGGATGTAACCGGCGCGCACGAGCAGCCGGTGGCTGGTCACCTCCGCGTCGACGGGATCCTCGCGGAGGGTGCGGACGAAAAGCTGGGAGAGGCGAGTAGACACCCGCCTATGTTACCGGCGGCCCACTTATCCAGCCTGCTGCCGTTGACCTGACACGGAACGCTGCCTGGATGCCCCGGGCGCAGCATCCTTTGTCAGGTGGCGGGTCACTTCCCGGGCAGATGGGGATGAACGAGGGCGGGGACACGGACTTCGCGCGATACTCGCCGGATGTCTCGACCCGGCCGGCTCCCCGCCGATATCAGTCTCGACGGATTCACTGTGCAGCAGGCCACGGCGGCGGGTGTCACTCGAGGCCGACTGCGATCCTCAGACCTGGCAAGCCCTTTTCACGGGATTCGAGCGCGCCCCGGCCTCACGACTGTTGCAGCCCTGGCACGGGCGCTCTCCCCCAGGCTCACCCCCGACCAGTACTTCAGCCACACCACGGCAGCAGCACTGTTGGGGCTTCGACTCCCAGAGGGCCTTGCGGAGGTACCCCTCCACGTCACGTCGGTGCGACCGCATCGCGCGCCTCGCATTGTTGGCGTCTCAGGCCATGAGTCGGGTCGCGCGGCCGTCATCTCTATCGACGGCATACCGGTGCTGAATGCAGTCGACACCTGGATCCAACTGGCTGCGACCTTGAGCCTTGATGATGTGGTGGCAATGGGAGACGGGTTGGTGAGACGAACCCAGCCGATGGCGACCCTCGCGCACCTTCGGTTGGCGGTGCAGAGCCATCGCGGACGAGGCGGTCGACGCCTGCGGGCAGCGGTCGAGCTCGTTCGGGCGGGTACCGACTCGGCGCGCGAGACTGCCCTCAGGTTGCTTGTGCTCCGTGCGGGCTTTCCTGAGCCAGAGGTGAACGGCCTCATTCGCAACACGTACGATGCCCCGATCGCGCACGGAGACCTCGTGTTCATGAGCTACCGCACGATCCTTGAGTACGAGGGGCGACAGCACAGCGAAAGCACAAGACAGTTTGCGATCGACATTGCGCGCCTTGACGAACTGATGGATGAGGGTTGGCGCGTCATCCGGGTCGACAGGTGGCTCATCGCCCGCCGCGCAACATTACTCGACAAGATCGATCGGGCCCTCCGTCACGGGGGATGGAGCCCTGCGACCTGACGGCAATGGTCGCCCAGGATGCCCGTGCGCAGCCATTTGCGTCAGGTCGCAGCTCTCGCAGGACAGGAGAACGGCTACCGCGAGGAGGGGCGCACGAGCTCAGGCAGTGACGACCTGGGGCGAACCGACCTCGCCCGCGGGCATCTGCGCGGCGAGGCGGTTTGCCTCCTCGATGAGGGTTGCAACGATGTCGGCTTCGGGGACGGTCTTGATGACCTCGCCCTTGACGAAGATCTGCCCACGACCGTTTCCGGATGCCACGCCGAGGTCGGCTTCGCGCGCCTCGCCGGGGCCGTTGACGACGCATCCCATCACCGCGACACGCAGGGGAACGGTCATCTTCTCGAGCCCCGCTGTCACGTCGTTGGCCAGCTGGTAGACGTCGACCTGGGCGCGACCGCAGCTCGGGCATGAAACGATCTCGAGTTTGCGCTCGCGCAGGTTGAGCGACTGCAGGATCTGCAGGCCCACCTTCACCTCCTGCGCGGGCGGCGCGGAGAGTGAGACGCGGATGGTGTCGCCGATGCCCTCGGACAGCAGGATGCCGAACGCGGTTGCGCTCTTGATCGTGCCCTGGAACTCGGGGCCGGCCTCGGTCACCCCGAGGTGCAGGGGCCAGTCACCGCGCTCGGCGAGCATGCGGTAGGCCTTGACCATGACGATGGGATCATTGTGCTTGACGGAGATCTTGAAGTCGTGGAAGTCGTGCTCCTCGAACAGGCTCGCTTCCCAGACGGCACTCTCGACGAGGGCCTCAGGGGTGGCTTTGCCGTACTTCTGCAGCAGGCTCGGTTCGAGTGAGCCGGCGTTGACACCGATGCGGATGCTCACGCCCGCAGCTTTCGCCGCGGCGGCGATCTTGCCCACCTGGTCGTCAAACTTCTTGATGTTTCCCGGGTTGACGCGCACCGCGCCCACCCCGGCGTCGATGGCGGTGAAAACGTAGCGGGGCTGGAAGTGGATGTCGGCGATCACCGGGATCTGGCTCTTCGCGGCGATGATGTGCAGCACGTCGGCGTCATCCTGGTGCGGTACGGCCACCCGCACGATGTCGCATCCGGTGGCAGTGAGTTCGGCGATCTGCTGGAGTGTGGCATTGATGTTGGTGGTCTGCGTGGTGGTCATCGACTGCACGCTCACCTGGGAGTCGCTGCCGACGCCAACTTTGCCGACCTTGATCTGGCGAGTCTTGCGGCGAGGGGTGAGGACTTCGGGGACCTTGGGCATCCCCAGATTGATGGCTGGCACGACGCCAAGCTTACGCGCGGAGCCCTGCTGTCCGCTGGATGCCCGCCGCTACCGGAGCGGGCGGGGCTACAGGATGCTGATCGGCTTGATGATGTCAGCGATCACCAGCAAGACGGTGAGGCCGCCGAGCACAGTGGCAACAACGAGCGTCACCGGGATGACCTTTGCCGCATCGATCGGTTCTGGTGCCGCCTTGCCGCGCATCCGGGCAAACAGGCGACGGATGCCGTCAATGAGCGCCACGATGATGTGGCCCCCGTCGAGCGGCGGCAGGGGGATGAGGTTGAAGACGAACAGCGCGACGTTGAGCCCCGCGACCAGCTCGATGAGGGACGCCGCGCGGTCAGCCACGGGGACGGTGTTGAGGCTCGTGATCTCGCCCGCGATGCGACCGACTCCTACTACCCCGATCAGGCCATTGGGGTCGCGTTCACCGGGACCGAAGGTCGCGACCACGAGGTCGACGACGCGCTCGGGCAGCGCCGACAGCACGGTCACGAAGCGCACGACCGTCTCGCCGACCTTCGGGATGACCGCGGTGACCGGCTGCTGGCGGACTTCGGTCGCCCACCCCACCCCGAGGAAGCCGACCTCCTCGATGACGGGCTCGCCCGAGGCATCCTCGACCTGGGCACCCAGCTCGTCGACAACGTAGCGCTGGGTCAGGGCGGGCGTCACCTGGAGGTCCACCTCGGTGCCGTCGCGGTCGACGACGAAGTCGAGGGTCGTTCCGGGGGCGGCACGGATGAGGTCGGTGGCCTGCGTGTACTCGGTGATTTCCTGGCCGTCGATGCTCAGCACCCGGTCGCCGGGCTTGAGGCCGCCCTCGTAACCGGGCGCGGCCGGGTCGCCTGGCGTGCACTCCTGCCGCTCGGCCGACTGGGGCACGACACACTCCGAGACCGAGCCGAGAGTCGTGGTGGTCTGCGGGATCCCGAACCCGCACAGCACGATGCCGTAAAACAGGATGGCCAACAGCAGGTTCATGAGCGGGCCGCCGAGCATGATAATCACCCGCTTGAACACCGGAAGCCGGTAGAAGGCGCGCTGCTCTTCCTCAACCGTGTCGACGTGGGGATTGGCGTTCTCATCCTGGACGAGGGCGTCGAACATGCCCGTGGTGGCGGTGCGGCCGCGTTCCCCGCTGTGCGCCGGTGGGTACATCCCGGCCATGGTGATGTAGCCACCGAGCGGGATCGCCTTGACGCCGTATTGGGTTTCGCCGCGTCGCCACGAGAACAGGGTCGGGCCGAAGCCGATCATGTACTGGCCGACCTTCACGCCGAACTTCTTGGCGGGCAGCAAGTGGCCCACCTCGTGGAGACCGATCGAAATGGCCACGCCCAGCAGGATGATGAGGATGCCCAGGAGGTACAGCAGCGCGGTTTCCACGTCGAAAGAGTACGGTACGTTCGCTGTGCACGAGCACTGAGCCACGGGAGGGCCGGATGGGATCACTGGTATTGGGAGCCGGCCTCGTGGGCTCGGCGGTGATCGAGCGACTCGTAGCGAACGGTGAGCAGGTTACCGTTGCGTCCCGCTCCGGCACGAGCGTCGCGGGGGCCCGCAGTGCCGCCGTCGACGCGGCAGACGAGGCATCACTGTCCGCCCTCGCGTCGGGCATGAGCACGATCTACCTGTGCACCAATCCGCCGTACGAGAGTTGGGGCACCCTGTGGCCGCCGATCTTTGCCGCCGCGATTGGGGCGGCACGTGCATCCGGCGCAGCACTGGTTGCCATGGGGAACCTGTACTCATACGGTCGCGCGCGGATGCCGATGACCGAGCACAGCCCCGAGACCACGACCGAGTCGAAGGGCCTCGTGCGCAAGGCGGGCTGGGCAGCGATGCGGGAGGCCCACGAGCGCGGCGAGATCCGCGCCGTCGAGGTGCGCGCGAGCGACTACTTCGGCCCCGGTGCCACCGCGACGGCGCACCTCGGGCTCCGGTTCTTCGGCCCCCTGCTGGCGGGTCGGCGAGCGGGCGTGATCGGCGATCCCCATGCAGCCCACAGCTGGGCCTACCTCCCCGACATCGCTGACACCCTCGTCGCCGCGGCCCGGTACCGGGGCGAGTGGGGCCGGGTGTGGCACGTGCCGAGTGCCTCCGACCTCAGTCGGGCCGAGATCGCCGCCCAGGTCACGCGGCGCTACGGCACGAAGGGAGGGGTATACGGCTACCCCGACCTGATGCTGCGCGCGGCGGGCCTGGTCAGCCCGATGATGCGCGAGGTGCACGCCTCCAGCTACCAGTTCACCGCGCCATTCATCGCGAGTTCAGCGGAGACCGAGCGCGAACTGGGCGTGGCGGCGAGCGACTGGGAGACGGCGATGGTCACTACAGCGGAGTCATACCGCCAGTAGCCGGTCGGCCGCAGCCCGCGCCCAGGCCTCGGCCTCATACACGGCCTCGAGGCTCATCCCCTGCGATTCGTGCGCGTCGACGACCGCCGCGACCGTGTCGAGGATGTCGAGGTAACCGATTCGCCCGGCGTGAAAGGCGAGCACGGCTTGCTCGTTGGCGGCGTTGAACACCGCGGGGTAGGTGCTGCCCGCCTCGCCGACCCGCTTGGCGAGGGCTACGGCAGGGAAGACCTCGACATCAAGCGGTTCGAAGGTCCACTGGCTCGCGGTGTTCCAGTCGAGTGGAGCGCCGACCCCCGCAACCCGGTTCGGCCAGTCCAGGCCGAGCGAGATGGGCAGGCGCATGTCGGGCGGGCTGGCCTGCGCGATGGTCGAGCCGTCGACGAACTCGACCATCGAATGGACGATGGACTGCGGGTGCACCGTCACCTCGATGTGGTCGTAAGGCACGCCGAACAGCAGGTGCGCCTCGATCACCTCAAGGCCCTTGTTGACGAGGGTGGACGAGTTCGTGGTGACCACGAGGCCCATGTCCCAGGTGGGGTGGGCGAGGGCGTCCTGCGGCGTGACATCCCGCAGCGATTCCCGCGTGCGCCCGCGGAACGGCCCACCCGATGCGGTGAGGATAAGCCGACGGACCTCGCGGTCAGTCCCGGAGCGCAGGGCCTGGGCGATCGCCGAATGCTCGGAGTCGACGGGCACGATCTGGCCAGGCCTGGCCCGGGATGCCACGAGCTCGCCCCCCACGATCAGGCTCTCCTTGTTGGCCAGCGCGAGGGTCACTCCGGCGTCGAGCGCCGCGAGCGTGGGGCCGAGCCCGACGGAGCCCGTGATGCCGTTGAGCACAACGTCGGAAGGGACATCCCGAACCAGCTGCGCGGCCTCCTCGGCGCCGAACGCCGTGTGCTGCACGCCGAACGCCGCGGCCTGGGCAGCGACGGCGTCCCGGTTGCTGCCTGCGGCGAGCCCCACCACTTCAAACAGTTCCGGGTTCGCCGCGATCACCTCGAGGGCCTGGGTGCCGATAGAACCTGTGGACCCGAGGATGATGACGCGACGCATGGGGCTATCCTGCCAGCCCCGACCCGTGCTCCCGCTATCCGGCGGTCGCCGCCTGGATCTCGATCAGGAAGACCAGGGTCTGGCCGCCCAGTTCGTGCTGGGCCGGGTCGGTGCCGTAGGCGTATTCCGGTGGCATAACGACGAGGACCGTGGAGCCCACCTTCTGCCCGACGAGCGCGGCGGCAAAACCCTCGATGACGCCGTTGGTCGAGAAGGTCGCCGGCTCGCCCCCGTAGCTCTGGTCGAAGACCTCGCCGGTATCCCAGCTGGTGCCCTGATAGTTGATGGTAACCGTGTCACCAGCAGCGACCTCTGCCCCGTCGCCCTCTTCGAGCACCTTCAGCAGCAGCTCGGTCGGCGGGGCTGTGTCGGGCAGCGTGACTGTCGGCAGGCCAGCGTCGTCGAAGCTCACCTCGGGAACATCCTTGGTCCACTCACCGGGGGTCGCGGGGGCGACGGGCTCTTCGATCGAGACGACATCGGCAACGAAGATGAGGCTGTCGCCGGCGGCCACCCCCAGATCAGTCGAACCGGTGTCTCCAAACGCGTCGACAGGAGGGATCACGCCGACCACGCGCGAACCGACCGTCGAACACTGCAGGGTGTTGGTGATCCCGGGAATGAAGGTGCCATCAACCGGGAACGCGGCGAGCGTCGCCTCCGTGTAATCCGTGGCGGCGATTCCTTCACCTGTGGTCGCGTTCACGATCGTGTACTGCACGTTGACCGTGTCGCCATCAACAACCTGGTCGCCGTCGCCCTCGATGGCGACGGTGCGCTGCGTCGCCTCCGCGGTGAGCGGGAAGTCGAAGTTGATCTCGGGGGCCGTGCCGAAGTCACCCAGCACCTCGACCGAGTCGGATGCAGCACCCGAGGGCGTGGTGTCACAGTCCCCCGTCGCGGTGTCGGGGGCCGGAGTTGAGCAGGCGGCGAGAGAGGCCACGAGGCCAGCAGTCACGAGCAGGGTGGTTGCGACGCGCACGAGGCACCTTTCGGGAAGAAACGTAAGCCTCTATCCTGCTGCATCTTTCCTGAGTGCAGCGTGAACCTTTCGTGTGATTGGTTCATGAAGCACGGGAAAGTTCACCGAGGAGGCAATGAAACACAGCGCGTTGGCCTCGGCGTGCAGCGAGGTGGCGAGCCCCTCGTCGCCGCCCTCGATCGTGACAACCGGCCGCAGGGTCACGGAGGTGAAGTGTCCACCCTCCCCCACTTGCCGCATCGTGCCGACAGCGTCGTCCTCGTAGGCCGTCACGACGATGCCGTTCTTCACTGCGACATGCAGGTAGCTGAGCATGTGGCACTCGGCGAGCGCCGCCAGGAGCAGCTGCTCGGGGTTCCAGCGCCCCGGCGTGCCGCGGAACGGCCGATCGGCGGATGCCTCGATGGGAGGGTTCCCCGCGGCAGACAGCACGTTGTCCCGCCCGTAGTCGCGGTAGCCGCTGGTTCCGGTGCCGAGGTTGCCGAGCCACTGCACCCGCACGGCGTAGTCGTGATCCATGTCTCCCCTTAAGCTCATCTCATTATGACCATCGAACAGCAGCGCCGCGTTGTCACGGCCATCCCGGGCCCTCGATCCGCCGAGCTCCAGGAGCGGCGGCTCGCCGCTGTCGCGGCGGGCGTGTCATCCGCCCTGCCCGTCTTCGCCGAGCGCGCCCACGGGGCGATCGTCGTCGACGTCGATGGCAACCAGTTCATCGACCTCGGCTCGGGCATCGGTGTCATGACGATCGGTCACACCGACGACGCCGTGGTGGCCGCCGCCGCCGCGCAGCTCGAACTCATCACCCATGCGATGTTCACTATCACGCCATACGAGTCGTACGTCCGGGTGGCCGAACTGCTCGCCGAGCACACCCCGGGCAGCTTCCCGAAGAAGAGCGTGCTACTGAACTCGGGCGCCGAAGCGGTCGAGAACGCAGTCAAGATCGCGCGCAAGTACACGGGGCGCCCCGGGGTGGCCGTGCTCGACCACGCGTACCACGGCCGCACCAACCTGACCATGGCGATGACCTTCAAGGCAATGCCGTACAAGGCTGGCTTCGGCCCGTTCGCCAGCGACGTGCACCACGCCCCCAACTCCTACCCCTTCCGCGACGGGCTCGACGGACCGCAGGCGGCCGCCCGCACGATCAGCTACCTCGAGAAGTCCGTGGGCGCGGCAGACCTCGCCTGCCTCGTGGCCGAACCGATCCAGGGCGAGGGCGGCTTCGTGGTACCTGCCGACGGCTACCTCGAAGCACTCAGCCAGTGGTGCACCGACAACGGCGTCGTATTCATCGCCGACGAGATCCAGAGCGGGATGGCCCGGACCGGCCGCTACTACGCCGTCGAGCACTCGGGGGTCATCCCCGACCTCGTGCTCACCGCCAAAGGGATCGCCGGCGGCCTGCCTATCGCCGCCGTCACCGGGCGCGCCGAGATCATGGATGCCACCCACCCGGGCGGCCTCGGCGGCACCTTCGCGGGCAACCCGGTGGCTGCCGCTGCGGCGATCGCCGTGTTCGACGCGATCGAGACCCGCGGCCTGCTCGCCGAAGCGGGGCGCATCGAAGCCGTGCTGAAGCCCGCCCTGCACGCCCTGCAGGAGAAATACCCGGTGATCGGGGATGTCCGCGGACGGGGAGCCATGCTCGCGATCGAACTCGTGCAGCCCGGAACCCTTGAGCCCAACGCGGCCGCCGTCGCCGCGGTCACCTCGTACGCCGCACGCGAGGGTGTGCTGCTGCTGTCGGCGGGGACCTCCGGCAACGTCATCCGGTTCCTGCCGTCGCTGGCGATCAGCGATGAGCTGCTGCTCGACGCCCTCGGAGTCATCAACGACGCGTTCGCAACGCTCTAGCCGTACAGGCTCGCGACGGCCTCGCGGAAGGCAACCGTGTGCCGCTCAACATCGGCCGACGAGGTCTGCGGGCACATGAGTGCCATGTTGTGGAACGGTGTCATGAGGATGCCGCGGTTGAGGGCGTGAAGGTGAAGGTACTGCTGCAACTCGAAGTCATCCGCCGCCGCGGCCTCAGCCCCGTCGCGCGGTGCGGTGGGACGGAAGCTGTACTCGGCCCGTGCCCCCAGCTGGGTCACCTGCCACGGGACGTCGAACTCCTCGAGGGCCGCCTGCACTCCTGCGGTCCACTCGGTGCAGCGGGCGATCATCACCTCGAAAGCCTCGGCCGTGAGCACCTCCGAGAGCGTGGCGCGGATGCCCGCGAGCGAGACCGCGTTGCCGGCGAGGGTGCCCCCCACTCCCCCGACGTCGATGTCTTCGAGGTCGAGGGACTCCCGCACGGCAAGGGCGAACGCCCGCGTCATCCCGTATGCCCCGGCCGGAATGCCCCCGCCAATGCTCTTGCCGACGACAACGGCATCCGGTTGCAGGCCGAGAGTCGCCGTCATGCCGCCGGGACCAGCCGACAGCGTGTGGGTCTCATCGACGATGAGGAGAGTGCCATACCGGGTGCACAGTTCCCGCACCGCCTCGTGGTAGCCGGGTTCCGGCAGCACGATGCCGATGTTGGTGAGCGCGGGCTCGATGAGTACGGCGGCAATCTCGCGGCCGCGGAGCGCCGCCTCCAGTGCGGGGACGTCGCCAAACTGCACGACCGCCGTGGTCTGCTCCAGGGGTACCGGCGGGCCGATGTTGCCCCGACGGCTCACGACCGCGCCGGTCTCGTCGAGGGTCGCGTAAGCCTCGTCGACGGTGCCGTGGTAGCTGTGGTCGTGCACGAGGATCCGGGGGCGGCCCGTGACCTGGCGGGCGTACCGGATGAGGCTGCGGTTGGCATCCGTCGCCGAGAGTGAAAACTGCCACTCACTCACCGGAAAACGGCTCGCGAGCAACTCGGCCGCCGCCGCCGCGTCCTCGGTGGGCAGCATGAAGGTGGATCCTTTCGCGAGCTGTGCCGAGATCGGGGCTACGGCAGCGGCGGGCGCGTGGCCACACATCGCCCCGGTGTCGCCGAGGCAGAAGTCGACGTGGTCGATGCCGTCCACGCACTCAAAATGCGCACCCGATGCCCGGTCGACGTACACCGGCCATGGTCCCGGCCACTTCGCCATCCAGAGCATGGGCACCCCGTCGGGCATGTGCTGTTCCGCCCGGCGGAACTGCTCGCCCGACGCCGGGTGGGTCGCCCGGAACCGCTCCAGCTCCGCGTCCCATAGCGCCCCGAGCCGGGCCCGGTCTTCGTACACGGGCTATGCCAGCTTCGCGAGCCGCTTGCGGCGGGCCGCCGCGGTCAACTGCGAGACGACCACGAACAGCAGGGCGAGCAGGAAGACCGCGGAGGCGATGACGTTGGCTTCGGCTGGCACCCCTCGGGCTGCAGCCGTGTAGATAAAGACCGGGAAGGTCTCGACGCCGCCGTTATTGAACCGGGTGATGATGAAGTCGTCGAAGCTGAGCGCGAAAGACAACAGCGCGGCCGCGGTGATGCCGGGCATCAGCAGCGGGAGGGTGACCCTCAGGAAGACCTGGGCGGGCGAGCCGTAAAGGTCGCGGCCTGCCTCCTCCAGCGCCGGGTCGAGGCTCGCCACGCGCGCCTTCACCGTCACCACCACGAAGCTCACGCAGAACAGGGCGTGGGCGATGATGATGGTCCCGAGACCCTTGGGCACCCCTGCGCTGAGGAACTGTGCCGCGAGGCCCGCCCCCAGCACCACCTCGGGGGTCGCCATCGGCAGGAACAGCAGCAGGCTGATGGCCGAGCGCCCCCGGAAGCGGAAGCGCACGAGCGCGATGGCCATGAGGGTGCCGAGCACCGTCGCGATGACCGTCGCGACCAGGCCGACCAGGATGCTCGTGCCGAACGCCGCGCACACCCCCTGGGCGTTGCAGACGTTCGTCCAGTTGTCGAGGGTGAAGCCCACCCAGACGATGTTCGATTTGACCGAATCATTGAAGGAGAAAACGAAAGTGTAGGCGATCGGCACGAGAAGGAACACGAGTGCGAGGGTCGCATAGAGCGGCAACAGCCACTTGCCGAGCGACGGAATTCTCCTTGACGGGGCAGGTATCACAGCAGGTCCTCCGTTCCGCTGCGCCGGACGTAGATGCCAACGATGAGGAGGATAAGCCCCATCAGCAAGACCGACAGGGCAGAGGCCGCGGGGTAGTTCAGCAGGCTGAGGAACTGCGCCTCGATGACGTTACCGACCATCTGCGTCTGCGCCGACCCCAGGAAGCTCGCGCTTGCGTTGATGAAATCACCGGATGCCGGGATGAACGTCAGCAGCGTCCCGGAGACGATGCCGGGAGTAGACAAGGGCAGTGTTACCCGCCAGAAGGTGGTCGCGGGGCTCGCGTACAGGTCAGACCCGGCCTCGAGATACCGGGTGTCGAGGCGCTCCAGGGTCGTGTAGATCGGCAGCGTCATGAACGGGATGAAGTTGTAGGTGAGCCCAAAGATCACCGAGAAGGCCGTGCCGGTGAGGTGTCCATCGGGCGGAAGGATCGAGAGCGCCTTCAGGAAGGTGGCGATTGCCGAGTCATCCGACAGCAGCTGCTTCCAGGCGAGGGTGCGCAGCAGGAAGGAGATGAAGAACGGTGCAATCACGAGGGTAAGCATGATCGCCTGCAGCATCGGCCATTGCCGCGCCCGCACCCCGATGAAGTAGGCAAGCGGGTAGCTGATCAGCAGGGCGAGCACGGTCGCGGCGATGGCGTAGCCGAACGCCCGCAGGAAGTGCGGCCAGTAGGCCGAGACGACGGTCGCGTAATTCTCCACGCGGAACGCCGCCTGGTACTGGCCGACATCGCCAAATTCGACCGGAGCCTGCAGCGAGGTGATCACGAGCGAGACGAGGGGCGCGAGGAAGAACAGGGCGAGGTAGGCAAGCCCCGGCAGCAACAGGAGAATCGCGACGGGGCTCCTGCGGCGCGGGGCCTGCTCGGCGGCGGTACTGGTAGAACCGAAGGCGGCGAAAGCCATCAGTTCTCCTCGATCTCCGCGAGCAGCTCGTGCCGGGTCTGGAGCGCGATCGTCGCGGTGTCGGTGTCTGGCGAGAACCGGGGGCCGTGCTCGGGCTCGTCGGCGAGGCCGAAGCCGTGGTCGACGGTCCAGGCCACCCAGGCCTCTGCCCCGAGGCTCACGACCGGGCCGAACACCATGTTCTGCGCGAAGACCGTCACCAGTCCGATCCCGGGGATCGCGATCTGGTACTGCGTGCTGACGCCACTGAACGAGACATCCGTCACCCGGCCCGGGCCCAGCACGTTCGTTCCCGGGGTCTTCTTCGGGGCACTCGCGTGCAGCATGAGCTTTTCGGGGCGCACGCCGATCGTGACCTCGCCGCTGTGGCGCTGGGCGCGCTCGCGCGGTACCTCGATCTTCACACCCGCGATGTCGACGACGATGGATGACCCGCTCGAGCTCGCCACGGTCCCGGTGAAGAGGTTGGACTGGCCCAGGAAGTTGGCAACGAACGCGGTCTTCGGCAGCTCGTAGAGCTCCTCAGGCGCGCCCATCTGCTCGATCCGACCCTTGTTCATCACCGCGACGGTGTCGGCCATGGTCATGGCCTCCTCCTGGTCGTGGGTCACGTGCAGGAAGGTCAGGCCGACCTCGTCCTGGATGGACTTGAGCTCGAGCTGCATCTGACGCCGCAGCTTCAGGTCGAGTGCGCCGAGCGGCTCGTCCAGTAGCAGCAGCGCCGGGCGGTTTACGACGGCGCGCGCGAGGGCGACACGCTGTTGCTGGCCACCCGAAAGCTGTTGCGGCTTGCGCGCCGCGAGATGGTCAAGTTCAACGAGACGCAGCGCCTCGTGCGCCTTGCCGATCGGGTCGGCGATCCCTCGCCGACGCAAGCCGAACGCGACGTTCTCGAGCACGGTCATGTGCGGGAACAGCGCATAGCTCTGGAAGACCGTGTTCACGGGGCGCTTGAAGGACTTCACGTCGGTGACGTCTTTGCCCCCGATCAGGATGCGACCTGCCGTGGGCTGCTCGAGGCCAGCGACCAGCCGCAGGGTCGTCGTCTTGCCGCACCCCGAAGGCCCCAGCAGCGCGAAGAAGGAACCTGCCCGGATCGTCAGGTCGAGGTGCTCGATGGCGGTGAAGCCGGGGAATCGCTTCGTGATACCGACGAGCTCAAGATCAGCCCCGGCCTCGGCGAAAGCCCCACCCGCCATCAGGCACCCAGCTTGACGCGCTGGAACTCGCCGTTGAAGGCCTGGTCGTCTTCCGAGTTGAGGCTCCGGAAGATGTGCGCCTTGCTCAGCGTCTCCTCGTTAGGGAAGATCAGCTGGTTGTCGGCCAGCTCCGGGTACAGCTCGGCTGCGACCTCCTGGGCACCGACCACCGGGGTGATGTAGTTCACCCAGGCGGCAACCTCGGCGGCCACCTCCGGCTCGTAGTAGTAGTTCATGAGCGTCTCGGCGTTCTTCTTGCGCGGGGAACCCATCGGAACGACGAAGGTGTCGCCCCACAGCGTGCCGCCGGCCTCAGGGAGCGCGAATTTCCACTTCTCATAGCCCGCCTCGGCGTTCAGCACGGTGATGTCGCCCGACCAGGCGATCGCCGCAACCGCGTCGCCCGACACGAAGTCCTCCATGTACTCGTTGCCCTTGATACCCGAGATCTGGCCGGAGACAACGTGCTCCTCAAGCACCTCGATGGCGGCGGCGAATTCATCCATCCCCCAAGCGGAGCCCGCGATATCCACGCCCTGGCTCAACATGATGAGCCCCATTGTGTCGCGCATCTCGCTGAGCACCGTTACCCGGCCCTTAAGAGCGGGGGCCCACAGGTCGTCAACACTGGCAAGCCCGGCGGGCAGCTCTTCGGTGTTCCAGGCCAGGCCGGCAAAGCCGTTCTGCCACGGCAGCGACATGGTGCGACCGGGGTCGAAGTCGGGGTTCAGCAGGGCCGGTGCGAGATTGGCTTTGTTCGGGATGTTCGCGGCGTCGAGTTCCTGCACGTAACCGAAGCGGATGAGGCGCGCGACCATCCACTCGGTCAGGCAGAAGGTGTCGGCACCGGTTGCCTGGCCGAGCGCCAGCTGGTCTTTGATCGCCCCGTAGTAGGTGTTGTTGTCGTCGATGTCGACCTTGTACTCGACCGTGATCCCCGTCTGCTCGGTGAATGCCTCGAGGGTCGGGTAGTTGCCGTCGTCATCCTCGTCGATGTAGGCGGGCCAGTTCGACCAGGTGAGCGTCTTGTCGCTGTCCGAGACATCGGTTGCGGGAGTGGGGTCGCCCGCTGCGGTGGGCGCACATGCCGCGAGTGCGAGAGCACCAGCGCCGATGCCTGCACCCTGCAGGACGTGGCGGCGGCTGAGCTGGGCGCGGCGGGCCTGGGCGACCAACTGGGCGATCATCGGATCGTGCGGGCCTGGTCTCGTCATTGGGGAATCTCCTTCGCCGGCGGGGTTGGATCGATACTGGCACAGGAGTGGCCGCCGGGTCAGTACACAAAGAGCAAAGGGTTGCGTTCGTAACAAGATCTTCACGAAATCAGCACAAGTTTGACCTATTTACTGCGGATTCCATGGGTGCCCCGCGAGTACGCTGTCGGCATGAGGGTCGCCGTTCCGAAGGAAATCAAGAACAACGAGTTCAGGGTGGCGATCACGCCAGCGGGCGTGCACGACCTTGTCGCGCACGGTCACGAGGTGCTGGTCGAGACCGGGGCGGGGGTGGGATCATCCATACCCGACGAGGCTTACGTCGCGGCCGGCGCCGCCATTGCGCCCGACGCGGCGACCACCTGGGCCAGCGCTGAGTTGCTCCTGAAGGTTAAGGAACCGGTGGAGAGCGAGTACGGCTACTTCCGGGATGACCTGCTGCTGTTCACCTACCTGCACCTGGCCGCTGAACCCGCACTGACCGCAGCCCTCGTCGACGCCGGCGTCACAGCCATTGCCTACGAGACGGTGCAACTGCCCAGTCGTGCGCTGCCCCTCCTCGCGCCGATGAGCGAAGTGGCCGGTCGACTGGCTCCCATCGTGGGCGCGAACGTCATGCTCAAACCCAACGGCGGCCCTGGCCTGCTGGTTCCCGGCGTCCCCGGCACCCATCCCGCGAGCGTCGTCGTCCTGGGAGGCGGAGTCGCTGGCACCAGTGCGGTGTCGGTCGCGGTCGGGCTTGGTGCCTCAGTGACCGTGCTTGATACGAACATCCAGCGGCTGCGTGAACTCGACGCCCTCTACGCGGGCCGGGTGCAGGCGATCGCCTCAAACGGTTACGAGATCGAACGCGCCCTGCTGTCGGCAGACCTGGTGATCGGCTCGGTGCTGGTCCCGGGCGCCAAGGCCCCGAAGCTTGTCAGCAACGAGTTGGTGTCACGGATGAAGCCCGGAAGTGTGCTCGTGGACATCGCAGTTGACCAGGGCGGCTGCTTTGCGGATACCAGGCCCACGACCCATGCAGAGCCGACCTTTGCCGTGCACGGCTCGCTGTTCTACTGCGTCGCCAACATGCCGGGTGCCGTGCCGAACACATCCACCTACGCCCTCACTAATGCGACGATGCCCTATGTGCGCGCGATTGCCGGCGTCGGCTGGAGAGCTGCACTGCGTGCCGACGCCGCTCTCGCCCTCGGGCTCAACACCTTCGGGGGCAGCGTCGTTAATGCACAGGTCGCCGAGGCGCATGGCCTTGACCACATCCAGCTGGCCGACGCGCTCGCGTAAGGCGAGGTTGTGGCGGGCATCCACGCTCGTCAGAAAGGTAGGCGCACCCTCGCGGCCGTGCCGTCGGCGCGGAGGCGCCAGGCCAGATCGCCGACGCCCACAAGCGGCGGGGGTAGTTCGCGCAACCGCGTGAGCGCCCGGTAGTCGGCGGGGCTGCAGCCGTCAAACACGACGTCTGCCACCTGGCGCATCGCCGCCAGGGCTCCCCAATGGGACTGCCACTCGTCAAGATCACCCACAACAACGTCATCGCCGGGCTCGTCGAGGGTGCCCACGGTTCGACCGGCTGCGAGCGCCCTCAGCACCAGGGCGGCCGGTCGGCTGGTAACTACGGCGATCGGCCCGCTCGGCGTTGGCTCAATTTCGGGCTCCTGCGGTTCCCGTGCTGACGATTGTTCGAGGACGACCTGGACGCGGTGCCCACGCCACAGCCCGCCCCCGGCAGGGAGGCCGCTGAGCCACAGGGCTGAGTCGCCCCCGGCCAGCACGAACTCCTGGCGGTTGCTGTGCCGCAACCACAGCCGGGCGGGTACGAGTGAGGCCAGGGACTGCACGTCAGCAGTCATCCGCTGCGCCCCCATCACGAAGTGCACGCCCCGGCGCGGGCCCTCCCTGAGCGCAGCCCCCAGGCGCTCGACCAGGGCATCGCGATACTCCCCCGTGCACCGGGCGAGCAGGGCGTCGAGATCGTCGATCGCGACGATCTCGTCATGCGCGGCGTGAAGGCCCGCAACAACATCCCAGGCGGCTGCTACCACGGGCGGGACAACGAGCGTCGGGCGTAGTGCCGCAATCGCGGTCGACTTTCCACTGCGGGCGGCCCCAACCACGAGGAGGTGACCGTCGTCAACGGGATTCCAGTAGGCGGTGGCATGACGCTGTTCCTCGGGGAGATCGAGGAGTCCGAACGGGACTCCCTCGTCCTCGTCACCGAGCATCGTGCGATCCACGATCGGCGGGAGGGGTGGACACCAGGGCCGGCGTGGTGCCGGCGCGCCCGCGAAACGCTGGGCGACGAGTTGCACGTCGGCGTCGCTCGCGAGGGCGACCTGCACCCGGGACGGCTCGATCGCGGCGTGGGCGAGAATCGCTGCGCCCTTTGCCGCTACGGGCAGGTCTGCCGCCTCGTCCGTGCCGACCACGGCCGTGCTGTCTGCGCGGTTGTTGACTCTGAGGGATAGCCGCAGGTCGGCGTTGGCCAACACCGAGTCGCGAACGACGCCCGCCGGTCGCTGCGTGCAGAGCAGGAGATGCACGCCGAGCGCCCGGCCTCGGCTGGCAATGTCAGCGAACAGGGCGTGCAACTCAGGGTGGTCACTGAGCATTGCGGCGAACTCGTCGACGACGATCACGAGCCGTGGCATCCCGTCGATCCTGTCGATGTCGCGCGCTCCCTCCGCAACCAGCCGCCGCTCGCGGTACCGCAGTTCTGCACGCAGGCTCTCGAGTGCGCGCCGGGCCTCTGCTTCGTCGAGATCGGTGACGATTCCCACGGTGTGGGGCAAGCCCACGAGGGGCGCGAAAGCGGAACCTCCCTTGAAGTCCACGAGCAGGAAGGTGACCCGGCTGGGAGGGTGTGTCGCGGCCATCGCAATGACCCACGACACCAACAGTTCACTCTTTCCGCTCCCGGTCGTGCCGCCGACAACCGCGTGCGGACCGTGCTCGACGAGATCGACGACGGTCGGTCCCTGGCCGTCCGTTGCGAAGGAGCAGGCAAGACCGCCTTCCCGTTGCTGCTGGCCATGAAGGAGGGTAGCGAGGCGAACCTCGGCGGCGGCGAGCCGAGGCGCTACGAGGCCTTCGCGAACGGCATCGGCGGTGGCGCGTTCCGCCCAGGCACGAGCCGCCTCCGACGAGATCAAGCTGGCGCGCACCGCGCGGCGCTCGGCAGCATCAGGATGCTCGATGATCCGGGCTCCCGTAGCGTCGATCCTCACGACGATGCGGCACTCCCCCGGCAGCTCGCGCTCGGTGGGCGCGACCGCGAGCACGACGGAGGCCTCCGGAGCGCCCACGGGCCCGAACTCCGCCATGAAGCCGGCACGGACCGGCCTGCCGGTGCGGTGCGGCACGCCCCAGGGCTCCGCTGCCGCACACCAGTGGGCGGCCGGAGAGAGAGTCCACGCCAGTTGCAGCAGGATGCCCCGGGCGAAGGCCGCCGCGAGCTGCGGAACCCCGCACACGCCGATGCCGAGCCGAGCATCCACGACGCTGGGCGCCATGGACAGGGTTGCCGCACGCGTGACAAGCTCCTCCGGCGCCGGGCCATCGATGACCAGGCTGCTGGCTCGATCGCCCAGCCCCAGGTCGACCGGGACTGCTTCGCTTGCGCGCGTCCGCCAGCGCCAGGGGTCTGCGCCGGTGCGATCGAGCAGATCGGTGGCCGGGGGCGTAGCCCTCGAGAGAGCCGCACGTTCGGCGGCGTGCGCCTCGTCGATGGTGGCCATGCATGAGGCGGATTCCTGCTCGAACCGTGCTTTCTCGCGTCGCCCGGAACGACGGGCGCCGAGCCGGGAGTCCACGAAGCTGGCGACAGCGGTCACGGGTCCGAACACCGCAAACAGCAGCGCAAACATCGATCCGGTGACGGCCCAGAGCACCACGGCCACCAGCAGGGGCGCGACACTGACCACCACCGGAAACCGGAACGGCGCGGGCTCGTCGGGAGCTCGAGGGGCTGCAATTCGGCGGGGCGAGACCGTGGCATCCGTCACGACCCCAGTGCAGCACCCCTGGGCGGCGCCTGGACAGCGCATGCCCAGGGTGGTGAAAGCCTGACCCCGGTGGCGACCCGGGGAGGACGAGCCCTCAGCTCACGATGAAGAACTGCTCGCCAATGTCGACCCGGGTGCCCCGGGCAATCCGGTAGCGCTTACCTGCATCACAGCGTCGCGGTTCGCTCTCCGGTGGGCGGGCGAGGGTTCCGTTGCCCGAGAACCTGTCGCTGATCCAGAACGAGCCGCCCTCCTGGCCAAATTCGAGGTGGGTCTTCGAGACCGATTTGCCCGGATCGACGATGGTGACGATGGAATCGAAATACTCGCCCGGCTCGGCGACCGGGTTGCGACCGATGAGGCCCGTGCCCGTCACGCTCACGCTCTCGCCGGTGCTGAACTGCAGCACGAAGCGCTCGCCCCGCGGCTCTCGCCCCACGATCCTCGTGCTCTCAAGGTCTCCCTCGGCGGTCGGATCAGGGGCGGGCTGGGATGACGCTGGCAGCTGCGGGGCCTGCTGGGCCACGGCTACAGGGGCTGGCATGGCGGGTGCGGGCGTCACCGCCGGTGCGACTGCGTCGCGGGCGGGCGGGCGGGGCAAGCCCCACGGGAACGGGTCGAGCGCGGCGGTGTCATGTGCTCGGGATGTCGCGCCCGCACGGTGACGAACGAAACCGCATTCCGGGCAAAAAATGTCGGCGGCCGTGAGGGGTGCCTGGCACTGTTCACACAGTTCCTGCTCCGCCCCGGGCCCGTCCTCGGCCAGCTCCTGCTTGGCCGCAGGCCCGTCCTTGGCGACAGGCGCGTCCGTGGCCAGCGGCCCGGACGGGCGTGCAGTGCTCGCCGGCGCAGCCGTCACCTGCATCGCGGGCGCTGTCGCTCCGGACGCTGGTAGCGCAGGGGTCGGGTCGATCCGGCCCACGGCCGCCCAGTCCCCCACAGGCACGCGGGCGCTCTCCGTCCGCGCGCCGCGGCCCGGCTCGGCGAGCGCGTAAGGCTCAGAGCGATCGGGTGTCGGCTCGGCGCCGTCCGGGTGCTTCGTGGCTCCCGGGGCGGGAGAGTTGACGGTGTCAGTGACGACCGGTCGGCCACATTCGCCGCAGAACATCGCCCCCGGTGGGAGTGCTGTACCGCAGTGCAAACAGGTCACGGGCCGGTCTTTCTGTCTCTGGTGAAGAGCCTTCTGACACTATAACCACCGAGTGAGCGCAGGGAGATCCGCGCACGAAGGCGTTGCCAACGACTGAGGCCCGAGTCGAGGGCGACCCGCAACTCATCAACGGCGCGCCACACGCTGTCGGCGTCTGAGGGCAGCGGTTCGTCCGGTGCGAACACGGCCCGGTCGGCTACGGCTGCCAGGACCTGCGACTGGATGCCCCCGGCGATCGATGCGATCTCGCTCCGGGTTGCCGACTCCGCGGGGCTGAGCCCGTGGTCGATGACGGCGTCCTCGAACTCGCGCCACCCGCCGCTGATGCGGTCAGTGACGTCGCTCGCGCGACGGCGGAGCCGACGGCGACGAACCTTCGCGGCGATCACGAGGATGAACGGGGCAAGGATTATCGCGACGACCAGTGCCACCCAGCCCGCAACCCTGAGCACGGCGAACAGGGCCGCCAGGAGCGGATCAAGCTCGGGCGGTGTGTCCTGCTCGCTCTCTGGTGTCGCCTGCCGGTCGAAGTCCTCATTCTCGAGCACGGGTGGCGGCACTACGGTCTGGGGTCGGGTCACCTGGGCGTTGTCTTCCGGCACTTCTTCGGGAATCTCTCGCACGGGCGGCGTCGGGTCGATCGTGACCCAGCCGTACTGGGCGGTATCGACCTCGATCCAGGCCGAGACATCGTTGCCCATGATGCGGGTACTCGAGGGAACAAACCCGAGCACCACGCGCGAGGGGAATCCCAGGTCGGCCGCCATGAGGGCCGCGGTCACGGCATATTGCTCGGCATCCCCGATCATGCGCGGCTCGGTCAACAGTTCGGCAATCCGATC
>JBIITJ010000096.1:0-5654 GCA_044340535.1 Rhodoglobus sp.
GTGGCCATGACATTTTCGGCGACGGCTCGCTCGTGCTCATCCCCACCCCCGGCCACTCGCCGGGATCGATGAGCCTGCTGGTGCGCCGTGCTGGCCAGCCACCGCTGCTGCTCGTGGGAGACGTGACATACGACCCGGCGCTGCTGGCGAAGGGCGTGGTGCCGGATGTCGGCGACCGGGCTGTACAACTGCAGACGGCCGCAACCATCGCCGCGCTGGGTGTCGCGCTACCGGGCCTGCGGATTATCGCGGGGCACGACCCCCGGGCGTCGGAGCTCGTCGAGGCCTGACGGGCTCGACATTCAGCCCTATGTCAGGGAACGCGGTAGCCGGCAGCGCGGAACAACTCGTACCACTCGGCGCGCGTGAGCGGGATGTCTGATCCCTGGGCAGCCCCGGCGACGCGCTCGGGTGTCGTCGTCCCCAGCACCACCTGCATATTCGCCGGGTGGCGGGTGATCCAGGCCACCGCGATCGCGATCGCGGGCACGTCGTACTGGGCGGCGAGCCGGTCGATCACGGCGTTGAGTTCCGGGTACTCCTCCGAGCCGAGGAACACGCCCGTAAAGAATCCGGCCTGGAAGGGCGACCACGCCTGCAGGGTGATGTCGTTGAGGCGGCAGTAATCGATGATCCCGCCACCGTCGAGGGTGAGCGACTGCTCCTCGCCCTGCATGTTGGCGGCGACGCCCTGCGCGATCAGGGGGGAGTGGGTGATCGACAGCTGCACCTGGTTAGCGACGATCGGCTGGCGCACCGAGCGCTTGAGCAACTCGATCTGCCGGGGGGTGTGGTTGGAGACACCGAACGCGCGAACCTTGCCCGAAGCCTCCAACTCGTCGAACGCCCGGGCGACCTCGTCGGGTTCGACGAGCGCGTCGGGGCGGTGCAGCAACAGCACGTCGATGTAGTCGGTGTTGAGTGCCCGCAGTGAGCCCTCCACCGACTCGATGATGTGCTCGTAGGAGAAGTCGAAGTACGGCCCCTCACGCACGATCCCGGCCTTCGTCTGGATGGTCAGCTCGGCGCGCTGCGCGGGCGTCAGCTGCATCGCCTCGGCGAAGCGACGCTCACAACCGTGCAGCTCGGCGCCGTAGACGTCGGCGTGGTCGAGGAAGTCGATGCCGGAATCGCGCGCGGTGCGCACGAGGGTGCGAACGGCGTCGTCATCCATGTCGCGGATGCGCATCAGGCCGAGTACGACATTGGGTGCGGTGGTGCCGCTGGTTCCGAGGGGTACGGTTTTCATCGGGTTGCTTTCAGTTCTGGGAGAGCTCGGCGAGCTCATCGGCGGTGAGTTCCAGGTCGACGGAGAGCACCGAATCCTGGATGCTTGTGGGCCGGGATGCCCCGGGAATCGGGATCACGACGGGGGCAAGCGCGAGCTCCCAGGCGAGGGTGACCTGCTGCGGACTCACGCCGCGCTCCTTCGCGATGCGCCCGAACTCGGCGTGGCTGGAGCCCACCGTTCCGGCTCGCTGGATGCCGCCGAGCGGCGACCACGGCAGGAACGCGATGCCGAGGCCCGCGCAGTGCTGCAGCTCGGCGAGGCTCGAGCGGAAGGCGGGGGAGAACTGGTTCTGCACCGACACCAGTCGGCCGCCGAGGATGTCCTGCGCTTCATCGATCTGCGCGATGCTGGCGTTGGAGATTCCGGCCAGTTGGATGACCCCGTCATCGAGCAACTCGACGAGCGCCCCGATCGAATCCGCGTACGGTACGCGGGGGTCGGGCCGGTGGAACTGGTACAGGCCGATCGCCTCGACCCCGAGGCGCCGGGCGGAGGCCTTCGCCGCCTCCTTGAGGTACTCGGGGCGGCCATCCTGGGTCCAGGACCCGTCGCCCGGGCGGAGGTGGCCACCCTTCGTGGCCACGAGAACCTCTGAGGTGTCGCCGCCCCAGCTGCGCAGCGCACGCGCAAAGAGTTCCTCGTTGTGGCCGACCTCGTCGGCGTCGCGGTGGTAGGCGTCCGCGGTGTCGAACAGGGTAACACCGGCCTCGAGCGCAGCGTGGATCGTGGCCACCGAGCGCTCCTCCTCGGGGCGGCCCTCGATCGACATCGGCATGCCGCCGAGCCCGATCGCGCTGACGGTCCGGTTTCCAATACGACGGTGTTCCACGGTTCTCCTCAGGTAGACGCAATGCTTCTCTCACGATAGAAAGGGCTGATGCAGAAGTCCAACAACTGCACTGCATACGATTCAGAAACGGGAGTCATCAATGGACCTGCGGCAAATGGAGTACCTGGTGGCTCTCGCGGACGAGGGCCAGTTCACTCGCGCCGCTGCCTTGTGCATGGTCTCGCAGTCGGGGCTATCGGCCTCCATCCGCAGCCTCGAGGAGGAGTTGGGCACCCCCTTGTTCGCGCGCACGACCCGGAGCGTCACGCCCACCGATGCCGGTCGCGCGCTGCTGCCGTTCGCGCGGCGCATGCTTACGCAGGCCTCCGCGGGCCGGGATGCGGTCGTGCACGCCAGCCGGCAGGTCTCGGGCCGGCTGAGGCTCGGCGCCGAGCAGTGCCTCGGTGTCGTCGACGCGGGGCCGCTACTCGAGCGCTTCCATCTGAGGTACCCGCTCGTCGACATCCAGTTTGCCCAGGCCGGCTCGAGCGAGCTCGCATCCCAGCTCCGGGCGGGGGAGCTGGACGTCGCATTCCTGGCAACGACGGAGCACCTGGGCACCCTGCGGCGACTGGAGTTGGGTCGGCGCCCCGTGGTCGTGCTCGTGCACCCCGCCGACGCCCTCGCGGCGTCGCCAGAGGTGTCGTGGGATGACCTCGCGGGTCGCGACTTTGTGGATTTCCGCGAGCCCTGGGGCATCCGCCAGCTAATCGATAGCGCCTTTGCTGCCCGGCGTCTCGAACGGCGCGTCCGCATGAGCGTCGATGACGTCCACACCCTGCTCGATTTTGTGCAGCGCGGCCTCGGTATCGCGATCGTGCCGCAGCATGTCGCCGCCAAACCGCAGGCTGCAGGGTTGGCCGTGCTCGCGCTGCCCGCCTCAGGCAGGCCCGAGTGGGTGGTGTCGGCGGTGCAGTCCGCGGGGGCTGACCCCACGGCCGCCCGGTTGCTCGAACTACTCGACGAGGCCCGCGCGATCGCGATCCCGGCGTAGCAGCTACCGCTTCCAGGTATACGGGGTTGTCGTCGACACCGCGATGAGGCCGGAGCGCTCAAGGATCGGCCGGGAGAATTCGGTCGAGTCGCTGTGGATCAACGTCTTTCCCGCCGCAAGAGCGGAGCGGGCCCGTGCGGCCGTGAGCGCCCGGTAAATGCCGCGACCACGCCATTGCGACCGCGTCGCCCCGCCCCAGATTCCGGCGAAGTCAGAGTTCGGGACGGGCTCGAGGCGGCCCGCGCTCAGGATCTCTCCGTCGGCCTCGGCTACCCACAACTCCATCCCGTCGCCAAGAGATAGCCGGTGCAGCAGGGCGTTCGCCATGTGTTCCGATACCGGGTCACCGAAGACCTCGTCCTGCATGGCGCTCATCGCGCGCACGTCGGGTTCGTCCGTCACTCGCCGCAGGGTCACGCCCGCGGGGAGGGCAACATCGACGGCAAGCCCGGCCGCCTCGCCGACCATGATCGACTCCGGTTCCTCAGGGATGAAGCCGCTCTCGACCAAGGCCTCGTGCAGGCCGGGGGCACGGTCGTGCCCCCGCGACTTCCACTCCACCTCGACAATCGCCGGTTCCGCGACGAAGTGGGCGAGTGCCTCCGTGACGAGCTGCCGGATGTCGGAGCTGTCCGCATCTCCGAGGTCGCGGTAGGTGATGAATCCGCGTCCGCCCAGGAAGGTCACCAGCCGAAGCGGGCCGAGTTGCGTTATCGCGATCGCGCTGGGGGTTTCGGAGTCCCCACGCAGCTGAGTGTCGTATGCGGCGAGAAGTCTGGCGCGGGTCTTGGTCTTGTCGATCACGAAGTCATTCTCTCGCGGTCTGCCCGCGAGCCGCCGTTACTCGGTGACGCTGCTCGTACCTGTTGTTGCCGAGCCGCTGCCTGAACCGGTGGAGCTCCAGTATGCGAGATCCTGCTTCTGACATGGAATACCCCCCGGTACCGTGAAAACGACGCTGCGTTGCGTCGTGGCGTAAGTGTGCGCCTTCACTTCGATCTGTGGGGGGCCTATACACCGGAGCGCTGCAGGACTACGGTTGCTCCGGTCCGATCTCACTACCGCGGCAGTATTTGTCGTGATCCCGCGGATGTGATGACGTGCTGGGGTTAGTCGGCACCGATCGCGCCGGGCCATATCTGGACTTCGCACATCGCGAGCGACGATGGCACGTCGATGATCCGCTGGTTGCTGCTGCCTCGAAACTGCAGGCCTGCGTCGTGCAGTTCTTGCTTGAACCGCCCGTCGACAAGCACGTCAACCTCCCGCAGCAGGTTGAGCTTGTCCTCACTGTCGGCCAACAGTTCCTCAAAGGTGTATCCCGACCATGCCCACACGTCTTTCTGGGTGCCGAACTCGGTGCGTAGCCGCGAGATCAGCTGGAGGCACACCGCGGTGTTCAGGAACGGTTCGCCTCCCAGCAGCGTCAGGCCCTGCACGTAAGGCCTGGCGAGGTCGGCCATGATCATGTCTTCCAGGTCGATCGAATACGGATGCCCGTACCTGAAGCTCCACGCCGCTTCGTTGAAACAGCCGTCACAGGCGAACGGGCACCCGCTGACGTAAATGCTGCAGCGCACGCCCTCGCCGTCCACGAATTGGAAGGGCTTGTAGTCGGCGATATGACCCTTGCTCAGTTTCGCCGAAAGCCACTGCCGAGGTGCTGGATCACGCATTGGCCGCAGCGTCCGGCATGTGCTTGGCGCGGGAGGCGATCTCGGTGTGGCGCCCGTGCACCATCGGGCGTGCCTGCGGGTTGCCGAGGTACCCGCAGGTGCGCTTGACGACGTCGCAGCTCAGCGGGTCGGCATTGCCACACTCGGGGCACTCGAACCCCCGCGCCGTGGGCGTGAAGTCGCCCGAGAAGCCGCACTCATAGCAGTGGTCGATGGGCGTGTTGGTGCCGAGGTACCCGACCCGGTCATAGGCGTAGTCCCACACCGCTTCGAGGGCTTTCGGATTCTGCTGGAGCACGGGGTATTCGCAATAGTGGATGAAGCCCCCGGAGGCGTATTGCGGGTAGTCCTTCTCGAAGTCGAGCTTCTCGAACGGCGTGGGGCTCTTGCGCACGTCGTAGTGGAAGCTGTTGGTGTAGTAGTCCTTGTCGGTGATGTCAGCGACCTCGCCGAACTTCTCGGTGTCGAGCCGGCAGAACCGGTCGGTGAGGCTCTCACTGGGGGTCGAGTAGACGCTGAAGTGGTAGCCGCTCTCTTTCGTCCATTCCCGGGTGTGGTCGCGAAGTGTCCTGAGGATGTCGATCGTGAAGGCTTTGGCTTCTGCATTCCCCTCCCATTGCCCGCCGAAGAAGGCGGTGGCCACCTCGTAGAGGCCGATGTAACCGAGCGAGATCGTCGCGCGGCCGCCGGCGAACAGGGTGTCAACCTTGTCATCGGGCGTGAGCCGCTGCCCAAAGGCTCCATAGATGTAGAGGATGGGAGCGTTGGAGGGGGTCGCCTGCGCGCAGCGCGCGATGCGGAACAGCAGCGCGTCCTTGGCGATCGCAAGCCTCTCCTCGAGGATGCTCCAGAAGCGCTCGGTGC
>JBIITJ010000097.1:0-5385 GCA_044340535.1 Rhodoglobus sp.
GGAGTCGAGACCTCGCTGACGCGCTCGCCGAGCTCGCCGCCTGCTTCCCCGTCTACCGCAGCTACCTGCCCTACGGCGCCGAGCACCTCGAGGAGGCCGCGGCCGACGCGATCCGTCGTCGCCCCGACCTCGAGCCGGTGATCGCCGAGCTGCTGCCGGTGTTGCTCGACCCCGCGCATCCCGCGGCGCAGCGCCTGCAGCAGACCACGGGCATGGTCATGGCGAAGGGCGTCGAAGACACCGCGTTCTACCGCTACTCCCGGCTGGCCTCGCTCACCGAGGTCGGTGGCGACCCCGCCGAGTTCTCGATCGACCTGGCCGAATTCCACGCGCGGCAGGAGCGCCGGCAGGCCACCTTCCCGGCCTCGCTGACCACACTCAGCACCCACGACACCAAGCGCGGGGAGGACGTGCGCTCGCGCATCGACGTGCTCTCCGAGCTCCCGGCGGACTGGCGGGCGACCCTCACGCGCCTCCGCGACCTCGCGCCCGTCGGCGACGGCCCGCTCGAGAACCTGCTGTGGGAGTCGATCATCGGCGCCTGGCCCGCCTCCCGCGAACGGCTGCACGCCTACGCCGAGAAGGCCGCGCGTGAGGCCGGCAACTCCACGGGGTGGGCCGCCCCCGACGAAGCGTTCGAGAAGCGCATGCACGCGATGATCGACGCCGCATTCGACGACCCGGATGTCTCGGCCGCCGTCACCGCGATCGTGGGCCGAATTGCTGCCCCCGGCTGGAGCAACGGCTTGGCCGCCAAGCTCATCCAGCTCACCGCCCCCGGCGTGCCCGACGTCTACCAGGGCAGCGAGTTCTGGGAGACCTCCCTGGTCGACCCCGACAACCGCAGGCCCGTCGATTTCGTCGAGCGCCGCGCGGTGCTCGCGGCCGTGGACGGCGGGGAGCTGCCACCCGTCGATGTGTCGGGCCACGCCAAGCTGCTCGTGACCGCCCGCGCCCTGCGCCTGCGTCGTGACCGCCCCGAGCTGTTCACCCGCTACGCCTCGATGGCGGGCGTGGGGGAGCGCGCCGACCACCTGGTGGCGTTCGACCGCGGCGGCGCCGTGACCCTCGCGACCCGGCTCCCGGTCGGGCTCGAGGCGGCTGGCGGTTGGGGCGAGACGAGCGTGCTGCTGCCGCACCGCCCTGTGGTCGACGTGATCACCGGTGCCCGATACGAAGGCGGCGAGCTGTCGTTAAACGAGCTGCTGCGACGCTACCCGGTGGCGCTGCTGGCAACGGAGGACTGAGATGTTCGAAATCTGGGCGCCTCGCGCGACGACCGTCGACCTCGTCGTTGACGGCGTCTCGACGACCATGACGCAGGGCCCCGGCGGCTGGTGGAGCGGCCACGCCGAGGGCAGTGACTACGGCTACCGGATTGACGGTGCCGAGCAGGTGCTGCCCGACCCGCGCTCCCGGCGGCAGCCGGACGGCGTGCACGGGTCATCCCGGGTCTTCGACCCCGCGGCGCACACCTGGGCAGATGCCGCCTGGGCGGGCCGCGAGCTGCACGGCGCCGTGATCTACGAGATGCACGTGGGCACCTTCACACCCGAGGGCACCCTCGATTCGGCGATCGAGCGCCTCGACTACCTCGTCGAGCTCGGCATCGACTTCGTCGAGGTGCTGCCGGTCAACGCCTTCAACGGAACGCACAACTGGGGCTACGACGGCGTGCTGTGGTTCGCGGTGCAGGAGACCTACGGGGGGCCTGCCGCCTACCAGCGCTTCGTCGACGCCTGCCACGCGCGCGGCCTCGCCGTCGTGCAGGACGTCGTCTACAACCACCTCGGCCCGAGCGGCAACTACCTGCCCGTCTTCGGCCCGTACCTCGACGACAGCTCCGCCAACACCTGGGGCACCACGGTCAACCTCGCCGAACCCGAGGTGCGCCGCTACATCATCGACAACGCGCTCATGTGGCTGCATGAATACCACGTCGATGCCCTGAGGCTCGATGCCGTGCACGCGCTCGTCGACACCAACGAGCCACACCTGCTTGAGGAGCTGGCGACAGCGGTGGATGCCCTCGCCGCCGAACTCGCGCGACCGCTCACCCTCATCGCCGAGTCCGACCTCAACGACCCGACCCTCATCACCCCGTGGGACCAGGGCGGCTATGGCCTCACCGCCCAGTGGAGCGACGACTACCACCATGCGGCCCACGTCGCGCTGAGCGGCGAGACGGCCGGCTACTACGCCGACTTCGATTCCCTCGCCGCCCTCGGCAAGGTAATGACCGGCGGCTTCTTCCACGACGGTACGTACTCCTCGTTCCGGGAGCGTGACCACGGGCATCCCATCGATCCCGACACGATCGCCACCTGGCGGCTGGTCACGTTCACGCAGGACCACGATCAGGTCGGCAACCGGGCCACTGGCGACCGGCTCTCGCAGTCCCTCGACGAGGGCGGACTGCGGCTGGAGGCGGTACTCACGTTGCTCGGCCCGTTCACGCCGATGATCTTTATGGGGGAGGAGTGGGGCGCGTCGACGCCGTGGCAGTTCTTCACCTCGCATCCCGAACCCGAGCTCGGCAAGGCGACCGCGGAGGGCCGCATCGCCGAGTTCGAGAAGATGGGCTGGGACCCGGCGGTCGTTCCCGACCCCCAGGAACCGGAGACGTTCCTGCGATCCAAGCTGGATTGGAGCGAGCTGGATGCCCCCGCGCACGCCCCCCTGCTGCAGCTGTATCGCGAGCTCATCGTGCTCCGCCGCGAGCACCCCGCACTGACTGCCGAGCATTTCGGGACCGTGCAGTGCGCGTGGGATGAAGCCGCCCGCTGGTTCCGCCTCGACCGCGCGGGTATCAGTGTCGTGCTGAACTTCGCGTTCGAGCCGCGCGAGGTACCCGTGCCGGGGCTCGGCGAGGTGCTGCTCGAGATCGGCGAGGTAACGGTCGCAGACGACACCGTGCAGCTCGGTGCCCGTAGCACAGCGGTGGTGGCGCGCAGCTAGAACGACTGTTCCACCATTGTCAATGGGTTTCTTGCGCGACCGCGCGGTGGTCAACTGGTATCACCCATCCGGGGGTCATGCCCCGGCGAACGACGGAAGGAGTCAATGGTGACGATCAGCGAAACACTGGACACGGGGCGCCGTTCCCGACGCAGCAATGAACCCTCCATTGCGCTCCTCGGCGAGAACATTTACGTCGTGCTCGCCGCCGACGAGACCATGGGTTTCGTCGAACAGGTCGGCCCCGTCTATGTGGCGCTCAGCGGGCGTGACCTGGGTCGGGCGGTGGAGGTGGGGCAGTCGCTGTCGTGGGACTCAGCCGTGCAGATGGTGTGGCGCGAGTACCACTAGCTCACCTTCCGGTGGGACTTTCGCCCCTGACGATGGCGATCCCCTGCGCGCACACTGGGGCGCGTCATGCCGCGCCAACCACCCACAGAGCTCCCCGATCTTGACCCCTTGCGGGTGGGTCACCCTAGTATCGCAATTGTCGGCAGTGGCCCATCAGGGTGCTACCTTGCGCAGGCCCTGAGGCAGCGCTTCCCGTCGAGCGCCATCACGATCTACGAACGCCTCACCATGCCGTATGGCTTGGCTCGGTACGGAGTCGCCCCCGATCATCAGGGAACGCGCGCGATCACCCGCCAATTCGACAGGCTATTCGAGCGCGAGAAGGTGACGTTCGAGGGTGGAGTGGCTGTCGGCACAGATGTCTCCCTCGCCGCACTACGCCGCCGGTTCGATGTCGTCGCGCTCGCGACCGGGCTGTACGGTGATAGGCGACTCGGTGTGCCAGGTGATGACCTCGCGGGGATAGTGGGTGCCGGCGCCCTGACGCGGCGCATCAACGGACACCCTGAGGAGAACGCGATCGGCGCGCTCGGGCCGAACCTGGTGATCGTGGGCAATGGCAATGTGGCGATCGATGTCCTCCGTCTCATGATTCGCGACACCTCCACACTCGATCCGGGCGAGAGCGTGCGAATAGCCGAAGCGGCGGCGGGGCTGCGGAGTATCAACGTCATTGGCCGCTCGACCGCAGCCGCCGCTCGATTTGATCCCGTTCTCATCCGGGAACTGGGGAAGATTGAGGGAGTCAGATTCATCGTGGAGGAGGCCGCACCTCTATCGGACAAAGATGTTTCTGAGCGAACCAGGATCGACGCGGTTCGCGCCCTGCGTGATATCGATCCGGGGTTTTCCCCTCGCGTCGTCGTCACCTTCCGCTTCGGTTGGGTTCCGGTCGAGGTGACCGGGCGCTCCCGAGTCCACGGGGTCGTTGTGCGGCCAACGGGCGGAGAGCCGATTGAACTCGCTGCCGATGGGGTCGTCACTGCGATCGGCTTCGAGCAACGGGATAGCGATCCCATCAAGTTGTCCGAGATGATCGGGGATGCTGCTGACACGGCGGCGGGTCGCCTCGACCATGGGTTGTACGCCGTGGGTTGGTTTCGATACGGGCCCCGCGGTCGGATCCCAGACGCACGGGTGGATGCCCGTGCTGTTGCAGCCACCATCACCGCTGACTGGCATCGCAAGAGCAGGCTCCAATCGTGAGAGTAGTGGTTCTCTATGGAACAGAGACGGGCACGTCAGAGTTCGCCGCCTACGACGTTGCCGACGAGATTGGTCGCCACGAGGTCGTGGTGGAAGACCTCGCCGAGTGTGACGTCGGCTGCCTGAGCCCCGACGCGCTGTACCTGGTGCTGTGCTCCACGTATGGAGACGGGGAGTTGCCTGCGAGCGCCCAGCCCTTTGTCGCCGCATTGCAACAGGACCGCCCCGACCTGGCGGGCGTCCGCTATGCCATGTTCGGTCTCGGCGACACTGCCTACCCGGACCTGTACTGCCGAGGGAGCGAGATCGTTGATTCGATCCTCACGGAGCTTGGCGCGGAGCGCTTCGGGGACTATGGCCGCCACGATGCATCAAGTGCGGTGCTCGCCGGTGATTCTGCAGTCGCCTGGGCGCGTGCCCTGCCTGGTCTTGCCTGAGGTCTGCGGTCGAACTGGATATCGAGGCTAGTTTGTCCACCCAGCGCGCTTCACGGTGCTGATGAACGTCGCTTCGAGCTCGAGGAACAGCTCAGTCGGGTCATCGGATCCCGAGGTGAGCCACTGGCGAACCTTCTCGCCTGCCTCGTCGACAATCCTTGAACTGACATCACGGGTGCCATGGTTCTGGGCGAACACTGCCAGTACATCGAGTTCGGCAAAGTGTGCCAGTTGCTCGGCGAGTGCCTCCTGGACCGCCTGACGGGCCGAGCCAAGGGCGGCCGCCCGATAGAACCTCGCATGCCGCGCGAAATGGAACGCGTACGCGCTGGCCGTGGGAACCGCATATGACGAGGCTGCGTGCGCGAAGTGGGAGAACACCTCTACCTGGAGGAGGTCGAGAGCGGCCTGCACGACAAGGTCATCCTGGTTG
>JBIITJ010000048.1:0-18882 GCA_044340535.1 Rhodoglobus sp.
CCCAGGCGGCATGAGGGTTCAGGCCGGCGTGGCCAGCGACATCCTCGAGCGTGATCTCCGTGCTGCCTCGCTCGTCGATGAGTTGGACAGCGGAAGTGAGTATTCGGCGGCGAATCGCATCCAACTCGGAACGCTCGTGCGGCTCCGTCGACGCTGATGGCTCGCCCACTGTAACCAACCCCCCGGTTCTACCCACCATAACCCCACGGGCGCACGGGCGGACTACCCCCGTTTGGGGCTGGCGTTCAAGGGAGGTTGGCTGGACGAAGAAACACCCGCCCCGGCCACCAGAACTTCTCGCCGGCGATAAACGCGAGCGAGGGCACGATCACCGTGCGCACGAGCAGGGTGTCGAGCAGCACCCCGATGCAGACGATGATGCCGATCTGGGTGAGGGTGATGAGGGGCAGCACACCGAGCACCGCGAAGACGGCGGCCAGCAGGATGCCTGCGCTGGTGATCACGCCACCGGTGGATGACAGGGCGCGAATCATCCCGACCCTGGTGCCGTGGATGGCGGCCTCCTCGCGTGCGCGGGTGACGAGGAAGATGTTGTAGTCGACGCCGAGGGCGACCAGGAACAGGAAGCTGAACAGGATCACGTTGGTGTCGATGGCGGGGAAGCCGAACACCGACTGGAACAGCAGCCAGCTCGCGCCGAGGCTCGCGAAGAAGCTCGCGACCACGGTCAGCAGCAGCAGCACGGGGGCGACGATCGCACGCAGCAGCAGGATCAGCACCAGCAGTACGAGGCCGAGGATCAGGGGGATGACGAGGTCCTGGTCGGCGACCTGCGCCCGGTCCACATCGAGAGCCTGGGCATCCAGGCCGCCAACAATCGCATCGGCACCGTCGATGGCGTGCACCTCGGCGCGCATGTCGTCGATGAGGGCGAAGGCCTCCGGGGTCTCGGCGGCAGCGTTGAGCGTGACGCTGATCTCGCTGATCTCGTCGTTGCTTTCGCCGATGCGCACCGAATCGATTCCGTCGAGCCTCGAGACGGCGTCGGCCACCCGCTCCACGTGGCTGGCGTTGGCGATGACGATTGCCGGCGACCCGCTGCCGGCGGAGAAGGCCTCGGCCAGGATCTCCTGCCCGACTACCGCCTCCGGCACGGAACGGAAGCGCTCCGACTGGTCAAGGCCGGTCTGGATGTTCGGGACACCGCCGAACGCGAGCCCGGCGAGCACCGCAGCCCCGGCGATCGCGACGATGACAGGTCTCTTCGCCACGAGCATCCCGAGGCGGTGCCACACGCCCTTCTCGGTGCTGCCCTCCGTGCCGTAGCGCGGAACGTACGGCCAGAACAGGCCGCGCCCAAACAGCACGAGGGCTGCGGGCAGCACGAACAGCGCGAAGATCATCGCGATCACGATGCCCGTCGCGCAGGCGATGCCGAGCGCACGGTTGCCGGTTAGCTGGGCGAAGACGAGCGTCAGCAGCGAGAGCACGACGGTGCTGCCGCTGGCGATGATCGCGGGCCCCGCACCGCGCAGGGCTTTCGCCATCGCTTCTCGCCGGTCTTCGATGAGCCGCAACTCGTCGCGATATCGGGCGATCAACAGCAGGGCATAGTTGGTGCCGGCACCAAAGACGAGCACCGACAGGATGCCCGTGACTGAGGCATCAAGCGTGATGCCCGCAAGCGACGCCACCCGGGTCGCCACGATGCTCGCGAGGCCGTCGGCCACACCCACCACCACGAGCGGGACGAGCCACAGCCACGGGCTGCGGTAGGTCACGAGCAGGAGGGCCGCGACGACGATCACGGTCGTCAGCAGCAAGGTGAAGTCGGCGCCCTCGAACACGGCCGCAACATCGACCGCGAAACCTTCGGGCCCCGTCAGCAGTGCCGTGAGCCCTTCGGGGAGGTCGGCGTTTGCGGTGGCGCGCAGTTCGTCGGCACGGTCGGCTTGCGCCGAGACATCCGACAGCTCGTCAAGCGGCACGACCAGGAGGGCGGCCGTCGAGTTCTCGGCGACGCTGGGCGGAGGCACGAAGCCGTCGGGAGTGAAGTTGGCGAGCTCGCTGGCGACCGCGGTGACGGCGGCGATGTCGTCGGAATCGAGCGTGTCCCCGTCGCGGCTGAACACCAGGAAGGCGGAGGTGCCGTCGTCGCCCGGCAGTTCGGCCTGGGCCGCGTCGACGCGGGCTGACTCGGCCGAATCGGGCAGGCCGACACCGGGGGAGGTCTCACCGTCGGCACCCGAGCCGAGCGCGAAGATGCCGCCGGCGAGGAACAGGGCCGCGACGAGCACGATCCAGGAGGTGCGCCGGGCGGTGATGAAGGAAGTGAGGCGCTGCATGGTTCCTTTATTTCGATAGGTGAACTATTAGCCTGATGAAAAGCTAGCGGTAAACTGGAGCGCATGCAACGTGAGGAACGCCCCGAGGCCCGCCCGGCCACGCGCGCGCTGCGCGAGATACTCGAGGTCAGCGAGGAGTTCTCGGCGCGAATGGGGCGGCATCTCTCGGTTAACCCGACTGACCTCTCGGCGATGGAGCACCTGATCATGGCCGGCCCGCTCGGGCCCTCGGAGCTCGCCCGTCGACTCGGGGTGACCCCGCCCGCCGTGACCGCCGTCGTCGACCGGCTCGAGGCCCTAGGCCACGTCAGCCGCACCACCAACCCCGCCGACCGTCGCGGCGTCGTCGTGACGCCGACCCCGGGATCCGTGGCCCAGGCGATGGGGATGCTCATGCCGATGGTCACCGACATCGACGCGGTACTCGACTCGTTCAGCCCGGCGGAGCAGGCCGTCATCACCGACTACCTCGACCGCGTCGTCGCCGCCTACCGGGAGCACCTCGAATGATCACCCGCCACGAGGCCGCGCTGCGGCTCGACATCCCCCTCGAGATGGCGCGCCGCCACGACCTGCCCGCCCGGATGACCGAAGCGGAGCTCGAGGCGATGCTCGCCGACCCACCCCCGTGGCTCGCGCAGTCGTGGGCGAACCGCACGGGGAAGAAGCCCGTGTGGGTGCAGCTCACCTGCGACGTCTGCGGGTACAGCGAGGCCGTGCGACCCAAGAAGTGGTGGCCCGCCTTCACGTACATCAGCTGCGCCGATCACCACCCCGACGAGTTGCCGCCCGTGCCCGACGACCGGGTGCGCAGCGAAGTGGATGGCCTCGGCAGCCGGTTCGTGGGGATCGTCGACGCTGCTCGTTAGCGCTGGCAGTTCGGGCACCAGTAGGTGAGGCGCTCGCCTAGTTCGCCGCGCTGGATCGTGGTGCCGCAGCGCAGGCAGGGTTTGCCGTCTCGCCCGTAGACCCAGTTCGTGGTGCCGCGAAGGTTGCCGGTAGTGGTGCGCGTCGCCCGGTCTTTGTTGGCCTCGATGAGCTTCTTGCCGAGCGCCACCATGCGCTCGAGGTCGTCGACCTCGCCGACGGGCCGGGTCGGGAGGACCCCGCGCAGGAAGCACAGCTCAGCGCGATAGACGTTGCCGAGGCCCGCGAGATTGCGCTGGTCGAGCAGGGCCAGGCCGATCTCGCGCTCGGGGTCGCTTTTTATGTTTGCGAGTGCGATCTCGGGGTTCCAATCGGCGCCCAGCAGGTCAGGACCGAGGTAGCCGACGGCCTCATCTTCATCGACGGTACGGATGACCTCGAACAACCCCAGTTCGAAGCCCACGGCCGTCGCCTCCGCGTTCGCTATCACTGCCCGAGCCTGGAACGCGGGTTTGCGCCACTTCGCACCCGGCGCATAGATGTGCCACGTACCCTCCATCTTGAGGTGGCTATGCAGGGTATATTCCCCCACGCGCATGAGCAGGTGCTTGCCGCGGCTCACCACCTCGTGCACCGTCTCACCGGTGAGGTCGACCGTCGCGAACTTCGGCACCCTGATGTCGCAGCGGGTGAGGGTGGTGCCGTCGAAGGCCGCCGCGAGGTTCTTCGCGGCGCTGTAGACGGTGTCGCCCTCAGGCACGCAACCTCAGCCCCTGCGGTGTAGGTGAGAACCCCGCGTCGGCGAGCAGCAGCCCGAGTGGCGTGCCAACCGAGAACTCGCCGTCGATGCGCTCGACCCGCAGTTTGCCGAGGCGCTGTTTCACGGTCGCCGCGAGCGACACCGCGGCGGCGGCGAGCGCGGCACCCTCGACGAAGGTCAGCACGGTCTTGCCGCCGCGCTCCACGTAGAGCGCGAGCGCCCCATCGACCATGACGACGAGCGCGCCAGCCTTGCGACCGGGGCGGTGCCCGCGCTTCTCGCCCGCCTCGGGTTCACCGAGCTTCGGCCAGGGCAACGCCGCGCCGTACGGGTTCGCGGGGTCGGTAGCGGCGAGGGTAACGGCGGCGAGCTTCGGCTCGCTCTCGGGGTCGATGGTGAAACTCCGCAGCCGGTCGACGGTCGCCGTCGTCGCGAACTGTGCAGCGCCAAGACCCTCCACGAAGTACCCGCGGCGGGCGCGACCCTGCTCCTCGAAACCGCTCAACACCTTGTAGGCGAGCGCGAAACCGCCCCGGATGCCCTCACTCACGACCGCGCCGCGTGTGACCACCCCGTGCCGTTCGAGCAGGGACTCGGCCATCGCCTTAGCCCGTACCGTATTCGCGCTCTCCGCAAGCGGGAGCAACGACCACCGGCCCCCGCCGGTCGGCGGCCCGGACTGCGCCACCCGCGTCGAACTGGAGCGGCCCCGGTACGAGCGGGTGCGCTTCGGGGCGGCTGGCCCGCCGAGGTAGGAGCGCAGCGGCGAGAACGTGTCGTTGGTCACGAGCCCCGCCCACACCAACTCCCACAGCGCCGCGTTCAGCGCCTTGTCGTCGGTGCTGCCCACCGCCTGGCCGAGCTGCCGGAAGAAGAACGCGCCGCCGCCCGCGAGTGATTCGAGGATCGAGCGCTGCAACTCCGTGGTCTCATCACCGCTTGGCTCCGGCAGGGTCAGCCGCACCGTATCGGCCAGGTGCAGGCTCACCCAGCCGTCACTGCCCGGCAGCACGCCGTTACCCGACCACAGCACCTCACCGGTGGTGGTGAGTTCGTCGAGCCAGGCTTGTGAATAGTTCGGGAGGCGGGCAGGGAGCACGAGAGACTCCCAGGACGAGGCCGGCAACGAGACACCCGCCAGCTGGTCGATGACCTGGGCCAGTCCGTCGACCCCGCGGAGGGTGCCCCCGACGTGCTGCCAGGTGGGGAGGAAGCGACCCAGCGCCGCCGGTTCGACGGGCTCGACCTCCTGCCGCAGCGCCGCGAGTGACCGGCTGCGCAGCCGCCGCAGCACCTCGACCGAGCACCACTCGGTGCCGCTTGCGCCGGGCCGAAACTCGCCGTCCACCACGCGACGGTCGGCGGCGAGGCGACGCAGGGCATCGGCGACCACGGCCGTTCCGAGACCGAAGCGGGAGGCGGCATCCTGAACCGTGAACGGCCCGTGGGTGCGCGCGAACCGGCTCACCAGGTCGCCCACCGGATCGGGCACCGGCTCGATGAAGGCGGCAGGGACCCCGATCGGCAGCGGCACCCCGAGGGCGTCGCGCAGGCGAGCGGCATCCTCGATAACCGCCCACTGGGATGCCCCGGCGATCGTCACCGGCAACACCCGGTTGGCGGACTTCGCGGCCTCCAGTGCCTCGGTGATCGAGCTTGTCGAGATCCGGGTCTCGGGCAGGGGGTCTCGACTTCGCTCGACCACCGGACTTCGCTCGACCAGCGACGGCTCACACCGCTCCGCGATCTCGTCGAGGGCTAGCGGTCCGAGCATCCGGAGCAGGTCGACGATGCCCTCCGCGTCGCGCGCCTTGCGGTCGGGGGCGAGGCGCTGCAGCTCGAGCTCCACCTGGGCGATGACGTCGGGGTCGAGCAGCTCGCGCAGCTCGGCGCGACCGAGCAGTTCCGCCAGCAGGGTCGGGTCGAGGCTCAGGGCTGCCGCCCGGCGTTCGGCCAGCGGCGAGTCGCCCTCGTACAGGAACGCCGCGACATAACCGAACAGCAGCGACCGCGCGAACGGCGACGGGAAGTCGGTCTCTGACTCCACCATCCGCACGGCGCGCGTGGCCAGTTGCGTGGTCAGCGCGGAGAGGGCAGGCAGGTCGTAGACGTCCTGCAGCACCTCCCGCACCGTCTCCAGCACGATCGGGAAGCTCGGGTACTTGCGTGCCACATCCAGCAGTTGGGATGCCCGCTGCCGCTGCTGCCACAACGGGGAGCGGCGACCCGGGTCACGGCGCGGCAGCAGCAGCGCGCGTGCGGCGCACTCCCGGAACCGGGCCGCGAACAGTGCGCTGCCCCCCACCTCCTCGGTGACGATCGCCTCGAGCTCCTCGCGCTCGAACACGAACAGCTCGGCACCGGGGGGCTCGGCGTCGGTGTCAGGGATGCGCACCACGATCCCGTCATCCGCCGCCATCGCCGCGCCATCCACCCCGAGCCGGTCGCGCACCCGCGCACCCACGGCGAGCGCCCACGGCGCGTGCACGGGCATGCCGTACGGGGAATGTAAGACGACCCGCCAGTCGCCGAGCTCATCGCGAAAGCGTTCCACCACGAGCGTGCTGTCGGTGGGCACCTGCCCGGTCGCCGCCTTCTGCTCGGCAACGAGCGCGATGAGGTTGTTGACCGCGAGCGGGTCGAGCCCGATGCCCGCGAGCCGCTCGCGTGACGAAGCCTCGGTGCCGGTCGAAACCTCCCTCGTGAACGCGCCGATCGCCGCCCCCAGCTCGGCGGGTCGACCGAGGCCGTCACCCTTCCAGAACGGCACCTTCCCCGGTTGCCCGAACGCCGGGCTCACCAGCACCTGGTCGTGCGTGATCTCCTCGATCCGCCAACTCGTGGTGCCGAGCGCGAAGACATCCCCCACCCGCGACTCGTAGACCATCTCCTCGTCGAGCTCGCCGACCCGTCGACCGGGAGCACCCGGGTCGCCGCCGACCATGAACACGCCGAACAGCCCGCGGTCGGGGATGGTGCCGCCGGATGTCACGGCGAGCCGTTGCGCGCCGGGCCGCCCCGACAGGGTTCCGGCGACTCGATCCCACAGGATGCGCGGGCGCAACTCGGCGAACTCGTCACTCGGGTACAGGCCACTCAGCAGGTCGAGGGTGGCATCGAACGCGCTGCGGGGGAGTGTCGCGAACGGGGCGCTGCGCCGGACGGCGTCGAACCACTCCTCCACCTCGATCTCATCGAGGGCGGTTGCCGCCACCGTCTGCTGGGCGAGCACGTCCAGCGGGTTCGTCGGCACCGCGATCGCCTCGATCAGGCCCTGCCGCATGCGGTCCACCGCGACGGTGGTGTGGATGAGGTCGGTGCGGTGTTTCGGGAACAGCACGCCCTTCGATATCTCGCCCACCTGGTGACCGGCCCGCCCGATGCGCTGCAGGCCCGAGGCCACCGAGGGCGGCGACTCCACCTGGATCACCAGGTCCACCGCCCCCATGTCGATGCCGAGTTCGAGCGAACTCGTCGCCACCACGCAGCGCAGGCGACCCGATTTCAGGTCATCCTCGATCGTCGCGCGCTGCTCCTTGCTCACCGAACCGTGGTGGGCGCGGGCGAGCAACCCCGCGTCCTCCACTCGCTCCTCATAGATCTCGTTCAGCCGGCTCGTCAGCCGCTCCGCCAGCCGCCGTGAATTCGCGAACACGATCGTCGAGCGGTGCTCCAGGATCTGGTCGACGATCCGCTCCTCCACATGCGGCCAGATCGAGCCGGTTGCATCCGCCTCCCGCGGGGTGCCACCGGAGTCCACCGCGCCAGGCTCCGTCATGTCCTCCACCGGTACCACAACGGACAAGTCAAACGTCTTCGCGGCGGGCGGCTGCACGATCGTCACCGGCGCCCGCCCACCCAGGAACCGCGCCACCTCCTCCAACGGTCGCACCGTCGCCGACAAGCCAATCCGCTGCGCCGGTGTCGGCAGGAACGCGTCCAGGCGCTCCAACGACACTGCCAGGTGGGCACCGCGCTTCGTCGCCGCCACCGCGTGCACCTCATCGACAATCACCGTGTCCACGCCCAGCAGCGTCTCCCGTGCCGCACTCGTCAGCATCAGGTACAGCGACTCCGGGGTCGTGATCAGGATGTCCGGCGGAGTCCGCGCCAGCACCCGCCGGTCGCCCGGCGTCGTATCCCCCGAACGCACCCCCACGGTCACATCCGGCGCCGGGAGCCCCAGCCGCCGCGCCGTCTGCGTCACCCCCACGAGAGGTGCGCGCAGGTTGCGCTCCACGTCCACCCCCAGCGCCTTAAGCGGAGAGATGTAAAGCACCCGCGTTCTGTGGCGAAGGTCCTCCGGGAGCGGCGACGACGCCAACTGGTCGATCGCCCAGAGAAACGCGGCCAGCGTTTTGCCCGAGCCGGTCGGGGCGACCACCAGGGCGTGCGACCCCGACGAGATCGCCTCCCACGCCTGGGACTGGGCGGCCGTCGGTGCTGCGAAAGCTCCCTCGAACCAGCCGCGGGTGGCGGGGGAGAACCTGTCGAGCACCATGCCCCCATCCTCCACCGTCCCGCCGACCCTCGCGGGGGCTTGCTTAAGGGTGCTCGCGCAGGAAGCCCACAATGTCGCCGAGTTCGGGCGTCGAGATCGAGTGCCCGAGCCCCTCGTAAATCCGCACGGTCGCGCCGGCGTGGCCGGGAAGCCAGGTGGCAGTGCGCTCGATCGCTTCGTGCGGGATGACCTGGTCGTCGGTACCCCGCCCCCAGAAGACCGGCGGCCGCAACCGGGCCAGTTCCGCGTCACCCTCGTGTTCGCCTGCCGCGACGAACCCCGAGAGGGAGACCGTAGCGCTGAACCGCGCGGGCGCGTGACGGATCAACTGCAGCGCCATCGCCGCGCCCTGCGAGAACCCGAGCAAGGACACCGAAGAGAACTGCAGGGTGTCGAGCCACGTGATCACCGCGCTTGCGGCCTCATCCACTCGTTCAGCGGGCGGGTCACCGGCGGGGCTGTCGGCGCGCGAAAACCACGCCCAGCCGCCGCTCTCGGCAATCGGCGCCCGCACCGAGGCGACCACGGGGCCGAGGGGCAGCGCGGGCGACAGCGAAAACAGGTCGCCCTCGTGCGAGCCGTACCCGTGCAGCAGCACCAGCAGTGGGCGACCCGCGCGCTCCCGCTCGGGTGCCGACCAGAGGATCGCGGATTCGTCGAGCTGCATCTGGCCAGCCTAGAACGGCGCTGCCCCCGTCGTAGGTAAGAATGGATCATGAGCACCGTAGGCACGCCCGACCCTGACCCGAACCCCGGCTGGCTCTCCGAAGACGAGCTCGCCGAGACCCGCAAGCGACTGCCTCTGCTCTACGTCGAAGCGGTGCCCGTGCGAGTGGACGGCCTCGGCCGCGTCATCGAGGTCGGGATGCTCCTGCGCGCGAACAACGGGGAGATCACCCGCACCCTCGTTTCCGGCCGCGTGATGTACGGGGAGACGCTGCGGGACGCGCTGTTTCGTCACCTCGAGAAAGACCTCGGGCCGATGGCCTTCCCGCTGCTGCCCGCCAGCCCAGTGCCGTTCTCGGTGGCCGAGTACTTCCCGTGGCCGGGCTCCAGCCAGTTCATGGATTCCCGCCAGCACGCCGTCTCCCTCGCCTACGTCGTTCCCATCACCGGCACCTGCGAGCCGCGCCAGGACGCGCTCGAGGTCACCTGGATGCGACCCTCGGAGGCGGCGTCCGAGTCGATCACGGCCGACATGGAGGGCGGCCGCGGCGCACTGCTGCGCGCGGCCCTCGCCTCCGTCGGCGTGCTGCCGTAGCTGGAACGAGGGTCTCGGCTCCGCTCCACCGCCGGTGATCGAGCGAAGTCGAGATCAATCCCCGCCGGCAAGTGTGCGAGGGCCTCGTCGGGGCACCGAGCCATCCCCGCCTCGTTCACGATTTGAAGGACCGTCCTTCAAATCGTGAACGGCGCGACCCCGCGGCGCACACCGACCTGCCAAGCACGAAAAACGCCCCCGGAACACACGGTTCAGGGGGCGCTTCGTCAGAGAGTGGCTTAGCCGCGACCGCGCGTGTTGGGCCGCACGACCTGGCCGACCCGGATGGGTCCGCCTGAGGCCTGGGCGCGACCGTTGCCGCCGCGCGGACGCGACGGTGCCTGCTCGCGCGCGGGCTGGGCTGCGCGCGGCTCGCTGCGGCGCTCGCCGGCAGCGGCGGGGCGACCCGAACCGGCAGCAGCCGGGCGACCGGATGCCGCCGCAGGGCGGCCCGAGCGATCACGACGGGGCGCACCGGAGCCACCCGGTGCACCGTCACGACCGGCACGCTTGCGCTGCGCGTTGGCACCTTGCGACCGGCCGCCGGAGCGGCCGGGCCCCTGCTGCTGCACTGCCGCACGCGGCGCAGGCTTGACGTAGGGGGCGACGTCACCGACGAGGGCGGTGACCGCGGGCGAGTCTGCCGTCACCTGCTGCGGGGTCACGGTGATCTGCGCCTTGCGCAGCAGGGCTGCGGTGTCTTTGCGCTGGGCGGGCAGGACAACCGTGACGACCTCGCCCTCCTTGCCGGCGCGGGCGGTGCGGCCCGAGCGGTGCAGGTATGCCTTGTGCTCGGCCGGCGGGTCGACGTGGATCACGAGCTCGATGTCATCCACGTGCACGCCGCGGGCGGCGACATCGGTGGCGACGAGCACGCGGGTCTCACCCGACGCGAATGAGGCGAGGTTGCGGTCGCGGGCCACCTGCGAAAGATTGCCGTGCAGGTCGACGGCGGGGATGCCCGCGTCGGTGAGTTGCTTCGCGAGCTTCTTGGCGTGGTGCTTGGTGCGCATGAAGAGCACGCGGCGGCCCGTGCCTGAGGCGAGCTTCTTTACCAGCTCGTTCTTCTCATCGACGCCCGCGACCTCGAACACGTGGTGGGTCATCGCGGCGACGTGGCTGTTGGCCTCGTCAACGGAGTGCAGCACCTCGTTGTGGAGGTAGCGGCGCACGAGCTTGTCGACACCGTTATCGAGGGTCGCACTGAACAGCATGCGCTGGCCAGTCTGCGGGGTCTTGTCCATGATGCGGGTGACGACGGGCAGGAAGCCGAGGTCGGCCATGTGGTCGGCCTCGTCGAGCACGGTCACCTCGATGGCATCAAGGTGCACGAAGCCCTGCTTCATGAGGTCTTCGAGGCGCCCGGGGCAGGCCACCACGATGTCGACACCCGACTTGAGGGCGGCGACCTGGCGGTTCTGGCTGACGCCACCGAAAATCGTGGTGACGGTGAGGCCGTACGCGGTCGCGAGGGGCTCCATCGCCGCAGTGATTTGCGTGGCGAGCTCCCGGGTGGGGGCGAGCACGAGGCCCAGCGGGCGACCCGAGCGGCGCTTACCGCCGGCCAGCGCGCCGCCGAGGCGGGCGACCATCGGGATCGAGAAGGCGAGGGTCTTGCCCGAGCCTGTCTTGCCGCGGCCGAGCACGTCCTTGCCCGCAAGGGTGTCGGGAAGGGTGTCGAGTTGGATGGGGAACGGCTCCAGGATGCCGCCCGCGGTGAGCGAGGCGACGAGGGGAACGGGCACGCCGAGCGTGCTGAAGGTGTTTTCTGACATGGATGTCTTTCGGGAAGCATCGGTAGTCGACAGGGTCGAGACCGATTGGTAGGCGAAGGTGGCGATGGCCACATCCGTTCGCCGGAGAAGTTATTGGAGCGGTGCTTCTGAAACACAGTCCAAGGGAAGCGTTCTACGACGCAGGGAGACCGTCATGGTCTCGCAAGTACTGCCAACCCTAGCAGAGAGCCTCAGTGCGCCCCGGAATAGCGCTCCCCGACCGGAATCTCCACCCCAACGGTGTTGCCCGGCTGGGCCAGTGGGCACGCCCACGCCGGGTCGTAGGCGCAGGACGGGTTGTATGCAAAGTTGAAGTCGAGCACGAGGGAGCCGGGTGCGCCTCCGAGGTCGGCGCCTTTGACGGTATCGAGCAGGTAACGACCGCCGCCGTAGGTCCCTCCCTTGACGCCCGCGAGCGCATCCTTCACCGGCAGGAAGATCCCGCCACCGTACGACGCGAGCCGCCAGACATCCAGGGGTCCGACGCCCGGCACGTCGGCGATGCCGATGAGTTCGAACGGCACGACCCCGTCGGTGCCAGTCTCCACCTCGATGCGGCGGGGTTCCGCCGGGGCGAGCGCGACCTCGAACCGCCAGTCCGGGTCGTAGGGGCGCACCGGCAGGCCCGAGAACGCGGCACGGTCCTCCGGGAGCAGCGGGGAGGAGGGATGACGCGCGAAGAGGTCATCCCGTTCCCGCCGCCACAGGTCATGGGCCGCGAACAGGTCGGTCGCCTCACGCACCGCGGCGTAGACCGCGAACACCCGGCGGCGCCAGTCGGCCACCTCGAGGGCGCTCACGCAGACCAGGTCTTCGCGAGCTGGGTGATCCGCAGGCCGCGCCACTGCCAGAAAGCCCACATCGCCGGCCACAGCAGCAGGGTGAGGGGCGCAGCGTCGAACACGAGGCGGTCGCGGAACAGCGTCCGTCCCCCCGGCGCAGGGGATACCGCCATGCTGTGGTGCCAGTAGTCGAACACCGCCATCGCGCCGCTGAGGCCGCCGCCGCTGTCGTGCACGAGGCGGGCATCCCCCCGCTGCCCAAACGACAGGTCGATCAGCTGTTCACCCATCGGGACCAGCCCGAACGCGCGCGCCGCCACGGGATGCTCGCCCGCAGGCCACACCTCGGGAAAGCCCGCAGGCTCGAGTGAGGTGAAACGGGTGAACGGCGCAGAGACCTGCTGGAACACGGCGGGACTGCGAATTGCCCGCCACGCGGCATCCGGCGGGCAGTCGAGCACGAGCTTCAGCATGATGTGCATGCCACCAGTGTGCTCTCCAATAGCCTTGGGCGGTGAGTACGCCCCGCAACCAGCCGCAATACCAGGTCCGTTTCGATTGGGGAGTGGAGGGTGCTGAAGCGATCGCGCCCGGTGCCCACATCGTGGTGTGGGTGGATGCCCTCCCCGGCGGCACCGCGGACCCTCTCGCCCTCACCCACCCGGGTGCGATCCTCACCGGTTCCGTGGGCGCGCGGAAGGCCATCGCCGACTGGGTACTGGCGCGACAGGTGGAACTCGGCGACCGCGCCATCGTTGCCGTTGTTGCCGCGGGCGACGACGGCCGGTTCTGCGTCGAAGACCTGCTCGCGGCGGGGGCCGTGATCGACGCGCTCGCCGATGTCGGCATCGACTACATCTCGCCCGAGGCGGCCGCCGCGGTCGGGGCGTACGCCGGTCTGCGCAACGCCACCGGCCACGTGCTCTCCGCATCCGTCACCGGCCAGGGCATCATCGCCACGGAAGGCCGCGAACCGGTTGAGGCGGCAAAGGCGGCCAATGAGTCGAGCGAGTTCCGCATCCTGAGGGAATTCAGCCTCCCGGCGTAGCGTTCCCTCGAAGACATCGACCACTGGAGGACCACATGAAGGCAGTACTGGGCGACACGATCATCGCCGAAGCACCCAAAGAAGACCTCATCTCTATCGAGGGCAACTGGTACTTCCCGCCGTCGAGCGTGAACTCCGACTACCTGGTCGAGAGCGCAACGCCATACACGTGCCCCTGGAAGGGCGAGTGCCAGTACTTCTCCGTGAAGGACGGGGACACCCTGCTGCAGGACCGCGCCTGGAGCTACCCCACCCCGTACCCGACGGCGTTCGACCGTGTCGGCAAGGACTTCTCGAACTACGTTGCCTTCTGGAAAGAGGTCACGGTCGTCGACTGACGCCGACCTCATCAACTGACGCAAATGGCTGCGTCGCGCAAACGCGGGCAGCCGTTCGAGTCAGTTCGCGCGCGGACTAACGCCGCTTCGCGCGGTGCGTGCGCGCCTTCTCGCGGTTGCCGCACCGCTGCATGGAACACCAGCGCCGGTTGTTCGACCGCGACTCGTCGTAGAAGACCAGCCCGCAGTCGGCGGCGGCACACTCCCGGATGCGTTCGCGCTCCTGCACCGAGAACAGCCCGACGGCTTGCCGCGCCAGGCTCGAGAGGGCCTGCCCGGCCCGTGCCCGTGAGCGCCCGGCCTGCCGCCTGCCGCCGGAAAGTGCTGGCGGGATGTCCGGGGTGGCGGCAAACAGGTTGATGACATCCACGTCATCGGGCCGCGGGTCATCTCCCCGGCTGATCGCGGTCGCCGACCTCGCGATGGCGCCACGCAGGGCCAGCGCGTCGACCAGGTCGCGGTCGGTCGCCGCCGCGCCCGCTTCGTCGAAGCGCTCGTCGAGCCACGCCCCGAGCTGCTCGGGGGAGGCGAGACGTTCCCAGGCGGGGTTGTCGCCCATGCCGCCGGTGTAGGCGAAATCGAGGCACAGGGCGCCCGAATCGAACCACCAGCGGTGCCCGTCGCGTGCGTCGAACCACTGGCCGGTGGGCCGCGCTTGCCGCTCGTCTCGCACGTAACCAATATAGTGGGTTACATGAGTGACTCCACGGGATTGACGAAGGACGCTGGCTGGGAAGTCGGGGTCCGGCAGACCCTGCCCGTGCCCGTCCCCGAGCTGTGGAGCTACCTGCTCGGCGAGGGCCTGCCGATGTGGCTTGGGGACATCGATGCGCTTCCCACCGAGAAGGGCGCGGGCTACGAGACTCGGGATGGCGTGCGCGGGGTCATCCGGAGCTACACCGAGGGTTACCGCATCCGCCTGGGCTGGCGGCCCGACGACTGGCCGCACGACACGACCCTGCAGCTGACGGTCAAGGCTGCCGCGACCGGCACGACCGTGGCGATCCACCAGGAGAAGCTCGCCGACCGTGAGGAGCGCAAGCTCATGCTCGGCCACTGGAAGAACGTGGTCGCCGCTATCGACGCGCACTTCGCGTGACGGCGCGCTTGGTCCAGGTGATCGCGTTGGCGGCGTCGAACCGCCGCGAACACTTGCCGCAGGCGAGAGCCCGGGTCGGCTGCCGATAGCGGTAGTGCACGTGCCCGGCCGGGCAGGTGCCCACCCACGGTGCCAGTTCGTCGGCGATCGGGCCGTCGTGCAGGCGTTTGCCCTCGTACCCGAGATCTGCGGCCACCGCCCGCCACTTCGGGCCGTGCCCGGCCCGGGTGCCCGCGATCGCGTGGACCACCTCGTGTAGCAGTACCTGGTGGATCTCGTCGTCCTCGAAACGCTCGGCAAGATAGCGCGACACCGTGATGCGTTTATGGGTGTAGTTGCATAGGCCCGCCCGGGTCTTCGCATTGTCGAACCCGAAGCTCCAGGAAGGGTCGAGGTGCAGCGCGATGAGGGCGGTCGCCCACGTTCGCACCCGGTTCAGCTCTGCCACTTCTCGAGGCTAACCCCGGCGGGTGTCAGCCTTCGACGAACTCGTTCAGTCGCACCTGGATGATGCGGTCGTCGCCCTGTTGAGGAGTGCCGCGGCCGTCGGTGTTGTTGGTGAGCATCCACAGTGAGCCGTCGGTGCCGGGTGTGACGTCGCGCAGCCGCCCGTACTCGCCGGTGAAGTACTCGACGGCGTCGACGCCGATCTCGCGGTCCAGGTAGATCACCCACAGCCGTTCACCTCCGAGCGCCGCCATGAAGAGGGTGTCGTCGACAAAGGCGAGGCCGCTCGGGCTCGCGTCATCCGTCGCCCACTGGTAGGCAGGGTCGATGAAGTCGGTGTCCTCAGCGATGCCCTCAACCACCGGCCAGCCGTAGTTGCCGCCGGGCTCGATGAGGTTCAGTTCGTCCCAGGTGTCCTGCCCGAACTCGGCGGCCCACAGCCGGCCCTTGTCATCCCAGGCGAGACCCTGTGGGTTTCGATGGCCGAGCGAGAAGACCAGCGACCCCGGCGTTGGGTTGTCACTCGGCGCAGAGCCATCCAGTTCCATGCGGAGGATCTTGCCGTTGAGACTTGCCCGGTCCTGTGCGCTTTTGGGCTGGGAGGCGTCGCCCACCGTCGCGTACAGCATGCCGTCGGGCCCGATGGCGAGGCGGCCGCCGTTGTGGTTGCTTGCGCGCGCGATGCCCGTCAGCACTTCGGTCGGTTCGCCGAGCGTGTAACTGCCGGGGCCGCCGCGCAACTCGAAGCTCTCGATCCGGTTGTCGGTGGCAGTGCTCAGGTAGGCGAAGAGCATGTCGTCGGCGACCGCGAGCCCGAGCAGCCCGCCCTCCCCGCCTGCCGCGACCCCCGGCACGGTCGCCACTTCGCGGAGCTCGCCGTCCTCCTGAAGCTCGAGGATCACCCCGCTGTCGCGTTCGCTCACCAGGGTCGACCCGCTCTCGAGGCGCACCATCGACCACGGGGCACCCAAGCCCGACGCCACAACCTCGGGCACACCCACGGGCTGTACGCCGGGCGGTGGCGGGTCTTGCAGCCCGCCGCGGGAGCAGCCCGCCAGCAGCGCCGCACAGGTCACGCCGGCCACGAGCATCCCGATCCACCGCATGCTCCCATCCTGCACCGGCCACCCCGCCGCCTCACGTCCACGTCCGATCTCAAGGAGATTCCGGCCAGCTCGGCTCCCCGGCGCCCAAAAGTGACTCGTGCGCTCCCGAATCTCCTTGAGATCGGTTAACTCCGCTCGGGGCCGGGCCGGTGACAAAGGGGGAGAGCGGCGCGCGCGGCTCAGTCGCCCGGGCGCACCTGGAACACGTTGCGCGGTGCGGGGGAGGGCACGGCGGTGGCGTCGGTCACGACGGAGGCGCCGCCGATGAACTCCCGCAGCTCTGCGCCGTGGACGCTCTTGGCCGGGTGCGGTCCCGCCGCGAGCAACCGCGGCATCCAGTCGAACGGCAGCGGTGCGGCCGAGCCCACCATGACGAGGTTGCCGAAGCGGCGACCTTTGAGGATCTGGGTCTCAGCAAGCACGGCGACGTTGCCGATCGCGGCGGCGAGGGTCGCCACCTGGGCGCGGGCGAAGGCGAGCCCAGGACCGTCGGCGATATTCACGAGCACGATCCCGTCGGGTGCCAGCAGCGATACGGCGAGCGTGTAGAACTCGAGGCTCGTGACATGGGCGGGGGTGCGGGCGCCGCTGAAGATGTCGACCACGAGCAGGTCCACGGTGCCGCGCAGGCCGGCCGGCAGTTTGCCGAGCACCTCGCGGGCGTCGCCGTGCCGCACCCGGATGGAGGCGCGAGGGTCCCACGGCAGTTCGGTGCGCACGAAGTCCACGAGGTCGGTCTCGAGTTCGACGACCTGCTGGCGGGAGCCGGTCCGGGTCGCCTCGACGTAGCGCGGCAGCGTGAGCGCCCCGGCCCCCAGGTGCACCGCGGTGATCGGCTCCCCGGGCATCCCGATCTGGTCGATGACGTGGCCCATGCGCTGGATGTACTCGAAGAACAGCTGGGTCGGGTCGTCGAGGTTCACGTGTGACTGGGGCGTGCCGTCGACCGTGAGCGTGTATGCCCCGGCGACCCAGCGGTCGGGGGCGATGGTCGCATGGTGGCCACTGTGCGACAGCGAGCGGGAGGGATGGTCTGGCACCCCTCGACCCTGCCACACCGCGCGTCGAGACCGGCAATACCGACTCCCGCTCATATACTGCCCGTGCCTGAATCACGAGAATGCCTGAATCCCGAATGAAGGAGTGGTCGTCAATGTCGCTATACGACCAACTCGGCGGTGACGGCGGGATCACGGCGGCGGTCGACGCCTTCTATGAACGGATGCTCGCTGACCCGACGTTATCCGCGTGGTTCGTGGGCATCGATCTCGGTGCGCTCAAGAAGCACCAGCGCGCGTTCCTCGCGGTGGGACTGGGCGGCCCCGAGCTGTACGAGGGTCGCGAGATGCGCATGGCGCACCGCGGTCTCGGCATCACCCACGAGGTCTATTCCAGGTCGATCGAGCACCTCTCCGAGGCGTTGCGTGAACTGGGCGTGCAGCCCGAAGTGCTCGTGATGGTGACCAAGCGCATCGAGGCGATGCGGGCGATGATCGTGGAATCCCGCTGATCGCGGGCGGCCCAAAAGTGACTCCGCAGCGGCTTATAGCCCAAACCGAGAATCTGGTCAAGAAATAACTTGCACAGGCGCGTCGTTGCGTCCTATAGTTGTTCTTTGCGCTCCCAGACATTTCATGCCGTCATATTGTGGACAGCTGGCGCGCCCCGAGTATAGCGGCGGGGCAGATCTTCTCGTGGGTCTCTGGTGAGCATTTCATTACCGACAAGTCAGATTCTGACATGAGGGCCTGACACAGGTCCACGGAGGTTATTTCCTTGGCTGCTGCGCGCACCGCGTCCACCAAAAAGTCCCCGAAGAATGGCCGCGCAGCGTCGCGGCTTTCTTTCGCCAAGATCACCGACACGCTGACGGTCCCGGATCTGCTTGCACTGCAGACCGAGAGCTTCGACTGGCTGGTCGGCAACGACATCTGGAAGCAGCGTGTCGCAGACGGGGTGGCCGCAGGCCGCACCGACCTGCCGTCGCGCAGCGGTCTCGATGAGATCTTCGAGGAGATCTCCCCGATCGAAGACCTCGGCGAGACCATGCAGCTCTCGTTCACCGGTCCCGAACTCGAAGAGCCCAAGTACTCGATCGCCGAGTGCAAGGAGCGCGGCAAGACCTTCGCCGCTCCGCTCTACGTCAACGCCGAGTTCATGAACCACCTCACCGGTGAGATCAAGACGCAGACCGTCTTCATGGGCGACTTCCCGCTCATGACCGAAAAGGGCACGTTCATCATCAACGGCACGGAGCGCGTCGTCGTCTCCCAGCTGGTGCGTTCGCCCGGTGTCTACTTCGACCGCACGCCCGAGAAGCTCTCCGATAAGGACATCTACTCGGCCCGCATCATCCCGAGCCGTGGCGCATGGCTCGAGTTCGAAATTGACAAGCGCGACCAGGTCGGCGTGCGCATCGACCGCAAGCGCAAGCAGTCGGTCACCGTGTTCCTCAAGGCGCTCGGCCTCACGAGCGAGCAGATCCTCGAGGAGTTCAAGGGCTTCCCGTCGATCGAGCTGACCCTCGAGAAGGACTCCATCCTCACCAAGGAAGAGGCCCTCAAGGACATCTACCGCAAGCTCCGCCCTGGC
>JBIITJ010000003.1:0-94401 GCA_044340535.1 Rhodoglobus sp.
GTCCGACCTCGGTGGCGTTCAGCCCCAACGGCAAAAAAGCATACGTCACAAACGCCGGCGACAACACCGTGTCCGTCATCAACGTCAAAACAGGTGAAGAAACAGACACAATCAACGTTGGCGATAACCCGTATTCGGTAGCCTTCAGCCCCAACGGCAAAAAAGCATACGTCGCAAACTACTTGGACGACACCGTGTCCGTGATCACAACACGTTGAGCCGACGGCAGTAACCGCATTTGTTCGCGAGAACTCTCGCATCTAGGCCGTCTGTATCTGGTACACCCCCCGGGACTTGAACCCGGAACCCACTGATTAAGAGTCAGTTGCTCTGCCAATTGAGCTAGAGGTGCTTATGGCCGCGCTGGCAATCCGGCGGCCGACGAACAAGATTAGCATGACTGGAGACCACCCAAGGAGACCCATGACGGAGCGACTCACCGCCGGCACCGCAGCACCCGGCTTCACCCTCACCGACCAGGACGGGGCATCCGTCTCGCTGGCCGATTTCGCGGGCCAGAAAGTCATTCTCTACTTCTACCCCGAGGCGATGACCGAGGGATGCACGAAGCAGGCCTGTGATTTCAGGGACAACCTCAACTCACTGAAGGCTGCCGGATACACCGTGGTCGGCATCTCGCGTGACGAGCCCGCGAAGCTCGCCAAGTTCCGTGAGGTCGACGGGCTCAACTTCGAACTGCTGAGCGACCCCGACCGCGCCGTGCACGAGGCGTACGCGACCTGGGGCGAGAAGAGCATGTACGGCAAGATCGTCACCGGGGTCATCCGTTCCACCTTCGTGCTCGACGAGAACGGCGTCATCACGCTGCCGCTTTACAACGTCAAAGCCACGGGGCATGTGGCGTCGCTGCGCAAAAAGCTCGGCATCGACACCTAGACAGCGTCTAGAAAGCGCCGACGCCTAACGGCCTCAGCCATCGCGGCGCGCCGTGGCCACGGTCACCGGCCGCGAGAACAGCAGCCCGAGAATGACCAGCGACGGGATCAGCAGCAACCACCCGATGTCGGGTCGCGCGAACAGCCCCTGGAACGAACCGATGGCCACGGCGATCTGCAGCACCTGCCACACGACGGTCGCGCCGCGGGTCCATGCTCGGCCCCTGACGATGTTGATCGTGATGATCGCGAGCCATGTCGCGGCAATCGCGGTGAGCACTGTGAGCGCCACCGCGCTGGCAAAAGAGTTAGGGGTATCTACAAGGATTTCCACCAAAAGATAGACCGTGGCCACGAGCATGAGGGCACATTCTGCCGCCACCAGAACGATCAGCGCGATGACAAACGGGTGCCGTCGGACGGCCTCATGCGGTTCACTCACAGCGCCATCCCATACAAAACCATTGATTTGCATCTACCGGTATGAGAGTCTATGTGAGGTTGATTTCCAGCTCCCAGTGTTGCGAGCGGTTCCCACTAAGTTTTGAAACACGTGTTCTGAACCCGAATTCTGCAGGTTGCGTGAAGCCTGTCTGCGGTCCAGCTCACCGCACGCACCGAAGGAGTACCACCATGGATTGGCGCGACAAAGCTGCCTGCCTCACCGCAGACCCCGAGCTGTTCTTCCCCGTCGGCAACACCGGCCCGGCCGTCGACCAGATTGACAAGGCCAAGTCCGTCTGCGCGCGCTGCTCCGTCACCGAGATGTGCCTCCAGTACGCCCTCGACACCTCACAGGACTCCGGCGTCTGGGGTGGCCTCAGCGAAGACGAGCGCCGCGCCCTCAAGCGTCGCGCCGCAAGGGCACGCCGCGCTTCTTAGTTTTTCGCAGGCTTGAGCCACGTCAGTGGCACATCGATCGTCACCTCGGTGCCGCTGCCCATGAGGGTGTGCCAGTCGATGGTGCCGCCCAGTTCACCCTGGATCAACGTGCGCACGATCTGAGTGCCGAGCCCCGAGCCGACCTTCCCCTCGGGCAACCCCACGCCGTTGTCGCGCACCTTTACGCTGAGTTTCTCGTCGGTACGCTTCGCGACGATCTCGACCTCACCGTCGGCCCGACCAGCAAGCCCGTGCTCGACTGCGTTAGTCACCAGTTCGGTCAGCGCAAGCGCGAGCGGTGTCGCGTACTCGCTCGGCAGCGGCCCGAAACTCCCCGTCGACTTGGGGCGCACCGTCGTGTTGTGGCTCGACGCCACCTCGGCGATGAGCATGAGCACGCGGTCGAACACCACGTCGAAGTCGACGTTCTGGCTGAGGCCCTCAGAGAGGGTGTCGTGCACGACGGCGATGGCGGCCACCCGACGCATGGCCTGGCCGAGGGCATCCCGAGCGACGTCTGAGTGGGTGCGCCGCGCCTGGATCCGCAGCAGAGACGCGACGGTCTGCAGGTTGTTCTTGACCCGGTGGTGGATCTCGCGGATCGTGGCATCCTTCGTGATGAGCTCGCGCTCCTGGTGCCTAACCTCCGTGACATCCCGGCACAGGACCATGGCCCCGACCCGCTCGCCGCGGTTGCGGATGGGGATGGTGCGCAGCGACACCGTCACCCCGCGCGACTCGATGTCGGTGCGCCACGGCGCGCGCCCAGTGACGACGAGGGGCAAGGACTCGTCGACAGTCAGCTGGCCGGTGATGAGGCCGGTCGTGACTTCGGCCAGCGACTCCCCCTCGAGCTCACCGTCAAACCCCATCCGGTTGAACGCAGACAGCGCGTTGGGGCTCGCGAAGGTCACATTGCCGTCGACATCGAGCCTGATCAGGCCGTCGGATGCCCGGGGTGCAGCCCTTCGCGGCATCGACGGCGCACCCAGGTCGGGGAAATCACCGGAGGCGATCATCGCGAACAGGTCGTTCGCGCACTCGTTGAAAGTAAGCTCCTGGCGGCTGGGTGTGCGCGCTTCGCTCAGGTTGGTGTGGCGTGTGATGACCGCGATGGGGAACTCGGTGGTCTGGTTTCCGCTCGGGCTCAGCCTGCGCAGCACCGGCACCGCCCGCACCCGGGTGGGGGTTTCCTCGTACCAGTCGGGCGCCGCGGTGTCGACGATGCGGGCCGACTCGAAGGCCTCGGTGACCTGCTCTTTCCACTCCGGCTTAATGCCCTGGCCGACAAAGTCGCGGTAGAAGAGGGTGGCCGAACTGGATGGCCGGGCGTGGGCGACGGCGACGAAGCTGCCGCTGGCACTGGGCACCCAGAGCACAATGTCGGCGAAGGCGAGGTCGGCGAGCAGCTGCCAGTCGCCAACGAGCAGGTGCAGCCACTCGATATCGGCGTCACTCGAACGCCCCTGGGCCTGGACGAGATCACTGAGCGTCGACACACAGCAAGGTTAGCCCGTGGCCCGCACGCGGCCGAACAGGCCCCGGATCCTCGTGGCCGGTTCCGCGACCGGGACCAAGCGGGATGCCACCAGCTCACGGATCGCTGCGCGCGCCGGTGACCGCGGGGCCGAGTCGGGGAGGGTGCGGCCGCTCAGCACGGCCCCGTCAAGCGCGGCCTGGTCGTGGGGCACGAGCACGGGGGACTCGATTCCGCCGAACCGAGAGAGGGTTTGCACGACCTGGCCTTGCGGGTTCATCCCGATCGCAGACGCCCGGATGCGGTTCATCACCACCGTCACGTCGCGGGTCGAGATCGTCTCGACCAGGTCGACGTGGGCGCGGAGGAAGCGCGATAACCCCACCGGGTCAGCGGAGCCAACCGCGACGATCCGGTCGGCATCGTGCACGGCCGTGACCGCGGCGGCGTTGCGCCGCGGCGCGAACAGGTCGCTGGAAATCTCCTCGTCATTCTCGAGGCTGGAGGCGGTGTCGAGCACGGTGTAGTCGACCCAGCGGCGGCACTCGGCGATCGTCGCTGCCACCCGGTCTGCCGACAGCTCGGGCCAGCGGCTCGGTCGCCCGATGCCGGTCAGCACCCAGAAGCCGCCGAGCGGCGACTCGTACCGTTGGGCAATGCGCTCAAGCTCCTGGCGGGTGAGCGAGTCGTTGCCCGCGAGACGGCAGGCCGCCGCGAAGCCGGGAGCCTCGTCGAGCATTCCCAGTGCTGGTGCCACGGAAGCACCGTGGGTGTCGACATCGGCGAGCGCGACCGTGTGACCGAGGGCGGCGAGCTCAGCAGCAATCGCGATTGCAAGGGTGGTGCGACCGGGCGCACCGGAAGGTCCCCATACGGCGATCACCTCACCCCGCTCGGGTCTCGGCGCGGGGCGTTGGGCGGGCGCACCCGTGCCGTCGAGCGCGAGTTCGACGGCGGGCCATGGGCTCGCGGCATCCATGGTTTCGAACAGTCCGAGGCCCGCTGCGTGTCGACGCCCCGCATCGTCGGAGGTCAGGGCAAGCAGCCGGACCCCACTGTCATCACACGCGGCCAGCACGCGGTCGGTGAGGTAGCGCGGCTCGGCGTGCACGATGGCCAGCTCGGGCCGCAGGGCGACAACCAGCGAGGCGAGCTCGGGGCCACTCGGGCTGCGCGCGATTACCTCGTGCCCGTGGCGGAGCGCGTCGGCAGCCAACCGGTCTTCGAGCGCGAGGGGCAGGGCCAGCGCAATGCGCATCTCAGCGCCCCGGGATGGTGGCAGGCACTATCGACAGTGCGTCGGAGTTCGCCACAGCGGAAAGCACGCGGGCGACGCGGGCCTTCGGCACGAGCACCTCGATCGCCGTCGTGTCGCCCCCGGCGACCATCGAGTCGGATTCGACTAGCCGCACCACCGTGGCACCGGAGACGATCACCACCGGCGGGCCGTACTGGCCGCTCTCTACTTCGCTTGACGCCCAGACGTCGACCAGCGAGGTCGGGCGAACGGATGCCGCGAGCGACCCCTCGACGTCGATGACCACCGAGGTCACCCGCAGCCCCGCCACACTGCCCGTCGCGGAGGCGGGCAGGAGTTCACCACCCGCGACCGCGCGGGTGACCACGAGGCCGGTCGACGGGAGGTCCGATGGTGCGATGTAGAGCTCGGCAGCAGCATCCAGCCGCACGTTCCGGGTGTCGAGGTCGTCGACATCGACACGGTCCCCCGGCGACAGGGCCTCGCGAGCGGCGAGCACTTCGACGGTTTCATCGGCGGCAGACACCACCCCGACCACGCCAGCGACCGACCCTGCGACGAGCAGCAGCCCAATGAGCAACCGCGGGTCGAGGGCCGCGCGGGCCTTGCTTGTTCTTGTGATTCCCGGCATGGATCCATGGTCACGAGGCCGCCAGTGACAGCGCCGAAGTTATCCACACCCCCTCCACGCGCCGGGTGTGACACCCATAATCGAGGGATGAACGACGCCACCGCTGCCGACGGGCTCGCGCGTTTCCTCACCCTCGCCGACACCGCCGAACTGCTCAACATCTCTACGAAGCAGGCCTACGCCCTCGTTCGCTCGGGTGAGCTCCCGGCCATCCGGGTGGGAGCGGGCGGCCACTGGCGCATCGAGCGTTCGGTGCTCGAGTCCTACATCGAGGCGATGTACGAGGAGACCCGCCGCGCCAGCCTGTGGAACCAGTCGGACTACGCCAACCTCACCGCCCTCTCGTTCGACCGGCACGACTGACCGCTACAGCCGGACGAGCACCACGCTCGCGAGCGGCACGATGCGCGTCTCCTGCACCGCCGATTCCCGCCTGACAACGCCGCGTTCGTGGATGGCGAGGTCGACATGGTCACGACCAACCCGGTCGATGGTGCCGTGCAACCTCCCGGTGACGAGCACGAGGTCGAGCGCCCTGCGGCGACGGCACAGGTCCCGCAGCACGAACGACAGCCCCAGGCGTTCGGGCAGCGACGGATGGTCGACCGCCGCACCACGTGGCGCCAGGCTCGCGGTCACCTGCGCGCTCGTCAGGCTGAGACCGGCGACCCCCGCCAAGGGAACGATGCACTGCGTTCGGCGTTCCGTCTCCCCCACGATGTCGGCGGAGAACCAGTCGCGACCGATGGTGACGGGATGCACCTGCAGCCGCACCCCGTCGAGCAGCGTCACCGCCACCGGGGTGCGTTCGCCGCCGGTGACACCGGCGTCGCGTATCGCGGTGACCCGCTCCCGCACCGTGAGCCTCCCCAGGCGCAGGCGCTCCTCTTCGGCCTCGATATCAGTCTCTTCGGCGCTGATTTCCTGCTCGAGTTGAGACTCGAGATCGTCGAAGAGCTTGTCCCAGCGCATGCGAGGACGCTACGCGGGCGTGGGTGAACAGGCTCGGGTTATCCACAAGTGAGAACTGGTCATGGACAACTCGGCCGCAACCTGCTTAAGTGGCCTCTACCCCCTAATGGGGGTCAACGACACCGTCTATCGATCGGATCGGGGGGCCATGAACTCGGCACAATCCCAGGGGCAGTCGGCGCGGACAGCCATCGGCCCGCTGCCATCGAAGGTCATCAAGCCGCGCTTTGTTCCCGATGAGTTCTTCGGCCACCAGCCATCGTCGCGGTCGAGCCTGCCCGACCCGACGCCGCTGATCGAGAACCTCACGCGGTGCGTGATCGAGATCCTCGCCGGCGCCCGCGACCTGGAGCAGATTTCGCGCTGGGTTACCGACGACGTCTACCGCCACCTGCTCAAACGTGTCGTGCTCTCCGCGCGGGCGCGACAAGCCACCGGGCGCGCGGTGACCCGCCCGACGTTCTCGATCGGCTCGACCACCCAGTGCGAACCGCGCGACGGGATCGTCGAGGCAGTCGTGATCGTCCGTGGCCGGGCGCGTACTCGTGCTGTTGCCCTCCGGCTCGAAGGCCTCGATGACCGGTGGCGCGCCACCGCCATCAACGTGCTGTAGGCGGGCTTAGCGGCCCTTCCTCTCCTGGGCGCGACGCTCCGCACGGTTCTGGGGCGCCGGCGCCGGGGCACCCTCGGCACGCTGGCCGAACGCACCGCGAGCCGCGGGCTGCTGTGCGGGAGCCTGTGGGCGGATGCCCTGCTGGGCCGCCTGCGCCTGCTGGGCGCGCGCGGTTGCCGCCCGCTCGACCTGGCCACGCTGGTTGCGCACTTCGACCTCACCCTGCGCGTCGGCGCTCGGCGCCGAGTAGCTCAGCCGGTTCGTGTCAGTGGCAGGGGCAGCAAGGCCGCGGGCTTCGACCGAAGCGGCACCGGTGACCTCGACTTCGAGGTTGAAGAGGAAGCCGACCGACTCCTCACGGATCGCCGCCATCATCGACTGGTACAGGGCGAAACCTTCGCGCTGGTACTCGACGAGCGGGTCGCGCTGTGCCATCGCGCGCAGGCCGATCCCGTCTTTCAGGTAGTCCATCTCGTACAGGTGGTCGCGCCAGCGGCGGTCGATCACCGAAAGCACCACGCGACGCTCCAGTTCGCGCATGGCGGGCTCACCGAGCGCGGCCTCGCGACGCTGGTAGGCAAGCTTCGCGTCGGACAGGATCTCCTTCGTCAGGAACGCCGTCGTCACCTTGCCCTGCGCCTCGGCCAGCACCTCGTCGACGGTGAGCGACACCGGGTAGAGCGTCTTCAGCTCGGTCCACAGCGCATCGAAGTCCCAGTTGTCCGAGTGGCCCTCGGCGGTGTGCACCTCGATAACCTCGGTGATGACATCCTCGAGGAAGCGGCCGACGCGCTCCTGCAGGTCGTCGCCCTCCAGGATGTGGCGGCGGTCGCCGTAGATCGCCTCGCGCTGGCGGTTGAGCACGTCGTCATACTTGAGCACGTTCTTGCGGATCTCCGCGTTGCGCGACTCGACCTGCGACTGCGCGGATCGGATGGCCCGGCTCACGACCTTGGACTCGATGGCAAGGTCATCCGGCACATTGCCTCGACCCATGAGGGCTTCGGCCGCGCCGCTGTTGAACAGGCGCATCAGGTCATCCTGCAGCGACAGGTAGAAGCGGCTCTCGCCCGGGTCGCCCTGGCGACCGGAACGACCGCGCAGCTGGTTGTCGATGCGGCGCGACTCGTGGCGCTCGGTGCCGAGCACGTAGAGGCCGCCGACCTCGACGACCTTGTCGGCTTCGACCTGCACCTCACGCTTGACGGCCTCGTAGACCGAATCCCACTCCGCCTCGTACTCCTCGGGGGTGTCGATGGGGCTGAGGCCACGGGAGTTCATCTGGGCGACGGCAAGGAACTCGGCGTTACCGCCGAGCATCACGTCGGTGCCACGGCCGGCCATGTTGGTGGCGACGGTGACGGCGCCGAGACGACCGGCCTGGGCGATGATCGCGGCCTCGCGCGCGTGGTTCTTGGCGTTGAGCACCTCGTGCCGCACGCCCTTCTTGGCGAGCATGCGCGAAAGCAGTTCGCTCTTCTCCACGCTCGTGGTACCCACCAGCACCGGCTGGCCGGACTCGTGGCGACGGGCGATGTCTTCGACAACCTGCTCGAACTTCGACTGCTCGTTCTTGTAGACGAGGTCGGACTGGTCTTTACGCAGCATGGGCTTGTTGGTCGGGATGGGCACCACGCCAAGCTTGTAGGTGCTCATGAACTCGGCGGCCTCGGTCTCGGCGGTACCGGTCATGCCCGAGAGCTTGGTGTAGAGGCGGAAGTAGTTCTGCAGGGTGACGGTCGCGAGCGTCTGGTTCTCGGCCTTGACCGCGACCCCTTCCTTCGCCTCGATCGCCTGGTGGATGCCCTCGTTGTAGCGGCGACCCATCAGGATGCGGCCGGTGTGCTCGTCAACGATGAGCACTTCGCCGTTCATGACGACGTAGTCCTTGTCTTTCTTGAACAGGGCGCGGGCCTTGATCGAGTTGTTGAGGAACGAGATCAGGGGCGTGTTCGCGGACTCATAAAGGTTGTCGATGCCGAGGTAGTCTTCGACCTTCTCGATGCCGGGCTCGAGCACACCGACGGTGCGCTTCTTCTCGTCGACCTCGTAGTCGACATCCGGCACGAGCTTCGTGGCCAGGTTCGCGAACTCCGTGAACCACCGGTTGGCCTCGCCCGAGGCGGGTCCGGAGATGATCAGCGGGGTGCGCGCCTCGTCGATGAGGATCGAGTCGACCTCGTCCACGATCGCGTAGTAGTGGCCGCGCTGCACCATGTCGATCGCCTGCCAGGCCATGTTGTCGCGCAGGTAGTCGAAGCCGAACTCGTTGTTGGTGCCGTAGGTGATGTCGGCGGCGTACTGCTCACGCCGTTCGGCGGGGGTCTGGCCCGAGAGGATCACGCCCACGGTCATCCCGAGTGCGCGGAAGACGCGACCCATCAGCTCCGACTGGTAGCTGGCGAGGTAGTCGTTGACCGTAATCACGTGCACGCCACGGGACGGGATGGCGTTGAGGTAAGCGGCGAATACGGCCGTGAGTGTCTTGCCCTCACCGGTCTTCATCTCCGCGATGTTGCCGAGGTGAAGCGCTGCGCCCCCCATGGCCTGCACATCGAAGGGGCGCATGCCGAGGGTGCGAACGGCGGCTTCGCGCACCGCAGCGAACGCTTCGGGAAGCAGGTCGTCGAGCGACTCCCCCTTGGCGAACCTCTCGCGGAACTCGACGGTTTCGTTCTTGAGCTCCTCGTCGCTGAGCTCTTTGAAGCCGTCTTCGAGCTGGTTGACCGCCTCTGCGTATGCCTTGAGGCGTCGCAGGAGACGACCTTCACCTACGCGAAGCGCGCGTTCGAGAACGTTGGCCACCGATTACTCCACTCGTCGTCGGGTGAACCCCGAGTTTCCGGCATGGTGATACCACCTGTTACCGGTTTGTAATCGTACCAACCCTCGATGGCTTACCGCCCCCGGTTGCGCCTCCCGGCGGCAATCTTGGGCAGTTCCTCAGCCTCTTCCTCGAGCGCGATCACGCCGTAGTCCCAGCCTTTGCGGCGGTACACCACGCTCGGGCGGTCGGTTTCGGCGTCGATGAACAAGAAGAAGTCGTGCCCGACCAGCTCCATGTGGTCAAGGGCATCCTCGACCGTCATGTGCGAACTGGGGAACACTTTGCGCCGGATGACCACGGGCGAGTACTCCGCGTCATCGTTGTCGGAGTCCGACCGCTGGATGGGAATCTCGCCCGTCGCCACCTTCTCGAGCACCTCGACGCTCGCCGGGGTGATGTCGATCACCGAGAACCCGTCGGCCGAAGCCTCCCGCAGCGACACCGGGCGGTGCTGTCCGCGGTGCACCTTCTTGCGGTCTTTGGACTGGCGCATCCGCTCCACGAGCTTCGCGAGAGCGAGGTCGAAGGCGGCGTACTTATCGGAACCAGCCGACTCGGCGCGCACGAGCGGGCCCGGCCCGATGAGGGTGAGTTCGACCCGGTCATCCCCGCTGCCACCGCGGGTTTCGTGGTGCCGGGAGACCTTGATCTCGAACGCGATGGCCTTCTCCGCGAGATGATCGACCTTGCCGGCCTTCTCTATCGCGTACTCACGGAACCGATCCGTGACCCCCAGGTTTCGTCCGGTGACGGTGATTTCCACGGCGACCTCCCAGCCCTCATGCGCGGCCGCCTGGGTGCCAGGCGGTCAATCATTGTGCGCCTTTGGCCCAACCGTAGTCCTCGTTCACCGGGATGTCACGAAACGGTAACCACCTCGGAGTAAACGCTAGGGTTGCCGCTCCCAGCACCGCCCCGCCTGCCTCGACAATCGCCCGGCGACCCTCCTCGAGGGTGGCTCCCGTGGTCAGGACATCGTCCACGAGAAGAAACTGCCGACCCGCCAGCGACCCCCGCGCAGCGAAGGCCCCGCGCAGGTTGGCGGCCCGTTCGGTGGCCGACAGGGTCTTCTGGTGGGCCGTCGCCCGCACGCTCCTGAGCACCGGCACTGCCCGCACGCCGGCACCACGCAGCAGCAGCGCGACCGGGTCATAGCCGCGGCGCCGGTAGGCGGCACGGCTACTGGGGATTGCCGTGACTTCGATATCGGCTGGACCCACCGCGAGCCCGACTGCGGCCGCCAGCGCCGGCGACAGGGCTCGCGCGGCATCCGTCCTCCCCTGCTCTTTGAGGGACAGGATGACCCGGCGCACGACACCCTCGTACCGCAACGCCGTCACCACCTCAAGCCCGCTGCCGGTGGTGCGGGACACCGGTTCAGGGAGCAGCGCCCTCCGGCAGTCGGGGCACACGGCCCTGTCCGCGGAACCGCAGCCCGCACACTCCACGGGCATGAGCAACGCCCACGCGTCACGCACCGAGTCGCGCCAGGCCATCCCGCCACCGTGCCAGCCCGCACGGCACCGCTGGCCCGCAGTGGGCAGGCTGTGGACGAAGGCTACTGCTTGGTGCCGAGGAAGGAGGCGAGGATGCCCGTGTTCACCCAGCCGCTGCCCTGGAGCCGCCAGATCTCGCCCGAACCGCGGAGGACCCGCAGGCCGTCGACGCCGTTGTTGCCGCCCGCGATGGTGCGGGCGTCCGGCAGGCTGCCAAGATCCGTGCTCGGGCCGCCCAGCTGGAAGCTCGTGACCCGGGTGCCGTCCGACCCGAGCGTGATTGCCGCGACCGTGCGGTCGTCGACCCAGGTCGCATCGCCCGCAGAGGTTGACACCAGCGGCAGGTCAAGCGGGTCGCCGAGCCTGATGGGCACCCCGTCCTGGCGCACGATGCCAACCACCCGTAGCACGGGGCCAATATCGGTCTGCATGGACAGCAGTAGCCGGGTGCCATCCCGGGACACATCGATGGAGACCACCCGCGCAGTCGCAGGCAGTGTGGGCACGAGGGCGTGCTCGGTGCCGTCGGCTTCGAAGGTGCTGAGGGATGCAGCGCTGGCAGCCTGCGCCGACCAGACGTAACCGAACGGGTCGATCGAGGGGACCACGAGCCCGCCACGACCGTCGACGAGCACGGCGTCCTGCCCCGTGGCCGCGAAATAAGCGTTGCTGTCGGCGGCGAGGAACGCCACGGAGTCCCGGTTGGTCGACAGGGTAGCCCCAACGGCACCCGCGCTGACAAGCTGCGCGCTGAGCCCCTCCATGGCGCTGGCCCCCGAACCGACATCCAGGCCGAAGGCGGAGCCTGTCCCGATAAGGGCCGCCCCATCGACATCCGGGTTGACGAGCGCGAGATCGGAGCTGGCAGCGGGCGTCACCAACTCGGCACCGCGGACGGTCATCGACACGTTGGGGGTGCTCAGGGTCGCAACGAGTTGTTGGCGCATGCGGGCGCGATCCAGCGAGCTCGCCGCGAGTGCTTCGGTCGTCAGGTCGACGACGGTCGAACCGGCCCCCGACTCCACCTCCTCGACGCCGGTCGCCTCGGGGAATGAGGTTGTCACGACGCCGTCACCGAGCCACGGGGATGGCCCGGCAAGCAGCGCGTCGACGACGCGGTTGGGCAAGGTGAGGCGTGAGGGGAACCAGCGCACATCGGGCACGAGGTAGCTGAACGTGGGGTCGAAGAAGTACAGCGGCTGTTCGCGGAACGTGTCATCGAAGTTGCGCTGCGAGAGCACGATGCCATTGGGGGCTTCACTGATCCGCCACTGCTCGTTCTCCTGCGAAAAGCTGAACTCGAGGGTCTGCGCGCCAGACACGGATTCTTCACGATAGGTGCCGTCCTGGCCCACGATGGCTGTGACGCTCACCGTGTAGGTGAGCACGTTCTCGGCGGGTGAGGAAAACACCTGGGATGAGCCATTGGTCCTGATCAGGGCCGTCTCGTCCGGTCGCCACTCCGAAGCGGCACTCTCAGTCAAGTACTTCCGGGCAATGGCGTAGCCCCCCTGCGGGCTGCGGGCCGCTTGCAGGAACCCCGTCAGGATCTCCTGCTGGTCGGCGCCCGGCGTGGGGTCGGCGGGCAGGGCGAGAATCTCAAGGTCAAGCTCGTCATCGATGATGGCGCCGTTGTGGATGCCACCTGAGGTCGGGATGCCCGCGCACGCGGTGAGCGCGACGAGTGCGGCGACGAGGATGCCCGCAGCGCCGGCCCTACGCATGGGGCACCTCCTCCAGCGAGACCAGGTCGAGAGGCTCGTCCTCGGGTGGGAGCGCCAGGGGCGAACCCGCGAGGACGGCACCGCGCACGCGCGGTAGCGTCAGGCGGAAGCATGAGCCCTCGCCCTCCGCCGACCACACCTCAAGCCAGCCGCCGTGCAGGGCGGCGTCCTCGAGGGAGATCGCCAGGCCTAGCCCGGTGCCGCCCGTCACGCGCTGGCGGGAGGGGTCAGCGCGCCAGAACCGGTCGAACACCCGCTCCATGGCTGCCGCAGTCATCCCGACACCGTAATCCCGCACGGCGATCGCGACCGCACTTTCGTCACTGTCGACCCACACCACGATGGGTTTGCCCTCGCCGTGGTCGATGGCATTGCCGAGCAGGTTCTGCAGGATGCGCCGGATGCGCCGGCTGTCGACTTCCGCCTCGAAATAACCGCCCGGTGCGACTAGTCGCAGGTGCGAGCCCTTTGACTCGGCGAGCGACGTCACACTCTCGATGGCATCCTCGACGAGGCGCACGAGGTTGGTGGGTTCGGTCTCCATGTCGACGGCGCCCGCGTCGTACCGGCTCATCTCCAGGAGGTCGGCCAGCAGCAGCTCGAAGCGCTCGACCTGGGTGTGGAGCAGCTCGGCGGTGCGGGCCGCGGTCGGATCGAAGCTCTCCCGCTGGTCGTAGAGCACGTCGCCGGCCAGCCGGATGGTCGTCAGCGGGGTGCGCAGTTCGTGCGAGACATCCGAGACGAAGCGCTGTTGCACCTGCGAGAGGGCGGCCAGCCTGGTGATCTGGTTCTGCAGCGACGCCGCCATGCCGTTGAAGGAGCGTGCGAGCGTGGCGATCACATCGTCACCCTTGACGGGAATGCGCACCTCGAGCTGGCCGGCCGCGAGCTTCTCACTTGTCTCTGCCGCGAGTTGGACGGGGCCGACGACCAGGCGCACCACGACCCACGTCACTGCACCGATCAGGAGCATGAGGGCGAAGCCACCCAGCGCGAGAGTGCGCTGCACCGCGCCGAGGGCCTGCTCGACGTCACTGACGTCATAGACGAGATAGAGCTCGTATGCCGACTCTCCAATCGCCAACGGGGAGCCGACAACCAGGCCTGGCGCCACGGTGCCATCGTCCCGGGTTAGCGCCACCGGCTGGGAATACGTGCGAACGTCCTCCGACTCCTGCACGGCGTCCCGCAACTCGGGGCTGACGAGGGTCTCCGTGTCCGCATCCGTGACGATTGGCGTGGGACCGGACTGCCCGGGCGAGCGAAGAATCGCGAGCCGGGTACCCGTGCCACTGGCGGCCACCCTCGTGATCTCGCCCGCCGCGTCTGCCAGCGTGGCGTCGAGGTCGAGGTCACCGGACTGCTCCAGCGCACTGTCGATAAACCGCTGGCCTGCGAGCGTCCCGGTAGCCGATGCCGCCTGCAATTGGTCGCGCCGGGTCTCGTACAGACTCGTCCCTACGCTGAAGGACATGTAGCTGCCGATGATCAACACCGCGACGCCCGAGAGCAGCACGGTGATCGCCACGGTGCGGGCCTGCAGCGATGAGCGCCACAGCCGCGCGAGCCGGTCGATCAGGCCGCGCCAGTCGAAATAGCGCATCGAACTAGGTGATGCTGCCCGCGCGATAGCCCACACCACGGACCGTCATGACGATGCGCGGGTTATCCGGATCTTCCTCGACCTTGGCGCGCAGCCGCTGCACGTGCACGTTCACGAGCCGCGTGTCCGCTTTGTAGTGGTAGCCCCACACCTGCTCAAGCAGCATCTCGCGCGTGAACACCTGCTGCGGCTTCAGGGCAAGGGCCAGCAGCAGCTCGAACTCCAGCGGCGTGAGGTTGATTCGGGCGCCGTTGCGGGTGACTTCGTGGCCCGCGACATCCAGCACCAGGTCGCCCACCTGCACGGAGCCCGTCACGGTCTCGGGAGTCGGGCGTAGGCGCGTGCGTACCCGGGCGACCAGTTCCTTGGGGTTGAACGGTTTGACGACGTAGTCGTCGGCGCCGCTCTCCAGACCCTTCACGACATCAGCCGTGTCGCTCTTGGCCGTGAGCATGATGATGGGCACACCCGATTCCTCGCGGATTCGGGCACACACCTCGATGCCATCCATGCCGGGCAGCATGAGGTCGAGCAACACCAGGTCAGGCCTGGATGAGCGGAACGCTTCGACAGCCTTCGCGCCGTCATCGCAGAACGACGGCTCGAAACCTTCGGTGCGCAGCACAATCCCGATCATCTCCGCCAGCGCGGTGTCATCGTCGACCACAAGAATTCGCGCGTTCACATGTCCTCGCAACTATCTCGAGCACGCCACGACGGGTGCGCGGGAGCTTTCGCACAAGAGTAGTCGAGTGTGAAAGCATGAAGGCACTGTTCACCAGATGACGAGGACGGCCCGTGACTGACAGCACCCCGTGGCAGCCGCCCGCCGGAGCTCCCCAACCGCCCGCCCCGTCGCCATACGCCGCACCTGCTGCCGCGCCAACCGGGGCACTCCCCCCTCCCACCGGCTGGACCCCGCCTCCGAAGCCGGGCCTCATCCCGTTGCGGCCGTTGACCCTCGGCACGCTCCTCGGTGCCGCGTTCCAGGTGCTCCGGCGCAACCCGCGGCCGACCTTTGGCCTGGCACTGATCGTGACGGGCGTCACGTTCCTGGTGACGCTCGCCGTCGTCGGGGTTGTCGGGTTCTTTGCCTTCACCCGCACGCTCAACGCGACGGGGGCCGACGCCGAGGCGATCGCGGCCGGTTCTGTCGCCATGGTCGTGCTCTCGGCTCTCGTACCGGTGGCCCTGTCGATCGTCGGCTCCGCAATCCTCCAGGGCATCGTCTCGCTCGAAGTCGCACGCGGCACCGTCGCCGAGAAACTCAAACTCGGCGGGCTGTGGCGCTCAGCCCGGGGCCGCCTGGGTGCGCTTATCGGCTGGTCAATGCTGCTGTCGCTCGCGATCCTGGTCGGCATCGCGCTGCTCGCGGGCGTGATCGCCCTCGCGGTCGCCACGGGAGGCGCGGTCGGCGTGCTGATCGGAGTCCTGCTGGGCCTCGCGGGGTCTGCAGCCTTCCTGGTGCTGGCGCTCTGGCTCGGCACCAAGTTGTCACTCGTGCCGAGCATCCTGATGCTCGAGCGCCTCAGCCTGCGCTCTGCACTCGCCCGCTCGTGGGCTCTGACGCGCGGCTTCTTCTGGAAGACCCTGGGCATCCAGCTGCTGGTCGTGGTCATCGTGCAGACCGTCTCAAGCGTGATCAGCACGCCGCTGGGCATGCTCCTCGGCTTCAGCAGCGCCCTCATCAACCCCAACGGTGAGAGCGGGGGCGCGATCGCGGCGACCATCGTGATCTACCTCGTGACGATTGTCTTCAGTGTCGTCTTCGGTGCCATTGCCGCCGTCGTGCAGTCGGCGACACCGGCGCTGATCTACATCGATATCCGGATGCGCCGGGAAGGGCTCGACCTCGAGCTCATCCGCTTCGTGGAGGCACGGCAGGCCGGCGACACAAGCGTTGCAAACCCCTACCTCCCCCACACCGCACAACCAGCCAGCGCCGCCGGCAACAGTACGGCGAGCACCTCTCCCTGGGCATGATCCTGCCGCGAGAGATTCCGGTCGAGCCTGACGCCCCCGAAGCGGCCGAGTGGCTCATTACCGAACTTTCCAAGCCGGAGTACCAGGCGGCGCGGCCCACCCTGTTCGACCGGATCGCGCAGGCCATCGCCGAGTGGCTCGCCTCGTTGCAGATCGGATCGGTCGAAGGGCCGCCCGCCCTCGGATTTGCGATCGTGATTGCGCTGGTGCTGGTCGGCCTCATCGTCGCGTTCCTGGTGTTTGGCGTGCCGCGCCTCAACCGTCGCAGCGCCGCGACAGGCGCATTGTTCGGCGATGACGACGCGCGCACCGCGGCAATGCTGCGCCGAGAGGCTGAGGATGCCGCGGGCCGCGGCGACTACTCGGCCGCCGTGGCGGACCTGTTCCGGTGCATCGCTCGCGGCCTGGCTGAGCGCACCATCGTGACCACGAGCCCAGGGACGACCGCCCGCGATTTCGCGCGCCACAGCGGCCAGCAGTTCCCCGACCTGTCGACTGACCTGGTTGATGCAGCCGTCATGTTCGACGCCGTGCGCTACCTGGGGCGCGAGGGCACGCCCGAGCAGTACGCGGCGCTCGCGACCCTCGAGGGCCGACTGCGCGCGACCCGGCCGACGCTCGAGCCGGTCGCGACATGACGACAACCGGGCAGCGCGTGCTCACCCCCACGCCGCGACGCGCGGCCCTGAGGGGCGCATTCTGGGTAGCGGCGGCCCTGTTTGCGGTCCTGGTCGCCGTCGTCGCGTTCGCGGTGTCCGGCACCAACAGTGCGGGCGCACCCCTGGACGCGAGCAACCCGGCCCCCGCGGGATCGAAGGCGCTTGCCGAAGTGCTGCGCCAGCAGGGGGTGACGGTGGTGGAGACATCCACCCTCGACGCCACCCGCGAGGCCATCGACGATCCTGCCGCGACGACGATCTTCGTCTACGACGGCGACGGGTATCTCTCCCCCGAGCAGCTCGACGATGCCGTGGGGCTCGCGGGAACCGTGGTCATCGCCGATGCCGGGCTCGACGACCTGATGGTGATCGCACCAGAGCTATCACCCGCGGGCTACGTCAACGAGCAACTCGATGCCGACTGCGACGTGACCGCGGTGCGCAATGCCGGAACGGTCTCGGGTGAAGGCAGCGGCTACCGGGTCATCGACGACACGGCCGCGCCCGTGACCTGCCTCGGCAGTGGCGACGGCGTGTACTCGCTGCTCCAGGTGGAGCGGGAGGGCAGCACGGTGACCATCCTCGGCGCGACGAGTGCCCTCAGCAACGAGTTCATCCCCGCCGACGGTAACGCCGCCCTCGCCCTGGGACTGCTCGGCCAGCAGCCGACCCTCATCTGGTACCTGCCCGGCCTCGGGGATGTCCCGGCCGCCGCGCCCACGATCGGCGATTTGTCGCCGGCCTGGGTCATCCCGGTGCTGTCGCTGCTGGTGCTCACGGTGATCGCCGCGGCCGTGTGGCGCGGGCGTCGGTTCGGGCCGCTCGTCATCGAGAACCTGCCCGTGACCGTGCGAGCCAACGAAACCATGATGGGGCGTGCGCGCCTGTACGGGCGCTCGTCGTCACGACTGCGAGCACTGGATGCGCTGCGCCTCGGCGCCATCCAACGCCTTGCGGTGCTGTGCGGGCTGCCCCGCGCGGCGACCGTCGATGAGGTTGTCACCGCCGTCGCAAGCCTGACCGGGAGGCAGCTCGGCGACATTCGCACCCTGCTCCTGGACGCCACCCCAGCCTCGGACCGCGACCTCATCGCCCTCTCAGACGCATTACTGGCACTCGAGCGCGACGTCACGGCCGCCAGCAGGCCATGACCGGATACGGAAGGATCGACTCATGACTGATGAGCAACTCAGGAACTCGTTCGCCCAGCTGCGCACCGAAGTCGGCAAGGCTGTCGTCGGTCAGGATGCCGCGGTCACGGGTCTCACGATCGCCCTCCTCGCCGGTGGCCACGTGCTGCTGGAGGGCGTTCCGGGTGTTGCCAAGACGCTTCTCGTGCGCACCCTCAGCCAGGCCCTGAGTCTCGACACCAAGCGCGTGCAGTTCACCCCCGACCTGATGCCCGGCGACGTCACCGGCTCGCTCGTCTATGACGCGAAGGCCGGCGAGTTCGAGTTCAGGGCTGGGCCCGTGTTCACGAACATCCTGCTTGCAGACGAGATCAATCGCACGCCACCGAAGACGCAGTCCGCGCTGCTGGAGGCGATGGAGGAGCGCCAGGTCTCGGTGGACGGCGAGACCCGAAAGCTGCCCGTGCCGTTCATGGTCGCTGCCACGATGAACCCCATCGAGTACGAGGGCACCTACACCCTGCCCGAAGCGCAGCTCGACCGCTTCCTGCTGAAGCTCGTGCTCGACCTACCGGAGCGCGACACCGAAGTCGAGGTGCTCACCCGGCACGCGGCGGGCTTCAATCCGCGCGACCTGGTCGCCGCAGGGGTCACACCGGTGCTCGACGCGAGCCAGCTGGCTGCAGCACAGGCCGCGGTCGGCAAGGTCGGCGCTTCTGCCGATGTCATCGGCTACACAGTCGACCTTGCGCGGGCGACGCGGCAGAGCCCCTCGGTCAAGCTCGGAGTGAGCCCCCGCGGCTCGACGGGCCTGCTCGCGGCGGCCAAGGCGTGGGCCTGGCTGCAGGGCTTCGACGCGATCACGCCCGACCACGTGCAGGCGATGGTGCTCCCCGTGTGGCGGCACCGGATCCAGTTGCGCCCCGAGGCAGAACTCGAGGGTGTCTCCTCCGATGCGATCCTGCGGTCCATCCTCCAGCAGGTGCAGGTACCGATCTAGTGCGCGGTGGAGCTATGAGAATCGCGCCAGCGATTCCGCGACCCCAGCGCCGAGGGAGCCTGCGATCGAGGTCGGAAAAGACGGCACGCAGTGGCTATTAGCGGGTGGTTCGTCGGGATGCTCGCGGCAGGCGTCATCCCGCTGGTCGTGACGGGGCAGCCCGCTGCGGGGCTGCTCTGGCTGCTGCTGGTCATCGCATGCGCGGGCATCGATCTCGCCATCGCCGGGTCACCACGGGCGCTGGGTCTCGGGCGGGAACTGCCCGCCCGAGTCCGGTTGGGCGAGACGACCAGCGCCACACTGTTCCTCACCAACCCCGGGCGACGACGCGTCCGTGGCGTGGTGCGCGACGGGTGGCAGCCTTCCGCCGCCGCCAGCCCCACCCGCGCGCGGATCGAGATCCCCGCGGGTGAGCGCAGATCGATCGTCACGACCCTGACGCCGTTCCGGCGCGGGGAACGGCGAGCAGCACACGTCACGGTCCGGTCCTTCGGCCCGCTGCGGCTGGCTGCCCGGCAGGCGACTATCGCGCTGCACGGCAGTGTCATGGTGCTGCCGCCCTTCAACTCGCGCAAGCACCTGCCCTCGCGCTTGGCGCGGCTGCGCGAACTCGACGGGGCCACGAGCGTCATGGTGCGCGGCCAGGGCACCGAATTCGACAGCCTGCGCGACTACGTGCGCGGCGATGACGTGCGCTCGATCGACTGGCGCGCGACCGCCCGGCGGCTGGAACCCACGGGGCCCCGGCTGGTGGTGCGCACCTGGCGGCCCGAACGCGACAGGCGCGTCGTGATCGTCGTCGACAGCAGCCGCACGTCTGCGGCGCGCATCGACAACGAACCACGACTCGATACCGCCTTCGAGTCGGCCCTGCTGCTGGCCGCCCTCGCCTCGAGCGCGGGCGACCGGGTCGACCTGGTGATCTTCGACCGGCGGGTGCGAGCGCGAGTGCAGGGGGCCACCGGGGCCGACCTGCTCTCCCGGATGGTGTCCGGCATGGCCCCGGTTGACCCCGAGCTCATCGAGATGGACTGGACAGCGGTCCCGTCGCTCGTGCGCTCGATCACCGCGCACCACGCGCTCGTGGTGCTCGCCACGACGATCGACGCGCCGGGCACGTCCCACGGCCTGCTGTCGGTGCTGCCGCAACTGTCACGCAAACACACGGTGGTCGTGTCATCCGTCACCGATCCGACGGTGCTGGATGCCACGCACCGGCGCAGCACGCGCGACGAGGTCTACCTCGCCGCGGCCGCGGAGCGCGCCCTGCTCGACCAGGCGCGCGTGGCCGCTGCGGTGCGGCAGCTCGGCGGAGAGGTCGTCACGGGCGCACCGCAAGACCTTCCACCGGCGCTCGCCGACACCTACATCGCGCTGAAGGCGGCCGGCCGGCTGTAGATCCCCGGACCTACCCGCGAGGCACCACGCGTGGCGGGTTTAGGTCGCTCCCGCGCGCCAGAGGTGGTGCCTCGCGGGCAGGTCAGGCCTCTGAGGAGCCGATGGGTGCCACGAGCGGAGCGCCGTCGGGCTCCCCGCCGGCAGCAGCGACGCGCGCCGAGATCTGCGCGCCAAGGCCCGCATCGACATTCGTCCAGTACTCGATGAACCGCGTCTTGATGCGGTCGACGGTCAGGGCACCGTACTGGCCGAGCAGCGTTTCGAGCAGGCGCGCCTTGGCCTCGTCGTCGAACACCTCGCGGTACAGCGTGCCAGCCTGGCCGAAGTCGTCATCCTCGGCGTGCAGGGTCTGGGCGGCGCGGATAAGCGCGCCATCCGTCTCCCAGCTGCCCTCACCCGCGCGAGCAGGCTCGGCCTCGGGGCCGCCGTAGGAGTTGGGCGTGTAAACCCGCGCCGTGGCGTCGCTGAACTGGTACTGCATGTTGCCCTCGTGCTGGTAGTTGCGCGCAGTCGTGGCGTGCGGCTGGTTCACGGGGAGCTGGTTGTAATTGGTACCGATGCGGGTGCGCTGGGCATCCGGGTAGCTGAACACGCGGGCCATGAGCATCTTGTCGGGGCTGATGTCGACACCGGGAACCAGGTTCGAGGGCGAGAAGGCGGCCTGCTCGATCTCGGCGAAGAAGTTCTGCGGGTTGCGGTTGAGGGTGTACTGGCCCACCTTCACCAGCGGGTAGTCCGCGTGCGGCCAGACCTTGGTGATGTCGAACGGGTTGAACCGGTAGTTCGCGGCATCCGCATACGGCATGATCTGCACGAAGACATCCCAGCTCGGGAACTCACCACGGTCGATCGCGTCGTAGAGGTCGCGGCGGTAGTAGTCCGCGTCGCTGCCCGCGAGCTTCTCGGCCTCTTCGGCGCTCAGGCGCTCAACGCCCTGGTGCGACTTGAAGTGGTATTGCACCCAGAACCGCTCGCCTTCGGCGTTGATCCACTGGTAGGTGTGCGAGCTGTAGCCGTTGAGGTGCCGCCACGACTTCGACAGGCCGCGATCGCCCATCAGGTAGGTGACCTGGTGTGCCGACTCGGGCGACAGCGTCCAGAAGTCCCACTGCATGTCGGCGTCACGCAGGCCGGAGCCGCCAAGGCGCTTCTGCGAGTGGATGAAGTCGGGGAACTTCATCGCGTCACGGATGAAGAAGACCGGCGTGTTGTTGCCCACGATGTCGTAGTTGCCTTCGGTCGTGTAGAACCGCAGCGCGTAGCCGCGCACGTCGCGCCAGGTGTCGGGCGAACCCTGCTCGCCAGCGACGGATGAGAACCGCAGCAGCATCTCCGAGGTGGTGCCCGGCTGGAAAACCGCTGCCCGCGTGTACGCGGACACGTCTTCCGTGACCATGAACGTACCGAACGCACCGCCACCCTTGGCGTGCGGGTTACGCTCCGGCACGCGCTCGCGGTTGAAGGAGGCGAGCTTCTCGACCAGCGCGCGGTCGTGCAGCGCGGTGACCCCGTCGGGGCCGGTCGTCAGCGAATGGGCGTCGCTGGCCAGCGGCGCGCCACTCTGGGTGGTGGTGAAGTTGTCGGTCATGTCGTTCTCCTGTCAGTTGGGCTGGACGGATGAGTTGCAGTCGGCGCAGATGCCGCGGAAAGTGACGTCGGCGGTCGTGACGCTGAAGCCGGCCGAGTCTGAGGGGTGCAGGCAGGGGGCCGCCCCCACGACGCAGTCGACATCGGCAACAGTGCCGCAGACCGTGCACACGAGGTGGTGGTGGTTGTCGTGGGTGCGGCGCTCGTACCGGGCCGCTGCCCCGACGGATTCAATGCGACGGATGATCCCCGCTGTAGCCAGGTCGGCGAGCACGTTGTGCACCGACTGGAGCGACGTGGTGTCGCCGAGCGCGCGGTGGATCGTCGCGGCGTCGCTATGCGGGTGGTGATCGAGCACCTCGAGAACCGCGAGACGCCCGGCGGTGACACGCAGGCCCGCTTCCCGGAGTGCCTGCGGCTCGATCATCCCGCCAGCGTACCTCTTATCGTGAATGACTCAAAATAAGGATGAAGGTGTCACCCCGCGACGAGTTGTCTCGCCCCCGACTCAAACTCGCTGAGATCGCCGGTCTCTCCCGCCCTGGCGGCCCGCCCTCCGACTAGCCACTGGTAGAACAGGAAACTGGCGAGCGCGAGGGTGCCGATGCCGATCTTGATGGGCCACGGCCAGTCCTGTCGGGTGACGAAGCCCTCGACCAGACCCGACAAGAGCAGCGCGAGAATCAGGCCGATCACGATCGTGAACAACGCGCGGCCGTCCTCGGCGAGTGCACGCGCGCGGGTACGGGCACCCGGGGCGACCCAGGACCAGAAGATCATCATCCCCGTGGCCCCGGCGACGAATATTGCATACAGCTCCAGCTGGCCGTGCGGCGCTATGTAGAGGAAGAACACGTCGAGCCGGTCGAACTCGTTCATGATGGCGCCGGTGTAGCCCAACTGCATCGCGTTGGTGAACAGCAGGTACGGCGCGTAAACCCCCACGATGCCGAAGGCGATGCACTGGGCGGCAAGCCAGGCGTTGTTGGTCCACACGAAGCTGGTGAAGGACGTACCGGAGTTCTGGGAGTAATAGGTGACGAAGTCTTCTCGCGCGTACTGCTCCAGCGCGGCCGTGTCACCCAGGGTCGCGAGCACGGCGGGGTTGGAGCCGGCCCACGTCCCGTAGATCACGGCGACCAGGGCGAACACCGCCGCAACAGCGACACTCAGCCACCTCACGCGGTACAGGGCTGCGGGCAATTGCGCAGCGAAGAACTGCGGCAGTTGGCTGAGCACATTTGCCGGGGCCCCTGTGAACCGCAGCCGCGCACGACTCAGCCACAACGACAGCCGGTCGCCTTGCACCGACTGGCCCGAGGTGGTCTTGATTGCCGAGAGCTGGGTTGCACCCGACTGGTAGTGCTCGATGAGGCTGTCGGCGTCAGACCCACTGAGGCGCCGCTGCTTGCCCAAGCGGGCAAGCTCATCCCATTCTTCGCGGTGGGCGGCGGAGTAGGCGTCGAGGTCCATCTGCTTAAATGATGGCATGGCAAGGCCCGCCCCCGTCGACGTCCTCACCCATGAGGAAGACCTCCAGGAACTCATCACCGGCGAAGCCGTTGCCCTCGACCTGCGCCCCACCAGCTTCGTGTTGCGTGCCGCAGGCACGATCATCGACTTCCTGGTTTATGCCGCCACCTTTGTGCTGATCATCCTTCTCATGTTCACCTTCGCGGGGCCGCTCGGCATCGATGAGGCGATGATGCAGGCAATCTCGGTAGTTGGGCTCGTGCTGTGCCTCGTGGTGATCCCGACAGCGGTCGAGTTGCTCAGCAGGGGCAAGTCACTCGGCAAGCTCGCCGTCGGTGCCCGCATCGTTCGCGACGATGGCGGTGCAATCGGCTTCCGGCACGCCTTCATCCGCGCCCTCACCGGAGTGCTCGAGATCTTCATGACGTTCGGAGGGCTCGCCGCGATCGTCGCGCTCCTCGGCGGGCGCGCCAAGCGGTTGGGTGACCTGATCGCGGGGACATACAGCCAGAATGAGCGGGTCGCGGGCACGACCGCGCCCACGTTCGGCGTCCCAACGGAGCTACTGGAATGGTCACGAACCGCCGATGTCGCCAAGCTCCCCGACCCGCTGGCGCGGAGGGTGGCGCAGTTCCTCGCGCAGGCCGGCGCACTCAGCCCCTCGAGCAGGGATCGGCTTTCCCGCCAGCTGGCGAACGAGGTGTCGGTCTACGTTTCTCCTCTGCCCGGCACCGTGACAAGCGCCGAACTGTTCCTCGCCGCGGTCGCCGCCTTACGGCGAGACCGCGAACTCACGGGGCTCCACCTGCAGCAGGCCGGGCTCGACCGCCTTGCGCCGGTGCTCGGTGGGCTGCCGAGGGGATTCCCCGACCGCGGGTAGGTCTCGACCTCGCTTGAGCACGGGGGATCGAGCGGAGTCGAGATCAGTACCGGTAGTGGTCGACCTTGTAGGGGCCGTCAACGCTCACGCCGATGTACGCGGCCTGCGAGGGGGTCAGCTTCGTGAGCACAACACCGAGCGCGTCGAGGTGCAGTCGAGCCACCTTCTCGTCGAGGTGCTTGGGGAGCACGTAGACCTGGTTGGCGTAGCTGCCATCACCGTTGTTCGCCCAGAGCTCGATCTGTGCCAGCACCTGGTTGGTAAACGAGTTGCTCATCACGAACGAGGGGTGGCCCGTGGCGTTGCCCAGGTTCATCAGGCGACCCTCGGAGAGCACCAGCACGCTGCGGCCCGACGGTAAACGCCACTCGTGCACCTGTGGCTTGATCTCCACCTTCTCGGCACCGGCCAGGGCTTCCAGGCCGGCAATGTCGATCTCGTTGTCGAAGTGGCCGACATTGGCGACGATCGCGAGGTGTTTCATCCCGAGCAGGTGGTCGACCGTGATGACGTTCTCGTTGCCGGTGCCGGTCACCCAGATGTCGACCTCGCCGAGGGCATTCTCGATCGTGGTGACCTGGAAGCCGTCCATCGCCGCCTGCAGGGCGTTGATCGGGTCGATCTCGGAGACGATCACGCGGGCGCCCTGGCCACGAAGCGCTTCGGCGGCTCCCTTGCCGACGTCGCCGTAGCCGGCGACAAAAGCCACCTTGCCGCCGATGAGTACGTCGGTGGCGCGGTTGAGGCCATCGGGCAGCGAGTGCCGAATGCCGTACTTGTTATCGAATTTGCTCTTCGTGACCGAGTCGTTGACGTTGATCGCCGGGAAGAGCAGCTCGCCAGTCTTCGCGAACTCGTAAAGGCGGTGGACACCCGTCGTGGTTTCTTCGGTGACGCCCTTGATCTCGGCGGCGATCGTCGTCCAGCGGTCGCTCGATGCGGCAAGCGACCGGCGCATAACATCGAGGATGACCCCGAACTCGTGGCTGGCACCCTCAGGGGTCCGCGGTACGGACCCTGCCAGCTCGTACTCACGGCCCTTGTGTACGAGCAGCGTTGCGTCACCGCCGTCATCGAGGATCATGTTGGGCCCGACAGCACCCTCAGCACTCCAGTCAAAGATCTGCTCGGTGCACCACCAGTACTCCTCGAGCGTCTCGCCCTTCCAGGCAAAAACAGGAACACCAGAGGGAGCCTCCGGGGTGCCCGTGGGGCCGACCGCGATGGCGGCAGCCGCGTCATCCTGTGTAGAGAAAATGTTGCAACTCGCCCAGCGCACCTGCGCACCGAGCGCGGTGAGCGTCTCGATGAGCACAGCCGTCTGGGTGGTCATGTGCAGCGAGCCCGCAATACGGGCGCCTGCGAGCGGCTTGGACTCGCCAAACTCCGCCCGCAAGGCCATCAGGCCCGGCATTTCGTGCTCCGCCAGGCGGATCTGGTGCCGGCCCGCCTCCGCGAGGGACAGGTCGGCGACCTTGAACGGGAGGGCGGTGGATGTCGCGAGGCTCATGCCCCCATTGTCGCAGAGTGGGAGCACTTCGGCGGCAGATCAGGCCGAGCGATAAGCCTCGGACTCGTCAAGCGCGACCGTCGACTCGACCGAGAGCATGGCGCGGAGAGTGGCCGTGAGGTCTTCCACCGACTTGCGCTCCTGGCGAAGCGAGGCGAGGCGACTCTCCGCGTCGCGAATGAACGCGACAGCGTGGCTGTCGATCTGCGAGCCGAGAGATTCCGCACGGTTTCGTGACTTCGCGAGAATCCCTGCGGCGATGTTCCTTGCCTGCAGGAGCGTCTCCTCCGAATCCTTGCGCGCCTTCGCGAGCACGCTCTCCGCTTCAGATGCGAGCTCCGCCGCCCGCTTTGCGGCTTCAGCGACCAGGATGTCACCCTCCTGGTTCATCGCCTGGATCCGAGCCACCGCTTCCTCGTGCATCGCCAGGCAACGCTTCTCGGTCTCTTCGAGCTGTGCTCGTGCATCCCGCTCGGCTACCACGCGGTCACGCTCAAGCCGCTTGCGCTCGGTCTGGATCTCCAGCGTCGCTCGCTCGACCTCGGCGTGGGATTCCGCGCGCAGGTCAGCGGCCTGCCGCTCGGCCTCGGCGACCGTCGCCGCTGCGGCGCGCGTCGCGCTCGACAGCTTGTCGTCTGCTGCCGCAGCCTTGGTCTCGGCCTCCTGGAGGCTCTGCACGCTCTTGCGCTCGGCCTCCAGCCTGATGTCATCCGCAGCGGCCTGGGCTTCCTTCACCAACGTGTTGGCATGCTGTTGTGACGAGCGCACCAGTTGCTCGCTCTGCGCCCTGGCGTTCTCTCTCGTGAGGAGCGCATCGGCGGTCGCGTCCTTGATGATCTTGGTGGCCTGCTCCTCCGCCATGCGAAGCGTCTCTTCGAACGCCGCGCCGAGGTCAGCAAAACTGGGTTTGGAGTCGATCCGGCTCAGGGCCGCCTTCGCTTCCGCGAGCTCCTGGTTGAGCCGGTCGATGGTCTCGCTCGCCAAGTCACGTTCGACCGAGATCTGCTCCATCCGTGCAGTGATCTCGTTGAACGCGAGATTGACTTCCTCCGGGTCGTAGCCGCGCCTGGACTGTTTGAACGAGCTGTTTTCTGCCACCCGATTGGCTCCTCTTCGACTCTGTGCACCGGCCCCGATACCGCGCAGCTGAGGCTATCGAGCCGGTGATCGGGGAGCACAGGCGTTAGTGCACAGCGGGCATCCCCCCTAACTGGGGGTCGGAGCGCGAAGCGGAATCTCCGCCCGAAGTTCGCCGCCCAGTGACCTGGCCCTTAGCTGCACCGAGCCGCCCAGCAACTCGGCCCGGCGAGCGAGCCGGTCAATTCCCCCCTGGCCGGGCGATTCGTCGCTGGGAGCGAGTCCGTCATGGGCAATCCGCGCCACCATGACAGATCGACCGCCCCGGCTGACAGTGTCAAGGGAAACCTCGATAGCACTGGCTGAACCGTGCCGAATGGCATTCGACACCCCCTCCTCCACGATCCGGAATGCCAGGAGGCGCTCGGCCGAATCAAGAGCCGGATCGACGGGGTCGTCGAGTCTCTGTATCGACGGGGAGGTCGTCAGGCTGGTAGCGATAGTCGGCGGCAAACGGCCGAGCAACACCCGGATCGCGGGCGCGAGCCCGAGTTCGAGACCCTGCGGCGAGAGTGAATGCGAGAGCTCCCTGACCTCTCGTTCGCGCAGTGCATCGATTTCTCGAGCCACGTCTTCAAGGTTCCCGGCCGCCTGCGGATCGTGGGGAGCCAGGGCTGCGGCGAGCCCCCGCACTCGATAGTTCACCATCACGAGCGCGCCCTGGAGGTGACCGTGCAGCCGGTCTGAGACCTCCTGCCTGACCCGGAGTTCCTCATGCTCGAGCAGTTCGATCGCCCGCTCGGCGTCAACCTGGCGGCGAAGCCTCTCCGCAGCCTCGCGGCGAAGCCGCTCCGCCCACCGCAGCTGGGCGAGGCCGATGAGTCCGGATCCCGCGAGCATGGCGGCCGCACCTGCGGTCTCGACCAGGAGAATGGAGGGGCTGTACTCGGGGTAAAGCGACAGCGCCCACTGCGCCCCCGACCGCGCGGCGGCGGTCACGACCGCCACGAGAATCGTGACGAGAATGCCCTGAGGACCCCCAGAAGCGATCTGGGCGAAGAGGGTCGACATAATGAGCAGCCCGATTCCGACTGTCGCAATATTCACCACAGCCCTGAGCGCTATCCCGTCTAGGCCTGGGTACCACTCGGTGTTCACGGTGACAACGATGAACTGCGTCATGACCCCGGCAATGAGGATGCCCTGGAGAATGCCCACCGTCGTCAGGAACGAGCGCCGATCAGACGTCCGGTGCCGCTCATCCCCCAAACCCAATACCACTCATGAAGGATACTCGGATGCGGCTAGGGTTGACCGTTCTGTACAGTATTGCCGTGGTAAGTCAGCACGGTGAAGTGCGGGTCGCGATCGTCGAGGACGAGGCCCTGTTCCGGTCGATGCTGTCCACGATCGTCAACGCCAGCCCGCAGCTGAGTCTCGTCGGTGTGGCGGGGAGCGCCCCAGAGGCGCTCCGGCTGTTCCCTCGCGGCTCTGTGGACGTCGCGGTGCTCGACGTGGGGCTGGGCGCAAGCAGCGGAATAGCCTTGGGCGTGGAGCTGCGCCGGCGCGATCCGCACCTGCGGACGCTGTTACTCAGTGCTCATAATGCGATGGACGCGATCACGGGCCTCCCCGCCGATGTGAGGCACGGATGGTCGTACCTGTCAAAGACGGCCTCCATCGACGTTGGGACACTCCTCAACGCCATCAGGGCGACAGCGCGGGGGGCCGTCGTGCTCGACCCCGATCTTGTCAACGCCTCCGTCCCCCGGCGAGATACCCCGCTTGCCACGCTCACCTCACGCCAGCTCGATGTCCTGCGCCACGTCGCCCGGGGCATGTCGAACGCCACCATCGCTGCGCGATTGGGGATCGTGGAGCGGTCGGTGCACAACCACTTAACGTCGATCTATGCCACGCTCGGCCTGGACAATGCCGACGGCGTCAATCCCCGGGTTGCCGCCGTCCTGACGTTCCTGGCGGAGTCGCAACGCCCCGGCTCACTCGTTTCCACGTCCTGAGCGACAGGCGCACTACCGGGGAAGCGGCTCCATCGTCACGAGGGGGAACGGTGCATCCGGGGCATCCAACCATCCGACGAGGGCGGTCACGGCCGCAAGGGTGTCGTTCCAATCGTGGACGGCCACCGAGGCGACGCCCATCTCGTACACCGGGTAATCATTGCCCGTGGCATCCAGTCGATCCCCAATAAAGAGCAACTGGTCGAGGCCCACACCCAGCTTCTCGACCAGGCGATCCACCCCGTAAGCCTTGTCGATGCCCTTGCGGGTGATGTCAATCGAGGTCGAGCCACCACCCCGCACCTCGAGGTCAGGCAGGCGCGGCGAGACGGCGGCCCACAGGGCACGCTTCTTGGCGCCGTCCGGGTCCCACGCCGTCTTCTCGGCGACGGGCGCCTGCTGGCCGAGGGCGGAGAAGGTGATCTGGCTGCCGCGATCCTCGATGAGATCGCCCCAGGGGCCGGGGTGCCAAAGGCCGAGAGCCTTAGCCTCCTCCTCGAGGGCTGCGATCGAGCGGTCCTTCTCATCCTGGGTGAGGTCTTCCGCATACTGGAGCACCCACTCCGAGCCCTGCCAGAGGTAGTAGCGAGTTCCGCAGGTCGGCATCAGGTGCAGCCGGCGCATCGCCTCGTCGGGGGCGCTGAAACCGTTGAGCGCCTGGGCCTGGAACTGCTCGAAACGGCCGCCCGAGATAATGCAGACCTGGGTGCGGTCGAGCAACTGGGCGAGCGCATCGCTCATCGCTGGGTCCATGGCCGACTTGGAGGGGGCAAGCGTGTCGTCGAGGTCGAACACGACCGCGCGGATGTCAGGAGTGGTGGTCATGAGCGGACACGATACCAGCCGGCTCGCTGTCAACCTTTGTCAGGGCGTCGAGTGGCCGACGAACTGGTGCCGCACGACCTGCCAGCCCAACGGCGCAGATAGCCGCTCGGCGTGCCGTTCACACAGGTCATAGCTGTGCGGCTCGGCCGACTGGCTGAGCGGGCCGAGCACCGCCATCGAGTCCGCATAGACGTACGTGAGCGTGGCGGAAGCATCCTGGTTACAGGCGACCTTGCTGCACGGGCGACCATTCATGTCGGTGCAAGGGTACGACCGCGGTCGGCCCACGCCGCCGAGCCACGCCGGTAGAATCGCCTGGTGGCGAAGCCGACGAACCGAGGCGCTGCCTCAGCGCGACCCGGGTGGCGCGACCGCCACGGGCGGGGCATCCGGGCTGCCGTCACCGGGCCGCACCTGCCGCTGCTGCGCAGTCGCACCGACACATTCGAGATGACGGTGGCCTCGACGGCGGAGTACCTCAAAGACCTCTGGCCGGATGAGCTCGCTTCGGTGAGTTTCGAGGTCGCCGGCATGCCCGCAGAACTCGGCGAAAGCCCGGCGGTGGACCGGTGGCGCGTCGTGGTGAAGGAGCGCCGGGTCATCCTGTACCGGTTGCCCATCGAACGGCTGTCACGACTTCACCGCTACGACGAACTCCACAAGCGCATGATGGTGGAGAGCTGCGTGTTCCGGGCGGTCGCAGAACTGCTGGGCAAAGACCCGTGGGACCTCGCTCCCGACCGGTTCCGCCACCTCTAGGGCCCTAGGGGTACACGACCAGCGGGCTGGAGGTCTCACCGGGGGGCTGCACCGCGTAGTGGGCGAGCAGGCCGTTGCCTGCCAGCGTTACCGCCGCGTGCAACTGCTCGAAGCCCGACAGCGTGTAGCTGCCCGACTCGAGAGCGACCGAGGTGCCACCCCCTGCAGGCACCGTGATTGGCACAACCCCGCCGACACCGGAAAGCTGCACCACGGCCTCAGTCGCCGACAGGTTTGCGAGATGCAGGCGTGCCGGCATGCCGGGTGCGACGGTGAGCTGTGCCTCATCAACCAGCTGGGGGGCCGGTACGTACCACGCGAAATCGGTCGTTGAGCCGACCGCCGACGTCGCACGGACCGCGGAGGCGATGGGAGATTCCGACTCGATGCGAACCGTGTAGCTGCCGGTCACGACATCCTCAAGCGAGACCTCGGTCGCGCGGCCCGCCTCAAGTTCGACGTCGAACGATGCCCCGGTCTGGGCGCCGTCCTCCGGAATCAGGCTCACGGTGACCGGCACCGTCCCCTCCCCCGGGGCGAACAACCGCAGCAGGGTGATGACATCGTCGAAGGCCGCGCCCCCGCTGCGAAGGGCCTGGGCCGCGGGGACATCCGGCAGCAGCACGCCCGGGATGATCGTGCTCGACGACAACGGCGCGGATGCGACGATATCGACACCGCCCGGCTCCAGCCCGCGCACGATCGACTGTTGCAAGGTGGCCGATACCTGGCCACCCGTGCTGGTGACGTGGACGACCGGAGCGGCGACATCCGGCTGGAAGCCCGCGAGTGAGAGCACGCGCTGGCCGCTCGGGGGGACGATGATCCCGCGCGTCCCTGGGGCGAGGATGGCGCCCTCGGCGCCGAACAGCTCGATATCAACGGTCGCGGCAACCTCGCTGGGGTTGTCCAGCACGAGCAGGGTGGTGCGGCCTACGGTGGTCGAACCGCCCACGAGCCAGGACTCACCCACTGCCCTCGTGCACGCGGCCGCGGCGAGCCCGACGAAGTCGCCGGCGTCGACCTGCTGCGACTGTGCACCGCTGAGCAGCAGTTGCGCCGAGGGGTCGGCCTGGTTCGGAGGAGTGCTGATCACGGTAGGGGCGGCAGCGCCCCCGCCGGTCTGGGCCTCGGAGTTCTGGATGGCGACGGAGTCGACGTTTCCGCCGCTGGCCTCCGAAAGTACGGTCGGTCGCCCGATCGCCGACACGTCGGTCGCCCCGGCCCCGCTGTCGTCAGCCAGGCGGAGGATCGCCCCCGGGCACACCAGCTGCTGGGCGGTAGGCACCGGTACGACGGTGAACGCGGGTGCCTTGGCGGTAACCGTGGGCAGCGGAAGCAATGACGCTGCGGCAACGGTGGCGACGGCAACTCCTACGGCGACGAGCCCTGCGACAGTTCGCGCGCCGATGATGGCCACGCCCCGCGCCGTCACGGGAGTTCGCACGCGTGACGGCAGCTCGGTCTCGTCGGGAAAGAGGTCGTCGCGCTCGTGGGCCTCGCCGGTGGGTTCGTCTGGCAGGTCGCGGATGTCACTCATTCGCGCGTCTCCTCGGGTTGGCCAGCGGCCGCTTGTGAGGCGCGCACGCGGCGACGTCGAGTGTTCGGCACCGCGATCAGGATGGTCAGCCCGAACACCACGGCCTGGCCCACCAGGATGGCGACGCCGACAGTGGTGTCAAGGGGCCCCGGACCGCCCGGGGCTGAGCCGTCAGCGAGCCCCGCGTAGTGCCAGAGCGCCCCGTCGGCGGTGTCACCGATACGGGTAAGGAGTCGGTTGCCGTCGAGAGCTTCGGTGGCCCGCAGGGCTACCGCCCGGGCATTCTCATCCTCGGCGGGCGAAAGCAACACGAATGCCACTCGAAGGTCGTCGAGTTCCGCTGCGATGTCGAACCCGCTGCGGGAGGCAATGTTGCCCGCAAGCACGGCGAGCCGCTCCTCCCCTGCAGACGGCGCGGTGTCGGTTGCGGCAAGGGTTGACTGCTCGTCGAGCGTGGTCCCCGTACCTCGGTGGATGGTGACAGCCAGGCTTCCATCGCGCTGGCCCACCAGCTCAAGCGTGCCGAGACGCGGGTCGGAGGCCGCTTCAGCTGAGGCAAAGGCGGGCAGCATTCGCCCGTTGCTCTCGGCGACCGCCGTGGAACCGGTGGCGAGGGCGCCGAGCTGGGGAACCGCCACGAGCACCAGCCCCACCGCGAGAATCAGTGCTGGCAGCACGACTACCCGGCGCATGGCCTCGATCGCAAGGATCGCCGAACCGAGCAGCCCCAGCCAGTAGAGGCTGAGGGCGGCCCCGGCCCACGCGCTCGTGGCGGTCGACTCCACCAACACCAGCTGCAGCTGGGAACCGGCTACCGCCGTCAGGTATCCGGCGAGAGCGATGAGCATCGCCGGGATGGCCCGCTGCCAACCCGGCAGCGCGAGCGCAAGGAAGGCGAGTGCGGCGAGCGGCAGGAGCAGAAGCAGCACGATGAGCGGGGCGGCAGCGCTGTCAAGGCCCAGAGCCGCGAGCAACGACCCCCACCCGTGCTGGTCATCCGCGACAGCGCCGGTCGACAGGACGAGCGATGAACCAGGCATCGTGATCACGGGGACGCCGGGAGTCACCAGGAGCGCGAGGGGGTTTCCGCGGGCAAATTGTTCGACGACCAGCGGCGCAAACAACGCAGCGGCCGGGATCGGGATGCCAAGCACCCGCAGTAGCCCGCGGGGGTGCGCCACCGCCCACACCACGGTGCCGAGCAGCAGGGCGGGCACAAGCACGGGCGCTGACGCTGCAACGGCGGCAAACAGCAGGGCGGCGACCGCAGCCATTGACCAGCTGCGAGCGGCAGTAACGATAGCCAGGACGAGGGTGGGCAGCAGGATGTGGGCAATCACGGCTCCGAGCTGGCCCGCGCCAAGGGAGGCGAGAAACGGCGGGGCGAGGGCCCAGCCCAGGGCGGCGATGGCCGGCGGCCAGGTGGTGGTCGTGAACCGCGCCGCGCACCACCAGGCCGTGAGCGCCGCAAGCGGCAGCGCCGCCGCGTAGAGGAGGACGATGCTTGACGACGGAGCCCAGAAGGTCAGGCTGCCGAGGACGGCCAGCACGGTAGTGAACGGGTCCGCCGCGCCGACAAAACCCGCGCCCAGGTCGTGCCAGGCGTAGCCGACGTGCGACCAGAGCGCTGCGGCCGTCGAGCTGAGGGGCGCGAGTGCTCCCCCGACGATGGCCGGGGCATCCAGCAACCGGCCGAAGGCGACAATGCCGATCACGCCGGCAAGCAGCACCATCCAGGCCCCGCCACCCGCGAAGAAGCCAACCCGCTCCTGCGGTGCCGCGACGACCGGTCCTGAGGCACTTGCGCGCCGTTGCCGGAGTTCGGCGCCCGTCATGCGCAGGGGAGCGATGGCAGCCCAGCCCATCACGCGAGTGCGTCGAATCGTCGTGCGAGCCGCGGCCACTCCCCCGTCGAAAGCCGCCCTCAGCGCAGAGGAAATCTCGCCGCCCACCCACCCCGGGCGCTTGGCCACCAGGTGCGCAAGCGAACGCAGGACGGCCAGGGGAAGCAGGCTCAACCAGTGGAAGGGAACCGCCAACGGCGGGGCGTAGACGAGGCGACGGTGCAGCTGTGCGCTGCGACGCACCCGGTTCTGCGACGCGGCCGAAAGGGACGAGCGGCCCCACAACTCCGCGGGACCGGCACTGGCCACTCGAGCACCGGGCACACCGACCACCCGGTGCCCGGCGAGCCGCGCCCGCACGGAGAAGTCAAGCGCGGCATCCACGCTGGGCAGGGCGGGATCGAAGCCGCCCAGGGCCGTCCAGACCGAGCGGCGCACGAGCATGCCACCGGCAGCAACGCCGAGGAGGTCGCTGTGCATGTCGTGCTGGGCCTGGTCGAGCTCCCCGGTAACCACACTGACCGAACGGCCATACGTGGTGAGGGTTTCCCCATAACTGGCGATCAGGTCGGGCTGGTCCCACTGCATGAGCTTGGGGCCGGCAACCGCGACGGAGGGGGCGACCTCCACCGCACCGAGCAGCGCTGAGAGGGCGGAGGGCTCGGGGGCATTGTCATGGGCGAGCAGCCACAGCCATTCGTCGGTACCCTCCTGGGGCGGCATCGCGGCAACCGCGTGCGCCACCGCCGCACCGAACGAACGCCGACCGGCGGTGGTCATGAACGGGCCGGACTCCGCGAGCATCGCGGGCGAACCATCGACTGATCCCGCATCCACGACCACGATCGAATCCGGGCGCCGGGTCTGGGCCGCGAGCGCTTCGAGGGTTCTCGGAAGGTAGTTGGCTCCGTTTCGGACAACCAGCACCACGGCGACTCTCGGCTGCATAACGCGTCGAGCCTACGCTCGACACCTCCATGCGCTCAGAGGGCGCGCTGCGGAAACGGGAGTCGGCTCAGGCCCGCTTGCGGAGCTTGCGGCGCTCACGCTCGGAGAGCCCGCCCCAGATACCGAACCGTTCGTCGTTCTCGAGCGCATACTCGAGGCAGCGCGCCCGCACCTCGCAGGATGAACAGATCTTCTTCGCGTCGCGAGTGGACCCACCCTTTTCCGGAAAGAAGGCTTCGGGGTCGGTCTGGGCGCACAGCGAGTCAGCTTGCCATGCCAGCGGGTTGTCATCGTCCTGGACCGGCCGACGAACGCCAGGAACCCCGAGAGAGACGGGATCGACGAACCAATCGTCGGGAACCCCCGCACGATATGCGTTGTTCGCCATGATCATCTCCCCTCAGCACTCGACCCGGTACACCGCGCGCTTAGGGATAATTACACCTGTGTAGTTAGGCTCGCGTCAAGTCGGTGATCATAATTGCCTCAATCTCACTCTGAGGGTTGCGCGGCCCGGCGTGTTGCGATCCACTGGCTCTCCACCATGTCGCGAAGCGAGTGGCGCATCTGCCAGCCCAAGTCGCGCGCGGCAAGCTCACCCGCCGCCACGATCCGGGCAGGATCACCCGCGCGCCGAGGTCCAATCTCGGGAGTGAACTGGATGCCCGTGGCCTCAGCCACCGCCACCATGATCTCCCCCACCGAGCTGCCGCTGCCGCTGCCGAGGTTGTAGGCGGCCTCGAGCGGCTCACCTGCGTCCAGGCGGCGAGCCGCCGCTACATGCGACAGCGCGAGGTCGGAAACATGGATGTAGTCGCGCACGTTGGTACCGTCCGGCGTGGGGTAGTCGTTGCCATTGATGCGGGGCGTCCGCCCCTCGACAAGGGCTGTGAATACGAGCGGGAACAGGTTGTGCGGGCTCGAGTCGTACAACCCGGGGTCGCCCGAGCCGACAACGTTGAAGTAGCGCAGCGAGGTGTACTGCAGCCCCCGGGCGACGGCCTGGTCGGCGAGCAGCCACTCGCCGATGAGCTTGGACTCGCCGTAGGGCGACTGCGGGCTCTTCGGGGTGTCCTCAGTCACGAGATCGGTGGGGGGCGTGCCGTAGACGGCGGCGCTCGATGAGAACACGATGCGATCGATGCCGCGCGCCTCCATGGCCGCGAGCAGGGTCGCGGTGCCCGTGACGTTCTGCTGGTAGGTGTGCAGGGGCTGCTGCACCGAAACACCCGCGTACTTGAATCCCGCGACGTGGATGACGCCGGTCACCTCGTGCTCGGCAAAGGTGGCGAGCAGCAAAGCCTCGTCGAGGATGGACCCGCGAACGAAGGGCACATCGGCGGGCACGAATTCGGGATGCCCGGTGGAGAGGTCATCCAGGACGACGGCACTCATGCCCTCCCCCGCGAGCGCACGAACCACGTGCGACCCGATGTATCCAGCCCCGCCGGTCACCAGCCATGTCATGACACCAACGCTACCGTTAGCGCGGCTTGCGATTTTCCCGGCGACATGGCAGCTTTGCTGTCATCGTCACGTTTCTGCCAAGGAGTTCCCGTGCTCAGGAAAGTCGTCCTCATCGCCATCCCCGGGGTGGCCCCGTTCGAGTTCGGGGTGATCTGCGAGGTATTCGGTATCGACCGCAGCGACATGGGCGGACCGGCGTTCGAGTTCGCAATCGCCACGGCCGAACCCGGCCCGGTCACCACGAGCCTCGGCTATGACATGGTGGTCTCAAACGACCTGTCGATCGCGACCGACGCCGACCTCATCGCGGTACCGGCACACGCCATCGAGCAGGTCGATGAGCGCGTGCTCGACGCGATCCGCGACGCCGAGGCACGCGGCGCCTGGGTGCTCAGCGTCTGCAGCGGCGCTTTCACTCTCGCACAAGCGGGCATCCTCGACGGGCGGAAATCGACAACCCACTGGATGCACGCCGACCGCCTTGCCCGCAGCTACCCCGCCACTACCGTGGACCCCGACGTGCTGTTCGTGGAGGACCGCAGGGTGGTCACGAGCGCCGGCACCGCTGCGGGGATCGATGCCGCCCTGCACGTCGTGCGCAGGGAGCTCGGTGCCGCGGCAACCAACGTGATCGCGCGCCGCATGGTGGTGCCGCCGCAGCGCGACGGGGGCCAGTCGCAGTACATCGAGCACCCGGTCATCCACCAGCCCGCCGACTCCTTCGCTGCAGTCACCGAATGGATGCTCGAGCACCTTGACGAAGACCTGACGGTAGACCAGCTCGCGCGCAGGGCGCTCATGTCGAGCCGCACCTTCGCGCGACGTTTCCGTGCCGACACGGGGACCACCCCGGCGGCCTGGCTCAACCGGCAGCGTCTGCTGCGGGCCCAGCACCTGCTGGAGGAGACCGACAGTCCCGTCGAGACGGTGGCACAACAGTGCGGCTTCGGAACGGCAGCGGTCATGCGCCACCACTTCATGAAGGTGCTGCAGGTCTCACCGCAGGCCTACCGGCGCGCGTTTGGGGCGCAACTGGCGGGTTAGCCCGTGGTCGCCACAAACACCGTTCCGTTCCCCGCAACGACGAGCGTCGACTCGTCCGGCGTGACGTAGAGGGCTCCGCCACGAGCGATTGTTTGACTGGAGTGTGCACCCTGCACCACGACGTCACCCTCCGTGCAGAGCATGATGGCGGGACCGGTCAGCGTGACACTACCCTCGCGCTCGACCCGGGCCAGCACGAAATCGGGAACGTCGGGGCGAAACACCTCCACACCCGGCGCCGGATGCTCCGCCTCGAGGTACGGCACCGGAATGGGGCGGAAGTCGAGCACGTCGAGCAACTCGGGCACGTCGATGTACTTCGGGGTGAGCCCCCCGCGCAGCACGTTGTCGGAGGCGGACATGAGCTCGATGCCGAGTCCGGAGAGGTAAGCGTGGATGTTGCCTGCGGGCAGGTACAGCACCTCCCCCTGCTTCAGCACCACGCGGTTGAGCATGAGGGAGATGACGATGCCGGGGTCTCCCGGGTAGCTGGCGGCGAGCTGCCGCGCCGTCGCGAGGGCGGGAGTGGAGTCATCCGCCGCCCCGCTGACATAGGCGACCAGCTCATCAACGCCGGGCCCGCGGGTGATCAACCACTCGAAAACTTCGCGCAGTGACTCGTCACCGTCGAGCCGGTCGAGCATGGGAGCCACTGCCTCGACGTCGAAGAACGACAGGGTCTCGCGGATGCCCGCCGCCGAACGGAATCCGCACAGCGCGTCGAACTCGTCGCTGAGCGCATAGATCAGCTCGGGTTTATGGAACGCGTCCTTGTAGTTGCGATTCGGGGCGTCGAGCGGGATGCCGAGCGCGTTCTCCCGCTCGAAGCCGGCCTGCGCCTGTGCCATCGTCGGGTGCGCCTGCAGCGACAACGGGGAGCCCGCCGCGAGTACCTTCAGCAGGAACGGCAGTCGCCCGTCGACGACGTCGAGCAGCGTCTCATCCGAGCCAACAACACGGCTCGGGGAACCCGCGTGGGCGCCCAGCCACAGCTCCGCCTCTGGCGCCCCGGATGCCTGGAGACCCAGCAACCCGGAGATCGCACCGTCCGACCCCCAGGCGTAGTCGCGGGGGGTGTTGGTGATGGCTACAAACACGAAGAACTCCTGTCGGTGACGTATTGGACCAAAGTACCAACCGGCTGCGGTCACCCGGTGCCGCCACCATAGGCTGTCGTCGGATTCCCACGACGCAATGGAGCACTCTGATGACCTTCGAGCCGATCGCCGCCGATTTCTATGGTTTCGAGAACAAGCTGACCGACCGGGAGAAGGACGTCATCGTCCGGCTCCGGGCCTTCCTCGACGAGAACGTGCGGCCCATCGCCAACGACCTGTGGGCGAAGGCCGAATTCTTCGACCGGGATGTCGTGGTCAAGGGCCTCGCCGAATTGGGCCTGTTTGGCCAGCCGTGGGAGGAAACGCAGCAGTTCCCAAACAGCGCCGTGTTCCGGGGGTGGGTTGCCCTCGAGTTGGCGCGGGTTGATGCATCCGTCGCCACGCTCGTCGGCATGCAGAACGGCCTCGTGATGGGGTCGATCGCGGTCGGCGGTTCTCCCGAGCAGCGCGCGGAGTGGCTGCCACGCTTCGCCAGCGGTGAGCTGCTCGGTGCCTTCGCACTCACCGAGCCGCTCTCCGGTTCCGACACCGCCCAGGGCCTGCAGACTGTCGCCAAGCGGGACGGTGATAGCTGGACGATCAACGGCGCCAAGCGCTGGATCGGCAGCGGCTCGATCAGCGACGTCACGATCGTCTGGGCGCGCGACGCCGACGACAACCAGGTCAAGGGATTCATCGTGCCGACGAGCACGCCCGGCTACTCGGCGAGCCGCATCGAGAACAAGCAGGCTCTGCGGATCGTGCAGAACGCCGACATCGTGCTCGACAACCTGGTGGTGCCCGAAGCCAACCGGCTGCAGAACGCAAACAGTTTCCGCGACACCGCCAAGGTACTGCGCCTCACCCGTGCCGAAGTGGCATGGGCGGCCGTCGGCAACTCGGTCGGGGCGTACGAGGCCGCGGTGCGGTATGCCGGCGAGCGAATGCAGTTCGGCAAGACCATCGGCAGCCACCAGCTCGTGCAGGAGCTCCTGGCCAAGAGCCTCGGCAACATCACCTCCTCCATCGGACTGGTCACCCGGGTCTCCGAGATGCTCGATGAAGGCATCCAGAAAGACGAGCACTCCGCCCTCGCGAAAGAGTTCACGACGAGCCGGATGCGCGAGACCGTCGCGTGGTGCCGCGAACTGCTCGGCGGCAACGGCATCGTGCTCGACTACGGCGTCATGCGCCACTTCGCCGACGCGGAGGCCATCTACTCTTACGAGGGCACCCGCGAGATGAACACTCTCATCGTGGGGCGTGCGATCACCGGCAAAGCCGCCTTCGTCTAGACCCGAAGCCGGGCCCACCTCGCGTAGCCTTACGGGCATGCGCGTGATCGACAGGCCGGGAGTGCGTTCCGCCTTCCTCGTGCTCACTCTCGTGCTACTGCTCGCGGGTGACGCGGTGCGGTTCACCTTCGGGTGGTGGAGCTTCGGCGTTCTCGCGGTGGCGATGGCGGGGGCATCCGTCTGGCTTCTGGTCGCGCATCGCGACCGCTGGCGCCTCGGCGCGCTCCCCTACCCGCTTATCGCGTTCCTGGCGCTGGCCACCCTCTCAATCCTGTGGTCCTTCTACCCGGGCGCGACCGCGCTCGGGCTGTTCACCACCTGGCTCATCGCGCTCTCGGCCCTGGCAGTTGCGGTGACCTTCTCGTGGGCTGAGATTCTCCGCGGGCTCGGATGGGTGCTCCGCGGGGTCCTCGGCCTCTCCCTGCTGTTCGAACTCTTCGTGTCGCTTGTGCTCCGCGCGCCGATCCTGCCGCTGTTCACCCAGCCCGGGGTCGACTACTCGATCTACGACAAGATCCCGCCCATGCTGTACTGGTCGCGGAACGAGCTGTTCGAGGTCCTTGACGAGGGCCGCATCCAGGGCATCCTCGGCAACGCCAACAATCTCGGGATGCTGGCGCTGCTCGCCCTCATCGTTTTCGCCATCCAGTTCGCCGACCGCACGACCAGTAGGCGTGTCAGCGGCGCGTGGTTCGTGATCGCGGCGATCACGGTGGTCTTCACGCGGTCGGCCACCGTGACCGTGGCCCTTGTCGCTGTGGTCGCGGTCGTGGCGGTCATTGTGGCCTGGCGTCGAGTTACCTCCGCGCGCGGGCGGGCGCTCATCGGCGGCGGCGTGCTCGCAATCCTCGCCGCCGGAATCATCGCGGTGTTAACCCTCGGCGATACCTTGCTCGGCCTGCTGGGCAAAGACTCGACGTTCACCGGCCGCTTCGGCATCTGGGACAAGGTGGCCGCCCTCGCCGAGCAGAGGCCCGCGCAGGGATGGGGTTGGGTCAGTTACTGGATGCCCTGGGCAGAGCCATTCACCGATCTGGCGTTCCGTAGAGGGGTGCGCCAGCTCCAGGCCCACAACGCCTGGATCGACCTGTGGTTCCAGCTCGGTGTGATCGGGCTGCTCGTCTTCGCCGCCCTCGTCGTCAGCACGACCATCCGGGCGACCGCCCTCGCGGTTGATCGGCCGATCCTGGGCCGCGGCACTGCGGGGCCGTACCGTGCGACGACGCTGCTGCCCCTCCTGTTGTTGGTAACCCTGCTGGTGCAGAGCCTTGCGGAGAGTCGATTGCTCGTGGAGTACGGGTTCTTCTTCCTGGTGCTCATCGCCGTGAAGACCAGATCGAGCACGAGCGAGCCAGCACCGTGACCCCGTGGGCGCAACTGCGGCGGGTCGTCTCCGTCGCATCTGAAGTCTTGTCGGCCCCCCGGATGATCGCCGCCGTTGCGACAGCCATTGTCGGGACATCCGTTTTCTCGCATGTTCTGCGCCAGATCATCGGGCCGCCGGGGCTCGTGGCCATCATCGCCGCGCTCTCCGTCATCGCCATTCTCACGATCGTCGCCCGGTGGAGAACCATCGAGTGGCGCGGCATCCTGCCCATCTCCCTCCTGGTCTTCCTGGGGTGGGCTGGCCTCTCGGTCATCTGGAGCCAGTACACCTGGCTCACGGCGGGCGGCCTCGCCTACCTGGCCGGCTTTACCGCGCTCGGACTCTACGTCGCGTTGCTCCGGGACACAATCCAGATCGTGCGCACCTTCGGCGACGTGCTCCGACTTGCCCTCGGGGTCTCGATCGCACTGGAGATCTTCTCCGGGGTGCTGATCGACGCTCCCATCGAGTTTCTGGGAATCTCGGGCCATCTCGCTGGGCTGGGGCCGATCCAGGGCATCTCCGGCTCCCGCAACCAACTGGGTATCCTCGCCGTTATGGCGCTGGTCACCTTCGCCACCGAACACCGCACGAAATCGACGAGCTCGCTGACCTCGTTCAGTTCACTGGTCGCCGCTGGCGTGGTATTGGCGCTCACGAACTCACAGCTGGCGGCTGGCGCTGCCCTGGTCGTGCTGGTTGCTGCCGCAGCCTTGTACGGCCTGCGGCGAGTCACTGCGGGGCGACGACGCTTCTGGCAGTTCGGGCTACTCGCGGCGACCGTTGCGGTGGCGATCGCAGCGTGGGTCTCACGATCTGTGATCATCCGCTGGGCCGATGCGAGCGCCGAACTCAACTACCGACTCGACGTCTGGCGGGAAGCTTGGAGCTTAATATCTCTTTATCCCCTTCAGGGCTGGGGATGGATCGGAACCTGGCGGGATGACATTCCCCCGTTCATTCTGTTCCAGAACCTCAGCGCCCGCACCGAGACGTCCGCCTCGAACGCCCTGCTGGATATCTGGCTCCAGCTGGGGCTTGTCGGGCTCGTGATCTTCCTCGGGCTGGCCGGTTTGGCGCTCGCCCGCTCCTGGCTGCTCGCATCACGGCAGCGGAGTGTCGTTTACGCATGGCCCGCCCTGATGCTCGTGACGCTTCTGGTGACGGCACTCGCCGAGAGCTCCATCCTCGTCGAGTTTGGCTGGATGACCTTTGTCGTCTGTGCCGTAAAAGCCGCCGAACAGCTCAGTTGGCGTCGGGCGTTGGAAGCCAACGACTAAGTCAGACTGAATACCACCAGCACAGCGACCCCGGCTCCAACGAATACTCCACTAACGATTTCTACTGCCGAGTGCCCTATCCGTTCGCGGAGCGGGTCTCGACCTGCGTCGTCAGCGTTCAACCGGTTGATCGCCACGGCGTGCTTTCCCACCTGCCCGCGAAGACTCCGTGCATCAAGAAGAACGATGAAAGCTAGCGCCACAGCCACCCCAAAAGAAGGAGTATCCACACCCACCCGGAGTGCGATCACGGTGGCGATGCTCGACACGATTGCGCTGTGGTTGCTCGGCAGCCCGCCATAGCCGATGAGCCCAAACGCCCAACGTCGCGCCCGGATCGAGTTGATCGCGAACTTGAGCGTGCCTGCAACGAACCACGCAAGGAACGGAGTAAGCGCGTAGCTGAGGTCCACGGCGACCTAGGCCACGGCGAAAGTTGCGGCGATGGAGGTGAGCCCAATGCTGTTGCTTGAATCGTCGCTGTCGAAACTCACTGCTTGCTCAATTCTTAACGCGGACTCTGCCCGTCGAGTGCCGAACGAGGCATGCATAAAGTAATGACCATTCCCGAGCCGAAGGTCGGGTAACGAAAAGCTCACCACTTTGGTGCCGTTCATCACTCGACTCCGGTTACCCAACAAGCGCGTGTTCGTGCCGAAGATCACCTGGCCCAGGGGGGTGTCGATTCCCATACCAACTACCCAGTCCTCAAGCCTCGTATCTGAATGGACGGTCACGTCCAGCCGGAGAGAGTCGCCGGGCTTAACTACAGTCACTGCCTGCCCGGTCGTGGCGTTTACGAGCTCCACCGACTCGATGCGCTGGACGGTGCCAAAAGTATCGAGCTCAGAAATATGGTCCTTGCGGTCACTCTCGAAGCCATCACGAAGCTTGCGTAGTCCTGTCGCTGGATCTCCATCAAATACGACTGATCCGGCATCCATTACGACGACGCGGTCACACAGGTCACCTACGACTTCGAGGCTATGGCTAACCAGAACGATTGTCCGGCCCTCGAACTGCAGTTCGCGGATCTTGTCAAGGCACTTGCGTTGAAACGGCTCGTCGCCAACCGCGAGGACCTCGTCCACGAGCAGGACGTCGGGGTCCACGTGTACAGCTACGGCGAAGGCCAATCGGACGTACATACCTGACGAGTAGAATTTGACTTGGGTATCGATGAATCGCTCGATACCAGAGAACTCAACGATCTCGTCAAAATGCTCATCCGTCTGCTCCCGGGTTAAGCCAAGAATCGCAGCATTCAGATAGACGTTGTCCCGGCCCGACAGGTCGGGATGGAAGCCCGCCCCGAGTTCGAGGAGGGCAGCAAGGCGCCCCCGGCGCTGCACAGAACCGGAGCTGGGCTGAATGATCCCGCCGATTGTCTTGAGAAGGGTGCTCTTCCCCGAGCCGTTTGCTCCGATCAATCCCACTGTCGAGCCGCTCTCGATGTCGAGCGACACGTTTTTGAGTGCGTAGAACTGCTCGCGATGAGTCTTCGACAACCCGAAATTGACGAGCCTCTCCTTGATGGATTTGTCTCGACGAATCACAAACTTCTTGGAAACATCATCGATTCGGATCACAGTTGTCGAATCGGTCACGGCAGCTTCAACCTTCGGGTGCATTGTGGCGACGGTCGTCGGCCACAAGGAATTCTAGATCACCGCGGGCAACCAACGCGTAGACTGACTGATCGGTAGCCCCGGGCCCCGATCCGGGATGAATAAGGATGGTTTGCGTGACCCACCCCCTCCCGGCCGGGCCGTTAGTCGACGTTGCTCCCCCGAGAAAGCTCATCTCGGGAACAGTCTTCACTGCTCGCGCCATCTGGGCGCACCGAGATCTCCTCAAGCTCCTGGTCCGGCGCGACCTCACATCTCGCTACAAAGACAGCGCTCTCGGCTTCCTGTGGAGCCTCGTGAGACCGCTCACACTCCTCCTGATTTACTACGTGGCGATTGGGAAGTTCCTCAGTGCCGAGCGCAGCATCCCGATGTTCGCGATCTACATATTTACGGGGCTTACCGCGTGGACGTTCTTCTCCGAATTGATTACGGGCATGACCAATTCGATCATCGCCAACGCGGGGCTCATCAAGAAGGTCTATGTGCCTCGCGAACTTTTCCCCCTCGCTGCGCTCGGGTCCGCGCTTTTCAATTTTGCGGTGCAGTTCGTCGTGCTCATCGGAGCGACCATCGCATTGGGTCAGTTCCCGCTTACGCTCGAGATTCTGTACGTTCCGGCAGCATTCCTCGTATTGATGCTGTTCGCGATCGCCCTCGGATTAGTGCTGGCAGCTGCCAACGTATATCTGAGAGACATCCAGCACCTCGTTGATGTGGCGCTCGTAGTCTTGTTTTGGGCCTCACCCATCGTCTATTCGTATGATGCAGTCCACCAGATTCTCCAAGGCAACTGGGTGGAACACCTCTATCTCCTCAATCCAGTGACGGTGGTGGTGATCGCTTTCCAGAAGGGGTTGTGGGTCGCCGGAAGCACAAATCCGGCGCTGGAGTGGCCACCCGATCTCGCCCTGCGCCTGCTCATAACGGGCCTGGTGTCGCTCGCACTTCTCTGGTTTGCTCAGCGCGTATTCGCTCGCCTCGAGGGTAATTTCGCGCAAGAGATGTAGCCGTGTCTTTGGCCCCAGTCCTCTTTCTGAAGGTATCGTGAACGTGGGGGAGCGCTCTTAACGGCGTTTGTTTTTCAGAGGGGATACATCACAATGAGGTCATTAGTGCGAACTCGAGCGCTAGCGAAGATGGTGGCCGTTGTAGTCGCGTTCTCGCTGCTCGGCATAGTCGCCCCAGCCACCCTCACCCCGACCCCCGTCGCGGTGGCCGCTACGGGAGCCGATTTCAACCCCGGGCTGATCATTAGCGACCAGGTCTTCTTCTTCAAGGATTCGATGGCAGCTTCGAGCATCCAGGCTTTCCTGAACAGCAAGGTGGGCTCATGCTCGGCCGGGTATACCTGCCTGAAGGACTACAGGGAGTCAACGCGCGACATTGCGGCTGACCCCATGTGCCGGCAGTACACCGGCAAACCTAACCAGTTGGCCTCCGAGATCATTTACGACGTCGCTCAATCGTGCGGCGTCAATCCACAGGTGTTGCTGGTCTTGCTCCAGAAGGAGCAGAGCCTGATCACGTCGACGGCCCCCGGGACCAACAAATACCGAAGCGCAACCGGGTATGGGTGTCCAGACACAGCGGCCTGTGACGCGCAGTTCTATGGATTCTTCAACCAGGTGTACAAGGCCGCTTGGGCCTTCCAGCGTTACGGAATGCCCGCCGGAACCGGCCCGGGCACGCCCTACACGACGCGCTATACCTGGTACCCGGTCGGCACACCCACAGCTGTTCTCTACAACCCGAACAGCGGATGTGGCACTCAGGCCGTGACCATCCAAAACCGGGCCACTGCAGCCTTGTACTACTACACGCCATATGTCCCAAACGCGGCCGCCCTGTCGAATTTCACCGGGACAGGCGATGGCTGCTCTTCATATGGCAATCGCAACTTCTTTAGGTTCTTCACAGAGTGGTTCGGGTCGACAGTCATTCCACCTGCGTACATTAGCTTCGTTAAAGCCGCCTACGCCGACGTGCTCGGACGTGGGTCGTCGGAGGAGAACAACACTTACTGGGCAATGGCCCTCGTCTCAGGGCAGTCACGCGAGCAGGTCGCGGGCAGCTTCAACAACAGCGACGAGTACCGCATGATGCGGATCGTGGAGGGTTATTCGCTTGCTTTGGGCCGTTCGCCGGATCCGGAAGGCGCAAGCTACTGGCTTGGGATGATGCAGTCTGGTGCAATCCAGCCGGATGACGCCTATCGCACTTTCTTGGCGAGCCAGGAGATGTACGACCTGCAAGGCGGTGGAACGGATGAGGGCTACATCAACGCGATCTACCGGCAAATCTTGCATCGCGATGCAGATGCGGAAGGAATTGCCTACTGGGTCGGATTCCTGACAAGAGGGCTGTCGCGCTCGGCGATCACGAATAGTATGTGGTTCTCCCCTGAGACCTACAACGTTCGGGTCGATGACACGTATCGGGTGATGCTGGGCCGCGGTGCGGGACTTTCCGAACAGCGTTACTGGTCGGGCATCGCTGCCACCTATGGGCACACGCGCATGCGCTCGGCCATCATGGCCACCGAGGAATACTACGCGAGGGCACAACTGCGGTTCCCCTAAGGAGGATGCGAGAAGTACCTTAGGCGCGGAGCGCGGACGCAAGGTCCGAACTGAGCGACTTGGTAGCTGACGACCACAGCACGCCCGAACGCCGGACGATCTCGTCCGCGCTTGCAGAGGGAAGGGGCTCCGCCAACAACCTAGGAATCGTATCCCGGAATCTCTCCGGATCGTCCTCAATTGTGACTGAACTGAGGTCGGCGTACTGCTCAAAACCTCGGAAGGCGTGGGTCGTACCCAGGACTGGCTTGCCCGAGTAGATCGCTTCTGCAGTTTTTAGGTTGGATCCGCCGCCCTCAGTGATGGGGAGCAAGATCAGGCTGCTGCGCAAGATCATGCTGGCCAGCATCTCGTCGCTGACGCGACCGAAGTCTCGAGCGCGACGCCAAAACGCGGAGCCGTAAAACGGGTCACGATGCTCGAGTTCTACTCTTACGCTGGAGCCCACGTCGCCTGCGAGGAATAGGCCTTGGTGCCGCGGGAGGTAGCCCAGTCGCGTCCCGACCATGTCGAGCAGCCCGGTCGCATTGGGTAGATGCGCGCTGCCTGCAAAGAGGGCATAGGAGGTGACTCGGTGATTCGTGAGTGCCTGGCGCAGGTCGATATCGCTGAACTCGTCGCTAACGGAGGGCTGAATGCCATTCGGAACGACCACTACTGACCGCGCTCCAAGCTTACGGAGAGCGTCTGCATCGCTGGCGGATACTGCAATGACGGCATCCGCGCGGACAGCCAGGTCCGCTTCGAGCCGTGTGATCTCCTCAAGGGAGTCATAGCTCGCTCTCGAACTCAAGGAGCTCCGCGTGGAGGCGTACATGGCCTCCTTCATCGCTGACTCGATGTTCTGGGAACTGTACACGACACGCGGTGGTCGGCTCATCCCGGCAATTAGGTCCCTCATGCCGAGGTAAAGGTATGGCTGCTCAAATATCACGTAGGACGGCTGATACTTGTTGAGCAGGCGTGCCATGTGGGCACGCACCTCAGAATCGACCGCAGGGCTCCTGCCGAGAAAGAGGTCCTCCAACTCTGGGGTCTCGGCGATGAGGGCACGTGTAGCCGGAGGTGCTGCCAGGTCATTTCTTCCAGCATCTTTGGAGCCATACACGAACGGGTTGTATATAGCCACCGTTTCGACTGCGTCAAAAGACTCGCGATACGCCGAGACGAGTGCCGCTATCCTGCGTTGGCCGCCATGCACCGGGCGTGCTACCGGATAGCTGGACAACACAAGCGCCAAGCCGCTGATGGAGCTCACCACTGTCTCCTTGCAGTGGCGCGGGTGTACGGTTCCAGCGCCGCCATGACCTGCAGATAGCTCTCGCTCCAGGTCGCAGGAACATAATCCGAGCGAATCCGCTCCTCCGCGCGAGCAAGTCGATCCCGATCATCGAGGTAAGAGAGGATGACGTCGAGGAACTGCTCCGGCTCGTATGGATCCGAATACTCAATGAGTTCCCCCGCGATCTCGGTCATCGAGGACGTGCGGGACGCGATGCAGAGCTTCCCGTAGTGGAGGGACTCAGCTATCGGAAGACCCCAGCCTTCATACCACGAGGGGTACACGGTCAGAATGCTGTTGCTGTAGAGCCAAGCCAGACCGGCATCGTCCACGGCCGTTTTGAGAAGTATCAGGTGCGCGACCCGCGGATCCGTCTGGATCTGATAAATCAGATCTCCTGTGAGCCAGCCAACCTGTCCAACAATCACTAGCTGAGGCATAGAAATGCCGCGATCAGCAGCCATGACCCACGCGTGGTACAGGGCCAGGTAGTTCTTGCGTATTTCGAGCGTTCCCACAGCGAGGATGTATTCGCCCGCGATGATCCGATGATCCGGACTCTCATCGGCGATGAGGTGCGTCGGGTTGTCCCCCAGTCGAAAGGTGGACGCTGGTAACTCGCGAAGGCCCATCTCCCTTTGGAACTCGATGGTGTCCCGTTTCGTATGCTGCGAGATCGCAAGGATGTGGTCGCTCTCGGCGAAAACATCAAACATATGACCCAGGAAGAACTGCCCGAACCCAACTCCAAAAAACTGGGGGAACTTGATGGGAATGAGGTCGTAGACGGTGTGCACCACCACGATCCCCATCTCTCGACGGATATCCCCGATATAGTCGAGTTGGCCCTCTTCGCGCCAACTGGCCCCCATCAGCACCACGACATCGCCTGCAGCGAATGGGTGAATGGTTGCGCGGCGCTCAACGACACCGCTGCGGAGAGCCGTTTTTCGACGTCGGCGCTCCTTAACGGCAGCGACCTTCTGCCACGCACGATCGCGAAGTTCGGGAGAGGCCATTCGACGACCAACGCCCTTGATAACCCTTACCCCGAAATTGACGCCGCGAACGGCAAGTGTGGGCAGTCCGGAATGGACCACGCGGTCCGGCCCGATGTCGTGGGTTGCGGCGTGGAACGAAACTTCGTCGACCCGGCCAGAGCGGTCGTAGACGAAGAAACGTCCAGTCCCTTCATCGCTGAAATGGCGAGCGACGTTGTAGACCACGCGCTGGATTCCCGTCATATGCGCCGACCAAGCCGAAAGATCGGTGAGGTCGATCCAGATCGTCGCTTTTCTCTGGCTCTGGTCACCCATCAAAACACGTCCTCAATCACTGCGCGAATGCCAGCCTATCCGATGGATATGGCACGAACCTGTCGTCATGGTGTGGTGAGTGTGGTCCAGGTATCGGCAGCATAGTCAGCCCAGGTACGCACCGGTCGCGCGAGGGCCTCTACCGACAACCGTTCGCGTAACTCATCATTAACGAGCAACTCACGCATCCCCCGGGCCACATCATGATCATCCCGAGGATCCACCAGCACCCCACCACCACCGGCAACAACAATCTCGCGCATGCTCCCGAACGATGACGTCACCACGGGAGTACCCACCGACAACGACTCAACCACTGGCAACCCAAAACCCTCGTTCAGCGACGGGAACACAGTAAACCGGGCTGCCCGATACAACCCCCACAACACAGCGTCATCAACCGCATGCAACACCCGGACATCACGCCCAGCAGCACTCAACCGCTCAACCCGCGCCACAAACTCGTCACTACCCCACGAATTACCACCAACAAACAACAGCGAGAACTCCAACCCTTCCCGCCACAACAACTCAGCAGCCTGCAACACCGCGCCATGATTCTTTCTCGGCTCATGACTACCCACACACAACACCAACGGCGACGCCACCACCGGCGCCACCCCCGGACCAGGCACACCCGCCGGCAACACCACAACCTCAACCTCCGGGCCAGCCACCCCGGAACCCACCAACATCCGACGCCAACCCGAGTACTCCACCCCAGCCGCCACCGAAATCGCCACAACCCGCCCAAAAAACTTCACAGCAGACAAATACGACGCAAAGCGACCACTCACCCCGAAGGCTGAGGTCTCGCTCGATGAGATCGGTACGGTGTCGTAGCCGATCGCCCCGGTGCGCAGACCGGAGAACCGGGCGAGGGCGGCCACGCGCTGCAGCGATTCGCGCTCGAGGTTCAGCTCCGGCAACAGGTATGCGCCGCCTCTGGGTACGATCACATCGCGGCGACGACGGTGTGTCGCCAGCGAATCACCTGAGGGCGTCCCGCCCAGAACGCGAGCCTGCTCGGCCGCATCGAGGCGGCGGAGCGCTGAACGGGTCGACGTCCAGCCGACCAGCTGGATGTCGTGCGAGTCGTGCCAACCCCGAACCGCTTCCTTAACGACCCGCTGGATACCCGTGGCAAATTCGACAGTCGATGTATGTCCGACGTCGACGAGCACGGCGTCAACGACGATCTCGACATCACGTGGCGAGAGGACAGGGAGAAATCGCGATGCTCCGCTGGCACCCAGGTGCGAAGAGAGAGCGATCACTGTACCGTCGAGCCTCGCGCGACGTGAGATCTCCACCACGTCCGACTCGACAGGCAACGATGCAGACAGGACTGCGCTCGCGAACCAGGCATCGCGATGCCGAGACACATCAAGATTGGCCTGCAGCAACTCGAGCCTCTGGAGAGTGCTCGAGGGCACCGTGCCCGGCGCAACACTGGCGAGCAACTGGCCGAGGCGACGTCGGATCCGCATTCGGCGAGTGGGGAATGCCCAGAACATGGCGCGGGCTACGGCGCGTAGCTCGACCGTCGTCGACCGCGGGGGGTGTTCGCTCATCGTTCCACCAGCTCGGCCCACAGTTCAGCCGCGTAATCGGACCAACCCCGGGGAGCGCGAGCAATCGCATCGGCGGCGAGCCTGGCAATCAGCGCATCATCGCTCAGCAGGTTTCGCATAGCTTCGAGGAGAGCGTCGTCGTCGTGGGGATCGATGAGGATGCAACCTCCCCCGGCGGCAATCTCCGCCATGCTGCCGTAGTTGCTTGTGATCGCGGGAGTACCAAAAGCGAGCGACTCCGCCACTGGTAGGCCGAACCCCTCGTGGAATGAGGGAAACACCGTGAATCTCGACCTGGCATAGGCGGCCCAGAGGTCGCCATCTCCGACTCGGCGAGGAGCAGACACTGGTCGTCCCGCCTTCCTCAGGCGCATCAACCAACGGTTGAAGCTCTTGACGTCCCAGCCGTATGTGCCAATGAAGAGAAGCTCGAAGTCGTAGCCTTCGCGCCAGAGCTGCTCGGCCGCGGCGAGCACGGCAACGTGGTTCTTCCGGGGCTCCTTGCTGCCGACGCAGAGTACCAATGGGCGCCCCTCCGATGTTGTCGTAACGTGCACCGGCACCTCGGCGGGAAGGCTGCACGCAACTACCCGGGGGCCACTCAGTCCCTGCGCTTCGAGCATCGCCGCGAACCCGGCGAACTCATCGGCTGCGGTCTGGGAAATACCAGCGACGATAGTTGCGTGCTTCATGATCGCCATGTATTTGGCAAAGTGGTCCGACATCCCCATCGGCAGGGTCTCCGCGCTCGCGATCGGTATCGTGTCGTAACCAACCATCGCGACCTGACTTCCTGAAAGAGATGCCATGGCCGCGAGGGGAAGGCAGTTGTCCGCAGCGGAGGGAACCTCGATCAGTATGATCCGGCTGCGCCAAGGGAGGACCAGCCGATGGTTGTCGGCCGCATCGGACTCGGTGCGCTCGGCCGCCCAGTCGGTGACGCGCGCGTACTCGTCAGGGCCAAGCGAACGCCACATCTGCATCTGGTCACCCCATGCGACGAGGGTGACCTCGTGGTCTCGCGCCCAGTGGTTGACCGTGTTGCGCACCACCCGCTGGATTCCCGAGTTGTGTTCGTTCCGTGCGGAGTAATCGACATCGATAATCACCCCACGCTCGATTATCTCGATTTCGCGGTTGAGTTGACCACCATTCTGGACGGGAACGAGCGAGCGGTGCAGCAACCACGACGTGGCGGAGGTTGCGGTTCCCACCTCCAGCTCCCGGATGAAATCGAGCACAAGTGACTCGGTAGGAAAGACGGTCGTCACACCGCAAATCAGCAACCACGCCTCGGCGCGATCTTTCGTGTCGCGGACGTGCATCACCAGGGCGTGCAGCGTCTCGGCGGGGTTCGCAGGATCAGACGAGACGTTGAGAACGCGAGCGATCTCTCCTAGCCGCTGGGCGAGTGCCGACCGATTCCTTTCAGCAAGCTCGACCGCGGCTGCACTTAGCGCAGCCACTTCCTCGCCAACCGCAGCGGGGCCGTCACGCGCCAGGACATGCTCGATCTCATTTCCTCGAGTTGCGCCTCGAGCGCGAGATAGGAGCTGCCTGCACTCGAATCACCTTCACTGGCGACGTGGAGCCAATGGTCAAGCGTCAGGGACCGCAGTAACGCAACGTCAGCCGCTGTCGTGCCGTCATTCAGGGCCTCAATGCAACCCGGCGGGGTCGGCGCGTCGCTCTTCACCGTTCGAATCTACTTCACCGGCGCGACGTTGCCGATCGTCACATCGGCGAAAAGCTCGAGGAACTGCGAGACAGTGCGCTCACGGGAGAAGTGAGCTGATGCTCGAGCCGCACCTTCCTGTCGTTCGGCCTCTGAGTAGTCGGCAAGGCCGATGAGCGCCGTCGCAAGGCCAGCGACATCGCGCGGGGCGACTACCCGACCAAAACCAGTCTGGTTCACGGGGATCCTGACACCAGGGAGATCGGAGGCAACAACCGGCACACCAGCCCGCATAGCTTCGACCTGGACGATGCCGAACGCTTCAAGCGAGTTGACAGAGGGGAGGGCGAACGCATCGAGTGAGGCGAAGAAGTCGCGGATGCTCTCCTCCGGAAGGAACCCCAGTATCCGCACCCGCTGGTCACCCAGGATTGCCTCTCGGATTGATCCGATGACGCTGCCACCGGCCACCGACGCAAAATCCCCGGCGATGAGGAGGCGCGCATCGGGATCCTTGATGGAACGGAAGGCCTCGATGAGGTACGGAACCCCTTTCTCCTCGACGAGCCTCCCCATGAATCCGATGTGGAGCCCGGCTCCGTCACGGTAGCCAGGGTCACCGCCCGAGCGATCCAGCGTGGGAGGTGCTATCTCGACCGTTCTGGCCTTCGCGAGCGCACGGCGGAGTCGACTGTGGGACGCGTAGTCCCCACTACTCACCACAACAGAGGAACTGCGGGCAATCCCGATGCAACAGGAGAGGTCCATCACGGTGCGCTGGAGGCTGTTGAAGAAACCCGGCGGCAGATTCACATCGCAGTGGTACATCGGCACGATCGGTACTCGGCGAGGAACGAGCGCAACGACGGCCGCGGCTTCGATCATGGGAAAATGCAGGTTCAGAACGGATGCGGACCGGGACTCGCGGGCGACGACGAACGGAAACGAGGGGCTGATGACTCCCTTGCCGATACGGAACAGGACTGCAGTGCGGATGACGTCGACGCCGTTGATCACCTCGTGGCGGGGCAGAGTCGAGTCGTGCTGCGTCGCCACAACGGTGACCCGGTGTCCCTGGGCGACGAGGGATTCAGCAACGATGCGGGCCACCTCGGTCAGCCCGCTGACGTAGGGTGCGTAGTAGTTGAGCGCGATCACAATCTTCGGCGCGTCCACCTCAGTCACCGTACACCCCCACCAGATCGAAGACCTCGGCGACGTGGAGCCCGGTCACCGATACGGAAAGTATCTCGCTCACGGGATCGGCTCCAGCGATCGACGCCACCGTCACCCCCGCCACTGTGCTGGTCCAGGCACCGTCCGGACTGCGGATGAGCGCGAGGGAAACCGCGTCGGTGCGGCTCTGAAAGTTGACGACGACATCGCGCGCGCCATCGAGCACCACGAGTATTGAGAAGGTGGCGCTTGCCCCGACATCGTTGGTGCCTTGTTCCTCGGTCCAGGGCGCGTTGGGCGTGTACGGTGACGCGACAACGACATCACCGAGGCTGCGGTCAACCAAGGCAAACCGCTCATTCGACGCGACGATCGCACCCGAGAGAGGATCGATCGGCACCCCCCGGCCGACGAGAAGATATCTGCCAACGGTGCCGTCCCAGAAACTCTCCATGTCAAGACGACCGCGGTAGCCGAAGTCTCCACGCAAGAACGGGTAGCTGACGTCGGGGAGGTCATCAAGGCGCTCGCTGATCCAGAGTTGGTCAAAAAAATCGACAGTCATCACCGTGACATTCGAGCCGGAATCATCAGCGACGGAGTCGATCCAGCGCTCGGCCTCGATGAAGTCGTCGTCAACGGTGCGAGTGGCGAGCGTAGGAGAGACGGCGGGGATGGTGAACACGGCGATGTTGACGACGACCCACACGAGGAGCGATCCGACAGCTGCGACCCGGGCGAGCGGGCGGCGAAGCACTCCCCGCCCAATCACGATGCCGGAGACAACGACGATGATCGCGAATGGCAGCACGAGGTCGACTGCCCGGCGGAACATGTACTCGTTGCCGCGGAAGGCGAGCAACAGGGCGAAGCCGAACCCTCCGATAAACACCGCCACGGCGAGCGCTCGAAGGGTCGGCCCGCCCGCGACGACCGCGGACGCACCTCCAATGAGGGCAATGGCCCCCAAGCCGATCACACCCACTACGACGGCCAGTCGAGCTAAGCCATCGGTGTTCTCGATGAGGTTGCCCAGTGAACCAAGCAGCCCTGAGACCATCTGCAGTGGGGACAGAACCGTGGGCGCGGCAGCGGCGATATCGCCAAAGAAGAAGAGCGCCCTGATGGCGCGGAACCACGCGAAGGCACCAATCACAAGACTGATCCCGAGTATGATCGCTGCCCTGGCGAGGGCAGCCGGGATGGTTGCACGCGCCCGCCACAGCGTCAGGGAACCCAGAACGACGCCGAGAATTGGAATGTACTCCGAGTACACTCCGATGGTCGCCGACAAGAACAGGGCCGGCAACCAGAGCGGCGGTCGTCCCTCCCCCTTCGGACTCACCGCAGCGATGAACGCTGCGACGGTCGCCAGCGCAAGTGGGACGCCGAGCATCGCATCCGCATTCTGCCGAGTAGTCAGCGCCAGCAGGCTCGATGCGGTTATCACCGCGAGCGACACCACAATGCGACCCCGCAACGACAGCCCGAGGCTGCGACCAACTAGCCATGCGGCCGGCACCAGCAGGGCAAACCACACCACGAGCAGCGGGGTGAAGATCACGATCCCTTCGAGACCGGTCACTGTAGTAATCCAGCTGGTCACCAGCTCTTGCCCGAATCGCAGGCTCTGCGTGATCGTCGAGAATGCGGGGCCGAAAGCAGGTGAGTCCAGTCCGGTACTGGGGGAGAGCCCGATGTCCGGCAGCGTCGTGCCGCTGTGGTCGGAAAGCCACTCACTGAGAGTGACGAAGTAAAAAGCATCGTTGTTATCTGAGGGCTGGATGACCCGAGCAGCGTTGAAGGCAATGCTGGGGATGAGTGCCAGCCCCGCCGCGATCACGGACAGCGCGACCACCCACCCGGCATCTCCCCCGTTCTCACGGTCAGGACGCCAAGCCAGTCGGCGAGTGATGATCACCGCCGCCGCCGCAAGCACCACCGCGATCACCGGAGCAAGAAAAGTCGCCCTCACCCCAGCGAAGGGAATCGTCAAGTGCAGAACCACCACGAGGAGAGCCACGCCCACCAGGGGGGCGGCGAGCAGGTACGAGCCGCGATGGCGAACGGGAAGCAGGTAGACGATGGGAAGCCCGACGAAGCTAAGTATGGCGACAGCAAGCAGTACGACGCCGACAGTCACGAACATCAGCGAGCGGCTCCCTCACGGTGGGCACGGTGCCGGTAGACGGCGCTGATGCGCACGACAAGGACCGCGAAAGTAGAGGCCGAGCCTACTAGCAACGGCACGACCGCACCCGAGGGAGTACCGAAGGTGAGCACCGCCGCCACGGCACCCGCTCCAAGGCCGATGACCCATGCCGCGACAATCCAGTGGTGCGACGGACCCGTGGCCATCAAGGAATCCGACGCACACAATGCGACCAGGAATACGCCCACCGCAGAGGCGATGAGGGTCATCACCTCCGCATCCGGAACAAGTTGCGTGCCGAACAGCACCTGGACTACTTCACGTCCCGCGATGGCGAACCCGACCACCAGAAGGGTCGCTATCGCGATGGCTGAGCCCACCAGTCCGATAGTTAGCCGCAGCGCGCTCTCTCGCTCGCCGATCTCGATCGCGTGGGCGATGCGGGGCACGATCAGCACCTGCGACGCTTGATAGATGAACACGGGAATCCTCGCGATGGTCAGCGCCGCGAGCGCTGACCCCGGCGAGGCGGCTCCACCGACCGAGCTGAGTAGCACCGGTGAGCCCAGCAGCAACTGCACCGAGAGGGCTGCGAGCACCAGCTGGGACACGCTTCCGGCGAACGCACCGACAGGCTCGCTTGCTGCTCGCGGGCCAGGCCGTCGAAGTCCCATCGCCGGCGCCACGGAAAGCACGGCCGCGACTCCGACCACAAGGCAGAAGAGGATGGGCTGTTGCGAACCGACCGCAAAAAGCACAGCAGCCAGCGCGATGCGCAGAATGGCCTCCAGCCCGACGACAATGGCATAGCGGACTGTTTGGCGCTGCGCCGAGAGTAGGCCCTTAGCGGTGAACTGTGCGGAGTAACCGGCGCAGGCTGCAGCCAGCGCAACGGTGATCACCAGGCCGGACGCCTCTCCACCCAACGGCGCGAAGACGGCAGCGCCGACGACTACTGCCGAGATGACGGCCACGATGATGAGAGCGGCACGGATCAACGACGTGGCTGAGCCACCCGCGGCGCTGATGCGAGTACCGCGACGCGACATTTCCTGCTCTACTGGGAAGTAGGCACCGAGGCCCACGATCACTGCGATAGACCAGAAGACGGCGAAAGTATCGTTGGCAACAACTGGCAATGTTCGCGCCGCGAGTAGGACCAGAGCGTAGCTGGCAATTCCAGACAAGAACGCTGAGATGCCAACAGCGATGGTCGGCAGTGAGCTCGACGAAAGCAAACGTCTGGGCACGATCCTCGCCTCGGTCGGGGCTTGCTTTAGGTTACAGTAGCGCAGTGACCGAGGCCCTGGCTTACCGCACGCCCGTGCTTGGGCCGCTGATCCGGACTGCTCGCCCGAAGCAGTGGCTCAAGAACATCCTCGTAGCGGCCGCGCCGCTGTCGGCGGGCATCTTGCTCGATGTCTCCGTTCTCCTGCACACGCTCACCGGCATCGTCTTGTTCTGCGTTGCGTCCTCGGGCGTTTACTTCATCAACGACCTGCTCGACCGCGGCAACGACAAGCTCCACCCAACCAAGCGGCTGCGCCCGATCGCAGCCGGTTTGGTCCCCGTCCCTCTGGCCTGCGGAGTCGGGCTCGCTCTTCTGGTCGCTGCACCCGTCGCCGCATTCCTCACCGGCCCGCCAGCCTTCGCCATCGTGCTCCTCACCTATGAGGTCGTCCAGGTCGCGTACTGTCTTTGGCTTAAGCACATCGTCGTGCTCGACCTCGTGATTGTCTCCAGCGGCTTCCTGCTTCGGGCAATAGGAGGTGCCGCGGTTGTGTCGATCCTCACCTCGCAGTGGTTCCTACTTGTCGCCGGATTCGGTTCGCTATTCATGGTGGCGGGGAAGCGGTACTCCGAGAAGATCAAGGTTAACCAGATCGGTGGATCTACTCGACCGAGCCTCGAAGGCTACTCCCCCGCATATCTGCGCTTCGTCTGGTCGACATCCGCTGGCATCGTTCTGGTCGCATACTCCCTCTGGGCTTTCGAGCTGGGCGCATCGGCAGAGATTCCGTTCACGACCTATTCCATCGTGCCACTCACCATCGCCTTGCTGCGCTACGCATACAGCATCGACACGGGTAGAGCGGGCGCCCCGGAAGACACCGTTCTGGGCGACCCGCAACTCCTCCTCATGGGCGGGCTCTGGTTCGCGCTCTTTGCTCTCGCGGTTGCCTTCGGCTGAGAACCAGCTTCCGGATGCAGCCGATAGGATATCCACGACCCGCTGACGCCAGCACGCCAACACACAAGGACTTCAGTATGCCCCGCGCACTCATCACCGGCATCACCGGCCAGGATGGCCTCTACCTCGCCGAGCTGCTACTCAGCAAAGGATATGAAGTCTTCGGACTCATTCGCGGCCAGAATAACCCGAAGTATGCGCTCGTTTCCGAGACCGTGCCTGAGGTGAAGCTGCTGACCGGTGACCTGACTGATCTTTCCAGCCTGGTGCGCGCGTTCAGTGTTGCCCAACCTGACGAGGTCTACAATCTGGGCGCCATTTCTTTCGTCGCCTACTCGTGGGAGAACGCGAGCCTGACGAGTGATGTCACAGGCAAAGGTGTTCTGAATATCCTGGAGGCAACTCGCCTTTATGCGGGCAATGACATCTCAAAGGTGAAGTTCTACCAAGCCTCCAGCTCGGAGATGTACGGCAAAGTGCAGCGCGTCCCGCAGGACGAAGAGACTCTGCTCTGGCCGCGCTCCCCCTATGGTGTAGCCAAGGTCTTCGGGCACTACATGACCATTAACTACCGCGAGTCCTACGGGATGCACGCCTCCAGTGGCATCCTCTTTAACCACGAGTCACCGCGCCGTGGACCGGAGTTCGTCACGCGCAAGGTTTCCCAGGCGGTCGCCCGTATCTCGCTTGGACTTCAAGACAGCATCACGTTGGGAAACCTGGACGCCAAGCGCGACTGGGGCTTTGCTGGCGATTACGTCGACGCGATGTGGCGCATGCTGCAGCAGCCCGAGGGTGATGACTATGTGGTCGCTACGGGCGAGACTCACTCCATCAAGGAGCTGCTTGACGCCGCCTTCACGGCCGTGGGCATCGAGGATTGGTCCGGTCTCGTAAAGCAGGACCCGCGCTTTATGCGACCTGCCGAGGTTGACTTGTTGATCGGCGACCCTGCCAAAGCAAAGGCTGTGTTGGGCTGGGAGCCTACTGTCCGATTTGAGCAGCTGGTCAGCATGATGGTGCAGAGCGACGTTGCGGAGCAGAAGGCGCTCGTGCGCTAGCGCTAATGCCCTCTGCATTCATCACCGGCGTGACGGGCCAGGATGGCTCGTATCTTGCTGAGCGCCTGCACGGCGATGGATGGGACGTGCATGCGCTCGTCCGTCCCAGCGCCACCCCCCAGGAGCAACCGGTGCCCGAATGGGTATCTCCGCATGAAGGAGACCTCCTCGACTCGACAAGCCTCGTAGACGCGCTAATGGCTGCTGCGCCTGACGCGATCTTCAACCTGGCGGGCATCACATCCGTGGCACTCTCCTGGAAAGAACCCGATATGACCGCACGGGTTACCGCAATCGCTGTCTCGACGATGCTTGATGCCGCATGGAACCTCCAAGAGCGCGAGCGACGTCCTGTTCGCTTCATCCAGGCTTCGAGCGCTGAAATGTTCGGTGCCGCGACGCGGGTGCCACAAGACGAGCACACGCCGCTCGAGCCGGTCAACCCTTACGGGGCCGCGAAGGCCTATGCGCACCATCTCGTCGGCGTATATCGTGCGCGAGGCTTGCCCGCGTCCTCCGCGATTCTCTACAACCATGAGTCCCCACGGCGCCCCATCGGTTTTGTCACCCGAAAGATCACACTCGAGGTCGCGCGGATAGCTGCTGGGCTCTCGGATCGGCTCGTGCTCGGCAACCTTGACGCCGAGCGAGACTGGGGATGGGCTCCTGACTACGTGGACGCGATGGTGCGGATGGCGGAATCGGAAGCCGGCGATGACTACGTCATCGCAACCGGCGAGTCGCACACCGTGCGCGAATTCGTCGCAGCCGCGTTCTCCGTGGCCGGTATCCACGATTGGGAGCGCTTCGTAGAAGTCGATGCGGCCTTCTTGCGGCCGGTGGATGCGCCGGTGTTGCGCGGGGACAGTCGCCGCGCACGTGCGCAGCTTGGGTGGGCCCCCACAACCCCTTTCACGGGAATTGTCGAGGCGATGGTGAAGAGCGACATCGCGACTCTCGCGAGCTGATCACGCGTGCAATCCTCCTTGGTGCTCATTGATGCAACTGCGGTCCCACCGAATCGCAGCGGTGTTGGTCGTTACGTCGATGGTCTCATCGGCGCTCTCGATGGTGATCTCGTGATCGCGTGTCAGGCCCGGGACGCCGAACATTACACCGCCCTCGCCCCTAGGGCGCTAGTCTTGCCGCAATCCCCGCGCATCGCCTCCGTGCCGCTGCGACTGCTGTGGGAGCAGGTCATCCTTCCCAGAGTTGCCCGTCGGGCCGGCGCCCAGGTCATTCACTCGCCGCACTACACACTTCCGCTGCTCAGCCGACTGGGCCGTGTCGTCACCTTCCACGATGCGACCTTCTTCAGCGATCCCGGAGTCCACACCAGACTCAAACGGTTCTTCTTCCGCACTTGGATTCGCCTGTCGACACGTCTCGCCGACGCCATCATTGTGCCTAGTGCGGCTACGGCGAGCGAGATACTGAGGTACGTCGCCCACGAGCGCGAGTTCGTCGTCGCGCACCACGGAGTCGATCCGGCGGTTTTCCACCCGCCTACACCAAGCGAGATCATTGACGCCGCGGGCAAACTTGGGTTGGGAGACCGCCCGTGGATCGCCCATCTCGGCACCATCGAGCCGCGCAAGAACTTGCCGCAGCTTGTGCGGGCCTACGGGGAGCTGGTGTCAAGGTGGGACACGAGCTGGGGACCCGTTCCACTTCTCGCCCTGGCCGGCAGCGTCGGCTGGGGCGACTCACTGGAGTCGGAGATAGCCTCTGTCGAGCCCCCGGGACAAGTCAGAAGCCTTGGATATATTCCTCTCGAACTGGTGAGATCTTTCCTGGGCGGATCCCTCGTGGTGGCGTACCCCAGTCTCGGTGAAGGGTTCGGGTTGCCGGTCCTGGAGGGAATGGCGTGCGGCGCCGCGGTACTCACCACGAATCGCCTCGCCCTTCCCGAGGTGGGCGGTGCCGCCGTCTCATACACGGAAATCGATGCGGCCTCCATCACCGCGGCGATGGTGTCGCTCATCTCGCAACCATCGGTGCGCCGGAAGCTCTCCCGACTGGGCCCTTTGCGCGCGCGGGAGTTCACCTGGGAACGCTGCGCGGAAGTGCACTACGGCGCATACGCCTCGGCTGGCCGCTAGCCCCGGTCGAGGAGGTCTAGGAGCGCCAGGTCCTTTGTGTCGATCTCCACCATCTGGATGACCGGGGAGACCAGCTGCGGCAGCGGCAAGCCGGAGATCACCGAGATGTCGATGTAGCTCCTGCCGACCGGCGCGGTGTACGGGATCGTGATCACCCGTGGCGTCGCCGAGGCCACGGCCTCGGTAATCGAGCCATCCTCGCCCGTGAAGCGGAGCGTGGACCGTCCCTGGGAATTGGCAACGGTGAACTTCACCTCGATCTCGACGGGGGTGTCCCGAGGGTTCTCGATTAGCAGTTGTGGCCGGTATGGTTTGGTCTTGTCGATGACATTGAGTCCTCGCTGCGGATCCGGCTCGAGGCGCGCTAACACGGGGTTGGTGATGAACTCGCCCACGCGCGACAACTCCGACGGCGAGAAGCGCCCCTCGGCCGCGGTCAGCGCAGGCGTCAGGTCGTAGAACTCATAGCGGCCGTCTGGAGTCGAGATCACGGGGTCGCCCAGCTGTTCACGAACGCCCTCGATCACCTCGGTGTTCGAACCGTACTGCTGGATGTCAATGAGAATTCCCTCGAAGCCCGCGGCCGCAGCGCTCTGCACGAGATCCGCCGCCGGAAGCTCCTCCAGCCAGCGGGTCCATTCGGAATCCGGCCGGCCCTTGATGCCACCGCCCGTCCAACTCAGAGTGCTGGAGTGCAGGTACGGCTTGAGCTGGTCCGAATCGGGGACCTCGTTCACCGGGGCGGACTCGGGGAACGCACGGTACGGGAGTTGGACGATGGATGCATCATCGCCCACGGCGGCAGCAATCGATGAGACCAGGGCGGCATCGCTGTCGAAGGCTGCCGCCGAGGCCGCATAGTTCGGCTCAGCCACGGACGTGACCTGGTCCAGGTATCCCACGATCAGCAGCCCGGCGGCGAGCACCACTGTCGTCCCCGTGGCGACCCCGGTGCGCGCCATAAAGCGCCGCTTGCGCAGCGCCGACAGCGCCGCGTCGAGGATCAACCCGACTGCGGCAAGGCTGAACAATGCGATGACGATGGAGATCCGGTTCCATCCGCGCAGGTCGCTCGTGATCAGGCCGACTAGGGTCGACAACCCGCCCACCGTGCCGAGCAGGAAGGCGAAGATTGTCAGGACCGAGAGCGCCCCGAGGGCGTCGCGTCGCTCGAGGGATGCGCCGGGGCCACGATTGCGCAGCCGTCCGACCCCGAAGTAGAGACCGATTCCGAGCAGGGAGAGGAATCCGAAAGCCGCAATGAAGCCGAGAGAAGGGCTCTCCGACGGCAACGGGAACTCGGTGTCGTAGAACAGGCGCAGACTCGCCAGGGCGTCGATGCGGTGCCCGTTCGAGGGCAGGAGCAGCTGCACGAGCTTGAGCTGGTACACCTCGACGCCAGCGGGAGTGCGCGATACGGCAGCGACATTGCTGCCGTGCGTCCAGCTGTACAGCATGTCGGGGAACATGTTCGCCAGCATGAATACAGCCGTGAGCACACCTGCAACGACTGCGCCGCCGAAAGCCTTCCAGCTGCGGTCGCGAATGATGCCGATGAGTCCCGAAATCGCGATCAACAGGATCACAAATACGGCGTAGTACGAGTTGGCGCACGCCACCATGGCCAGCACGAGTAGCGTTCGCACGGTCGGACTCAGCATCCACCCCCACCACTGCGGGCGTGAGCCCCGGCCCCAAATCGGACGGCCACGCATGATGAGGTAGACGAGCCCGAGCGCCAGCGGCAACGGGAAATAGGACGCAAGGAAGAGATGCGTTTCACCGCGAGAGAAGTGGTAGGGAGCGATCGCGTAGAGCACCGCGAGAATCACCGAGAACGTGCGCGAAACCCCAACCAGTCGCAGGAACCAGAGTGCCGTCAACCCGGCCAGTACGAAGCCAAGAACGTAATAGGTGTTCAGAATCACGCTCGCGTCCTGAGTGAACACCGCTGCGACCTTCGCGAAGAGGTACCCCAGGCTGTCGGCGATCTTCCAGTCATGGAAGACCTGCCCGTGCGGCGCGTTCAGCAGGGGCTGGGTCTCGTACCATCCCGTCTCGACAAGAGTCTTGAACCCGGCGACGCCGAGCACCGCGTCACTCTGATAGGCGAAAGGCACCGAGAAATCGGCCTTCCACAACTTCAGGGCCCATACCGTGGTGAGCGAGGTGAGGACGAAGGTCGCGAGATACAGGAACCACTCGCGCGATACCTGGTGCCGCGCGGTCTGAACGAAGGCCGAGGTCATAGTGAAGTTGTTCTCTCCATGCTCGCCTCAGTCTCCTCGGGCGCTCCTCTGCGGAACGAGAAATACTTGTGTCCGAGGAAGCTAATCGTCGTCGACACCACCACGATCACGGCCTGGGCGAGGTAGACGTTCCACCCAGCAAGACTCACCAGCAGCGGCAGGGCCACGAGGTTGCAGACCAGCGGCACGATATAGACCGTCTGGAATCTCAGGAAGTCGAGCACGAGGGAGCCCGTGACCCGGAAGACGACCCGCCGGTAGAGCGCGAATGCGCCCACCGAGGTGAGCAAATGGCTGATGAGGACACTGCCAAGATACGTGACGAAGTGCCCGATCGACCATTGCACGAGGACGAACACGAGATAGCCGACCGCGGTGTTGAACCCGCCGACGAGCAGGAAACGCACGCGCTCGTCTGCAAGAAGAGCGCGGATCCTCGCCACCGGGCTCATCACGCCAGTGCTTCGAACGCGGCGATCTGTTCGAGGGTGACTGCACGCACGTCCGCGCCGTCGTTGACCCTGCGCTGCCATTGCACAGTCCAGTCCAGACTCGCGGGGAACGGCAGCCGGTTGTGCCAGCCGAGCTCCAGCTCAGCCTTGCTCGCGTTGAGGGCGAGCAGGTTCGCTTCGTGGGGGTGTTCGGATCCGTCACCGGTCCAGCTGGCGCCCTCCCCCCAACTCTCGGCGGCAAGGTCCGCGATGGTGCGGACGGGAACGAAGCTCTCGCGGCCGGGGCCGAAGTTCCACGCGCCCGCCCCGCCCCCGGCAAGCAGCCGATCTGTGAGCTCGAGGTATCCCGCGAGGCAATCGAGCACGTGCTGCCACGGGCGCACGGCATCCGGGTATCGGATCAGCGCGGGCGTGCCCCGGGCGAATGACGTGAGCAGGTCGGGGAGCAGGCGGTCGGGGCTGACATCACCGCCGCCGATGACGTTGCCGGCGCGAGCGATCGCTGTCGGCGCTCCGGGGAAGCTGGCGACCCACGACTGGGTGAGGAGATCCGCCATCGCCTTGGATGCGCTGTACGGGTCGTGCCCGCCCAGCGAGTCGGACTCGACGTAGCCCTCGGCCTGGTCGACGTTGCGGTACACCTTGTCGGTCGTGATGACCAGGTGGGCCTTCACGGTCTCCGCGGCCGCGACAGCCTCGAGCATGTTGAGTGTGCCGATGACATTGGTTTCGATGGTCTCCCGCGGCGCCCGGTACGACTCCCTCACCAGGGGCTGCGCGGCGAGATGGAGTACCACGTCGGCACCGGAGTCGGCGACCACCCGCTTGGTCGCCGCAGCGTCGCGGATGTCGATCCGGTAGTCATTGGCGACGAGCTCGGCGACTCGAGCCGTCTCGTATAGGGCACCGGGAAGCGGGTCGAGGGCGAGCCCCGAAACCCGGTGTCCGCGGCTGGAGAGCCACAGGGTGAGCCACGCGCCTTTGAATCCGGTATGGCCAGTGACCAGGTAATGCACGCCTCAGCCCGCCGCGTTCTGCATGAACTCGGCGATCGAGTCCGCGACGTAGTCGAGCATCGGCTCCGTGAGCCCGGGGTAGACACCCACCCAGAACGCGCGATTCATCACGATGTCCGTGTTGGTGAGGTCACCGACGACCCGGAAGTCGACGTCACGGTAGGCCGGCTGCTTCATCAGGTTCCCCGCGAAGATGAGACGCACACCGATCTTGCGGTTGTCGAGGAAGCGCATCAGCTCGTTGCGGTCGGCCGGATGCTCTGGGTCGATGGTGATCGGGAACCCGAACCACGATGGGTCGGACTTCGGCGTTGCCCTGGGCAGGATGAGCCCCTCCACGTTGGCCAGGCGCGAGGTCAGGTATGCGAAGTTCGCCTTGCGAGCGTCGACAAAACCGTCGAGCTTGTCGAGCTGGGACAGGCCGAGCGCTGCCTGCATATCGGTGGCTTTGAGGTTGTACCCGATGTGGCTGTAGATGTACTTGTGGTCGTAACCCATCGGCAGGTCGCCGAGCTGCCACTCGAACCGCTTGAAGCAGGTGTTGTCGTGCCCGGTCTCGCAGTAGCAATCCCGACCCCAGTCGCGGAATGACTCGACCTGCTTGCGGACCAGCGGTGACTTCACGAAGACCGCGCCACCCTCACCCGTCGTGATGTGATGCGCGGGGTAGAAGCTCACGGTCGCGGTGTCGCCGAAGCTGCCGGTCCGCTGTCCGTCATAAGTGGAGCCGAGGGCATCACAGGAATCCTCGATGAGCCACAGGTCATGCTCCTTGCACAGCGCCCTGACCACATCGAGGTCGAAGGGATTGCCGAGCGTGTGGGCCATCATGATCGCGCGCGTCTTGGGGCCGACCGCCTCTTGCAGCCGCTCCGCGATCGCGTCGTATGTTCCCAGTTCGACGTCGACTACCACCGGACGCAGGCCGTTCTGGATGATCGGGTTGACGGTGGTCGGGAATCCCGCGGCCACCGTCAGGACTTCGTCTCCCGCCTTGAGCGCCCGCTTGCCGAGCTTCGGGCTCGTAAGGCCGCTGAGCGCCACGAGGTTCGCGCTCGAGCCGCTGTTCACGAACAGCGCGCTCCGCGCGCCGACATAGCGAGCCAGCGCGCGCTCGAACAGTGGGTGGAATCGACCGGCCGTGAGCCAGCCGTCAAGCGATGCATCCACGAGCGCGGCGAAATCGGCGGGGTCGAGAACCTTCCCCGAGACCGGAACGGTCGACTCCCCGGGAACGAATTCCTTCGTGGCGAGTGCGGACTCTGCGTAACTGCGGACCTGCTCGAGAATGAGCTCGCGCTGTGGATCAGAAATGGGACTACTCCTCGACAGGGGACGTAAGACTAAGATCCTAGCTGCATCCGCTCGGCGGCTGGCCCGGGCCAGCCCTCCTAGCCTGAGCGCCGGGCCACAGTGACCCACTCGACATCAAAGATCGGGTCATGGGCCACTCGCGTTGTAGTAGTGAAGTCAAAGTCATATTTGCAGATCTCCGACCGTCCGAGTATCGCCAATTGGTTGTCGGTAGTTAGCAATATTTCACCGGACAATGAGCGCAGATAATCGCACTGCAGCTCCGCACCCGTGGGCAAAGCAAGGTAGTTCGGATGCAAGAACAGACTGGCGTTCCGCACTCCGGTGCGCGGCTGCCATGTTGATCCGGAGACGCTTATCACCCCGATCAGGCTGCGATCACCGGGGACGAGCGCTAGAGGCGGTCTGGGATCTGGCTCTAGATATACGAGCGCATCGTCCCTGGGATCGAGCGCGCGTTTGTACTTTTCTGTCTGCGTTTCCACCGACGGGAAGTAGGTCCACGCGGCAACCGGGGCCGCGGCCAACGCCACAATTGCTACGGTCGCTATCCAATCAGCTAGGGAGCGCTCACGGAACGGAACTCGTCGCAGCAGGACAAGATGCGAGAAGCCGACCGAAAGAAGCAACGCCACGTTAACGGAGGCGAGGAAGGCAGTGCCGTTTACAAGCGTAGGTGTCAGAGAGCGGCCCGAGAAGTAGATCAGCGAGAGCAACATCCAAACGGACTGGAATAGCAATGCTTGGTGCCGCGCCGAGATTTTACGAGACGTGGCGCGAGCGCCAAGCACCCCGACGACCGCGCCGACGATTCCGAGAAACACGAATGCCGCGTGGAGGCCGATCGTCGGCATTCGCTCGTTCATAAGGCCGTCAATACCGAAGCTCCTAACGAAGAATAGAAGGTATCCGGGGTGTAGCTGCCGCCCGGTGAGTGCCCCTGCCAGCACTACGACTACCGGAATCGCCGCCGATCCTGCGAGATAAAGCAATCCGGCTCGGAAGCTCTCGCGCCAAACCAGGGAGCGGGCGATCACAACAACACCTCCGGCGAGGAAGGCTGGTACGCCGTAATCCAGATTGTTGAAAGCGCAGGCTCCTCCCAAGACACCTATCGTGACGGGCACCCACCACGGCCGAGAACTGGCCGCGTGGCGCACTCCGAACCACCCGATTGCAGCAAGCAGCACAGTCGGAAGAAAGAAGCGCAACGGCAGGTTCGCGTAATACAACAACCCGTCGGCGCCGACCAAGAACGCGACAGGTATAACAATCGCGGGCATTAGCCAGGCTATGCGCCGCGGGGCGAGGCGGATCACGGTGGCGACCGCGACGAATAGCGTCACGAACTGCAGGATGATCAGCCAGATCACGGCGAACCAGCTCGGCGATTGATTGAAAACGTCACGAGCGACTCCGGCAGCCAACGCAAGCGGGTAGCCAAGCAAGGTTGAGTATTGGTTTATGTAGTCGAATCCAGGCATGCGTCCTGACGACGGAGCCAGCATCTCCTCGAACGTAAACCCGTTGTCATTGCTGACTACGAAGGTCTCCGGGGACTCCAAGAGATACACGATCGTCACAAGAGCGAGGACCGTGGACGTCAGAACTGCAAGAAACCGGATGCCTCTGATTGACCGCAGCAGAACAGCCAACCCCACGATGGCGACCACCACAGATAGAGCGCTGCGCAGCGGGCCAAATCCAACCCAGAGGTCACCGTATGACTGGTTGCGCCAAGCGAGGAGCACCAAACCGAGCCCTGCACCTGCTGCTGCGCTGAGAACCAAGAATCGTTGGGCAAGCGGACCTGAAGCCGACTCGACCCATAGGGAAGCGACGAGCGCCGCCGCAGTCACCGCCCACACCGCGACGATCCACACCCGATCCGGATCCGCGACCAAGTTGCCCAGCGGGACAGCTTGAGCAATCTCGATCGGAACTCCAACCGCCCCCGCGACCGTCGTAACGATGACGCCGACGAGCCCCATGGTCAAACCAATGATCACCCACCGAGACCTCTCGGATGGGCCTGTGAAAAGCGGGTCTGCGGCTCGACCTGGCACCACAGGGATCCTCCGGATGAGAGTCGGGCGGGACATAGCTGGTCGACACGCCCTGATATCTTCTAGTCACTGTCGGAGCTAGTAAACACCTATGGCCTGCCAGAAGCTGCGGGATTCAGGTAAGGAGCCAACAGATGGTAGCTATCGTCAGACGCGGCACCACAAAAATACGTCTTGACGCTCTGGTTGCGAGTATAGGTCAGCGGACGCTTGTCGCATCGACCCTGGTCCTCGGTTTCGGCTTCCTGGCGGCGTCAATACTCATGTCGCCCGTGCGCTACGACGACAGCATCAATATCGGAACTCGAGCGGCGCTCGCCCGGGAGGGCACCTCCCTCGGCGAGTCGATCCTCTTCTGGACCGGACAGTGGATGACCAACGAGGGACGGTTCTTCCCCGGCTCCGTCGCCTGGACCCAATCGCTCTTCTACTTCTTCGATAGCCGGGTCGAGTACAAGCTCGTACTGGTGGCCGTGTCCGGGTTCGCCATCGCGGCGGCGATGGCGCTCGTGTGGTTCCTCTCCCGCCATCTTGCTGCTAGCGCGATTACGGGTCTCGCCTTGCTGGCAGTTCTGCAAGTTCGCGCTTACGACGTCGGCGATGGGCTCACCGCCTTCACCGGCCTGCTCCCTCTCACCACCGGGCTCACCCTTGCCGCGTGCGCCATTGTCGTGCGCACATCGTTGCTTGTGTGGTCGATCATGGCCGGTGCGTTGTACCTGCTAGCGATGTTCACCTACGAAACGGTTTTTCTGTTCGCTCCCGCGATGATCGCGCTCGTCCTCGTAGCAACCCGGTCCTGGCGCAGGGTGCTACCGTTGGCCATCCCCGCGGTGATCGAACTGGTCATCGTGCTGATCCTCCGCACTTCGGTCGGCTCGAATACCGCGCCTGCGTACACGATGTCACTCGAAGCGCTTCCCGTTCTACGAACCCTCGGCAAGCAACTCGTCGCGGCAATCCCACTCTCCCAGTGGTGGCTCGGATCAACCCCGGCCATGTCGATACCACTTATCGGCCTCTGTCTTGTGCTGCTCGGCGTTCCTGTGTTTATCAGCGCGCTCTCGCTAACCCGAATATCGACGAAGACTCCCCGCTCAGTTCTGCTCGTCACTGCGGGTCTGGGTTTGTGGATGTGGTTGACGTCAGCCGCCCTCATCGCGGTGACCGTTCGCTGGCAGGTCGAGCTTCCTCGCGGTCAGGGATACCTTGGCACCGTATACGAGTATTTCGGCCTTGCCCTGTGCGTGGTCGCGGGCTGGCTTGCGATCAATGAGCGCTTGGCAGCTCCTGGCCGATCGGAGAAACTGTGGCTCGCCTGGAGCTACGGGAGTTCAGGAGCGGTTGCCGTTGTGGTTGCTCTGACTGCCGCAGGCAACCTGTCAGTCACGGGATGACTCACGTTGCTCGTCGTGCGACCAACACCAAGCATGGATAAGCTGATCCGGGTCGCGGGGAAGAATTCCTGACCCCTCCTCGATCTCAGTGATTGGATCACCCGATATGAAGGCAGTGCTTCTTGCCGGAGGCCTTGGCACCCGTATGCGCGAAGAGACTGAGTTTCGCCCGAAGCCCATGGTCGAAGTTGGCGGTAAGCCGGTGCTCTGGCACATCATGAAGGTGCTCGCGGCCCAAGGCATTACCGAGTTCATAATCTGCGCGGGCTACAAGAGCGAGTACATCAAGAACTACTTCTACAACTATGGGTCGTCCAATCTCGACTTCACAGTGACTCTCGGCGACCAGTCGAGCATCGTCTATCACGGATCACATGAAGAATTCGACTGGAAAGTCACCGTCGCTGATACAGGGGCAACGACCATGACGGGGGGTCGCATCAAGCGCATCCGAAAGTTTCTGGATGATGGAGAGCCTTTCCTGTGCACATACGGCGACGGGATTGCAGACGTTGACATCGCCGGCCTGCGGGATTATCACGCTCAGCACGGGAAGCTCGCCACCATGACTGCAACGCAGGCGATTAGCCGCTTCGGTGTCGTTGACCTTGAGCCCGACGGTTCCGTTGAGAAGTTTCGTGAGAAGCCGAAAGTCGATGACTGGATAAACATCGGGTACTTCATCTTCGAGCAGGGAGTATTCGATTACCTCGGTGACAACTCCGTCCTTGAGGAAGAGCCGCTGCACACCCTGGCCAACGACGGCCAGATTGGCGCCTTCCGACACCAGGGCTTCTGGCAGCCCATGGACACGCAGCGCGAGTCCCAATTGCTTAACCAGTTGTGGGACTCGGGTAATGCACCCTGGAAGACGTGGAACTGATGGACCAGGCACCCGACCGCAAGAAGATCGCACTCGTGATCCCGGCTTACAACGAGACGGAGTGCGTTGATGAGTTGGCTCGACGCCTCTCGGCGATGTTCGATACTGAGCCCAACTACGATTTCGAAGTTGTCATTGTCGAGAACGGTTCAGTCGACGATACCATGGCGAAGCTCGAGATCATCGCGGCATCAGACCCCCGGTTCAAGATCCTTCAACTTGCGCGGAACTTCCGGATGGATGGCGGACTCACCGCTGGACTCAGCGTCGTGGACGCGGATGCCGTTGTCCTCATGACTGCAGACCTCCAGGACCCCCCGGAGTTCATCCCGAACTTCATCCGTAAATGGGAGGAGGGGTATGAGAACGTCTACGGAGTCGTGACCAAGAGAACAGGGACTGGGCCGCTTAGAACCTTTAACTCGAAGGCCTTCTATTGGCTCGCTGGCAAACTCACAGACGACCGAATAGTGCGGAATGCAAGCGACTTCCGCCTCCTCGACAGGGGGGCTTACGAGGCGGTGCGCAGCATGGAAGAGCGGAACCGGTTCGTAAGAGGTCTGGTGTCGTGGGTCGGCTTCAAGTCGATCGGCCTGCCAATGGTCCGTGAGGCTCGATTCGGCGGTGTCTCAAATGCGCACAGCCTGAAGGTCATTGACCTCGCATTCAAAGGAATCTTCGCCCACTCCAACGTCCCGTTGCGCTTGATAACCATCACGGGGTTTGCCGTCAGTGCGATAGCGGCCGTTTCGCTTCTCGTGCTTCTCGTGCAGTTCGTTGCGTATGGAGTCCCGTTCAATGGTTTTGGCACACTCATCAGCGTGATGCTGATCGGGTTTGGAATCTTGACCTTGCTCCTGGGGGTCATTGGTGAGTACATAGGGCTGATCTACGAAGAAGTGAAACAAAGACCCAACTTCATCATCTCCAAGAAGGTTGGTCTGTGACCAGAGCGCTGGTATTCGGAGGCCGAGGAGCGCTGGGGTCTGCGATAGTGACCGGGCTCAGAGCGTCCGGATGGCAGGTCGACGTAGCCAGCAGGACTCCCGGCGGCGCCGCGACGGTTATCTTGTCGGACGACAGCTGGACGGCGGCAGGACCATGGAGCGGTGTGGTCTGGGCGCAGGGCCTCAACGCCTCAGGTGGAGTTCTCCAAACCGAGGATGATGATTATGTGCGACTCTATGACGCCAACGTCGCATTCATCGGTCGCACCCTGCGGAGACTGGTGGAAGCTGAAGCGTTGACGGTGCCTGCGCGCGGCGTCGTGGTCAGTTCGATATGGCAACTCACCGCCCGCCCGAACAAGGTGGCATACGTCGCGAGCAAAGCCGCGCTCGCGGGGTTTGTCCCGGCCGCGGCCGTTGATCTGCAATCACAGGAGTTCGCCCTCAATGGGGTGCTGCCCGGCGTAATCGACACCCCTATGACGCGGTCGCAGCTTACCGTCGACCAGATCGAGGGCATCCAGACGGAGACGATCGGGGGACAGCTCGCAAAGCCCGAGAACGTAGCCGAGGCTGTCGGGTGGTTGTTGGACCCCCGCTCCCGCGGGATCAATGGACAATGGATTGCAGTCGACAACGGCTGGTCGGCGGTTCGCAGTGTCTGAGTTCACTATCGCCAGCTCGTTCGGCAGCTACACCATCGCGGTAGAACGCGGCGCTGTCTCCAACGCCGGAAACGCCCGGGTAGCGCTCGTCGACCCCGCGGTTCTGGATCGCGTGCCGTTCGATCCTGCACGTATCGTGCTGGTTCCTGGCTCGGAGAGTTCCAAAACTCTCACCGCCTGCGAAACCGTGCTGGTCGAGATGAACAGATCGGGGCTAACCCGCGGAGACCTCATCGTGGCGGTCGGAGGGGGCGTGGTTCAGGACGTGGCGACACTCGCCAGTTCGTTATACATGCGAGGCGTCGACTGGATTTATGTTCCAACCACACTGATGGCGATGGCCGACTCTTGTATCGGAGGGAAAAGTTCGATTAACGCAGGAGGAATCAAGAACCTGCTCGGCAATTTCCATCCTCCCCGGCAAATCCTGGTCGATCCCGACTTCCTGATAAGCCTCCCCCAACAGGCCATCGCCTCCGGCCTAGCGGAAGCCGTCAAGATCTGTTTCGTGCGGGGCGCGGACGCGTTTGGGACCTTCCTTGGGTCACCGGCCGCTGCCGATCCGCAACCAGACGACCACACGGTGGCGCTCTTGGCTCACGTGCTGACAGCAAAGAAATGGTTCGTAGAGATTGACGAACTCGACAAGGCCGAGCGCCAACTCCTGAACTTCGGTCATTCCTTCGGACACGCCTGGGAGGCGGCGTGTGGCTTCTCGATCCAGCATGGGATCGGAGTCGCTGCCGGGATGCTCGCAGCCTTGCGACACCCCAAAGCAGCCCACACCGACGATACTGCACGTCTAGAGGCGTACTGTGTGACATTGCTGACCAGCGTGGGCACTGAACTGACAGAAGCCTTGGACGCGACCGATTGGGACGTATTTCGCACGTCGCTTCGCTCCGATAAGAAGAACAGCAGGGACGTGCTGAGGCTGGTGTTGCCCGATGACGGCGAATCGGTGCGGATCCATGAACTGCCGCTCAATCCGGAGCAACTGATGATCGCGCAGCATGCGCTGCGCTCAGCACTTGAGGAAATCAGGATATGAAGTACTCCGACCAATTCGTTGATTGGCTCGTCGACGAGGGCTATACACATTGCTTCTTCGTTGCGGGTGGCAACATCATGCATTTGCTGGACTCAGTAAGAACGAAAATGACGTGCGTGCCGTTCGTTCATGAGGTCGCAGCCACGATCGCCGCTGAGTACTTCACCGCAACGGCCGATGAGTCTGTTGGCAAGGCCTTTGTGCTCGTCACCGCAGGACCGGGTCTCACCAATACCCTTACCGGGATCGCCAGCGCGTGGATGGAGAGCCGAGAGCTTCTCGTCGTTGGCGGGCAGGTCAAGAAGGCCGATCTTAGCCACGGAGAAGTGCGACAGCGAGGCATCCAGGAAGTTGATGGAGCGACGATGGCCGCGTCCGTCTGCAAAGTCGTGTTGCGGCTAGAGGACCCCGCCCCCCGGGAAACGGTCGTCGACGCGATACGCGAGGGAGCAAGTCCCCGGCAGGGACCCGTATTCATCGAGGTCTGCTTGGACGCACAGGCTGCTGCGCCCGTCGACGATGGCGGCTACACCCCTTCCCAGAAGACCGTCGAGATCCCCAGGGTGGACAGCAGCGGACTCGCTGAGGCCGTGGGGCGCCTCGAGCGTGCCGAGCGTCCAGTGATACTCATTGGACAGGGCGTATCACGGGATACCGCAAACGCGCTCAGCGCAGCGTTGGCCGCATTCGGTGTTCCCGTCATGCTGACGTGGAACGCCGCTGACCGGCTTCCGTTTGACCACGCGGTCTTCGCTGGACGACCAAATACCTGGGGTCAGCGCTCAGCGAATGTGGTCCTCCAGCAGGCCGATCTGCTATTGGCGGTTGGGACCCGACTTGGTCTTCAACAGTCCGGTTTCGCCTTTGACGGGTTCGTCCCGGTGGGTGATATCATTCAGGTGGACATTGATCAGGCCGAGCTCGACAAAGGTCACCCGCACGTCGAGCTGCCGCTTTTGGGCGATGCGAACGCTTTTCTTGCCGACCTCGTGGCCACCGCCCGACCACACCTGGCCTGGCAGGAATGGCAAGAGTTTGTCAATCTCGTCCACGAGACTCTTCCGCTCAACGATCCCGCGAATGAAACCGGAGACGACTACGTAAAGCCCTTTGAGCTGTTAATGGGCCTGGGAGACGTTGCCGGTGACAATGATGTGATCATCCCCTGCAGTAGCGGTGGGGCGTTCACTGTAGCCATGCAGTCGCTACAACTCCGCGAGCGCCAGAAGATGCTCACGAACAAAGCGGTTGCGAGTATGGGGTACGGGTTGTCCGGCGCTATCGGTGCTGCACTGGCTAACCGCGCGCACCACACCTACCTCATCGAGGGTGACGGCGGATTCGCGCAGAACCTGCAGGAGTTGGGGACGGTGGCAGTCAACAATCTTCCGCTCAAGATCCTGCTATTCGCCAACAACGGCTATGCCTCCATCAGAATGACTCAGCGCAATTACTTCAATGGTTCGTGGATCGGTTGCGACACAGACACCGGGCTTGGCCTGCCGAATTGGGAGGCCCTTGCCGCCGCGTACGGAATTCCTTACGCAAGAATGGATCCGTCAACCGGCTTCGGCGGACAGGTAGGCAAACTACTGTCCAGCGACGGGCCTGCATTCATTGAGGTGCCAATAGACCCAGAACAGACGTATTACCCCAAGATAATGTCTGCTGTACAGGCAGACGGATCAATGAAATCCAACCCGTTGCACCTGATGCACCCGGAACTAGACGAAAACACGGCCTCCGTTGTGTTTAAGTACCTGAACAAGACAGGGGAATAGCATGAACAAGATCGAGCGCCAGATGGCCGAGATCCTTCGTACTGGCAAGGACAAGTACGGAATCGCGAGCGTCAAAGCGGAGTTTGAGGCCGAGGGAACTCGGGTCGATGAGCTTCTCAGGCTTGTCGACATCGCCAGGTCGGCAGGGCTGCCGCTGACGGTGAAGATCGGTGGCTGCGAGGCAGTTCGGGATCTGCTGGAGGCAAAGCAGATCGGGGTCCGCTATGTCGTGGCACCAATGGTGGAAACCCCCTACGCAGTCTCGAAGTACGTCGCCGCGAAGAACATGGTCTTCGACGAGGACGAAGAGGAGGACACCGACTTCCTGTTCAACCTGGAGACCATTACGGGATACAACAACATTGACGAGATGATTGAGGTCGCGACAACAACTCGCGGCGTCCACGGCCTGGTGTTCGGACGTGTCGATTTCGCTGGCTCGCTTGGTGAAACACGCGACACCATCAACACGCCTCGTATCACCGAGTACGTCACCAGCGCCGCCGCGAAGGCCAAGGCAGCGGGGCTCGACTTTGTGATGGGCGGTGCCGTGTCAAGTGACACCCTCGATGTCATCCGCGAGGTGGCTGCAGTTCACCTGACTCGCTTCGAAACGCGCAAGGTGGTGTTTAGCGGCGATGCCAGCACCATCCAGAACATCGAGCAGGGCCTGGTTAATGCCGTGCACTTCGAGTTGCTTTGGCTGCTGAACAAGCGGGAGTACTACTCGCGGATCACGAAGGAAGACGCCAAGCGGATCGAGATGCTCGAGTCCCGCTGGCACCTCCTCAACCAGTAGTTCGGCTGGTTAACCCGGACTGCGCGACGAGAATCTGATCGCGCAGTCCGGCCGGGGCGAAATCTGCCCTTTCGCATGCTGCAACCCAACTCTCAGGACTGGCATAGTACTTATCCGCGCCTTCGCCGCCGAGGGTGGGCCGAGAGACTGTGGCTCCCGGATTGACTGTTTCGACTACCGCCTGGGCAAGGTCCTGCATTTCAACAAGCTGACCTCCGCTGTCGATAACAGTATGTTCACCGGGTCGACCCGAGGCCATAGCGACGGACAGCAGATCCTCGACAGCCACGTAACGCCGAAACACCTGCTTGGCGGCCGCAATATGAATGTGCCCGTCAAGGGCCTGCAAGAGCAGGTCGGAAAACGCGTAGCTACGAGGTTTCAGCACGAACGCGCCTGAGACACTCCAAGCCCGCGCGACGACTGTCGCTATCCGCCTCTCGCGTCCGAACCGTTCGAGTTGCTGTTCGGCTTCGCGTTTGAGATAGCCATAAGGGTTCTCACTTATTGGACTCAGCAGAGCATCGCGAGGATACACAGCGGCCCCGCTCGACACCGTCAGCGCCAGCCGAACTGAGTCGATGGACACCGCCTGGAGCAATCTCTCAGTCAGCATCACATTGCGCCGGACATACTCATCAAGACTCATGCCGCTCACATAGTCACGGGTCAGGAAGGCACAGTCGATCACGACCGTCGGCGCGAATGATTGCACCTTGTTCCAGTCCCAAGCATGCACTTCTACTATCTGGTCGACAGTCTGGAAGGCCCGTGAACGACTGGCGATGAGAAGCGACTCACACGCCAGTCCCTGCGTGAGGGCTACCGTCGTCTGCCCGAACCATCCCGTGGCCCCCAGGACGAGAATCCTGTCCTCTGCTGTCAAGTTACGGGCCCACAGTCCGCGAGCCGCCTCGTGTAGCAAGCCGCTCATGCCACTACGAACACTGGGTCGCGGTGTGGGAAACTGCACCTGATCCACACTAGGGCAGCGGACGGTCGTCGGGCAGCGCAACTATCATGAGTGAGCCATGTCGAACGCTGTCAACTTCCCGCACATCACTGTTCTTCTGGCAACCTACAACGGTCGCCGCTGGCTGCCAGAGCAGCTCGACAGCATCCTGGGGCAAGAGAATGTGTTCGTGCGCGTGGTGGCGCTCGACGACGGTTCGACTGATGGCACCGTGGAGTGGCTGGCTGAACGTTCGGCCGACGACCCCCGTGTGCTGGTGCTGCCGAGCGGAGTACCGTCGGGGAGCGCCGCAGCGAATTTCTACCGCCTCCTGTCACAAGCGCCCGTAGACGACGCCGACTACATCTCCTTCGCAGATCAGGATGACATCTGGGTGGCCGATAAACTCGCGAGGCACGCGGCTATCGCACGCGACGGCGGGTTCGACGGGGTCTCTTCGAACATCACGTCGTTTGACGCTCGCGGTCGCCAAACGCTCATCCGCAAGAATTACCCGCAGCGCGAGTTTGACTACCTCACTGAGAGCCCCGGCCCAGGCTCGACGTTTCTTATGACGCCACGCATGGTCACGCTTGTGAAAGACGTACTGCAGCAGGATGAGATTGCGTCCACTGCGGATTATCACGACTCTCTCGTCTACGCCATTGCCCGAGCTCGAAACTGGTCGTGGCACATCGATTCGATCTCGACCGTCTACTACCGCCAGCATGACCATAATGTGATGGGCTCAAACATCGGCGGGAGTTCGGCGCTGGCACGTCTCGGATTGATTCGATCACGCTGGCATCGGAGGCAAGCGATGGTCCATGCGCAAGTTGGTATCAGAGTCGCGCCCCCCGAAACCCGGGACGGGCTAGAGAGAATGCTCGCGTTGATGACTACGCCAGGAATTCGGGCCCGACTCCGGCTTGCACGGATGTCAGCGCAGATGCGACGACGTCCTCGCGATCGGCGGATAATCGGGATCCTCATCTGGCTCGGGGTATGGTGACTCACTCGCGGTGACTCCTGGCGCGTGAGGCCGGCCCTCAGCGGCTGCTAAAGTCATTCCGAGCTGCATGGGAGCGTAATTGGCCACGACACTACGCGTGATCATCGACCAAATGATCTCCCCTGTACCCGGCGGCGTTGGTCGCTATACCGAGGAGCTCACGCGAGGCCTGATCGAGACGGCCCCACCGGGCTGCGATGTTGCGGGCGTAGTGTCATCATCCCCGGAGTCTGACTACGACCTCATCTGGGATCGTCTGCCCGGGCTCTCGTCCCTGTACAAGAGCGCCTTGACGCACAGGGCACTGACGACAGCGTGGCAGCACGGGTTCACTCGACTGCCCGGCCACGGCATGCTGCATTCCACAAGCATGCTCGCCCCACTCAACCGCCACGACCGTTTGAACAGCGGTGACCAAGTCGCGATCACCATCCACGACACCGTGCCGTGGACGAACCCCGATACCCTCACGCCTCACGGCGTATCGTGGCATAAGTCGATGGCCAATCGTGCCTTCAAGTACGCAGACGCTGTCGTCGTACCCACCCACGCCGTGGCCGAACAACTCAGCGAGATCATTGATTTTGGCGAACGCGTGCGAGTGATCGGCGGCGCGGTCAGCTCGAAACTCGCCGTGCCGGTCGATGCGGCCGCCCGTCTTGAGGCCCTCGGACTGCACGGGCCGTACGTGCTCGCGGTCGGCACCCTCGAGCCGAGAAAGGGGCTGGACCGCCTGATCAGGGCGATGGCGTCGGTGCCGGGCGACACCCCCCTTGTCATCGCGGGACCCGAGGGGTGGGGCGGGGTGAACGTCGCACAGATGGCCGCAGACGCGGGCCTCGCCGATGGGCGCGTGCGGGCGCTGGGTTTCCTCCCGGATGCCGATCTCGCCGCGGTGATCGACCGGGCCACAGTGTTCGTGTACCCGAGCCTTGCCGAAGGTTTCGGTCTGCCCGTGCTTGAGGCGATGCACCTGGGCACTCCTGTAATCCACACGGACGTCCCGGCCCTCATCGAGGTTTCTGCCGGGGCGGGGCTGGTCGTGTCACTCTCGGACGAAGGCTCGTTCGTGGAGCGACTGGCCGCTGAGATCACAACGGTGATCAGCGATTCCAATCTCGCAGAACGCCTCGGTTACGCCGGGGAGGATCGCGCGAAGGCATACAGCTGGCGTACCTCGGCTGAGAAAGTCTGGCAGCTGCACGCCGACCTTTAGGGCGCGTCGTCGTCGGGGGTCAGCACTGTCGCCGCGGCCACTAACTCAAGCATGTACGGATAGTCCGGCTGTTCGGGATCGACATTGGGCGGTACCATCTCGACGCTGGTGATCTCCTCATCGCGAGCCCTGGTGGCCAGGTCGACGAAGGCGCCGAGCATGCCCTGCGGGATGTCGGTACGCACGACCGCCGCTCCCGCCTCCGCAATTCCCTGGAACTTCGTGAGGACGTTGGCCGGCTCGAACTGCCGAAGGATCGCCTCCTGCACTTGCCTCTGCCTCTGCATGCGGTCGTAGTCATCGCTCGTATAGCGGGAGCGGGCATACCAGAGGGCTGTAAACCCGTCCATCTGCTGGACGCCGGGCTCGATCCACCCTTGGTTGCCGGCGATCTGCCCATTCTCGTCGAGGTAGCCGTCGATTGGATAGCGGTCAGGTGAGTCAATGGTGACGCCGCCCAACGCGTCGATGAGCTCGCTGAAACCCTGCATATCAATCAGCACGTAGTACTGGATGGTGAGACCGAGGGCGCCCGCCGCAGCATCCCGCATTGCTTCGATGCCCGGACTGCTTCCGGCCGCCTCGGCATCCGGGTACAACTCGGGGCTCTTGAGCATCACTTCGGTGTAGAGCGAGTTGAGCATGCACACGTCCACCGCACAGCCGCTGTAGCCGTAGCCGTTTGGGTACAGCGCCGCGAGGGGCGAGTCTGCGGGGAACGGCACGTTCGCGAGGTTGCGGGGAAGGCCGAAGATCGTGGTCTTGCCAGTCTCCGCCTCAACACTCACGACGGAGATGCTGTCGGGCCTGAGGCCCGAACGGTCGGGGCCCGCATCGCCACCAAGAAGCAGGATGTTATACCGGCCGTCCACGGGCGCTTCAACCTGTCCAGCACCGAAGATGGTACCGATGGTCGATCTCGTGACGCCCGCCACCATCGCCCCGTACGCCCCGGCGCCGCCGACTACGAGTATGCCCAATATGGCAAGGCTGGCCACGAGCCCACGCGCGGCGGGCGCGATCCGCACCAGTCGAACCAGCCGGAGAGCGTCGACTGCGAGGACCACCCACAGCACGGCGTAGAACACGACCGCCGCCTGGATCACCCAGAGCACGAAGTAATTGGTCGCGAGCGTAATGAACTGGGCCTGGAACAGCCAGAATGCCAGCAACACGGCAATGACGATCCCCCACAGCACGAACGTCGAGGCCACCCCGAAGCGCCCGAGCCGACGGTTGCCGGCGAGTAACTGCGCCGAACCGGGGATGAGCAGGTTGAGCAGTACCAGGATCCACGCGCGCTTGGTCATGACGCCGGTGTCGCGCTGGTCCGGGTTGCGGACCGGGCTCGTGTTTGTCACAGCGACCTGGTGAGCGCCGCGTTCTTCTCGTCGACGAGGGCTTCGAGTGACGTGGCGAAAGCGGCGAGCTTCGCGGTCAGCACGGCATCGCCCGAACCGAGGATGCGCGCGGCAAGGATCCCCGCGTTGCGGGCCCCACCGATGGAGACGGTGGCCACCGGGATGCCCGCGGGCATCTGCACGATGGACAGCAGCGAGTCGAGCCCGTCGAGCTTCGCCAATGGGACGGGCACTCCAATCACCGGCAGCGTGGTCACTGCAGCGAGCATGCCCGGCAGGTGTGCGGCTCCGCCGGCGCCGGCGATGATCACGCGGATGCCCCGGCCGGCTGCCTCTTTGCCGAAGGCGAGCATCCGTTCGGCGCTGCGGTGGGCCGACACGACCTGCACTTCGTGCGCGATCCCGAACTCGGTGAGCGCTGCTGCAGCGTCGGCCATCACGCTCCAGTCGGAGTCGGAGCCCATAACCACTGAGACCAGCGGGTCGACGGCAACGAGGGGTTCAGTCACCCCACAAGAGTAGGTGTCATTGCTCAAAGAACGCCGCTGCGGCACGCGCCCGGAACACGACGTCCTCGAGGTCGGCGCCGCCCGCCGTAACGTGACCGACCTTGCGGCCGGGCCGCGGCTCCTTGCCGTAGAAGTGGTACTTGACGTCGGGCTGGTCGGCGAGCGCCGCCGGATAGCGGTTGGCGGTGGTGCCGCCCAGCACGTTGACCATGACGCTCCACGGCTCGCGCGGTGCTGTCGGTCCGAGCGGGAGGTCGAGCACGGCGCGCAGGTGCTGCTCGAATTGGCTCGTGGCCGAGCCATCGATGGTCCAGTGGCCGCTGTTGTGGGGGCGCATCGCCAGCTCGTTGACCAGCAGCCGCTCATCGGTGGTCTCGAAGAGTTCGACGGCGAGCACGCCGGTGACCTGCAGCGACTCGGCGACCGACGTCGCGATCCAGGCCGCAACCTCGCGCAGTTTCTCGCTGGCCTCCGGGGCCGGCGCGATCACTTCGGCGCAGACGCCGTCGCGCTGGATCGACTCGACCACCGGCCACAGCACGAGCTCCCCAGACGGGCGGCGGGCCACCAGCTGCGAAAGTTCGCGGCGGAACTCGACCAACTGCTCGACGAGCAGCGCGCCGGGAAACCAGTCGGCGACCTCGGATGCCGCCGACACGACGCGCACGCCCTTGCCGTCGTAGCCGCCGCGGGGGGTCTTGACGACGGCGCTGCCCCCATGCTCCGCGATGAATGCCTCGAGCTGCTCTTCAGACTCCACAGCGGCCCACTCGGGCACGGGCATCCCGATCTCCGACAGGCGCTGGCGCATCAGCAGCTTGTCCTGCGCGTACTGCAGGGCGTCGGGCCCCGGATGCACGGCGACCCCCTGCGCGACCAGCTCGCGCAGCACCGACTGCGGCACATGCTCGTGGTCGAACGTGACCACGTCCACCCCCTGCGCAAAACGCAGGACATCGTCGACGTTGCGGTAGTCGCCGAGCTGCGTGACGACGATGGATGCAGAATCTCCTGCATTGTCGGCGAGCACGCGCAGGTCGAGGCCGAGTTCGACGGCGGGCGGGATCATCATGCGGGCCAACTGGCCCCCTCCGATAACTCCGACGATCGGGGGCATGCTGTCTCCTTGTTCAGGGGCGGGCGGTTACACTTCATCGTCCCCGCACCATTCTGAACCACTTGGGAGAGGTCCATGCGCCTGCTGCTCGTGCAACTGGGGCGTTTCGGGGTGGTCGGGCTGATCGGGCTGGTCGTCGATGTCGGGGTGTTCAACCTGCTCCGGGCAACGGTTCTCGAGCCATCCGTCATCCATGAGGGCCCGTTCATCGCGAAGGTGATCTCGACCTCGCTCGCGATCGTGGCCAACTACCTCGGCAACCGGCACTGGACCTTCGCGTCAAGCAAACGCCGCGAGGTCGCCCGCGAGGGTCTCGAATTCGTGCTCGTGAGCGTCGGCGGGATGGCCGTCGCCCTCGCGTGCCTGTGGGTCTCGCACTACCTGCTCGGTTTCACCTCGGTGCTCGCCGACAACATCGCCAGCAACGTCGTCGGTCTCGTGCTCGGCACGGCGTTCCGGTTCGCGTTCTACCGCTACTGGGTGTTCCACCCGAGCCGCTCGGTCGCGCTACGCCCCGTCGACGACGTGCGAATCGACGGCTGACTCCGCCAACTCGTGCAGCGCGTCCTGCACCAGGTCGGCGGAGGGCACATCGGCCAGCACGATCGGCCGATCGAGCCCCGCATCCACCAGCACATCGCCGCTGCGGAACAGGGTCTGGAGCGCCCCACGCCGCACCGTGAGGTGATGCACCCGGCTGTGCAGGATCTCCTGCCGGTCGCGCACCAGGATGCCCGAGCGCACGATCACCCGCCTGTTCGTGATGGTGTAGTTGGTCGCCAGCCACCGCAACAACGGGGCGAGCCACCCCAGCAGGACGAGTACACCGCCGGCCCCCAGCACCGCCAGGTTCTGCCACTGTTCGGGTAGCCGGCCAGCGAAGTAACCGAGAGCCGCGACAACGGCGAGCAGCAGCACGGTCGGCCAGAACATCGCCCGCCCGTGCGGCCGGAGCCGGGCGACGACGGTTTCGCTCACGCGTACCTCAGGTGCGTGACATCCCCCGCTGCTACCGGGTAGCCGTCCACGACCAGACGCCCCGACTCGTCGATGTCTTCGGCGAGACCCACCAGGTCGTCGGTACCGGGCAGTTCGACTCGCACCTGCCGGCCGAGGGTGGCGCAGGCCGCCTTGACCGCGGTGCGGAGCTCCGTGGCATCCAGCCCCGCCGCGACGAAATCGATGTAGAGGTCGCGCAACGCAACCAGGTAGGCCGCGAGCGAGCGGTCGACGAGGTCGTCCGCCGACGCACCGACGAGGGTCAACGACGTGGAGGTGGGGGTGGGCAGCTGCTCGGCGGTCATGGTCAGGTTGAGCCCGGCCCCGACCACGACGCCGACGCCGGGGACGAGTTCGGCGAGCAGGCCCGACACCTTGAGGCCGTTGACCTGCACGTCGTTGGGCCATTTGAGAGCGACGGGCGCGTCGACGAGGGATGCAACGGCGCGCGTCATCGCGAGCCCCGCCAGCAGCGGCACCCAGCCGAGCCGCGCGGCCTCGACCCCGGGCGGCGCCAGCAGCACCGAGACGGCGATCGTGGTGCCGGGAGGGGCGACCCAAGTTCGACCCAGCCGCCCGCGCCCGGCGGTCTGGTTCGTGGTCACGACGACTGAGAAGTCCGTCTCAGACCCGGCGGATGCCCTCCCCACGAGCACCCCATTGGTGGACCCGGCCTCGTCGAGAACGTCGAGGTGCTCGGCCACGGCACGGCTCAGGGGAAGGCGCATGTGCACAGGGTATCCGCCGGGTTCTGTGCGGTTCCGCCAACGACATGCCCCCGGCTCTGGTGGGTAAAGTGACATCGTGACCGACCAGACCCCTGCATCCGACCTGTCCACGACCGCCGGGCGCATCGCCGACCTCAAGGTCCGCTACCACGAGGCGGTCACTGCGAGCGGTGAGACCGCCATCGAGAAACAGCACGCCAAAGGCAAGAAGACGGCCCGCGAGCGGATCACCGAGCTCCTCGACCACGGCTCCTTCGTCGAACTCGACGAGTTCGTGCGCCACCGCACCCACGCCTTCGGCATGGAGAAGAACCGCCCGTACGGCGATGCCGTGGTCACGGGCCTCGGCACAATCCACGGCCGCCAGGTCGCCGTCTACAGCCAGGACTTCACCATTTTCGGCGGTTCGCTCGGCGAGGTCGCCGGCGAGAAGATCATCAAGGTCATGGACCACGCACTGAAGACGGGCGTGCCCATCATCGGCATGCTCGACTCCGGTGGTGCCCGCATCCAGGAGGGTGTGGTCGCGCTCGGCAAGTACGGGGAGATCTTCCGGCGGAACACCCAAGCGTCAGGGGTCATCCCGCAGATCTCGATCATCATGGGCCCGGCCGCCGGTGGCGCCGTGTACTCCCCCGCCCTGACCGACTTCGTGATCATGGTCGACAAGACCAGCCAGATGTTCGTGACCGGCCCGGACGTCATCAAGACGGTCACGGGCGAAGACGTGGGGATGGAGGAGCTCGGCGGGGCGCTTACCCACAACAAGGTCTCGGGTGTCGCGCACTATCTGGCCAGCGATGAGGATGACGCCCTCGACTATGCCCGCACCCTCATCGGATTCCTGCCCGACAATAACCTCGCGGAGCCGCAGATCTACGAGAGCGAGGTCGAGCTCGAGATCACCGACGAGGACCGCAAGCTCAACACCCTGATTCCGGACAGCCCCAACCAGCCGTACGACGTGAAGACGGTCATCGAGCACATCGTCGACAACGGCGACTTCCTTGAGACCCAGCCGCTGTTCGCCCCCAACATCGTCGTCGGCTTCGGCCGGGTCGAGGGGCGCACCGTGGGCGTGATCGCCAACCAGCCGCAGGCGATGGCCGGAACCCTGAACATTGAGGCCGGCGAAAAGGCCGCGCGCTTCCTGCGGTTCTGCGACGCGTTCAACATCCCGATCCTCACGCTTGTGGACGTGCCCGGGTACCTTCCCGGTACGGACCAGGAGTGGACGGGTGTGATCCGGCGCGGCGCCAAGCTGCTGTACGCCTACGCCGAGGCGACCGTGCCGCTCGTGACCGTCATCACCCGCAAGGCCTACGGCGGCGCGTACATCGTGATGGGTTCCAAGCAGATGGGTGCCGACCTCAACTACGCCTGGCCGACGGCGGAGATTGCCGTCATGGGTGGCCAGGGCGCGGTCAACATCCTGTACCGCGGCGAGATCAAGGCGGCTGAGGCGGCCGGTGAGGATGTCGCGGCGGTTCGCACCCGCCTGGCGAACGAATACACCTACAACGTGGCATCCCCGTTCCTGGCGGCCGAGCGCGGCGAACTGGACGGGATCATCGAACCCGCGGCCACGCGCGTGGCCGTGATCAAGGCGCTGAGGGCACTCCGAACCAAGCGGGCGAGCCTTCCCCCCAAGAAGCACGGGAACATCCCGCTGTGACCGACCTGCGGATCGTCTCCTCCGGTGCGACTCCCGAGGAGATCGCTGCCGTCACCGCGGTTCTCCATCGTGCACTCGACGAGCTCGCCGCCGAAGCAGCCCCGCAGTCGGCCGCGACCGTGTCGGCCTGGCAGCGAAGCCAGCGGGCAGTTCGTTCGCCGTTGAGCCCCGGCACGGGGGCCTGGCGATCTTTTTCCGGATAGCACCCCCGCATGGGGGTCAGACAACGGGATGACTCGGAACGCACGTCCCCCACAACTGATTCCGTAGCTCGCGGGGCGCAAACAGACCGTTCTACCTCCGCACGGCGACGAAATCGGTGACAGCAGGCCGGAATGTACCCCGTTCTCGTAACCCGGCTATTCCTACTTCTCCGCGTGGAAAACGGTTCACACTGTCAACTTGTACCCCGAGAGTCCCCCGAAGAGCCGACTTTTCGCGGTCTCGACCCGCCACGATAGTTGTACTGCTAGGTGTTTCCACTGGGAACACCACCAGTTACTGGCCGACTAGGGTAAGCGGGCCAGTGACTTGGGGGCGGGTCAGGGCGATATTCGGGTTATCGCTCTGACCCGGATTTTAGTGAAGGGCCGGATGAGGTGCACAGCACCCCCGGCCCTTCCTCCTTTGTGGGCGAGCGCCGTTCATCCGACAGCTCCGCTACGGAGTAACTGGGGAACGCGGAATCTCCAGCCACAGGTCAACTTCGTCTTCCTCGAGCGAGTCCTGCCCCAGGGCGACCGACTCGCGATCGGCGATGCTCCGCAAACCGACCACGGTGACGGCCACATCGGACCCTTCGGGCACGGTGCGGGCAATAACCTTGTCGGCTTTGCTCTCGTGGATGGCCAACGCGAGGCGATTGAGCACGCGCTCAAGCTCCTCCTCCGAGAGGTCATCGATGCCGCCCTCGTCGAGGAGGGTCACCGTCGCGCCGCGCCGCCGGGCGATCATGACCTCGTCGCGCACGGCGTCGTTGAGGAGCTTCCGCCCGCGAATCTCGTCACGGATGGCGCTCTCAAGGTGCACGCATTCCTGGCGCTGGGCATCGGTGAGCTGGCCGTTGCTTTCCTGGATCTGCCGCAGCATGGAGAGCGCCATAGCGCTGGTCTGGCCGAGCCGGAACTGTCGCTCGTGCAGGTGCGCCTCCTGCGCGGCCTGCCAGTCGGTGGCTTCGCGTTCGGCGATCGCGAAACGCTGCGCGTCCTTCGACGCCTTCGTGAGGGCCGAGCTCAGCACATGGGAGACCGCTACCCACGAAGCGCTGCCCACGATCCCCAGGCTGAAGAGGCCCGCCGGTCCGACATTGCCGACGATCGCGACCGTATGCAGGGCGAGAAAACCGATACCCAACCACGCGAACGTGTGTCGTCCCCGGGTCGAGGTAATGGTCATCAGCGTTCCGCTCGCCGCGACATACCAGCTGGCATAGCCGGTGCCGCCGGGGCGCTCGAAATCCAGTTCATTGGCAACCAGGAGCGTGATGACGATGACAACAGCGAAATTGAACGCGGCCATCCAGACCGGCATCCTGGCCGGCCCGGACGGCAGCAGACTGATGATCGTGGCGAGCGCATAGAGCCCCATTGCCACGAAGACGGGACCGGGATGCTGCGGCACATCGATCGTGTAGGTGGCGAGCACGAGGTGGTAGGCAGAGAAGAGTGCCGCCATGCCGACAATCAGGTAGCGCGGAACCGTGATCATCACGTCGGGTCACCGCCTTCGTCCGTTGCTTCGACAGACTTGGCGTGTGGCCAGCTAATCGTGATGACGGTGCCCTCGCCCGGCGCGGACACAATCTCTGCTCGGCCGCCGGCGTTGGCGACCCGCTCGACGATGGAGACCCTGACGCCGAGCCGCTCGTTGGGCACACCAGCGACCACGAAACCCGCGCCGGTGTCACCGACAACCACTTCTATGCCTCCGCGGGGAATGCCCCTGACGACCACCCAGCGCTCGATGCCCTCGGTCCCGGCGTGCTGGAGGCTATTGACCATCGCCTGCACCGCAGCCGAGTAGATCGCCTCGGCTGCTTGCACGGGGAGTGCCCGGGTTCCGATGCCCCGCGTGCGGACCTCGAAGGGGCTCGACAATGCCGCTGCCGCCTCAGTGATTCGGGCACTCAGCGCCGATAAGCGCACGGTGGTGCCATCGTCGGGGCTGGCGGCCGCGGCATCTCGCAGGTAGCCGATCGCGTTGCCCGCCATGGTCGCCGCGAGTTCCTGCGCTTGGGGCGTGAACGCCCGCGCGGCGGAAATGAACGTCGTCAGAACGCTGTCGTGGACGATGGAGTCGACCTGGACCCGCTCCACCTCAATGGCGTGCTGCCGCACCGCGTGGCTGTAGCGGTCAAGGGCGGTGGCCTGGGCCAGGTCAACCGCCGCTGAAGCCTGCCGCAGCATCGTGACGATGATCAGGATGGCCGAACCGAGGATGATGCCGTATACCGTCTCCAGGGTCGCCAGTTGCCAGGGGGCACCACCGCCGGTGGGAGTGATCCGCACCAGGAAGTAGATAACCGGGACCACGAAGAGGAACGCGGTGGCGAGGATCGTGCTGAACCCGATCGCGGCCATGGCTGTTGCGACAGTGATGAGGTAGTTGATCCAGTGGATGCCCGTGAACACCTCGACATCCGGCTTGACAAAGAACGGCCACGACACGAGCGAAACGAAGTAGACGACCGCGAACATGCCGTGCGCGAACCGCACCTTCACCTGCGCTATCGACAACACCAGCACGAGGATGAGAGTCCCGAACAGGGCAATGGATACGGTCCACAGCCACACGGGCTCGGCCTCGTCGGCCTGGCCGAGCAACCACGGGATCGTCTGGGCCCCGAAAACGACCCCGAAGACCGCGACGCTGCGCGACATGACCTTCTCAACCTGTCGGAGGCTGATGGGGTTTCGCGGCTGTTTTGACTGGGGAACTGAGGTCAGCGGGCTGCGGCTATCGGCCATCTCCGCCATCCGGGTCGAGGCCCGGCAGGATCCCGTCTTCAACGGCGCGACGCAACAAGTCGACCTTGGTGGGCGCTGGGCGCCCCACCTCGACATATTTGACGCGGATGCGATCCAGGTATTCGCGCGCCGTGGAGTATCCGATCCCCAACTGCTGGGCCGCAAGCTTCAACGGGAGCCCCGAGGCATAGAGGTGCAGGATCTCCCGCTCACGCCGCCCCAGTTGCGCTTTGGCGAAGTCGCGGTCCGCGTCGATTGCGGTCGCCCACTCGAGGTTATTCAGCACATCTCCGCGGGCAACGGTCGCGGCGGCCGCGAGCACCGTGCTGGTTGCCGACGACTTCGGGATCACGCCGGCCGCTCCCGCGGCGAGCGCCTCGCGCACGGAGGCAACGCGGTCGGCGATGGAGTGGACGAGCACGGCAGAGCCGGTCGCCTGGACGCGCTTGACATTGTCGGTGACCGTCGAGCCGTCGCCCAGTGAAAGGTCGAGCACGACGACATCCACCTCGCGGCCGTCGAGCCCCGCCACGAACTCATCGACTGTCGCGGCGGCCAGAACAAACTCGTAGCCCTGGTCGATGAACGCGGCCTTCAGGCCGAGGCGCACGGATTCGTGGTCGTCGACGACGGCCACCCGCACGGGGGATGCCGCGGCATCCGTCTCCGTAGGCAATGCGGGAGCCATGGTGTTCCGTTCTTCTGCGGGTAAGTGGTGCTCACCCATCGTACTGGGCTGTGCCGCGAACGAGGGGTAAGCCGAGCTCAGGCCCTGCGGAGTGTGCCGACCGCCTCGACGTGGTGCGTATTGGGGAATAGGTCGAAGGCCCGCACGCCCACGAGAGAGTACCCGTGGCGCGCAAACAGCTCGACGTCACGGGCGAATGCAACGGGGTCGCACGCGACGTAGACCACTTGTGCCGGGGCCAGGGCAGCGAGCGACTCAACCACCTCGCGTCCCGCGCCTGCGCGCGGCGGGTCGATGACCACGGTAGCCTTCGCGAGCCGCGCCCGCTCGGTGGCGGATGCGGATGACGCGAGCGCACGCACCCATCGTTCGACCCGACCGGTCTCCGCCCGGGCGCCGATCCACTCTGAGAGGTTCGACGAGGCAAAATCAGTCGCGGCCGCGTCACTCTCGACACTGGTGATGCGGGTGGCCGGGCCAAAGCGATCCCCGACGGCGGCAGCCAGCAACCCCACCCCGCCGTACAGGTCGAGGTTGGCGGCAGCAGGCTCGAACAACTCCGGGTCGATGGCATCCTGCACCGCTGCGGTCAGGGTGGCGGCGGCACCCCGGTGCACCTGCCAGAAGCCACCGTCGGCGAGGCGGAACTCGCGCTCGCCCACCAGCTCGGTGATGACGCTCGGCTTCTGTTTCCCGACGATCAACCGCACACCGCCGCCCGAGGGGTTCAGCACGTCAACCGAATCCACCCCACTGAACTGTTGGTCCAGGGGCGCTCCCTCCGACAACTCCCTCGTGGCCAGCGGGAGCTCGCTGACCGGGATGACACGGTGCGAGCGTGCCGCGTACGGCCCGGGCCGGCCGCTCTCGTCAACGTGCAGTCTCACGCGCGTTCGCCATCCCGTACCGCCGAGCTCATCGTCACCCGGCAGCGCCTCCACGGTCACGTCGCTATCGAGCCCCGCCATCCGTCGCAGGGCCTCGGCCAGCACCTGGCGCTTCAGCTCGCGCTGGTGGCCGAGCTCGATATGACCGAACTCGGCGCCCCCCGCGCGATCGGCGGGGTCACGGTCGATCGAGGCGGCCTCCCATACGTGCTCACGGCGATGCTCACTCGGGGCGACGACCGAGAGTGTCTCGGCACGCCAGAACGACTTCTTCGAGTCGTCGCTGATGCGGGCGAGCACCCGTTCACCCGGGATTGCGTCGGCGACGAACACGACACGACCCTCATGGCGGGCCACCGAGATCCCGCCGTGCGCGATGTTGGTAACGTCAATCTCGACAGTTCGTCCGGTCCACTCAGCCATTGTTCGAGCATAGGAGCCTCGTGCGCCTCTACCTTGCGTCGACCTCACCCGCGAGGCTCGCGACGCTCCGCGCGGCGGGGGTTGAGCCGGTGCTGCTCTCCTCCGGCGTTGACGAGGAGGCTGTCGCAGGGGCCGCAGGACCCCTCGACGGGCCGGGCCTGGTGCAGCTGCTCGCCCGCGCGAAAGCGGAAGCGGTGCTCGGCTCGCTCATCGACGGCCAGGCCATGGACGGGATCATCCTCGGCGGCGACTCGACCTTCGAACTCGACGGCCTGCTGTATGGCAAGCCGCACCGGCCGGAGGTGGCACGCGAGCGCTGGCGTGCCCAGCGCGGGCGCACCGGGTTGCTGCACTCGGGCCACTGGGTCATCGATCACCGGGAGGGCGCCCCGCGCGCGGCAGTCGGGGCGGTGTCGACCGCGAGCGTGACGTTCGCCGACGACATCACCGACGCCGAGATCGACGCCTACATTGCCACCGGCGAACCCCTGTTCGTCGCCGGTGCTTTCACGATCGACAGTCTCGGCGCGGCCTTCATTTCCCGGGTCGAGGGTGACCCGCACGCTGTCGTCGGGCTGTCGGTGTCACTGCTTCGCGGGCTGGTGCTCGAGCTGGGCATCCCGTGGACCTCGCTGTGGAACCGCGCCGACTTGTAGGTACCCGCAGGTGCGACCCTGCGTTTTTGTCCGAACCACTCAAAGGCGCGAGCCCCCGTCCCAATAGGCTAGGTAACTATGGCTCGCATCACGAAGGTTCTCATCGCCAACCGCGGGGAGATCGCCGTACGCGTCATCCGTGCAGCAAAAGACAGCGGGATCGCCTCCGTCGCCGTCTACGCCGACCAGGATCGGGATGCCCGGCACGTCAAGCTCGCCGACGAGGCGTACGCGCTTGAGGGAACCACCTCGGCCGAAACCTACCTCGTCATCGACAAGCTGCTGTCCGTCGCCCGGCGCTCCGGTGCCGACGCCGTGCACCCCGGTTACGGCTTCCTCGCCGAGAACGCCGACTTTGCGCGCGCGGTCATCGAGGCCGGCCTGACCTGGATCGGGCCCTCCCCCGAGGCGATCGAGCAACTCGGCGACAAGGTCTCCGCGCGCCACATCGCCGAGAAGGTCGGTGCCCCGCTGGCACCCGGCACCCTCAACCCGGTCTCCGGTGCCGACGAGGTGCTCGAGTTCGTCGACATCCACGGACTCCCTGTCGCCATCAAGGCCGCGTTCGGCGGCGGCGGCCGCGGTCTCAAGGTCGCCCGCGCCCGTGAAGAGGTCCCCGAACTGTTCGAGTCGGCCACTCGCGAAGCGGTTGCGGCGTTCGGGCGCGGGGAGTGCTTCGTCGAGAAGTACCTCGACAAGCCGCGCCACGTTGAGACCCAGTGCCTCGCGGACGCACATGGCAACGTGGTCGTCATTTCGACCCGCGATTGCTCGCTGCAGCGTCGCCACCAGAAGCTTGTCGAAGAGGCGCCGGCCCCGTTCCTCAGCGAGGCGCAGAACGCGGCACTCTACGAGTCATCGAAGGCGATCCTGCGCGAGGTGGGATATGTCGGTGCCGGCACCTGCGAGTTCCTCGTTGCCGTGGACGGGACGATCTCCTTCCTCGAAGTCAACACGCGACTGCAGGTCGAACATCCCGTTTCCGAAGAGGTCACGGGCATCGACCTTGTGCGCGAGCAGTTCCGCCTCGCCGAGGGCGAGCCCATCGGCTACGACGACCCCGCGCCGATGGGGCATTCCTTCGAATTCCGCATCAACGGCGAAGACCCCGGCGTGAACTTCATGCCCTCCCCCGGCCCTGTGCACGCCCTGCGCTTCCCGGGCGGCCCCGGTGTGCGCGTCGACAGCGGCGTTACCACGGGCGATGTGATCAGCGGCGCCTTCGACTCGCTGCTGGCCAAGCTCATCGTGACAGGCTCCTCGAGGGAAGACGCCCTCGAACGCTCGCGTCGCGCCCTCGACGAGTTCGAGATCGCAGGCCTGCCAACCGTGCTCCCCTTCCACCGCAAGATCGTGCGCGACCCCGCGTTCACGTCCAACCCGTTCTCGGTGTACACCCGCTGGATCGAGACCGAGTTCGTCAACGACATCGAACCGTGGAGCGGATCGCTGCCCGACGGAACGCCCCCTCCCGCCCGGCACAACGTCGTCGTCGAGGTTGCGGGCAAGCGCGTCGAGGTCTCGCTGCCGACCAAACTTGTGCCCACCGCCGTCGGGGGCGCTGGCCTCGCCGCGGCACCGAAGCGGCGAGCCGCGTCATCCGTCAACACGGTCACCGGCGACACGGTAAAGGCGCCGATGCAGGCGACCGTGGTCAAGCTTGCCGTCTCTGAGGGCGACAAGGTCGTCAAGGGTGACCTGATCCTCGTGCTTGAGGCCATGAAGATGGAGCAACCGCTCACCGCGCACAAAGACGGCACGATTACCGGCATCAACGCCGCGGTGGGTACCACTGTCGCCTCGGGCCACCTGCTGCTGAGCATCGCCGACTGACCCTTTCATCATTCAGGAGTTTCTGTTGACAGAATTCCTGCTGGGGCCAGCGGGACCTCATTGACCCCCACGCCACCCTTCGACCTCACAACCTCCTGAATGATGAAAGAGGTCAGTGTGGGGCGATCGCCGCGAGCACCATGCGCTCACACCACGGCCAATCGTCCATGACGCGCCGATAGCTGAGACGCACAACGATGTAACCGCGCGCTACGAGCTCCGCGTCGCGCCGCCGATCCTCCTCGAACGCCGCGGGATCCTCGTGATAAGTCCTGCCGTCGACCTCGATGACCACTCGTGTGCCGACCACCCGGATATCGACTCGCCCGACGCCCGGGATGCGCACTTGTTGACGCAGCACGAGTCCCCGCCGGCGGAGCCGTTGGCATACGAGGGACTCGGGACCGGAGTCGCTGCCGGCCCGCGCTGCTGACACGACGAGCCTGCTCGCGATCGGCTCCGACTGAAAGACGGATGCAAGCTGCCGTGTCGACCAACCCTGGGAGGTGAGAGCGGTTTCGAGGCAGGCGATGGCATCCGTCCGGTCGCACCACGCGACCACTTGTCTCAGGCAGACAGGCAGTGTGACCCGCCAGCACTCCGGCCCGAGTTCTGGCGGGGCGCCACCCTGCAGCCAGTGCAACACGATCTCGCGGCTCGACCGGTCAGGCGTCAGCGGCTCATAGCCGAAGCTCGGGGGCACGTTTGTCCGCAGGCGCGATGCATTCGCCCCGACGGAGATATGCAGCCGCCGGTCAATACCCGCCCACAGGCCGTAGCTGCGCGCCGCGCTCGGGCCGGCAAGCATGCCGCCGACCCTAACCGCGGCCGCGACATCCCGTGGCGTCGTCGGAAGGATGTAGCGCGCTTGGCGACATCGAATGATCTGCCCCGCCCGCACAGCCCGCGTGATGTCGTACCCGCTGCAGCCCGCCGCGACCAGCTGCTGCCGGGTCGCGGCTCCCCCGAGGGCGGCGATGGTGTGAGCCTCGTCCATCCGTCAATGCTGGATGCGCGTCGCTCGCGGTCACGGGCGCTGCGGCATCCCGTGCGGTTGCATCATTCAGGAGGTGCTGTGGATGAGGGGAGGTCTGCTGCGGGAGAGACCCCACTGGAAACAGCAGCAACCTCAGCCCCAGACCTTCCTGAATGATGAGAGGCAGGGGGCTAGTTGACGATGTGCATGGCCCTCGCGGCGTCGGTGATGCTGCCCGAGAGTGAAGGGTAGACCGAGAAGGCGCGGGCGAGTTGGTCGACGGTCAGGCGGTGCTCCACGGCGAGCGCGATCGGCAGGATGAGCTCTGAGGCGTGCGGGGCAACAATCACCCCGCCGATCACGGTCCCGGAACCGGTGCGCGCGAACAGCTTCACGAAGCCGTCCTTGATGCCCATCATCTTGGCGCGAGGGTTGGATGCCAGCGGCAGCTTGTAGATATCACCCTGCGCGACACCATCCTC
>JBIITJ010000038.1:0-23970 GCA_044340535.1 Rhodoglobus sp.
CGGCCTTACTCCGGGGTCGGCGTCTGCTACTTCGGCGTCCCTCGCTGCCACCTCCGCCACTGCCAGCCCCGCCTCCGGCACCCCTGGGTCCACCGCCCCCGGCACCGTGACCGTCGACTACGAGCGTGCCGTCGCCCTGCTCGGCTACACCCACGGCGCCCTCCTCGACGAGGTCGTCGATGCGCTCGGCGCCCGGGATGCCGGTGGCGCCTTCGGCGCGGTCGACCGCGTGATCCAAACCGGGCAGGACCCGCGCCGTTTCGTGGAAGACCTGCTCGAGCGCCTGCGTGACCTCATCATCGTGGCGGCCACCTCGGGCAACGCGGCATCGGTGCTGCGTGGCACCCCGCAAGACCAGCTCGACCGCATGTCGAAGCAGGCATCCGCCTACGGCTCGGCCGAGTTGTCGCGGGCGGCGGATGTCGTCAATGCCGCGCTCACCGAGATGACGGGCGCGACCTCCCCGCGCCTGCACCTGGAGTTGATGGTCGCGCGCATCCTCGTCCCCGCCAGTGACGACACCGAGCGGGGTGCTCTCGCCCGCGTGGAACGCCTCGAGCGTCGCATCGGTGTCGCCGATCCTGCCTCCACGGCGGCCGCTGGTCACGCCTCGGCACCCGTCGCGCCCTCGGCTCCCGTTGTAACCGCGGAGCCAGTCGAAACGTCAGCGCCCGCAGCAGGTCGCGCCCCAGCACCGGTCGCAGCGCCAGCCCGTTCTGAACCACTCGAAGCCCCCACCCGGGCTCCGGCTGCTTCCGTCGCGACCTCGCCTGTTGCCGCCGAGCCGGCAACCGCCCCGCCCGCCGCTGCCTCGGGGGCGTCCGCTACCCCCAGCTCGTCCAGCCCGAGCTCGTCCACTCCAGCCTCGTCCAGCCTGACCTCTTCCAGCCCGACCTCTTCCAGCTCGACCTCTTCCACTCCGGCTTCTTCCACCCCGGCCCCGACCTCCCCGGTCGGTCCGGTCACTCTCCAGCAGGTGAAGGACGCCTGGCCCGAGATTCTCGAGGTCGTGAAAGACGCGAAGCTCAACGCCTGGATGGTCGTGTACACGGCCCGCCCCCTGGAGCTGCGCGACGGCAAGGTCCTCGTTCTCTCCTTCCCCAGCCAGAAGGATGTCGACGCGCTCAAGCAGCAGTCCGCCCCGGGCCAGGGTGTTGGGGAGCTGCTCAAGAAGGCGTTCGTCCAGGTCCTGGGCATCGAGCCCGCCTTCATCGCCCGCGTCGATGCGGTCCAGTCGACCTCGGTTGCAGCGACCCCCGTTGCGCCGACTTCGATTGCGCCGACTTCGGTTGCGCCGGCCGCACAGGCCCCGTCCTCACCCCGCCCCGCCGCGGCGCACGACTCGGCCCCCATTTCCGACGAGGACGCACCACCGGAGGAGTTCCCCCCGACTGAGGTTGGCTGGGCAGTCGCCGCTATCCCGGATTCGGCCCCCGCAACTCCCGTGACCTCGCCCTCGAAGAACCGGGTCGGCGACACAGCCCCGGCGAATGCCTCCCGCACCCCGGGCTCGTCCGCGGGTGCACCCACTTCAGCCACCTCGGCCGCATCCACCTCACCCGCACCCGCCGCCGCGTCCAATTCCCCCGCCGCCGGACTGACTGCACCCGCCGCCGGTGTACCCACCTCGCCCGGCCGGGGTGCCTCCAGTCCGGCGACCACGCCGGCGATCACGCCCGCCGCACCGGCCACGCCGCCCGCCGCCAACAAGCGCTACGGCGAATCGGTGGTGCGCGAACTGTTGGGAGCGAGTTTCATCGAGGAGCAGCCCGTTGTTCCCCGCGTTGTGCCCGCGCCGAAGGACGACTAGCCCATGTACGACGGCATTGTCCAGGAACTGATCGACGAGCTCGGCCGCCTGCCGGGCATCGGCCCGAAGTCGGCGCAGCGCATCGCATTCCACATCCTGCAGACCGAGAGTTTTGATGTGACTCGCCTCTCCGAGGTGCTGCGGGATGTGCGCGACAAGGTGCGTTTCTGCGATATCTGCGGCAACGTCACCGAGCAGACGACCTGTTCGATCTGTCGTGACCCGCGCCGTTCCCACGCCACCATCTGTGTGGTGGAGGAGGCGAAGGACGTTGTCGCTATTGAGCGCACCCGCGAGTTCAAGGGCCTGTACCACGTGCTGGGTGGCGCGATCAGCCCGATCGATGGCATCGGACCGGATGACTTGCGCATCAAGCAGCTCGTCGGTCGCCTCGCCGACGGCACCGTGACCGAGGTGATCATCGCCACCGACCCGAACCTTGAGGGGGAGGCGACGGCCACCTACCTCACGCGCCTGCTCATCTACCCGAACTTGAGGGTGACGCGCTTGGCGTCGGGGCTGCCGGTCGGTGGTGACCTGGAGTACGCCGACGAGGTTACCCTCGGTCGAGCGTTCGAGGGCCGCCGCCTGGTCGAGAATTAGCCGCTAAACTCGCTCTTCGGGCCAGTACCACGGCCGAAACGTCCCGCAGGAGAACCACGTGAGCCTGATCGTCCAGAAGTTCGGTGGTTCGTCGGTTGCCGACGCCGAGAGCATTAAGCGCGTCGCGAAGCGCATCGTTGAAACCCGCAAGGCCGGCAACGAGGTTGTCGTAGTGGTCAGCGCGATGGGTGACACGACCGACGAGCTTCTTGATCTCGCCGAGCAGGTGGTTCCGCTGCCGGCGGGCCGTGAGCTCGACATGTTGCTGACCGCGGGGGAGCGCATTTCGATGGCGCTGCTGGCAATGGCGATCCGCAGCCTCGGGGTGGAGGCGCGCAGCTACACGGGCAGCCAGGCCGGCATGGTGACGGATGCCCAGCACGGCTCCGCCCGCATCGTGGAGGTTTCCCCCAAACGGGTGCGCGAGGCTCTCGATGATGGCGCGATCGCGATCGTGGCCGGCTTCCAGGGTTTCAACCGCGGGACCGGGGACATCACGACTCTGGGCCGCGGCGGCTCCGACACGACTGCGGTCGCGTTGGCGGCGGCTCTCGGTGCCGATGTGTGCGAGATCTACACCGACGTGGACGGCATTTTTACCGCCGACCCGCGTGTGGTTCCGAGCGCTCGCAAGATCGAGCGGGTGACGAGCGAGGAGATGCTGGAGCTTGCGGCATCCGGCGCGAAGGTTCTGTATATCCGCGCGGTGGAATATGCGCGTCGGCATGGCGTAACGCTCCACGTGCGTTCGTCGTTCAACAACAACGAGGGCACGCTGGTCGTGAACCCTAAAGAGGGAGAGAACGTGGAAGAGGCGATCATCACCGGCGTTGCTGCCGATTTGAGCGAGGCCAAGATCACGGTTGTTGGCGTTCCGGATGTGCCCGGCAAGGCCGCGCAGATCTTCACCGTCGTGGCGCGGGTGAACGTCAACATCGACATGATCGTGCAGAACATCTCGACGGCGGCGTCGGGCAGGACCGATATTTCGTTCACGCTTCCGAAGCAGGACGCGCAGGTGGCGATGGCCGCCCTGAACGCCGACAAGGACGAGATCGGCTTCGATTCGCTGCAGCACGATGACCAGATCGCGAAGCTCGCGGTGGTGGGTGCGGGCATGCGCACGAACGCGGGTGTCTCGGCGAAGCTCTTTACTGCCCTGTACGAGGCGGGCATCAACATCGAGATGATCTCGACGAGCGAGATCCGCATTTCGGTGGTCACCCGCGCTGATACCGTGAACGACGCCGTGCGCGTGGTGCACACCGCCTTCGGGCTCGACGGCGACGACATCGCGGTCGTCCACGCCGGCACTGGTCGCTGACTCGCTGCCAGCACTGCGCGGGCTTGTCTCCAACACGCAAACCAGCCCGTCACTGGGGTCACCCTGGACCTTGCCGTCACCCCGCCTGCGCGAGCAGTCGCCGGATCGGTGCACTCTTGCGAATGGGCCGCGGCACCGGATTGGGGTCGTTCGACGCCGGTGGCACAAGGAAGTAGTCCGCACCCTCGCGCGTGATTCGCCAGTCGTTGTTGTGCACCATCATGTGGTGGTAGCGACACAAGCAGACGGCATCTTCGACGGAGGTGCCTCCGCCCTCGGCCCACGGGATGATGTGGTGGATCTCTGCCCATGAAGGAGGTCTATCGCAGCCCGGGATCAGGCAGCCTCCGTCGCGAGTGGTGATCGCTTCGCGTTGCTTGCCGTTGTGGAGTCGCTGTTCTCGGCCGACATCCATCGCCTGCCCGGTGCTGTCGAAGAGGATCGGCTGGGTTCCGCTGGTGCAAATGTGGCGTTCGACGGTGTCGAGGCTGACTCGCGCGCCGGAGCCTTCGAGATAGCCGAAACCGGTCTGGGATTCGAGGTCGCTCAGCGTGACGAGAAGACGCACCGCGGGGCGTCGCGGGCCGAGGAGGGTGGTGTTGGGGTGCCGCACACCGACGTCGACTAACTCGATGAGGGCATCGAGGGCGCGCTGTTCGGTGCTGCGGTCGTCGGGAATCAAAGCCTCGGCCTCAAGGTCGTCGTCACTGACGAAGCTCGGCGTGCGCCGAGGCGCCGTTGCTCCGTCCAGTGCCGCCAGGAGCGTCGCGTCGGACACAGGATCAAGAAGCCCGTCGAGTTTGGTCATGCCGTCGCGACGGACGTACCGGCGAAGGTAGCGCTGGTCGCGCAGCTCCCGCTCTCTTAGGGCGACGCCCTCGGCGTCGAGGTCATCCCGGAGCTCCCGCGCGCGGGCGGCAAGCTCGTCGACGGGCAGCGTGGCGGCGACCGCGGCCAACTCGGCCGCTGCGGCGGTGAGTTGCTCCGCGGTGACGGCGGCCCCGTGCATCCCGAGCCCTGCGCGAATCACGTCGACCGCCTCAATGGCCAGCCCCGCCGTGAGTGCCGGTCGCAGCCACGGCTCCGCCGGCGTCGCGGCGGTCGCTGGCGTGGCCCCGGTGGCAGTAGCGACCAGCGAGCCGACCCGCACCAATCGACGGGATGCCGCACCGCTGGCACCCGTGAGCTCTTGCACCAGTCGTTCGGCCGAGCGGGCACCGTGCCTCGCTGCGAGCCCGGAATGCCCGAGCTCGCGCCGCGACCGGTACGCCACTTCAGCCGCGAAAGCCGCCTCGCGCCTCTCGATCCACTCCCGTGCCCGGGCCAACTCGCGCTGCCCGTTCATAAGCTCGTCGTCAGCAAGCATCCCGGGCTCGACCGACAGCAAGTCGGTCAGGGAGTCGGGGAGCTTCATGAGTCCATTCTCCCATCGTTCGAATATATGTTCTACAAATGTGAATAAGGTCGTTTCCACAGATTTCCAGCGGAGGAGAGGGGACGAGCGCGGGAAACGCGGAGTAGGGACGAGCGCGGGAAACACAGAGCAGAGGCGAGCGCGGGAAACACAGAGCAGGGACGAGCGCGGGAAACACAGAGCAGAGGCGAGCGCGGGAAACGCGGAGTAGAGACCCCGAGGCGGCGGGCACACCAACGCGGACACGCGCGTCCAGCCAAAGCCCGCGCAAAGCAGGGCCCCACGACCCCGCCGCGAGCACCGCCACCCCGCGCCCCGCAATAGAATGTACGGATGACTACAGGCATCCGTATCGGCGTTGTCGGCGCCACAGGCCAGGTCGGCGCGGTGGTGCGTCGCCTGCTCGAGGAGCGCGAGTTCCCGATCGCCGAGATCCGTTTCTTCGCCAGCGCCCGAAGCGCCGGCACAACCCTGACATTCAAGGGCGCCGACATCACGGTGGAGGACGCCAGCACCGCCGACCCGACGGGCCTCGACATCGCGATCTTCTCCGCCGGCGCCACCACGAGCAAGGCAATCGCCGAGGCGTGGGGCGCAAAGGGAGTCACCGTCATCGACAACTCCTCCGCCTGGCGCATGGATCCGGATGTCCCGCTCGTGGTCAGCGAAGTGAACCCGCACGCCATCTCGCAGGCTCGCAAGGGCATCATCGCGAACCCGAACTGCACCACGATGGCCGCGATGCCCGTGCTGAAGGTGCTCGACCGCGAGGCCAGCCTGCAGCGGCTCGTCGTCAGCACCTACCAGGCGGTGTCGGGCGCGGGCCTGAAGGGCGGCGACGAACTGCAGGAGCAGGTCAGCGCGGCGGGGGATGCCCGTGGCCTGGTCCACGATGGCAGCGCGGTCGTGATGCCCGCCCCCACGACCTTCCCGAAGAACATCGCGTTCAACGTCATCCCGTTTGCCGGCAACCTGGTCGACGACGGGCTGAACGAGACCGATGAGGAGAAGAAGCTCCGCAACGAGAGTCGCAAGATCCTCGAGCTGCCTGAGCTGCTGGTCAGCGGCACGTGCGTGCGCGTGCCCGTCTTCACCGGCCACTCGCTGTCGATCAACGCCGAGTTCGCGAACCCGCTGAGCCCCGAGCGCGCGAAGGAGCTGCTGGCAACGGCCGACGGTGTCGTGCTGACGGACATCCCGAACCCCCTCGAGGCAGCCGGGCAAGACCCGAGCTATGTCGGTCGCATCCGGCAGGACGAGGGTGTGCCGAACGGCCGCGGGCTCGCGCTGTTCATCAGCAACGACAACCTGCGCAAGGGTGCCGCGCTCAACGCGGTGCAGATCGCGGAGCTGGTTGCCGCGCAGCTGACTCCGGTCGCCTAGCAAGACGCATAGCGCCCCCAAAACGTTGGGTTGCGATCCTCGCAGCCAGTAACGACACTTGCCCCATGCCCCCTTCTGACGCGTCGTTCGAGCGCGCCTACATCCAGTACCTCCCGGCCGTCAGCGGCTACCTGTTCCGCCGCGTGGAGCGCCAGCACGTCGAGGATCTCGCGGCCGATGTGTTCGCGATCGCTTGGCGCAAGCGGGCATCCGTCACCGCGGGGGAGGAGCTGCCGTGGCTCTACCGCATCGCCGCGAACGTGGTCGCCAACCACCGTCGCAAGCAGGCCTCGGGCACCGCGTTCCTGGCCTCGTTGCGTCCCGCCGACTCCTCGCCATCGGCTGAGGACATTGTCGTGGCCGACGCCTCGCTCGCCGGAGCCTGGCGACAACTGCGCCCAGCCGAGCGCGAGGTGCTGGCCCTCGCGCTGGTCGAAGAACTCACCCCTGCTGAGCTTGCCGTCGCGCTCGGCGTGAGCATCAACGCGGCGACAATCCGCGTGCACCGGGCGAAGAAGCGCCTCGCCGCGCTGCTGGCCGAAAAAGTTCCGGATGCCCCTGAAAGAACCGCTCCCGAAGCGACATAACCCGGGTATGAGCAACAGCAACGACGACCTGACCGCCCGGCTGCGCAGCAGCCTCAACCGTGGTGCCGCACCCGAGCTGCCCACCGAGCTGGTCACGGGTGCCGCCGCGCACCCGGCCCCGCGCCTCACGAACCCGGGCCGCACGCTCCGCGTCGCGGGTGGCGCCGGCCTCGCGGTCGCCCTCATCACGGTCGGCGCCCTCGTGGTGGCCCCGACTTTCAACCGCGCTCCGCTGTTCACGGCGGCCGGGGCATCCGGCGACGCGCGAACCTCGGCAAGCGCCGACACGACCGCCGAGTCGATGAAGATCGGCTGGTGGGTCGACTACCACTACACCGCGGGCTCGGGCCTCTCGACATCCGCTGGCAACGGCGAGGTCTACCAGCTGGTGCTGGACGGTGAGGCCGAGAGCCGCGCCGCCCAGATCGCCGACGTCTTCGGTGTCGATGCGCCCGCGGCACAAGCCAGCTATTCCGATGATGCGTGGGTGGTCGGTCCCGAGGATGGCACCGCCCCGGCCGTGACCGTCACCTGGTCGGGCACCGGCGACTGGTGGTACAGCGACCCCACGGCGAGTTCCTTCTGGGTCTGCGATGCGAGCGTTCCCGTTGACGAGGTCGCCGACTACGGCTGCGTGCTGCCCGAGAATGCGCCCGAGAACCAGGCGCCGTCGGAGGATGAGGCGCGCGCCCAGGCGCAGTCCCTGCTCGCATCGACGGGACTGGATGTCGCGGCGAACGACATCACCGCCTACGCCGACGACTGGGGCACCTCGGCAACCGCGAACCTCGTCGTCGACGGGGTGAAGACGGCGCTGGACTGGACCGTCAGCTGGTCGAACACCGGCGAGATCACCTACGCCTACGGCCACTCGGTGGTGGCGAAGTCGCGCGGCAGCTACGGCACGGTCTCGGCCGTCGACGCCGTGGATCGCCTGAGCGACAGCCGCTGGTGGGGTTCGGCTGGGCCCGACTACCAGGGCGGCGGGGTGCTCTACGCCACTGACACGGCGCGCTCCAGCGAGGAAACGACGCCCGAAGTAGCGACCGAGGAGACGACGCCCGAAGAAACGCCGATCCCGACCGAGCCGACCGAAGAACCCGCGGCACCGGTCGACCCCGCAGCGCCGACGGAGCCCGCGCCCACTGAAGAGCCCCTCCCCGCTGAAGAGCCCGTCCCGTCGGAGGAGCCCACCCCCGAGGTCGTCAACGTCACCATCGACACCGCCGAGGCAACCCTCGTGCTCACCTGGGACGCCGACGGCAACGCCTGGCTCGTGCCTGGCTACGCGATGCAGGTCGAAGACGGGTGGTGGAACTCCACGGTCAGCCTCGTCGAGGGCGTCATCGCCCTCCCGGAGCCGATGGAGATCGAGCCAATGGTGGGCATCGAGTAGGGGTAGGGGCGAAAGCCCCGGGTACCCCTCGTTCTGGGACGCGTACCGACTGGTATACCGGCGATAGCCTGAGCGCGCACCAGAGCAATACTCACCGAGAGGTACCACCCGCGTGTCAGAACTCCTTGATGTCGCGCCGCAGCAAGCGCCCCTGCAATACATCCCGCATCTCGTCGCACTGCCGGACCCCCGCGAGGTGGTCGCAGAGCGCCACGCCGGCCGGGCCCTGAAGCGGGCCTTCGATGTGCTGGTCGCGGCAGCGCTCATCCTGCTCTTGTCGCCATTGCTGTTGGCGATTGCGGTTGCCGTCAAGGTGGGCTCGCCCGGCCCGGTGCTGTTCCGCCAAGAGCGTGTGGGCCACGCGGGGCACCATTTTTCGATGCTTAAGTTCCGCTCGATGGTTGTCGACGCCGAGGCCCGGCTGGTGTCGCTGGCCGACGTGAAGCGCGGCGAGGGCAACCACGTGATGTTCAAGATGAAGGATGACCCGCGCGTGACCCGCGTCGGCCGCTTCATCCGTCGATTCAGCCTGGATGAACTGCCGCAGCTGTTCAACGTTGTGCAGGGCTCGATGTCTCTCGTCGGCCCTCGCCCCCCGCTGCCGCGCGAAGTCGTCACCTACGAGGACCACGTGCACCGCCGCTTCGAGGTGAAGCCCGGAGTGACGGGCCTGTGGCAGGTGAGCGGCCGCTCGCGTCTCTCGTGGGAGGAGTCGGTGCGCCTCGACCTGCACTACGTCGACAACTGGTCGTTCTGGTACGACTTCGGCATCCTGCTGCGCACCTTCAAAGCGGTCATCGCCCGCGACGGGGCGTTCTAGTCAGCTAGCCTTCGGGCCACACGCGTCGCGCGAGCGCCGAGACATCCCGATCGAGGTGATCGATGCGGGTGTTGACGGCGTCGAACCGCGCGTTCATCTCCCCGCGGAGGCCTTCGAGCTTGGCGTCAAGCCCGCCGATCTCGCCCCGCAGTCCGCCGATCTGCGCGGTGATGGTGCGGTTGATCAGAGTGGTTGCGAGAGTAAGCCCGCCGAGCATCAGGGTCGTAAACAGCCCGATGAGCACCCAGCCCTGCGGTTCGGTCACGGTCTCCACCCTCCTAGTCTGCCTGCGTGGCCCGAGCCTGCCAAGCGCAGATCGATTCCCGGGCGAGCCTGAACAAATAGGAGGATAACGCGCACCCAGGCCCACGTGTGGAGGCAAGAACGTTGCAGCAGCCGGCATAAGTAGTGCCGCGACTGCCGGTATAGCTGCTACTCCCCAGCAAGCACACGCGGCGCGTCAAACAGCCACGGGAACCGGATGACCCGGCACACCCACCCCACGAAGAGCGGCAGGGTCACTCCCACGAGTATCCCGACCACGATGTGCACCGTGGGGTCGGTCACCCCGACCAGCAGCAGCGCGATGCGCGCGCCAGCGCCGGCGATCATGTGCCCAAGGAAGATCTCAAGCGAGTGGCTGCCGGCGATGCCCAGCCAGGCGCTGGCGCGGGGCACGAGCGCGAGCAGCCGCGAGGTGGCGAGCACGGCGATCACCCCGGCGGTGGCGGCGGTGACCCCGAGCGCGACGCCGAGCACCGTGCGATGGTCGGCCGTGACCCCGGGTGGTAGCGCGCCGGTGAACCCGACGAGGCCCACGAGCACGATCGCCCCGGCCCCAGCGACGGCCAGCAGCACAGCGGGTCGCATCGCGTGCAGGTAGTGCAGAACCTTCTCGGCGCCGAGCACTGCAGCGATCACGAAGTACACGGCGATGCCCAGCCCGATCGTTCCGACGTAGGGTCCGTTGACTCCCCACAGCACGACGCTCAGCACGCCGGTGAGGCCCGTGGTGATGATCGCCCGGGTCCTGCTCCGCCACGGCCGCACGAGCGCCACGAGAATGGTCATCTCGATGAGGAACGGCAGAAACCACAGCTGGCTGCGAGGCACCCACAGCTGGGCGATGTCGGCGATCGAGGCCGGCGTGTTCTTCAGTTCTGAACCGACTACCTCGAAGGCGCCCTGCAGCAGCGACCAAAGCAGGTAGAGCCAGAGAAAGTGCACGACCCTATGACGGATGAACCTGCGCCGACCCATCCGTTCGACGGCCGCCCGCACGAACAGGCCCGAGAGCACCGCGAACACGGCAATGTGGAACGTGCCCAGCAGCCGATCCCAGAACAGGTACGTCGAGCTGTCGCTCGGAATGATCCCGGCCCCCGCCAACCCCAACAGCACATGCCCCACGACGATCGCGATGATGGCGATGCCCCGCGCCAGGTCGGTGGATGCATCGCGGGTCACTTTCAGCAAGTTACGCCCGAGCGCCCGCCGCGTTCAGTGCCGAAAGGCCCTCCAAGTGTCCGAGCCTGAAACATTGACCCAGTATGCTTCCGTGAGAAATTGCAGACGGATAGGGGCGTTGTGAAGGGCATCATTCTGGCGGGAGGGTCGGGAACCCGGCTGCACCCGATCACCTTGGGAGTGTCCAAGCAGCTAGTCCCGGTCTATGACAAGCCAATGGTCTACTACCCGCTGTCGACCCTCATCGCCGCGGGCATCCGCGAGATCCTGGTGATCACCACCCCGCACGACGCAGAGCAGTTCCACCGCCTGCTGGGCGACGGCAGCCAGTTCGGCATCAGCATCGAGTTCGCGGTGCAGGCCGAGCCCAACGGTCTGGCCCAGGCCTTCGTGATCGGTGCCGAATTCATCGGCGACGACAAGGTTGCGTTGGTTCTCGGTGACAACATCTTCTACGGCCCGGGCCTCGGCAGCAACCTGTCCCGCTTCCACGACCTCGATGGTGGCGCGGTCTTCGCCTATTGGGTTGCCGAGCCCAGCGCTTACGGAGTCGTCGAGTTCGACAGCGAGGGCCGTGCGCTCTCGCTCGAAGAGAAGCCAGCCAAACCCAAGAGCAACTACGCGGTGCCCGGCCTCTACTTCTATGACAACGACGTCGTAAAGATCGCCGCCGAGCTGGAGCCGTCTCCGCGGGGCGAGTACGAGATCACCGACGTCAACGCCGCCTACCTCTCGCAGGGTCGCCTGCAGGTGGAGGTACTGCCCCGAGGCACCGCCTGGCTCGACACCGGCACGTTCGATTCGATGACCGACGCGAGCGACTATGTGCGCACCGTCGAGCGCCGACAGGGCTTGAAGATCGGTGCGCCCGAGGAGGTGGCGTGGCGGCAGGGGTTCCTCAGTGATGACGAACTGCGCGAGCGCGGCGAGAAGCTGACCAAGTCGGGGTACGGCACTTACCTGCTGCACCTGCTCGTTCGCGGAAAGGATGCCTGATGGCTAAGTTGCTCGTCACCGGTGGCGCCGGCTTCATCGGCTCCAACTTTGTGCACCACGTGCTCGCGACAACCGACCACCAGGTCACCGTTCTCGACAAGCTCACCTACGCGGGTAACCGCGCCTCTCTCGAGGGTCTTCCGGCCGATCGCTTTGAACTGGTCGTCGGCGACATTACTGACGCGCCCCTGGTCGACTCGTTGGTCGAGGCGCACGATTCCGTCGTGCACTACGCGGCCGAGTCGCACAACGACAACTCGCTGCACGACCCGCGCCCGTTCCTCGACACGAACATCATCGGCACGTACACGCTCATCGAGGCGGCCCGCCGCCACGATCGCCGCTTCCACCACATCTCCACCGACGAGGTGTACGGCGACCTCGAGCTCGACGACCCGGAGCGGTTCACGGAGCGCACCCCCTACAACCCGTCGAGCCCCTACTCGTCGACCAAGGCCGGCTCCGACCTGCTCGTGCGGGCCTGGGTGCGCTCGTTTGGTCTGCGGGCCACGATCAGCAACTGCTCGAATAACTACGGGCCCTACCAGCATGTCGAGAAGTTCATCCCGCGCCAGATCACCAACGTGCTGACGGGGCAGCGCCCCAAGCTCTACGGTGCCGGTCACAACGTGCGCGACTGGATCCACGCCGAAGACCACTCCTCCGCCGTGCTCGCCATCCTCGACCGCGGCGTTATCGGTGAGACCTACCTCATCGGCGCCGACGGCGAGAAAGACAACCAAGCCGTCGTCGAGCTGATCCTCGAGCTCTCCGGCCAGCGGAAAGACGCCTACGACCACGTCGTCGACCGCCCGGGCCACGACCTGCGCTATGCCATCGACTCCACCAAGTTGCGCACTGAGCTGGGCTGGCAGCCGGAGTTCACCGACTTCCGTTCGGGCCTGCAGGCGACCATCGACTGGTATCGCGACAACGAAGCCTGGTGGGGGCCGCAGAAGGCGGCGACCGAGGCGCGGTACGCCGAGCAGGCTCGATGACTGCCGAGCTGCGGGTCACCCCGACGGCCATCCCTGGCCTGCTCCTGCTCGACCTCCCCGTGCATGCGGATGCGCGAGGCTGGTTCAAGGAGAACTGGCAGCGCGAGAAGATGATCGCGCTCGGGCTTCCCGACTTCGCGCCGGTGCAGAACAACATCTCGTTCAACGCCACGGTCGGTACGACTCGTGGCGTTCACGCCGAGCCGTGGGACAAGCTCGTCTCGGTTGCTACCGGTCGCATCTTCGGCGCGTGGGTCGACCTGCGCGACGGTGAGTCTTTCGGCAGCGTATTCAGTGTCGAGCTGGGACCCGATCAGGCCATCTTCGTGCCGCGGGGCGTCGGGAACTCGTACCAAACCCTTGAGCCTGACACCGCATACTCCTACCTGGTTAACGACCACTGGAGCGCCGACGCCCAGTCGGAATACACGTTCCTCAACCTCGCCGACGAGACCGCGGCCATCGCCTGGCCGATCCCGCTGGCTGATGCCGTGATTTCCGACAAAGACCTCGCGCACCCGCGCCTGGCCGACGTCGCCCCGATGCCCCCGAAGAAGACGCTCATCCTGGGTGCGACCGGCCAGCTGGGCAAGGCGCTGGTCGAGTTGCTTCCGGATGCCACGGCTCTCGGCCGGGCACAGTTCGACGTCACCGACCCCGCCGCTTACGCCGAGTTCCCGTGGCGTTCCTACGACACCGTCATCAACGCCGCCGCCTACACGAAGGTCGACGAAGCCGAAACCGAGCAGGGCCGGCGGGATGCCTGGGCGGCCAACGTGACCGCTGTGGCGCACCTCGCCAAAGCCGCGATCGCTCACCACCTCACGGTCGTGCACGTCTCAAGCGACTACGTCTTCGATGGCACAGTCGAGGTACACCACGAGAACGAGCCCTTCAGCCCGCTGGGCGTCTACGGCCAGACGAAGGCGGCGGGCGACGCGATCATCTCGACCGTCCCGCGCCACTACATCGTCCGCACCAGCTGGGTGATCGGCGACGGCCACAACTTCGTCCGCACGATGGCGTCGCTTGCCGCGCGCGGAGTCAACCCAGCGGTCGTCAACGACCAGTGGGGTCGACCAACATTCACGACTGATCTCGCCGCCGCCATCCTGCATCTCATCGAGGTCAGGGCCGAGTATGGCACCTACAACGTCACAAACGAGGGCGAGACAACGACCTGGTCCGATCTGGCGCGAGTGGTGTTTACTCTGACTGGGTATGACTTAGATCGCGTGACCGGCATGAGCGCCGACGAGTACTTCGCGGACAAGTTTTCTGCACTCAGGCCTACTCATAGCGCTCTTGCCCTCGATAAGCTGAGCGCCTCGGGATTCGTCATCCGGGGTTGGCCCGACGCTTTAGCGGAGTTCCTTCGCCGGTACTAGCTGGCTCAGGTGCCCGGCAGTTTGTGGATGAAACGTCACTTGGTGCGATCGGCCCGTGTCTACCTCACTCCTCGCGAGCGGGACGCGAATGGACTTTGCTTGTCTCGTCATGCGCAAGCGTTTGAGGTCGACGGTGCTTAATCGCTTGGGCGAGGCGGTGGCTTGGCGTCTCCACGAGCCGCTGAAACAACACCGCCACACCGAACGAGGCGATGATTCCCAAGGGTATAGCCAGGGCCTCTAGATCGCCGGGGAGAACCTCAACGGCGGCCTCGACAACAATGGCATGCGTGAGATACAGGCTGAAAGAAATCCGACCCAACCACTGCGCAGGCGTTGATTCCAGCAGGCGACGGGTTAGGGGGTGAAACGCGCCGATGAACACGACAAGCGCGGCTCCGACGAGGCTGAGTGTTCGAGCGCCGAGAAGGACTGACTCGGGCGGTGACAACAGGAGCAGAGCCCAGTGTGAACCGACCAGGGTCGCCGCCGTCAGTATCAACGCCGTCCACCACACACGCGCGTGCGCGTGTGATTCGATGTGAGCAGCCCACGAGCGGAGCCGCTTCATCTCAGCGGCCATTAGCGCACCCACGGCGAACATTGACAAGTAGAACACCGTCGAGGCGGCCGTACCCCGGAGGCCGAGCCCGACGGTGCTAACCAAGACCAGAGCTGCCAGAGTCGCGAGCTTGATCCAGAGCATGCTCCGGAGCTTTACCGCAACGAGCACGAAGAGTGGGAGTAGTAGCGAGAAGAGCACCTCCCAGCGCAGCGACCACAGGACCCCATCGATGTTTGACACGCCCACGACGAGCACCGCATCCAGGGCGATCCGTGTGGGAGTAAGCAGGTGTGCTCGCGATTCGAATAGGCCGTCGCTAACCACCCGGCCAAGCGCGAGCGTGACTAGAACCGCAAACCCCAAAGAGACCCAGACCGGCAGATAGAGGCGGATTAGCCGACTCGGGTAATAACGCCGCCAGTCGAACTGGGTTGACCGCAATACCGGTAACACGAGCACGATCCCGCTGAGGATGAAGAAGACGTAGACGGACTCCGCCCCGAGCCACAGGAGGTGCAGCGGTGAATGCGTCAGCCACCATTCCCACGACCCGAAGGGACTGATTGGAAAGGCACTGGAATACACATCCCTCAACTGTGGGAAGGTCACTATCAAGGCGTGATGGACAAGTACCGAAGAAGCAGCGATTCCGCGTAGCCCGTCCAGAGATGGCAGCCGCTGGTCTTCCATCATGGCTAAAGCTTAGCGACGCCTTGTTGCCATGTGGTTGATGGCGAGTACGCCTAGATCAGACCGACCCCTAATCGGAGTACTTCTTTGGCTCTCGCATCTGAGTCTGGGTATGGGCGATTTGTCAGTCACCTATAGTGAGGGGACACAGTCCCACTCATTTCTGAGGCCAACGGAGTGACGTGAAACAACCCAGCGCGAGCCTGCAGCGAGAGCATCATCTGACCGCGACTATGTTCTTTGTCGCCGCCTGCGTCGGACTGCCCCTAGTTTTCATCGCCACAGCCCAAGCCCCATATAGATTGACGTCATTGCTGCTCGTCCTTCTGATCCTTACCTATTCAGGGTCGCACCTGACCGCTCTCATCGCGGCCGGAGCGAAACGCCCGATGCAAGGGGTCTTCTGGCTCTTTGCATACATCGCGATGGGAGTCGCTCCCCTCGCACAGATCACGACCGGGCTGCACCAGCGCCTGGCAGACGCGGCCACGCTACCTGTCGCGTACGGCATCGTTATCATCGGATTGGTGTCCTACGATATCGGCGTCCTTCTGGCTGGGAAGAGACAAAGTGAACGTGAGGACTCTTTTCTGACGAATCCTCCCCGCACATCGCTTCGGGTCGCACGACTTCGTGTCGTGTCATACATTGCACTTACGGTGACGGCCTACAACATCGCTCAGAATGGAATAGCCGTCTACTTTAGCAGCAGGCAAGAGGGCGTTGCGGCGCTTGAGGCCGCCGCAGGCGACTCTGAGGGGCAAGCGGTCCGGGCAATCATCAGTGCCATGGGCTCCGTCCCCCAGCTCGTCGCGCTGATGTGCTGGATTCTGGTTGCCGCCAGCCAACGGCGCGCTTCCCAGCGAGTCACTGTGGAGACGAAGGCTTGGATAGCTGTGCTCGGATCGCTGCTTCTCGTCACCAACAACTTTGTTGTTGCTTCAAGGTTCTGGATCCTAACGATCCTAATCGCCGTTTTCTTCGCGATCCCCTGGGTTCGAGCTTCGCTCTACCGGAGTGCTTTAGTGGGAGGTGCAGTTGCCGCCATCGTGGTCTTCCCGCTTACAGATGTGTTCAGGCTTAGTGCCGATTACCGCGACAAGTACGGGTTCCAGAGCCGCGGGATTATCGAGAATTTGGCTGTGAAGGACTTTGACCAGATGGTCATGATCGCGAACGGCATCTGGTATGCGGATAACAGTGGTTTCCATTATGGAAGTCAAATGCTCGGTAACTTTCTCTTCTGGGTGCCTCGTTCCATATGGCCTGAGAAACCGATCGACACCGGCGTTGAGATCGGAACAGCGATGGCGCAGGTCAACGTCAACCTTTCCTCGCCGCTCTGGATTGAGTTGTACGTAGACTTGGCCATTCCGGGGGTAGTTGTTGGGTTTATCCTGCTCGGGCTCTTGTCCCGCCGCGCGGACGGCTTCTTTGTCATCTCCAACCGCGGGTTCTTCACCTCGGTTAGCGCATTGCAGGTGCTAGTTCCACTTATCGCGGGCTACCAGTTCATTCTCTTGCGCGGGCCTCTACTGCAGTCGATGGGGCGCCTCGCGGTAATGCTCGCACTGGTTTGGTTCATATTCGCCCGCACAGGCACCACGGGACGCGGAGACACGCGACTGGTCGGTAAACGTAGAAGAGCAAATGACGTTAGTCATACCGTTGTCCCTGCTGCGTCTAGCTGGTGAAAAGTCCGTAAGGTAGTAGTGGGTACGAACCGCGTTGAGGGCGTCAGCGGCCACAGCCTTGAAGCGGCTGGATGTTGGGACTGCGACCCCCCCGGAAGAACGCAGCCTGCGCAGGACGCGAGAACCGAAAGAACGACGGGCTCAATCCTTCTATCGGAGGGGGAGTCGCGACATAGCGGCATAGGCTGCATCACGCAGAGTGTCGACGTTCGCGGATACGACGAAGGTCTTCAAGGCATGTGCCCGAGCCTCCGATCCCAGATGGCGACGTACCTCGGGCGGCGAAAGCTCACGAAGGGCCGTCTCTATCTCGTCGACCGAACCTGGCTTCATGAGCTTTCCTGCCCCATTGAGAGCCCACGGCATCGGTTCGATTTCGCTCACTGCGATCGCTCGTCCCAGCATCATCGCGTCGATCAATTTCGCTGGCAACTGCCCATGTGCGAACGGCACGTCCAAACTGGGAATCACTACGATATCGGCGTTTGCGACGATGCTCAAACCTTGTTCGAGCGATGTCGTCCCAACCCAGTTCTCCCAAGGCTCGGCATCAGGCGGAGCGATGTCGGTAACGGTAAGAGTGAATCCCTCGACCTGGAGTCTGGCTATCGCGGTTCGTAGAAGATCGAGCCCCTTGTGGCCGCGGTTCGAGCCGACAAACGCCACCGTCGGTCTGTCTGACGTGTGTTCGGCACCATATCCCATGTCCGGGCGGACGTGAGGTATCACAGGCCCTCCGTATCGGCTCTGAAGAATCGGGTTGCTGACGATAGTGGGAACCCACTTCGCCAACCGCCGCATCCTTCGTACCTCCGAGATTCTGGCTCGATGTACTAGCCCCCGCGCAAGTCTGCGGAATGGCTGTTTCCAGGACAGCTGGGCTTCCATATCGGGGTCGTCGATATCGAGCAGCAATGGTTTCTGGAGTTTGGCGGCTAATTCAAGGGCCACACCAAATGAGCTATCGAGTGGCTTCACTGCTATGAAGAGGTCTGCCTGGAGGAGTGCGGGCATCTTTAGGACAGCTTCGTCCTCCAGAGGAAAGCAGACTGCTGCGAAAGGTGTGCCGCGCAGGGGCGCCCAAACGTCTGCCTTCACGGGCGAGACGATGACGGATTCCCAACCCAAGTGCTCGGATACTTCCCAGAGGCAGTAAGTGCGACCGAGCGAATTGTCTGCAAGGTTTGGGGTGAAAAATACAACCTTCAGCTTCGAATTGTTGGAATGGAGAGAATTCGGCCTCACTTTTGCTCCTAAGTTGTGGCTGGTTGACTTGCTTGCTGAGCGCGCGCCCAACTCGTCAGAGTTCACGTCGCCTAATCCATCTCGTCCCCAAGAGAAGAACTACCAGTTGGAGGGTGACACCGACGGACTCAGCAGCGATAGCGCCCAGCATGGCACCTTCTGCACCCCATAGTCCGGCCAGCACATACACGCTAGTTACGCCCGCAATCGCGGCCCCTACGTTAGCCAATGAAATCCAGTTCGCCCGACCCTCAGCGACCAGTGACAGGCCAATCCCCCGGGATGTACAAATTGCGCAGATTAGCGCGCCGCCCAACGCGGAGATGCCCGTGTCCAAGACGACCACGCCTGAGAATACGAAGGAAGCTACATAGGGTGCGACTAGGGTAAATCCGCAACCTGCCGCGAGTCCCAAAGCCGCATTCATGAGGAGCGATTTGCGGCTCCGTGTCATACCTCCGGACATTGGGTCCGAGCCGACCCAACTCTGCATTCGGGTCGGAACGCTGCCGAGTAGGGTCGAAGCCATGCGAGTGAGACGGTCGATAGCCGCGTAGGTGGCCGTGGAGCCAGGCGCTACGAGTGCGACGATAGAGACCGGCAGCGACGTGTAGAGAACGCTAATCATTCGGCCGCCAGTTAAAGGCAGCTGTCGAGCGATGACACGACGCCCGTCGCGGAAATCAGACAGGCCTGGCCACAACTTTTGTCGAGCAAACCGCGCTGTCAGCAGCCACGTCAGCACGGCAGCGAGTGAGAGCAAGACGCCATAAACTGCGAGAGGAGCACCCCAGAGTAGCGCTAATGCGGCCGCCGCCGAGAATGCAAGCCGGGGAACTGCCTCCACAGACAGGATGAGTAGCGGTCGGTTTGCGCCGATCAAGTACCAACTGGGGCTGAGTGCCGCGAGCGAAAACGCAAAGGCTAAAGTAGCTGCGGCCGCCTTGTCGTCGGTGGCCAAGAAATAGGCGCCCGTGACAGCTAGTGGCATCACAACCGCGAGCGCGGAGATTCGGGTTGCAAAGGCCGACTGGTAGAGCACTCGGCGTTGCGCCGGATCGGCTTTGGCAATCATTTGTGGGCCTAGGACGCTCCAGCCGAGTTCGGCAATCACTGCTGCACTCGCCCCCAACGACTGTCCGATTCCTGTGGCCGCAAGACCGCTAGCTCCGTGAGCAGCAGTTAGGGCGGGCAAGACGACAAGCGGAGTGACTGCGCTGAGGGCTGGAACTGCCAGGTAAAGGAGAAGAGTGCGAATCTGGCGCAGTCTCCTCACGTGACATCGTGACCTTGTATCTCAGCAGAATCTTGGCTGATCCGCTCCCGCATCAGAACCGCGACGCTGTCCACTACCGTCGCCAAGCTTGCGCCGAATGTCTCCACGAACTTCGGGTCGAAGCCGGCGTTCCCCTCAAGCGCGCTACGCGCCAGCGCTTCGAGCACCAGCGAGGCAAGCGCAGCAGGTTCGGGCTCTCCGACCAACATCCGACCGTGAAGCCCCGCACGTGTACCGCGGAGCTCGTTGGTAACCGCAAATGTGCCCGATGCAATTGCGTCAAGGGGGATATGAGACGGATGAGGGCTGTGCTGCAAAGACAGAGCGACGTTGCTATTAGCAACCGTTTCGAAGTAGTCGTCCCACGAGAGTTTCCCAAGCGATCGAAGGTAGTGATTGGATCCGAGCGCTATATCGCCATGGCGCTCTCCCGCAGAAACGAACTCGGCGGCTACGCCACGTCGTTCAAGTTCTTCAGCGACAATTCGTAGGGCAGAGATTCCGATGCCAAAGAGGTTCCGTGGCTTGCTTTGGCGACCATAGAAAAATATCGTCGGGACAGATATTGCAGTGCGGTGCTTAACGGCCCGTTGAGCGCGATCCAGGTCGATCTGAGGTCGGAATACGAACTCGTCGGCTATCTGGAGCCCTTCCTCTTCCGCGAGATAGGTCTGAAGGGGCACTGAATTAACAATGTGGTGGAAGCCCGCGAAGTATGTCGATCGCGCGAGGGCGAACTCGGTTCCCCAAGCATGGAATCCCGGCTCGTAGTCCTGCACCAGATACATCACTCTGCGTTTTGCGATCAGTCCTAGCCGGGACGCGACGTCCACCGCATGAGCTGTCGTCCAATGGGTAACGATCCAAAAATCCCGAGTATGGACGTTGACGTCACTCATCTCCTCGGCACTGTAGAACGTGGCGCTGCCGCGAAATCCCAACTCGGCCGCCAGATACTGCCGCATCTCGACCTGTGCAGGCTGATCGAGCGAGTTCTTTAGGATCACGATTCGCAGGTCATGCCCGCTTCGGTCAGCAAGGCGGCACGAAAACTCAAGTGCAGTGCGAAGTCCTGCAAATATCCCGTCGGCTCTGAGCTCGGGAAGGACCGCGTTTAGGGATGGCTTCCCGCGTTCGCCGGAGGAGATTCCTGAAAGCGCAAGGCTGAAAGGGTCGAGTCCGACGAATGCACGCGAGCCGCTTACGTCCTCAGACGCCTTGCTAAATGCAGCTTCTTGGCGACGAAGCTCCCTTTGGGCACGTAAGTGGTGGATCGCTTTCCGTGCGAACATCCCGATTCCAAGCAGTCCCTTACGCAAGCGAGCCTCCGGTCTGCGAATCACCCTCCGCGGTGTAGGTCATAGCCCTCGGTGAGACAAATCCCTCGCTGCGCCTGAAGTACTCACCGCTCAGCTGGGTCTTCACCATGCCCGCACGTGGCGCGACATACAAGGATTCTGATTCAGTGAGCTCCCCTGCCAGGGTCGCGCCCATGCCGGTGACGCACCTATCGGCCAAACGGGTTCCTGGAGCGATAGAAGTATTGGAGGACACTAGGCAATATTCGCCTATCTCGATTCCGCGGGTGGTTTGCTCGCTGGTTTTCCAGTCGATTCCGTGAGTGATGAAGGTGGATCTCACCCCCGCGACGGTAGAGAACGACCCGATGGAGATCCCGCCGCTGGCGTCTACGTAGTGTCGCGAGGTAAGGGCGCTGTGCTGCCCAAGAGAAAGGGAGCCGCTCCCACCCGCAGCAACAAGAGGTGCTGCGGCGGACACCCAGTTCCACTGTCCAATGACTGCGAACTCGTCCATGTGCACACTTTCAAGGTCGCGGAAAACATTAAATGGGCCAATCGAGGCGTTCTTCTTGAGAATGATCGAGTTCACACCAAGAATCAGGCACGGCCCGATCCTTGCGGAGCGAGCAACTGTATAGCCCAGCGTTCCAAGGGCCCAGTTCTTGAACGAGGATGCTGGCCACAGCCCTACGGCGGCTACCAGCAAGCGCTTAGCCCGCCTCATTTTGGATCTGCCTCATTGTTGCGCCCTTCCTGACTGTTCAGCGCAGCGATCATTCGCCCGGCCACCGCGTCCCATGTGAGTTCTCTCTCGACTTTTTCGCGACCGGCCCTCCCCATGGTCGCGGCCACCTCCGGGCTATCAATCAAGGCCAGGAGGGCGTCCGTGAGGGCCGCTGGGTCTCCGGGATCAACCAAGAGCCCGGTCACTCCGTCGGAGACGATCTCTCCCAGCGCTCCGACGCGTGTCACAACGCAGGGAAGCCCGAAGGCCATCGCTTCTTGCACTACCAGCCCGTACGGTTCGTGATGGGCAGGAAGGCAAAAGACGGTGGCGCGGCGATAGATACTGGCCAGTTCTTCGCGGGACTCTATCGGAGGGATGAACTCGACTCCCGGGTGCGGTGCGTTCTCATGTACGCCCACCATCAGAAGCCTGACCTGCTCGTTGGTTTTCCGAAGTCGCGCAAAGGCTTCCAGCAGGACTTCACCGCCCTTGCGTTTGAAGTCTAGGCCGACCCAGAGGATAGTCGGCACGCCAGAAACTTGAAAATCTTCCGCCGGAAGCGGGTCGAAGTTAACGCCTCCACCTACCGCCGTGACCCGAGTAGGCGGGATCCCGTAGTCATTCACGACGCTCAGGGCCGCTTGAGCGCCGGCTGTGAAGACGTGGGCAGCATTCTCGAACTGTCTTGTCTCGATCGACTTCCGAACTGAGCGCCCGATCGGCGTTGCTCGCCATGTCTTCCATCCTCTGTTGGCCATCACCGACGTGCTATCGATAAAGACGAGATACGGGTGCTTCGAGGGAAGATAGATGTTCCTCACTTGGAGAACATAGCTAACGTTCGGTGAACTTGCCGCGGCGCGATCTCGTCTACCAGAGCGCCAAACAATATTGAGGAGCCCAAGGTTGAATGCTGCCCACCATAAGCGGCGTGACGGCCTAAAAGTAGCGGCCAGAAGGCAAGCGCGCCGCCACCCGGAGAAGCTTGAGTCGAGTGTCCCGACGAGTTCTACGTCATGGCGCCGCGCGAGCGCACTCGATATTCCTCGCGCAACACCTGAATTGGTCTTCGGAGAGTCGATGGGGCCGTCGGCCACAACGAAGAACCTCATCAGGTCACTCATCGCGGTTCGCGCAGCACGTCTACATACGAAGACTCAAGCTTCTGAGCAACTCCGTCCCAATCGAAATTATCCCTGGCAAACTTCCGACCAGCGGTCCCAATCAACGCTCTAGCGGCGGACGATTCGATCAGGTCGGCTATCTTCTTGGAGAGGTCTACTGGGTCTTGCGAGGAGAGTTGTAGTGCTCCGCTATCAGCTGCGTCCGCGGCCAGGCCCACGTGATCCGAGGCGACGACCGCACAACCAGCCGCCATAGCTTCGGCAACCGCGACTCCGAAGCTCTCGTCGTCGCTCGCCAAGACAAAGACGCTTGCTTCACCCAACAGGTGCCGTCGGGCCGAACGATCCACTTGTCCGGAGAACTCCACGCGGCTTTCCAGCCCCAGCTTCTCGACCAGCTGCTTTGGTATGTAAGGGAGGTCCGATCCGATGGCGCCAGCCACGATGAGCCGAGCTCCGGTCTGGGAAAGAGGAGGAATGGCCATAGCTCGTAGGACCAGATCAAGCCGCTTTTTCTTGGCAACTCGGGCAAGGAAGAGAATTAGGTCCCCGGTTTCCTTCCGAGGGACATCGAAGAGCGTCGGATCGACTCCGAGCGGAATCAATGCCGGTGTAAGTCGGCGAAGTGTGAGCTGACCTTCCTCGGCTTCCATGGTCGAGCTGTACACGGCTCGTCGCGCGCCTCCCAACCCGAAACCATCGACGATCCTTAGGTAAGCCTTCTTGATCCACTCGCCCTGCGAAAGGTGATAGGTATCGAGCGCTCCATGTGGCTGCAAGACAAAAGGCGTACGGGTGAGGCGCGCGATGATCATTGCGGCGCTGGTCGGGAACGTGTGGACGCTATGAATGTGGACGAGGTCCGCACGGCGAATCTCGGAGAACAGAGGGCGCAGTAGGGCTGGGCTAAAAGTCCACCGGGGGAGGACACGTTGCTTCACTACGGTCACATACGGCAAGGAGGAGAAGTCTTTGTCAGTTGGACCCGCCCCCTTATCTGTCGCAATAACGTGAACGTCCAGGTTCTCGAGTCGATTCAGCGATGGGATGAGCCCCCGGAGGACCTCTGCGGGGCCGCCATCCGCTCGGGCGTACGACGGACTTACGTGGAGAACTCGCATTCTCGTCATCGGCGAACAGCCACCTTGGTTTTCTCCAGCTT